>JBCCQN010000039.1:0-46844 GCA_039024315.1 Bacteroidota bacterium
GGAAGAACAGGAGCCCGGAGGCTGGATTTATCATTTAGAGGTTGATCCGACAGCTAGCACGCTTTATTTTATTTGGGTTAGGATCCAAGCAGAGCGTGCATTAATGGCTTTGGATCTAAGTAGTGGAGATACGACGAATCTCAGTCAAAAGCTAGGTTTCTCCGTCCTAAATTTTGCTATTAATCCCGTGAGTGGAGACTTAGTGGTCCCTTATTTCCGAGCTACAGATAGTATGAAGGTATTGCTCAATGTTGATCCCCAAAGCTTTGAGGTGGATAGTCTTTTTGTCCTTCCTCTGGGAGAATTTGATAACTATAGCAGCTTACCTCCTCTTTCATGGCTCCCCAATGGCCAAGAGATCGCAATGGTTTATCCCCACAAACCTGATTCTATCTATCGGATCGATCTACAAAGCAGGCAGTATGAGGCTATGTTTGACCGGCATGATCTATTTTATTTTCATTCTCCTTTTGCTTTTAGCCCCTCCGGGGAACGCTACGCTCTGGGTTTTAATGATGCTTTTCAGGTGGACGAATGGAATCCGAGTCAAGAGCGATTTGATCATAGCAAAAAGCTCATTCACCTAGGAGATGTATGTGATTTTTCCTGCCATGGAGCTTCCAAGATCTACTGGTTTCCCTAAGTTGAAGACTGAAATCGTGGCAGCAATCTAAAACTGAGTAAAAAGATGATTCCTAATATGGCGGCCGCGCAATAAAACAAGAAGGAACCCATTTGGCCAATCAGTAAGCCCCCTAAGATCAAACCAAAAATACTGGCCAAACTTCCCATGCTAGCCGCATAGCCTTGGATGGTGCCTTGCACGTCTTTGCCCCCTTTTTGCGCCAATAAGGCCATATAGCTCGGCCACATGATGCCGTTACCAACAGAAAGTAGAACATTGGCGCTATAAATGGCAATCATATTTTCGATCGTCAAAAGCGCAAAACTACTTGCAATCAAGAAACTACCGGCCAATATCAAGTAACTCTCATTGAAACGCGGACTCAACCATGACAATAAAGGCCCCTGAGAGATGACCATGATTAGACTAGAGATCGTCAGAAAGATCCCTAATTGACTACTGTCCCAAGCTAGTATAGTAGAGGCATAAACCGGAAAGCCGGCATAGAAAAAACTAAAGCCCAAAAAGGTCAGGAAGTAAATACCATACATTAAAGCCATGGTGGGCATTTTGAGGATCGCCAAAAAGCCCGTATCGGGGCAGTTTTCCATTTTGTAGCAAGCCTTATGGTTATGCTGAAACATCTTTTTGAGGTCTAGGTGCTGAGCTTCAGCATCCATCAAGACAGATGGGGTCTCAGGCAAAACTTTGTAAATCACAAAAATCGCCGTCAAGGAAATTAAGGCCGCTACGGCTACTGGGAGAAGCGTTCCGAGGATCGTAGCCCCTAATAAACCCGCTAGCATCGGCCCGATGATAAAGCCTAAGCTTGTCGAGGAAGCCATCTTACCAAAATTGGCTTTGCGGTTTTCGTCATTAGAGATATCCGCCAAATATGCGTTGGCAACCGATACGTTACCACCCGTAAGACCATCTAAGGCCCTCGCAAAAAACAAAAGAATCAGCGGGATCGAGATGATAAAGCTTCCCGCCCAACTTGAGTCCACCTCCCAAATACTCAGTTTTGGTAATAACAAAGCGACAATAAATAGTCCCCAGGCTAATAAAGTACCGCTTTGACTGATCATCAAGACTCGGCGTCGCCCAATTTGATCAGACCAACGTCCTAAAAGGGGTCCGCCAAATAATTGAAAAAGGGGATAAATTGAGCCTAACAGTCCATAGACAAATTCGTTGCCCCCAAAGTCATTGACGATGTAAACGAGGATAGGCAAAACAATGCTGTAGCCGAGCATCCCGATGAAATTGACCAGCAAGACTGGAAAAATCGAAAGGCTAGACGACTGATTGTCAGACATATCTAGAGTATTAGCGCGGCAGTAAAAATACGATTACGGCCAAGTTTAGTCCCAAATGGTCCAAGTCCCCTTCCCTTACACTGATAGGAGTATTTTGAAAAGTAGCAGGATTTAAAGCCTCATTGACTGGGCTAAAGTCAGTCGGACCAAAATATATTTGATAATAGGGCTCAAGGCTGATCTTGACTTGAGGACCTATGCCAAAGCGAAGCGGGGTATGAATGGTAAAGCTAGGCTTCCAAGAAGTCATTGCCTCATCAAGGGGCTCATCCGTCATAAATTCGGCAGCCGGCTTTTGAGTAGAAGTAATATTGAGGTAGTTGACATTAAAGGAAGCTCCTACACAAAAGTGTCCTTCATCATAAAAGCGAATGAGCTCAGAAGTAAAACCGAGACTAAATCTCGCACCCTGCAGGGCCATATCTCGCCTTTGCTCTACTCCTTGATCATCAGTGCCACTAGCGGTAAACATGGCATTATAGTTCATCGCATCAAGGCGAAAGTGAGAACGACCAGGATGGATCCCCACCCCCGCAAAGAAGCCACTAACAGCGCCGACAGACTCTAAGTCCATGTCAAACCCACTATAAAAGTTAAATGAATCAATCACCGCATTTAGCGGACGAGGATTCAGTAATTTGCCATGATAACCAGCTTGAAGGGAAATATTGGTACGATTGCCCTGCGCCTGAACTCCAATACATAGGCAGAGCAGACAGATAAGCGATAAAAAGTTTTTCATATTATTTGCGAGTGATTCCAGTGTAAAAATAGACTATTTCCGTCAAAGTGTAGTTTGAATCATTGAGAGAATTCTGTAATTGACAAAACGCCAAGTACAGAATTGACGTTGCCGTCAAGATTCTTCATAGAAGACGGATCCTCCAGAACATTCGCTACTGGTTAAAATTGACAAATTGTTAATCGCTCAGTCAGATTCCTGCTACCGAGGAGTCCTTCCCCTTCCATTTTTAACGAATCAAGGTAATAGACTGCGCTCTTTCTAAAGCTTCGCCTCGATTAGTGATCGCCCTTACTTGGATGGTGTAAACACCTTCTGGCACAGCCCTACCATTGCGGGTTCCATCCCAACCTCCTTCCAGCCCAGACCAGGAAGCAACGATTTGTCCCCAACGATCTATGATCGTGCAATCTAACTGACTCAGCCCCTCGCCTTTGAGCTTATAGCGGTCATTACTACCATCGTTATTAGGGGAAAATGCCGTCGGAAAGTACAAATGAAAATCATCTAAGATTCTGATTATCTGGCTAGTTGTATCTGCGCACTGATCTCCGCTACGGTTGTAGGCAATCAAGCTGATGGTGTAAGTACCTTGCATACTGTAGGTATGCGTAGGATTTTCGGAGGGCACCCTTGCACTACCATCGCCAAAATCCCACAAGTATCTAAACCCATTTTGGGTAGTGTTTTCGAAAAGAAAAGTGGCTTCTGAAAGTGATATCGCATTCGTATCTCTTATCGGGATGATAAAATCCGCAATAGGACGCGAATCATTGGTAATCTCAAAACCAATGGAATCCACACAGCCGTTGGCATCAGCTAATTTGACCCCATAACTCCCTTCGGCCAGCCCACTTCGTTCGAGCAGATTGCTATTGTCGTTGGACCAATTGATGGTAAAAGGTTGGGTACCTCCCATGGCAGAAAGGCGAACTTGTCCATTGGCTTGGTCGCAACCTGCATCTTGCAATTGATCGATCTCGATGTTGAGAAGATCCGGCTGAAAAAGATTGATATTACCGCTAGTTTCGCAACCCTTTGCATCTATTACCAGATAAGCATAGGGTCCGGCAATCAAGCCCCTAAACAGTCCGGAGGTAATCGCATTGCCATTGTCAAGAGAATATTGAAAAGGTCCTTGCCCTACACTAGCGTTTAATTGAATCTCACCATTGCGCTCGCCAAAACAGGCGATATCTTGAGTGGTAGCTTGCACCACCGGAATAGGGTTAACGATAAATTCTACCGTATCTGAGACCTGGCAACCATTGACATCCGTTACTTCAAGAATGTGCTCGCCAGGCTGAGTGGCATTGAATTGAGCGCCAGAAGCATTCCCCGCAGGGGTAGTCCAAGTATAAGTCACAAAGCCCAAAGGCCCACTCAAGGCACTTTGCTCTCCTGCGCAGATTTCGAGACCACCCGTAATATCGACCGTTACGACCGTATTACCGACCGGAATAAACTGCTGTAAGGTATCACAACACAAGCCATCCCAGACGCGCACTTGATAGGTACCACCAGGTCCACTTGGCACTAATAAAGTCTGATTGACCTCACCCGCTAAGGCGATCCCGTTTCTATACCATTGATACTGGATATTGGGATTATTGAGCGGATCGACGCTAAGGCTGAGCGTTCCCTGACAAGGGTCCCCACTTGCTGACATGCTTGCTCCTCCAAAATCGGAAGTAAGCCCCAACACCAAATTATCGACAAAGTAATAGGCAGGCGGTGAGTTAGTGCCACAATCTGGGCCGATAATAATAGAGCCAATATCCTGAGTAGGCGTAAAATCGATTATAGCCTCTACCCATTCTTCATTACCGCTAACACTTACGCTACCGAGTAAAACCCAATCTGGCGAAAGGGCAGTAGGACAGCCATTGCCAGCAGTATTGATGGGAAAGGCGACACAATTAGGAGCGCCATAGAGGGACAATTCAAAAGGGGCTACGCCACTATAAGCCGTTCCTAGGTTGACGCCAAAACCGACCGCAGCTTTTAAGCGGTAATTGGTGCCAGCGCTTAAGTCATTAGGGAGACATCGCCCGATAAACTCTTGATAAGTACCGTTGTTGATAAAGCCGGCAAAAGCATCTCCTGCTGGCAAAGGTAAAGGGGCCCCCACTTGCGTAGGACTAAAGAAGTCACAGGTATGAAAAAGATCCGAAGAAGAGGCGGTACCCGAGCCCCAGCCCTGTGTACAGGCGAGTTGATCGTAGCCACTAGGACAACAAAGTGTATCTTCAAAGGATGCATTGGGGATCATCGAAGGTGCCAAAGGGATCACCCCATTACAATCACAATCTGGATCATTAAGATCTATCAGACTATCTCCATCATCATCTTGCCCATTGTTACAGATTTCCTGAGCGAAAAGTGGTAAAGACGGCAAAAAGAGCAAGAGAAAAAGGATTACTTTAGGACTCATTAGCGGGAACCTACTATTTTTGATGCATATGGACATAAAGCAATACAAACTCGCACGCTCATTCCCTCCTCGATTAGTCATATTCCTATTGGCTTTATGGGGGTTTACATCTTCGATGAACGCTCAGTCTCCCAAAAGAGAATTTAGAGGGGCTTGGATTGCAACCGTCAAAAATATTGATTGGCCAAGTCAAGCTAAGCTCTATGCCGACGTTCAGGCTGGCGAATTTACAGATTTATTGGATCGATTACAGGCCGTGGGGATAAATGCCGTCATCGTACAAATCAGACCTAGCGGCGATGCCTTTTATCCTTCTGCGTATGAACCTTGGTCCGAGTGGTTGACGGGAGAACAAGGCAGTCCGCCAGAACCTTATTATGATCCCCTTGACATGATGATCGCTGAAGCGCACAGTCGTGGTATGGAGTTTCATGCCTGGTTTAATCCCTACCGAGCAGATATGGATTGGGAAGAGGGAAAATTACGGGCCGAAAATCACGTAAGCCAAACCCACCCAGAATGGACGCTGCAGTACGGCCGCAATCTCTATATCGACCCAGGAATTCCAGATGCGCAAGATTATGTATTGGGAGTCGTTTTGGATGTGGTCAAGCACAACCCCATCGATGCCGTGCATTTTGACGATTACTTCTACCCTTATCGCATTGCGGATACTCCCTTTCCGGATACGAGTAGTTTTGCCTTTTATGGGGCGGGCTTTCCCGAAGTAGATGATTGGCGCAGATATAATGTCAATACCTTTATCCAGCGCTTGAGTGATAGCATTCGCTATGTAAACCCAGAAGTACAGTTTGGCATCAGCCCTTTTGGCGTTTGGCGCAATATCGCGGACGATCCAGAAGGTTCGGACACGCGAGCCGGTCAAACTAGTTATGATGATCTCTATGCTGATATTAGGCTGTGGCTACGCAACGGTTGGATTGATTATGTAGCACCCCAAGCTTATTGGAGTATTGGCTATCCACCAGCCGCTTTTGATGTGATCGTTGAATGGTGGTCTGCCAATTGCTATGGCAAACGATTATATATCGGCCACGGGCCCTATAAGATTGCCAATAATGCGGACAAAAACTGGGATGATCCGACCCAAATCCCTCGACAAATCCGACAATTGAGAGAAAATGAAGCCGTGGACGGCAGTATATTTTTTAGCTCACGCTGGTTTGATGTCAATCCACTAGGCTTTGCCGATTCCTTACAAAACTATTATTACCGTAGGCCGGCACTGATTCCTACGGTCCAAAAAGGAGACCCCATTCCCCCTGTAGCGCCAAGCGAACAAGAGATTAGGATTGTGAAAAAAGGCGTTCAGCTAAGCTGGCAAAAATCACTATATGGCGATTCGGTAGCTTACTATGTCATTTATCGTAGCGAGGGCCACGAACTTCCCACGCTTAATGCTAGTTACATATACAAAGTGCAAGGCGGAGATCAGACCCTCTTTTTGGACAAGCGTACCCGCTTTTTGAAGCGATATCACTATATCGTTACGGCAGTAGATCGGCAGCACAACGAAAGTGCTCCCAGTGAAATCAGTTCGAAAATCCGCTGGACAGGCTTTTTGCAAAGGTGGCGAAAGCAATAAACACCAGCGCCTCCTCTGTTCAAAACTCAATTCTGTAACTCAAAACCGGCAAAAGTCTAAAGTGTAACTCAGTGCGTGCTTGGCCCGTTATCGGGTCGTAAGTAATTTCTCGAATGTTATTTCTAGCAGTAAAATTTTGAATATCAGCCCGCCAAACACTGGCAAAGCGCTTGTGATTGCGACGGTGGATTAGTTGAATATCAAAGCGCCAGTAAGGATAATATTCACAATCGGGACACTGAGCGATACTAAAGTGCTGGATATAACGATTGCTTTGTAATGGTTGGGTGGGATCGAGGACCACCAATCTTTGCTGATTATTATAGAAAAACTTGCCGTTGAGACTGAGGAGGTGAGGTTTACCTTTTCGGCCAACAGAAAACTCTTTACCGGCTAATACTGCGTATTGCAAGGGGCCGTGAAAAGGGGTAAATCGAGGGGTTCGGTCGCGGGCTCGATAAATAGATTGGAAAAGACTCCCGCTAGCCAAGGCATACCAACCATTCCCAAAGCGCTTGTGCAAAGATAGTTCAACCCCTTGGTTGAGACCTTCCCCTCTATTGACCAGTTCACCAGAATAATAGCCATCTGGTTGTAAAATAGTAGAGAAAAAGTTACGGCTGCTATCTACCGCTATCGGCAAATTGTAGAGGTATTGCACATACATTTCCATGGTAAAGGCCCAATCAGGGTGAGGTAAAAAATCGTAGCCCGCCACAAAATGAAGGGCCTTAGGCAGCTTCAAATCGCTCTGGTATGGCTCCCCCAAAGGGTCTAAGTGGAAATAATACTCCAAAGACTCTAGCCGACTGTGCCAGCCTAAGGATAAGCGCATCCGATGCATCTGATGTGGCCGATAACGGAAACCTAGCCTGGGTTCCAAGCTTTGCTGATCAATCAAGCGATGACGCAAAAAGTGCAACCCAAAAATAAACTCCGTATCCTCACTAAAACGGTACTTACCCGTAAAAAAGAACTGCGTTCGTCTTGTGATGCCTGTAGTATCAAAAGTTGTCCAGCTTTGAAAAGGAGGCTCCAAAACCGTACTATGCATTTCCCCCTGAAAATTATAGCCTCGCCAAGATTGTACCCCACCAAGCTCAGCGATAAAGCGCCGCGAAAAGCGTTTATGGTACAACCAATTCCATCGCAAAATCGCCTTGCCTGCAATATCCCTTTGATCATACAGATCCAGTGAATCAGTATCAAAGATCCGATTATTGATCTCGGAAGTCATCGCAGATAAGGAACTTTTGAGGTAAGCGTTATCTCTGATCGCCCGCCGATAGGAAATAATGCCCAAGGTTTGAACCCCAGATACCTGCGAGCGCCTGCGCTCATCTCTGGGTAGGCCAGAGCTACTATTGCCATAGAGAGCCAAGACATCTACAGCTCCTTTGCGCGTAGGAAAATGCAGCTTCAAAGCTAAGTCTTGATAATTGGTCAACTCCTCATCCACGATGATAGTATCCAATAAGCTACCGATGACATTGAGGACAGAAGAACGCATATTGATAAGGTAGGAGCCTTTATAGCCAATTCTACGGCCGATAGGGCCTTCCGAAGCAACTTCCAAGCCCAAGGTGCCTAATTCTATACTGTGCTCAAAAGTCGAGTCATTGCCCTGTCGAATCCGCAAGTCAAAAATTCCCCCAGTCGCATTGCCGTATTGAGCCGGAAAGGCGCCAGTCAAAAATTCAGAGTTCTCCAGTAAGTTTGTGCTCACCATGCTGATAGAGCCACTCGAGGTACCTTCCCGCCCAAAATGATTAGGATTGGGCACCTCTACCCCATCAATCATCCACATGATAGAGCGAGGATTATTGCCACGGACGACGATTTCGTTGCGAATATCATTTTGCCCAATCAGCCCAGCAAAAGATTGCGCATGCCTAGCTGGATCTCCATAACTAGCTGGATAACGCCTTGCTTCTTCGACCTCATAGCCTTGGTAACTAGTCGTCTCAAAAGGGTTGAGAGGGGTAGCCATCGGATCATCATCCGTAATCTGTACGGTATTGAGGGTGTTGATTTTTTGGATCAGTTGCAATTCTAGGACGACCTCTTTACCCGTGCTGATCAAGAGACTATTTTGAATATAGGGCTGATACTCCACATGGCTTACCTGTAGCTTATAGCGGCCGACCTCCACTCTATTGATGCGGAAGTAGCCATTTTCGTCGCTGTAGGCTCCCCTAAGTGGCTCAGTATTAGGCAAAAATACCGCGGCAAAAGGAATGGGCTGCTGTGAATCTTTGTCCCAAATTCGGCCTCTTATGGTTTGGCGAGGGATAGGGGTCGTTTCCTCTTGGCCTTGGCCCGGAGAGGAATTTAACTTGGTAAAAATGACAATTTGCCCCCCAATACAGCGATACTCCAGATCAGTATCTTTGAGCAGTTGGTCTAGACAAGTTTTTAGCGTTTGCTTTTCGGTACGAAAAGACCGCAGCTGCAGCTCAGGGATACGATCAGGGCTATATGACAAAGGCAGATGTAAGCGTTCCCGCAGGTCTCCTAAAACAAAAATCAAGCTCCGATCCTCATATGAGAGTGAAAAAGACTCTTGCAAGCGACATGGATCGGTTTGGCCCCATAGGCAAAAGGGAACCCCGAGCAAGCATAGCCAAAGCGTCAGTAGGTGCTTCATAACTTCTTCCAATAGGACAAGCCAATTTCGCAATGCCCCTATCCGAAACAAAGCGGATTCCACCCAAGTTATGGCATTATGGAAATAGATGCAGATTTTCACTATGCCGAGGAAGAATACTTCTTTATCTGCCCTTATTGCTGGCAGCAAATCTCCATGCTACTCGATCCCAGTGTGCGCCAACAAACTTATATCGAGGATTGTGAAGTCTGCTGCAATCCTATCGAAATCAGCTACACCATACAAGAAGGACAAGTAGTCCAATTTGAAGCCTTAAATATCGAACAATGAATAGCCGTCGTTTTTCTCTTTTGATGGTATTATTACTAGTACCTATTTGCATACTTTGGGCCCAAGACCAGACCCTACTCGAGCTCAACACCAATCGCCTCCAACTCAACAAAACCAATATGTACGTGCTCGGAGCCTGGGCCGTTGGCAATATTGCAGTGAGTGGTGTTCTGCGGAGCAGAACGACCGGTTCTACGCGCTACTTCCACGAGATGAACGTATTTTGGAACGTGGTAAATCTTGGTCTTGCAGCTGGTGGCCTCTATGGCACTTACACCACCGATCCTGCTATGCTGAGTCTCTGGGAGAGCTACCAAGCCCAACAAAAGCTAGAAAAGATCTTACTCTTCAACCTCGCCTTAAACTTTAGCTATATGACCGCTGGCGGCTTTCTGATTGAACGCGCCAAAAACACCAGCAATCGCCCCGAAAGGCTAAAAGGTTACGGACAGTCTCTCCTCCTGCAAGGTGGATTTTTACTCCTCTTCGATACTGCTCAATATCTATTACATCACAATCAAGCACAGCCCAAATTGGAGCACCTATTGAGTCATGTGCAAGTAGGCCCCCAAGGAATTGGTTTGCATTGGGTGTTTTGATATATTTCATCTGAACAGATGAAAAGATAATACTATGAGCACATTCACAAGTATACCAACGGTAGATCTCAACGATTATCGTAATGGCAGCCCTGAGCAAAAAGCTGCCTTTGTCAAAAAGCTAGGCGATTCCTTTTCTAATATTGGCTTTGCCATCGTAGCCAATCACGGGGTCACGGACCAACTGATCCAAAATGCTTATGGCGCCTTTCAGGACTTTTTTGCCATGGATGATGAGACCAAGCGGCAATATGAAGACCCAGCCATTGCCGGCCAGCGCGGATATGTCTCCAAAGGTAAAGAGCACGCCAAGGGCCATAATGTCGGCGATCTCAAAGAGTTTTATCATATCGGTCAGATTGTAGAAGATGGCGATGCGATCAAATCTGAGTATCCAGACAATATTTTTCCAGATGATAAGGTTCCCGGTATGCGCGAATATGGGGTAAATCTCTATCAGTCTCTGGAAGGTAGCGGCCGTTATTTGCTGCGCGCTATTGCAGAGTACTTGGATCTCGATGTCAACTATTTTGACGATAAGATCCACAACGGCAATAGCATCCTACGTCCCATCCACTACTTCCCCATCCCCAATCCGAGCGAAATTCCGGATGGAGCTGTACGTGCGGCAGAACATGAGGATATCAACCTGATTACCCTCTTAATTGGGGCGAGTGCTGATGGACTGCAAGTGCTCAATAAGGAAGGAAATTGGATCGACGCCAAGCCTGAACCCAACCAGATCGTCATCAATGTGGGAGACATGCTACAGCGCCTGACCAATAACCGTCTCAAGTCTACCACTCACCGCGTGATCAATCCGCCACGGGAGTTGATGCATCTACCGCGTTATTCCGTACCATTCTTTTTGCATCCGCGTTCTGATATGGACCTCACCTCACTGGAAAGCTGTATAGACGATGAGCATCCTAAGGCTTATAGCGATATGACCGCTGGGGAGTACCTCAACGAGCGACTTCGAGAAATCGGCCTTAAAAAGTAGCCTGCTTTTTTGTTTTTTCACCGCTTCGCGGAACGAGGGGATCGTTCCGCGAAGCGGTTTTTCTTAACCCAAACTCTGTTAATCCACCTCTAAGCTGCCTCCTTTCAAAAAGCCTTTTTTTAAAAGAAAAAAGGTCAAAAAACCACTAGAAGAGCCATTTTCCTACAATCAGAAAGTCAGTCTAGGCTAGTCAAAAAATCATTTTTGCTAGCCGAGTATCTCCTAGTGTCGTAGCCACTACAAATACACTACGATGACTTCAACCTATTCACATCTAGGAGATGAACTCAAACAGATACGCGAAAACCTTCGCCAACTGGAATCGAGTTATCAAACAGAATGCCTTGAACTCAGGCGACGCCTCAACCAATGGGAACATCAATGGCGAGAGGCCAAACCTGCGACGGAACCTGTCAAAGAAGCGCCCCCCCAAGAGGAGGTGCCCAAAATGGTACTTAAGCCCGCCAAAATTCAGGCCACTACTGCTAGTATAGCCAAAGCAGTAGTGCCACCGGCCCAGCCTAAGCCAAAAGCACAAAAGACAAGTCTTCCGCCTCCCCCCAAAGAACCTAAACCCTTACCGCCGGCCCTTCAAATGCTACTTCATCCTTTCAATCAAGGGATAGAATACCTAAAAGGCATTTATCAGCATTATCGCGAAGAAGGTAAGCTACCGGTATTTTTCATGACTTTAGGAGGGATTCTAGCCCTGCTTTTTGGCTTTGGTTACCTCATGCAAATGGGGATCAGTATTATGCTGGATCACCTCAGCGAACGTACCTTCTTAATCCTAAAACTGAGTGTAAGTTTTCTCGCCTCCACGGGTATCATCCTCTGGGGCAAAAGACTAATTGCGAAAGCGGAGCACTATCGAGATTTCGGGGCAGCTATGCTAGGACTAGGCATCGCTATCAACTATCTCCTGCTTTACTTTATTGGTGACAATGTACTCTTTCCGACGCTCCAGCGACCCATCATCGGCTGGACCTTAGCCCTTGCCAATTCAGCCGTAGGCGTCTGGTTAGGTCTTAAGCAAGAAGCCCGTATTGTGGCGGTGATTAGCCTATTAGGAGGTGCTTTTGTGCCATTTTACCTACATAGTACCTCTTTTTCGATTTTCTACTTAGGTTATCTTTGGGTCTTGAGCTTTACGGCGATTTGGCTCAGTCAAAAGATCAAATGGCAACCCTTACAGATTGGCGCCTTTCTAGTCTTTGCCTTCTTAGTGGAATGGATATGGTTTCAGCATCCTGAGCGCTTCAATCTATTGGCTTTGAGCATTGGTTTACACGCTTTTGTCTATCTCTTTGTTAGTGCGGCCATAAGAGAGGGCAAGCAGTGGCGAGAGCAATTTGATATCCATCACCTCTTTTTGCTAGCGGCCAGTATCAGTTTGGGAATATTAAATCTCTTCTTGCTTTACCAAGCCAATGATGCTCTGGAGTTATTGGGCTGGGTATTTATAGGCAATGCAGCTGTTATTAGCC
This sequence comes from Bacteroidota bacterium, assembly GCA_039024315.1. Taxonomy (GTDB): domain Bacteria; phylum Bacteroidota; class Bacteroidia; order J057; family J057; genus JBCAWW01. The sequence goes on from JBCCQN010000039.1 coordinate 12,754, forward strand.
TCGGATTGGCCCTGAGATATCACAAACTATCTCCCCATCTACGATGGATTGCCTTCTTACTCATCGGAGGATTAGTCGGGATTGCCATCCCGAGCATTTTTGACCAAAGTTGGATGGGACTGGCTTGGGCTTTTGAGGGCATGCTCCTTGTGCTCATGGGCCATCGTTTTGCGCATGAACGCCTCAGGGTAGAAGGTTTGCTAGTATTGACCATCGCCCTGCTGAAAATGCTCTATTTCCTACCCCCTCTGTTCAACTATTGGGGCGTGCAGCTTTGGAATGTCGGTTTTATTCAATGGCTCTGTTTAGGGATTAGTATCCTAGGTTTGTGGGGAATCTACCGCAGATATACCGCTAAGTCTGAGTGGGAGCAATGGCTCAGCAAACACCTTACCGACGGACTGAGCTTATGGTTAGCGTTGACGTTGATGCTCCTCAGTACTTGGTTTTTAGGTATCTGGGGATGGCTTTTTGCGGGAATCGCGACGATTGGTCTCCTACAAATCGGCAATCGTTTGCAATTGCCATTTAGCGAGGCGGCAGGCTTTGCCTTCATGCTTTTTCTTTTAATACCCTATGGTATCTCTGCCTCCCTTACAGACAGCCTTGCTTTCCACAATCAATTACTACCGGCCAAGTTGAGCATTGCGCTACTAGCTTTGATAGCCTTCTCCTTGCAAAGCATTTATGAAAAAAGCCTTAAAGAAAACCGCTTTTGGCCTTTGGTTAGAGGCTTAAGGGAAGTGGTTTGGTTGATTTTGCCTGCGGTATGGCTCAAGCCAATTATTAGGCTTTACCCAGAACATTTGGCACCCGCATTATTGATCTCCATGATCGGAGCATTGGCCCTGCAGACCTATCTCAAAAGTAAGGAAAGATTATTTGTGGATATGCTTTTGTATGCTTCTAGTTTTGTGTACTTAGCGGGCATCGTCATTGCTGTCTTAGCTCCCTTTGAAGAAATCATCTACGCAGAGCAGCTTTCTACTTTACCTGCTTATTACTACAGCTACATCCCAATCTTAGCCTTTATCGCCCAAGGTCTCTACCGCCGCATCTTCCAACGAAAAGCAGCCAAAGAATGGTGGGAAGTAGCCTTTTTGTGGTCAGGCTTATTGATCTTTCATGGGATTGTGCACACTTTCGAATTTAGGGGTCTGGCTTTTGCGCTGGTATTGGTCGGCTTGTATTACAAATTAGTGGTGCCTTTTGCCTTGCAAAAATTCGGCGAGCCGGATCCTCAAACCTTCTTGCGCGTCCCCGCTATTCTTTTGATCGTCCTTGGCTTCTTTTCTTTTGCGGTGGTAGTAGTATTGGGTGGACAAAGAATCGGACTGGGCATGTTGGTTCTAGTCATTTTCATGGCTTGGGTGACTTATCGTTCTGCGAAGCAGGAAAAAAAATTAGCCTTTCCCAATGTAGCTTTCAGCCCTTGGTTGTTTCACTTACTGCTCCCTATGTTTTATCTCCCCTTCCAAGCTAGTTTGATCGGAACTACCGAGAATATTGGGGGTCCTGCCGCTACAGCCTTGATCGTCATCCATGCAGTGGTGTTACTCTTTAGCAGCCGTCGCTTTGAAAAGACTGCTTTTGTTCGCTTTTCGATGGTCTTATTTGTCATCGGCTTTGGTAAACTGGTGTTCTATGACTTTAGCCATTTCAGTATCCTAAATAAGGTCCTTGTTTCTATGGGTATTGGCGCGATAATGCTGCTGGGATCAAGATTATTTTTGCGGCTGCGATCAACAGAATGATTTGCGTAGCTTTGCCCTATGTTTGCTCCTTTTACGGTCCTTTATGAAGATGAGCGGCTCATCGCCATCAATAAGCCTAGTGGGATTTTGGTGCATCGAACTCGGATCAGCGAAGACAAGATCTTTGTCCTGCAACTACTGAGAGATCAAATTGGGCAAAAAGTATTTCCAGTCCATCGCTTGGATCGAGCTACTTCGGGCATTCTGTTGTTTGCCAAAGACAGTGAGACTGCCAGTTGGCTAGGTAGGCAATTTCAAGACCAGCAGCTGGACAAGACCTATTTGGCGGTGGTGAGAGGTTATTTACCCCTGCGGGGAACGATTGATTATGCTTTGACTAATCGTTCTCCGCAGGAGCCTCAAAAAGCCATCACTCACTACCAACGACTCCAACAATGTGAACTGCCAGTAGCTATCGGACGTTACGATACAGCGAGGTATAGTCTGATTCAAGCCAAGCCAGAAACGGGCCGTTTCCATCAAATTCGTCGCCATTTTTCGCATCTTCGCCATCCCATCATTGGCGACAAAAAGCATGGCGATGTTAAGCACAACAATTATTGGCGAGATCATTGGGAGATTGCCAGATTACTCTTACATGCCCAGAGTCTTTCTTTTTTTCACCCCGGCGGGGAACGCTTATCTTTAGAGGCCCCAATACCAGCAGATTTTCGAAAGGCATTGGTACATTTAGGTTGGGAAACAGCTTAAAAAGGCTTATTTTAATTTACTAGAAAACGCAAACGGCAAAACGCTCCTTTTTTAGTAAAACACAATAATTATAGCTATGGAATGGTACCTAAAGGCCTTAAAAAGCTACGCTGATTTCAGTGGTCGCGCCCGTCGCAAAGAGTATTGGATGTATATCCTCTTCCATCTCCTCATTTTATTAGCCTTGGCTTTTTCAAGTTCCTTGGCCGAAGGCGTCATGGGGATCAATGTTGGCGCAATGGTGATCATGATCTATGCTCTTGGCACGGTCATCCCCACATTGGCCGTGATGGTGAGGAGACTGCATGATACTAATCGCAGTGGATGGTGGTTTATGATTCGATTTGTGCCTTTAGTAGGTGATATCATCTTATTGATATTTCTGGTCTCAGAAGGTGATAACGGAGATAACAATTACGGACCAGACCCCAAAGCTGACTTTTCGGTTTTTGATCGTATCGATGAAATCGGAGAATAGAAAGACTTTGAGTTTAAGCAATGTTGGGGTGAGACCCCAAAGTTCACCTTTAATTTTACAGCTTTTTGATAGCATCATCCAAATACTGAAGTCGCTCATTAAGGGTTTCTTCTAAGTACATCATTGACTCCATACTTGGAACAGGTTTATCTAACTGGCTAATCATTGCCTCTCTTTCATAAAGCTTATTTCTCAGTAATATGGAGTGATTATCATGGTAATAGGTGATAATATTACTGAAAGTTAGCTGGTTAGCTCTTAGGTCCGCCCACCTCTTTTTCAATTTATCCTTAAAAGAAGGACTGATAAATAATCGGTTAGTTACTGGATGCTGAATAAAGTCATTTTGAACATCAAAGAGGCCACCATTTAAGCCTATACCTAGGGTAGCGTCATAATCCCAGGAAACAAAATAATATGGACTCGAGGGATTTTTACGAGCGATATAGACATTGTTACCCGCATTGTCATAGGCGTAAAGAAGATTGATCTGGATGAAGTAATCAATGAGATTATCAGTATCTAATTTTTGCGGATAGATATTTTCAAAATCGGCCGGCAGGTTATCAATAAAAAACGCAATAAACTCTTTTAAATTCTGCCAATCATATTTACCAATCTCTTGGGGATATTTCACTTCGTATCCGCCCCAATACAAATTGTTATTATCATATGGAGGTAGTGAAAACGCTATCACCGCGGCATCCCACCCTTTTGCTTTATACAATTCTCCGCCATCTGATGGGGAAGTACATTTATCTAATTTCAATTGCTTACGATCTAAGCGTTCCCCTACATAATAGAGTCCTTTGTAAGCGCCATTGATAAACAACTCACAATATTCTCTTGCGGCTCCTAACACAATATCCTCTTTATCAGTATCATTTACTCGGCCATAGCTCAACCACAATTCCATGGCACTCTTATCCCTGATCGACAAAGGTTCATTCCACATTCCATCCAACAACCAGTCATCATCATCGCGCATATTGAGCAGACTTACATCTCTGTTATTGACCCCTTCAGTGTCTTCCCAAAACTCTAATCTGTAAGATTTTTTAGGAAAAGAAAGAGAGGTATTCCCTCTCAACTTAAGCCCTAGGTTACCTTTCAGGGTGATTAGCCCATTTTCAATTAAGGCGAATTGTGCAGACTCATAGGCCTCACTTATTTCTGTATTCTCTCTCGTCTGGATCTTTAAAATGGGTAATTCTGTGCGATAAAAGCGATATGTGTTGTTTCTCCATTCTGATGTATAGGGATCCCCTAAGGCTATTTGATTCAAGGTGTCAGTTTCTATGACTATCACTTCTTGATCTAAGGATAAAGAAGAAGTGGTCAAATCAATGTTTTGACCATTATAGAGCAAGATTTGCGCCTCCTCATCAATTCCAATTACCTCATCCAAAAATGTATCAATCTTCTGCGAGGGAATTACCCTCTTTTGCTTACAAGAAAGTAACGACAGTAGTATGAGGAGACCAAAAAGTAAGAGATTTGAAAAAACTTTCATGCTGAACATTTGCATATATTACCGGATCAAGCTGAAATGGTTTACATATCATTAACTCTTCATTCATGGATTTTTATCAATCGCAGCTGTCCTTTGTTAAGGGTTCTCTTCCCCCATCTCTTGCAAAGCCCACTCAAGGGCCCAACTGGTAAAAGCAGCAAAGTTAAAATCCTTATACTTGAGGCGTTTCCCTGGCTCTCCTAATAAGCTTTGCAATACCTCACGCATGATCGGGATAAGAGGACGAGCGTCTTCCCCGATCAGTTGAATACTACGAGCTGCCTGCAGGGCTAGCCAAGGCTGATCTGATTGGACCAGTTCTCCCAAAACCGCTACTGCTTTATCAGAATTACCAAATCTACAAAGGGCCTCCGCAGCCGCAATCTGGACACTGGGAGAAGTGTCATTGAGTAAGCCATCTAAGCGAGCACGACCTTCGGGGGATATTTCATTTAGTTGCATTAATCCAATGACGCCCCAATATCGAAGCCCGCTGTCTTCAGCATTGAGATTTTTCAATAGAGCTCCTTCCCCACTGGTGCCTACCATTTCAGCTGCTGCTAAGATGCTTTCAATCTGGTAGTTTCCGCTAGAGCGGGCGTACTCAAAAGGAGTGGAGCCTTGTGATCTGAGCATATATTCCGCTTCTGGCAATAAGCCGAGGTCTTTGGTTTTAATCATCCATTGGTGAAGCTCTCGGACTAGTTTCCCTTTGATTGATTTCATCTCTAGTTGCTCAGCGAGATTGTTGAGCTCTTGTGGGTCATTTTGTAGATCATACAGCTCTTCAATCGGCTTAGGATTCCAAAGCTTTGCTTGCTCAACATTAGTCTTGCCTGCTTGATAGAGCTTACGCAATTCTCGGAAAGACTGTTTTTTATCAGAGAAGATCACGCCGGATTGTATATAAGGCAGATGCGGCATATAGTGTCTCACATATAAATAGCGTCCATCGGTAACAGAGCGCGACATTTCATACATATCATCCGCTCGATCTCGAGCGCCAAAGCTAAAGTTGCGCTGGGGGCTCGCGTTAGAGCCGAGAATCGGCTCTCCCTCTAACCAATCAGGTAGTTTTGCCCCTGCTAGATTGAGCGTCGTCGGAACCATATCGATAAAGCTTACCATCTCTGTTTTATGTCCTCCTGCCTCAAAGCCATCCATCAAATGCTGATAATTAGGCGGCATATAAACAATCAGGGGGACATGCATACCGGTCTTATTGAGCCAGCGTTTATAACGAGGCATCCCAAAACCATGATCTGCCATGAAAAAAATAATGGTCTCATCCATTAAACCATCTAAGCTCAGGGAGTCCAAAACTAGCCCTACATTCTGATCAAGGACTTGTAAAATGTCATAATAGTGTGCCCAAGTTTCGCGCGTTTTGGGGCTATCAGGATAATAAGGGGGAAACTTTACCTTAGTAGGATCATGTAGATCTTCCGTTGGCAGGTCTCTGACAAAATCTCGATACTTTTCCAAATTGTTCACGCTGCCCTCATGGGAAGGGCCTATATTTATAAAGCTAAAAAAGGGGCGATTATCCTCTCGGTGTTTCCAAGGAGTTAGGGTAGAAGACCAATATTCCCACAAGCCGTCTGGATCAAAATTATAATCCGTCTTATCACGATTAGAAGTAAAATAGCCTTGTGCTTGCATCAATTCTGGAAGAGTTTTAAGCTGTTCAGGAAAGGGAATCTCGCACCTTAGGTGCTGGGTTCCTAGGGAGCTAGCGTAAAGGCCAGAGATCAAACAAGAGCGAGAAGGCGCACAGATAGGGGCAGTAGTCAAGGCAAAATCATACACTACTCCAGCAGCAGCTAATCTGTCAATGTTTGGGGTGCGAGCGTACTGATCGCCATAACATCCCAGCGCAGGGCTTATATCCTCAGCTACTAACCAAATGATATTGGGAGAAGGATCAACTTTGTCATCCGCTTTGGTGCAACTCTCAAAAAAAGCTCCACTTAGAAAAATCAAGAAAAAAAAGGGTAGCGTCTTCATTTAGCAGTTTGATTGGCCTTAAGATTTGCATCTTTTAGGTACTGAGACAATAGTATTTAGTATTAAGACCTAGAAAAATTGAGCTATATGCTTCAGCGAGATCTTATAGCTCTGTAATGAATCCTTTTTACGCTGTACTTAATTCGACGCAAAAGGGAGGCAATGAGCATATTGGGTTTGCCGACAGCCCATTGTAGGGCAACCAGCTTTTAGACAATAGAATTCAGTATTCATAGCTAGGAGGTTTAGCGAGACCTTTTTTCTATATACTGAATCCTCCCGAAAGCTTTCCGGATACTTTCTACTCTGTACTTAATGTAGCAAAAGATACGAGGATTTACTCTTTATCAGTTGGCCCAATGAAAAAGGGGCTATCTCTATTTTGGAGACAGCCCCTTTTTCTTTAGAAATCTATTTCAACTTGTCCACGGAGCAGATCTTCCATGGTTTCTCGTTCTCGAATCAATTTAGCTTGGCCGTTGACGACCATCACTTCGGCCGCTCGATAACGAGAGTTATAATTTGAACTCATCGAAAAGCCATAGGCTCCCGCATTGCGAAGGCATAGAATATCTCCTTCACGCACCTCGCTCAATTTGCGGTCAGAACCAAAGGTGTCCGTTTCGCAGATATAACCTACAACTGAATAGATTCGCTTGGTACCATTTGGATTGCTAGCATTAAAAATCTCATGAAATGAGCCATACATCATGGGACGAATAAAGTGGTTAAGACCAGAATCTACTCCCACAAATACGGTAGAAGGAGTAGGCTTGATCACATTGGCTCGCATAAAAAAGTAGCCGGATTCTGAGACCATATATTTGCCAGGTTCAAACCAGATTTCGACTTCTTTGCCATAATCAGCCGTAAATTTGGCATAGGCCTCACGCAAACGTTCTCCTAGTTCGACTAAGTCCGTCACAATATCATTTTCTTTATAGCCGACTTTAAAGCCACTACCAAAATCAATGAAATCTAGACCTTCAAATTCATGCGCCAAATCAAACATGATCTCAGCACTTTGGATGTACGACCTTGCATCAAGAATATCAGAGCCCGTATGCACGTGCAGCCCCACTACATTGAGATTGGCAGCCTGAACGATCCGTTGAACGTGGCGGCGCTGATAGACCGAGATCCCAAATTTAGAATCAATATGCCCCACTTGAATTTTGGAGTTGCCCCCCGCAAAGATGTGGGGATTAAAGCGAATGCAGCAAGGTACACTATTGCCATACTCATGGCCAAACTGCTCTAAGATCGAAATATTGTCGATGTTGACCATCAAGCCTAGCTCTACCGCGGCTTTGATTTCTTCAAAAGAGACACAATTGGGCGTAAAGATAATTTCCTCAGGGGCGAAACCAGCTTTTAGGCCTAGATGCACCTCTTGCATCGAAACGGTATCGAGGCCAGCACCAAGCTTTTTAAACCATTTCAGGATACTGAGATTGGAAAGTGCCTTGACGGGATATTTGATTTTATGAGGCAAACCAGCAAAAGCAGTCGTCATCGCCTCATATTTGGCTCTTATCTTGTCGGCATCATACACAAATAGAGGTGAGCCAAATTGCTCACACATTTCCAATACATCTACTCCCTGAATATGGTAGCGATCTCCTACCAGATTGATTCCAGGGACGTCCTGAACAGATGGTTCCATTTTTGGGGTTGGTTAATTAATGGTTTTAAAATGTTAAAGGGGGGAGTATAAACATCATAGCCCAGCAAATTGATTTCGCCAGGCTATATAAATCAATATATAAAACGAGAAGACCTGGCTATTGCTTTACCTTAGGCAAATAGCGTTTTAACCAAGTCTGTTTAAGCGGCAGCTCCCACTTACTCAAATCGTCAGATTGAGCGAGAGAGTGATCAAACACGATAGTTTCAGCTTCTAGCCTTCCATCGGCCGCTAGTTGGTTCAATTCGCGAAAGTGAACGGCATTGATTTCTGTGCCAGAACGGTAATATACATAGCTAGCGTCTAGCACTTTTAAGCCATGCTTATCTAAAATCGTGCCTACTGATTTCTTAAGGCTGTCGATAGAGCAGCCTGAAGGTCTAGCCTCTGCCGGATTGGACTGGACGATAATAAAGCGCCCGTAGCGGATCTTGATCAAACCTTCGACTGGAGTACCATGGGATTTCCATTGAGCAAGAAAATGCTCAAAGTCAGCTGCTAGTGCCTGCTCTTCTTCAAGGCTTAGGGCATTAGCAAGAGAATAAAACCAGGTGTAAGACTGCATAACCAGTTTAAAAGTGTTGCTACGGAGATAAACGTTCTCCGCAGGAGCAAGTTACTGATATGCGCTAATTAATACAAAAACCCTCCATATACGGACCTATTGCTTTAGCAACTTGAACACAGATTGTTGCCCCCCGTTTTGAATATGCAGATAATAGTAACCCGAGGGCCAATTGGCAATATCAACCTTAAACTCTAGCAATTGTCCCTTTACCAGCTCTTGGTAGTGCACTTCTTGGCCTAAAGCGCTGATGACTTTAAACTCTACAATAGCTTCTTGTCCCACAGCACTATAACGTACGCTAAACTCTGGCCCTGTTACGGGATTAGGGAAGCCAATCACTTCTACGGGTATCTCATTAGAGTTTACTTTAGCCGTTAATATCTTACTGAGATGAAATTGCCCATCAAAATCGACTTGCCGAATACGGTAATACCATCGATCAACAATATTTGCAATCGCATTATCACGATCAACATATTCATAACTCAAGGGGGTTTGACTATTGCCTTGGCTAGGCACTTCCCCTATTACCCCAAATAATTGCCCGTCTAAAGAACGTTCGATGACAAATTTTTCATTGTTTTGCTCCCAAGCTGTTGCCCATTTTAAAGTCCATGATTCATTTTCATCGACGAGTTGTAGATCAAGGTATTCAACTGGCAATGTGAGAGAATTCACAAAGGGAATGGCGAGCGAAGCATTACTGGCAGGACTCAGCACTGCCAAGGGAGTGGTAATGTATCTAACACCCCCTATTGCTTCTTCTCGATAGCCGGAAAGGCCAGTTAGTAGTTCTAGTTGCTCCGGTAAATTAGCAAGCCTTAACTGAAAGCTACCCGGTCTAAGGTCTGGAAAGCTAAATATGCCTGTGCTATCCGACAAGGTGCTATCTAATACATTTTGTAGCTCATCTAGAAGAAAAACCTTTACCGAATCAAATTGCGTTTCTCCATGATCAAAGACCGAATTTTCATTGGCATCTTCAAAAATACGCCCACTGTACCCTGTACAATAGTATTCGACATAGGCAGTATCAAAAGCACTACACTGGGTACTCTCATTGATAATGTTCAATGTATAAATCCCAGCCTCCTCAACATAAATTTGAGAGAGTGAATCACTAAATCCATTGGGACCTGACCATTGGTAGGAATAAGTATTTTCATTTTTATAAAAGAGTATTTCCTCCGGAATAGTCGTTTTGCTGATGCCCGGCCCTGCGTAGGAAGTGATAAGATTTGCCCCACCGCTCCTTTCAAAAAACTGAACTTCAAAGTCATGAAAGCCTACCGGAAGCCTAATAGTATCACTTCTTTCTCTAGTCCCATGCAGGCCATCATTATCGACCAATAAATCATCATTGATCAAGATTTTGCTCCCATCATCTGAGGAGGCAAAAAAGGTATAAGTGCCGGCCATTTCTATGTAAATCAAGCCTTTGAAGACAAAGGCGAAATAATCTTCTGCGGAGCGTGGGTCCAGACTGATATTAGCTTCAATGCCACTATAGTCAGGCACCATTGTGCTAAAATCAGGCAAATTGCTCCAATTACCAGTAAAATAATCATACCGAATGCCGGCTTGATAAAGATTTCCATTCAAATCATTGCTGATCGCAACAGAGTCCTGCCCACAAGCTAACCACGCTCCTTGAACCTCAAAAACAGGATTGCTATGCAACATAAGTAGCATACTATCTATGATTGTAGTGTCAGCATTTGCTACTGTCAAATAATAGGTACCTAATACACTTACTGCTGGATTAGGATCCGAAGAGCTAAATCCTCCGGGCCCAGTCCAGCTATAAGTTAGACTTGATAGATCACTGTTAAATAAGATATCGTCAGGCACCGATTGCTTAGCAATAGCAGGTCCTTCATATTTCCAACTTAGGCTTTCTCCTCCACTTCTTTCAAAAAACCGAACCTCAAAAGGATGCATTCCTTGGTTCAAAGATACCGTTCCAGAACGCTCTCGGGTCCCATGTAAACCATCATTATTAACCACTTCATCACCATTGATGAAGAGCTTAGAACCATCATCAGAGGATGTATAAAATGTATAAATCCCTGCTGTATCCAAGTAGATATAGCCCTGAAATACAAAACCATAATTACTTTGGTCGTTGCGAACTGAGATGTCTAGATTATCTACCTCTCCACTATCGGTAGGACTTAAAGTCGAAAAATCTGGCAGTTGACTCCAATTGCCGTTGTAATACTTATACGCTATCCCTTTCTGGCTAAAATCTATGACCGTAGGCGTCAAGTTCACGGGACTATAGTCGCATCCTATGTAGGCTGTATCCGTTACTACCCTCAAACTTTGGGCGTAAGTCGGAGCATAAGCGCAACAAAAAATGGCAAGGACTAAAACCCACGTAAATTTCACAGTAAATAATTTACCATAAAACTAAATACTCACACCATGAATCGAAAAGCGATAATGGACCACATCTTACCCTCCGTTGAGGCAGATTAGGTTTGCACGGGGCATTTTTCCTAGTAAGTGTTTATGCAGGTTGAAGGTAGATTGAAGGTGGTCTAGTACCCAACCGTCAGATGAAATTGAGATTTGTTCAGTGAGTGTAGGGAAGACCTTATCTGGATTATTGGAAAGCCTTACTCGCCAGGGGAAACTGTGCTCACCAGCAATCTCGTACATCATACCCTTGAGTTTACCACTATTGGAAACGGGTTTATCGAGATACCAATCAACAGATTTGACTCCCAGTTTTTGCAGGCTTTCCCCAATCATTATCAGAGCAGGCTTAGTCTCTTCCACCCTCCGATAAGTACCATGTACGCTAGCAATATCTCGATAGTACCCATCATAACAGTCAATCACAATACCGCCGCTAAGCGCCGCTTCAATAGTGATGAGCAAATTATAGCCATCTATGGCTAAATCTGCTCCTTCTAACTCACTCTGGGGCAAGGCAATTTGCTGGCGATGGGCGCGAGCTTGATTCGAGCAACTCGCACGCATGAGGGCTTTGCGTTGGCGCTGAGTTAGACGATGATGATCACCGACCAATTTTAGAGAAGCATTTTCAGGATAAGATCGGCTCAACAAAAACGACAGATCGCTTACTGCCTGATTAAGCTTAGGCAGCATTTTAGGACCAAATAAGGTAGGATCTTCTTGATGTTGACCCCGATGTTTTTGTTTTGAAGGCATAATAGGAGGCGTTCGCCTGAACTATCAGCGGCTTCTATTGATCCGCCAAGCACTTTTGGGTTGGTGTGGATGGGCCGCTTGACTGACTTCCACTGGGCCATTGAGGGCCTTTTCTGCCACCAAAGCCAAAAGCGTCTGTTCTATATCATCTAGTTCTTTATCTAATACCTCTGGACTAAAATACTTTTTCACAAAGTGCGTATCAAAATTACCACTCGTAAAGGCTTCATGCTGCAGTACAAAGCGACAAAAATCGAGGGTAGTTTGTACTCCGACCACCTGATATTCATCAATGGCCCGAATCATTTTTTGAATTGCGGTTTCACGATCAGCCCCGTGCACGATTAGTTTGGCGATCATCGGGTCATAATAGATAGGGATATCCATTCCCTCCTCAAAACCATCATCCACCCTTACCCCACTCCCTTGCGGCCGCTGATAGATGTGAAGTTTACCAATATCCGGTAAGAAATTGTTGGTGGGATCTTCTGCATAAACCCTTACTTCGATAGAGTGTCCGTTGATTTGGAGGTCGGCTTGGCCGAACGATAATTTCTCCCCTTCGGCCACCCGAATCTGTTCTCTTACGAGATCTAGACCCGTTATCATCTCTGTCACAGGGTGCTCCACCTGCAGACGAGTATTCATTTCTAGGAAATAGAAATTGTGATTTTCATCCAGCAGAAACTCTACCGTACCAGCATTGACATAATCACAGGCACGACAGACATTCACCGCCGCTTCGCCCATTTGCTGGCGCAGTTCTTCGGTCAAGACTGCTGAAGGTGCTTCTTCGATCACCTTTTGGTGTCTCCGCTGCACGGAACACTCCCGCTCAAAAAGATAAACCACATTCCCATGAGAGTCCGCCAATACTTGAATCTCGATATGCCTTGGCGAACCGACGTACTTTTCGATAAAAACGGCTCCATTGCCAAAGGCACTAACGGCTTCACTGACCGCCCGTTCCATTTGCTCGGCAAATTCTTCCTTCTTCTCGACGATTCGCATCCCTTTCCCCCCACCGCCAGCGGAAGCTTTTACGAGCACAGGAAAGCCAATTTCTTGGGCAATCTTCTGCGCTTCCTCCACATCAGTAATGGCTTCATCAAGCCCAGGTACCAGAGGTACATTATAAGATTTTACCGCCTGCTTTGCAGAAAGCTTATCTCCCATTAGATCCATAGCATCCCCAGAAGGACCAATAAAAATGATACCTGCTTTGGCGACCTGACGAGCAAACTGAGCGTTCTCGGAGAGAAAACCATATCCAGGATGAATCGCATCGATTGCGTTATCCTCACAAATACGAATAATCTTCTCGCCTAATAAATAAGACTCGGCCGCCGCAGGGGGACCGAGTAAGTATGCTTCATCCGCAAAACGAACATGCGGAGCGTAACGATCTGCTTCAGAATAAACCGCAATGGTTTGGATACCCATTTCACGGGCAGTGCGCATAATACGGAGAGCAATTTCGCCTCGATTGGCTACGAGAAGGCGCTTTATTTGGGGCATAGGGAGGAATAATTTCTAGCCCAAAGATAGCCATAGCCAAGCGAATACTCAATTATTATTGTACCGGTGTCAAGGTATATCCTGCCGCCCTAAGTAGACGAATCATCCCTTGTTCTCCACCAAGATGCCCACTTCCAACTGCAAAGAAACAAGACTGTTCCGCGGCAAATTCTTTAATTCTGGGCACCCAGTTTTGGTTCCGTTTTTCTAACAAACTAGCGTTCATACCTGTACCGGTCATTTGGCTTTGCATATAGTCATAAATCCCATCGGCATCTTCGGATTGATAAGCTGCTAATAATTGTTCGAAGCCTGTTTTCACACTTTCGGGCTCCGCCAACATTTTCTTGAGGTCCCTGATTTGATTTTCAAGACCGTAATCGCCAATAGCACCCATTTGTTCTGCGACCGTCTCTAGTCCTAAAACTTCTTTTTCCTGCGCTTTGGCCATCTGGACAAAACTCAGCTCATAACTAGCTGGTGGACCGTCTATATACTCGGACAAAATCAAGGAAGTCAATAATAAAGGCTGCATCGTATGTACCATTTGCAATTTTACCCCTGCAGATTTCTGTATCCACCGATCTAGTTGATCATACTCCTCCTCCGTCAACAATTGCTCAAGGTTTTGCCCGTCTGGCATTTTAGCATATTGCATCATTTCCATTTGCAGGCCAGGATCATCCATGTCTAACTCTAGAATGATTTTATCGGCGGAAGCAAAAGCCTCTTCTACACCTGCTTGCAGCTTAAATTGGCTTTGCGGCAACACATGGATAGTACCAAACAAATAAGAATCTTGGATATCAGGGCCAGTGACCTTCCAAAGCAGAGACTTTGCGAGGGAATCTGAGGTATTGTTGCTTTTAGCTACATTTTTAGCCGTATTACAGGCAAAGAGTAAAAGGCCCATTATGAGTACAAAGGAGGTACTCCACAAAGGGAGTTTTATGGATTTTTTCATTGATATGATGGTTGGATTAAGTAATGAATCTTTGAGGACACCGGCATGCACAGTGGCCAAATCGAAAATCACTTTTTGGTTGTATTTGTTTAATTAGTGTCGAGGCTTAGACAAAAATTACAGCAACTTTCATTTTTTTTCACCGAGCAAAACATCAGTCGAAAGAAGCAGCAATACCCCTAAAATTAGGTATTGTCTAATTCCTTGATTTTCAAAAGTTTTGTAGGATGCGCCAAACAACTATCATCTTACCCCTCTCCTTTTTAGGACTTATTCTATTGACAACCGCTAATCTTTTTGCTCAGGATACAGAAGTATATCAACGCATTAGCGGTAGAGTATTTGATGAAGCCAGTCAAGCCCCCTTGGTGGGAGCAAGAGTGCAAATCCAAGATACCGATCCAATTATGGGGGCCATCACAGATGAAAACGGCCAATTTGTCATCGAAAGAGTCCCCATTGGCCGCTATGAAATCCAAATCAGCTATATCGGTTACCGTACCCAACTCAAGAGCGGGATTTTGATCAATTCGGGTCAAGAGAGCTTTCTCGAATTTGGTCTCAGCGAGCAAGCAGTTGAAGGGGAAGCCGTCATAATCGAAGCAGACCAGCGGCAAGTAACCAATATAGCAGCTGTAGTAAGTGCGCGATCCTTTTCCGTAGAAGAGCTACGTCGCATCCCTGGTGGGGTAGATGATCCGGCTCGCATGGCGGTAAAATTTCCAGGCATTGCAGCTAGTCCCAATGCCCTCAGCAATGAATTATTTGTGCGGGGCAATAGCTCGAGATCGGTCATCTGGCGCTTAGAAGGAGTCGATATTTATAATCCCAACCATTTTGCTCGTATCGGTGGTACCGGAGGGGCAGTAACTTTGTTTAGCCAGCAGCTGCTGGCAAATACGGATTTCTTTTCAGGGGCTTTTCCCGCCGATTATGGTAATTCACTAGGTGCAGTTTTTGACGCACGCTTCCGTAACGGTAATGCCGAAAAACGTCAGCACTCCGCTCAGCTCAGCGTTATAGGTTTAGATTTTTCTACTGAGGGCCCCTTTAGTGAAAAAAGTAAAAGCTCCTATTTGGTCAATTACCGCTACTCGACTACTGGTATAGTAAAAGAATTTGTCGATGTAGGAGCCGCTATTCCTACTTATCAAGATCTTTCCTTCAAATTGCACTTCCCGCTCGAACAAGGAGCTACCTTCAATGTCTTTGGTATTGGTGGGATCAGTGTCTCTGAAATCAATCCCGTACTGGACACAGCTGCATGGGCCTTAGAAGAACGTGGTGATTTTGGTAATAACATCCAGACGACCACAGGTACCTTTGGCATGACCTATAGCAAACCCCTTAGTAGCAAAACTTTTGCCCAAACTGCCCTGATTACAACTGGCTTACGCTACTTCCAAGATGCCTATTATTTGAGAAGTGATTTAATCACCAGAGATTCCCTCAGCCAATCCCGAGACTATGAGTATCGTTTGGCTTGGTCCAGTTTTATCAACCATAAGTTTGGCCCTCGTCATACTCACCGTAGTGGTATCACCATCAATGGCCTTCGTTCTAACGTCCAATTTATCAGAGCCGACAATATCTTAGAAGATGATCCTGGTGGTAATCTCAACGACACGCTCCGTATTGGTTTTGGGGAGAGTATATTGGTCAATGCCTATTCTCGCTCTCAGTTTGCTTTGGGGCCAAACCTAAAGCTTAATGTTGGCTTGCACTTGATGTACTTGGCCAAAAGTGGAGAAGCTTCTCTCGAACCGCGCTTAGGTCTGCGCTACCAAATCAATCCTCAACAATCACTTTCTTTTGGCTATGGACTCCACAGTCAAATGGAACCTTTTTACCTCTACATAATCGAAAGACGAGACGCCAATGGGCAATTGAACCCCTTTAACGAAAATATCCGTTTCAATAAGGCACATCACTTGGTTTTGTCCTATCGATGGCAAGTCAATGAAGCCTTACGTCTTGGGGTGGAGCTATATTATCAGGCTCAATTCAATCTCATTGTGGGCAAAGATCTTCCCATTTCTCGCCTCGGGGGAGAAGACTTTTTCTTTGAAACCTTTGAGTTGGATAATGGTGGCACGGGACGAAATACAGGCATTGAACTTGCCCTCGAACGGGTGTTTGACGAAGGCTATTATTTCATTCTCAATGGTTCTTTTTTCGATTCTAGATATACTCCTAATAACGGGATCACCTACCCTACTCGCTTCAATACACGCTTGATAGCCAACGGAGTCATAGGTAAAGAATGGCAAATCAGCAAAACCGCAAAAAAAGTAAGTGTCCTGAACGTAAATCTCTCTAGTTCTTATACTGGGCCCCAGCTTTACACGCCCATTGATATCGATTTGATTAGAAGTGCGGGTATTTTCCAGATAGACTACCAAAATCCTAATTCTGCTAGCCAAGACCCGCTGGTGCTAATCGATGCTTCGGTGGTATATCAACGTAATTTCCCCAATCGCAGTACTCAGCTAACGTTTCAAGTGAGAAATATCCTTAACCAAAGACCGCTCATTTTCCAATCGTATGACGCAGAAAATGATGTCCTTATTGATCGTTTTGGTTCTGGTATTATCCCGGTCTTAGCCTGGAAAATTCAATTTTAGCCTTGCTGATTGAGGGGGCGTACTTTGTCTATTTTTTTAAGTACAGAGTAGTAAGTATCCTGATAGCTATCGGGAGTATCTAGTATAGAGAAAAAGGGCCTCACTGAACCAGATAGACCTGCTTCCCTCGGTCTAAATACTGAATACTATTGTCTTACTACTTATTTAGGGGTATCCTTCGGAGAACGCTCAACTCGCTCTTGCAAACCTTCTTTTGCGAGCATAAAAAAGGATCACCCCAAACAACAAAATCAGGAGGTTAGGTAAAACCAAATTGAGTAGGCGCATACTGCCCGCATTATCTCTTGCCTTATCTCTATCCAGCCTCCGCACGACCACTTCCTTGGACCTAATCTCTGTTAGTGCCTGATCATCAGCCAAATAGTCTATCACATTCATCACTAAGTCAACATTATCAAAAGGGACTCTTTGTTGACGGCCTCGGAAAATACGAGGCTGCGGAAAGGCACCATCTGAAATAATGGCCACCTTACCAGGACGGCTAGGATTGTTTCTTGCGCCAAAGGCTGCGGTGGGTTTTGTGGGCGTTAAAGAATCTGTTGGCGCTTCACGCCCTACGAAGAGAGATTCAAAGATTCCTTCCATCATCAAGCCCATAATCAAGCCTTCTTTATTAAAAACACTCACCGGCGGAGGCGACTGAACGTATTGATTGATATCTATAAACTGCCGGCCTTGGACCGTTCGTGAGCGAGGGCTTGAGCTCAAAAAGACTGACTTTTTCACTCCCGCCTGATTGACCGTATCAATCGAACTCGCATAACGCATCATCACGGCATCCACATTGCGTGTAACCGGATGCTCGGGCAAGGAAAAATAGCGAGGATAAAATACCCAGCGGTGAGTAGCGAAATTTTGTGAAGTCTCATCAAATAATTCGATGTTTTCACAACTGACATCCTGTACTAAATCAAAATTGAGTTTTACGCCATATTTAAAGAAGAGATCTTCTAGATTAAGTTCATATAGTTCCGTAAAGGTGGAAACCTTTTGAAATAAATCCAGATCCACTTTTTCATAATCCATTATCCATAAGATAGAGCCTCCCCGCATCAGGTATTGGTCAAGTTCGTATTTATCTCGTTCCGAGAACGCTTCTACCGGTTGTAAGATTAAGAGTACGTCAAAATCTGGACTGATGCCTGCCCCAGCGTAAGTAGTCGCCATATTGAGATCGACCAAATTATAAGCATTAAACAATTCGGTGCCTAGCTCTTGGATATTCTCGTTCGGCAACTCGCCATGCCCCCTAACCAAGCCCACAATACCGCGCCGCTCTCGAATCAAATTAAGGACGGAGGACATAAGTTTGTACTCAAGATCTGCTTCCGCTTTCTGGAAGTTTATATTTGGACCTTGGGGGGTAGGAATGCTTGCTCCTTTGAGGAGATCTACATACTGCTCGTAGTCTTTGTAGCGAAATGCGGCTAAAGGCCACATGTTTTTGAAGCGCGTCTCATCTCCCAGTCGGTATTGCACAGGTACTGGCATAAAGCCAAGCTCCTGAAATTGTTTTTGTAGTTCCGCATTATTACTAGGATCGACAAACTCAAAGTCAAAATTTCCATTTGCATACTGCTTCATCTCTAAAAGCGTTGTGCGCAGCACATCCTGAAAAGCACGAATGTCTGGCGGGAATTCCCCCTCTAAATAGACCGTAACAAACATCGGATAAGCCATCGTATCCAAAGTCGCTTCACTCACATCAGAGAGAGAGTAGCGCTTCTCCTTAGTCAAATCAAGCCGAAAGAAAAAACTAGAAAGAATCAGATTGGCTACGATCAACAAAACAATGATCAGAAACCAACGCACATTTGCATTCCTATTCATAATGCGAATTTAGGAGAAATGAAGGAGTTTTTCAGTATAAATACGCACTAGCCATACGAAGATAGCCTGATGGTAATTCCAGTAAAACGTTTTAGTTTTAGATAATATTCGACGGGATCAAGTATTAAGCAAGAAACCCAAAATCGTTTCTCTCTCTTTAGGAGATAATAGTGAACCTCTCGAAACCAGCGAAGCGGAAATCAAATCCTTCTTCGTAGAGTGAGCCAAAACCGCAGAATGGTGCTTCTTATCGGTAGATAGTGACACTGCCTTGGTCTCGAAAGTAAGTAGCCCGATAATCTATGTCTGGATTATTACGGACCAGTTGTCCTTCGATTTTCCAGACGTAGGTCCCTTCGGGAACGCCTTTGCCTTGATAGGTACCATCCCAAGTCGCATTGGGGTCTTGCGTTTCGAAGACCTGCTTGCCCCAGCGGTCGAAGATGCGTAGTTGATAAGCTTCAAAGCCTTGGGCCACTACCACAAATTGATCATTTACATTATCTGCATTGGGCGTAAAGGCATTAGGCACCCATACATAAGATTGGAGTGGTTCGATACAAATACTAGCACTGATGGTATCGCTGCAGCCCCCTTCGTTTTCGATATAAAGATTGATAGTATAGTCTCCAATAGTAGGATACCGATGATTAATGTCTTGCCCTAAGACATAATCTTGTTGGGTCCCATCCCCAAAGTCCCAATAGCCACTAAAGCCACCAACACTTTGATCCACCATCTGTATTACCGGATCGGCTATACTGGCGCAGTAGTCATTGGGATTAGGTAAAAACTGCGCCTCTACGTAGGGCCAGCGAGGTATTTCGGTCAAGCCGGACTTCTCACAACCTGTATTTAAATCAGTTACAATGGCTTCATAATTGAAATCGGTAGGTCCTCGCAAAGTATCTCCTGATTGGGGTGGATTGACATCCCAAAAAATATCATAGGTATTGGGACCTGTAATCTGGATAGCAGACCAGCCTTCTTCGCCAAAGCAAACAGGATCACTACTTGTAAAGCTCAAACTATAATCTGGATGTACGTAAACACTAAGGCTTTCCGTTACGGCGTCCGAACAGCCGTCGCTTACGCGAACGGCATAAGAAGTACTGTTTGGAGGAGCAATGCTAACAGTACTTTGGGTACGATTGATCGGCTGCCAAAGATAATTGAAGATCCCAGTACCGCCTCCACTGGCAGTTGCTGATAGTTCAATTACTTCACCTGGGCAGATAGTATCAGCACTGATACTTACCTCTACACTTATTGGAGGACTCACGCCAGTAATTGCCGTAGCCGTTCTTTGGCACTCCCCTGTCCCAGCAGTATAGGCGATCAAATAGGGACCACCAGCACCTGCAAGGGCGGGATTAAAGGTATTGCCCACGATGCCGGGTCCACTAAACGTTCCGCCAGCGGGAAGCCCTGTCAACACATAAGCCGAATCGACAAAACAATACTGACTGGCTAGATCCAGAATATTGACCTGCGGCAATGCCGTTACTTCCATCTCGATAGAATCAATACAACCAAATGGCGAGGTATAAAATAGTGTATGCACTCCTACCCCAGCATCTTGCGGATCAAATATGCCGTGGTTTTGATTAGTAATACCTGGTCCATCCCAGCGTCCGCCAGGTGAAGGGCTTGGAATGACAAAAGGGGTAGTTATTTCACATACAGAGCTATCGCCATATACGGCAGGTGGATAGACCGTCAAATATAGACTATCGCTGCAAGTGTTGGCCTCATAAATCAATAAATGTGTACCTGGTCCTGCTACGGCTGGATCAAAGATTCCTGGGTTGTCAGGATCAATCACCCCTGGTCCACTCCAATCTCCATCCCAAGGACGACGACGCGTATTGCTGTAATTAAGGTCCATCTCACCTTCATTCATACAACGATAGACCGTGTCATAATCAATTTCTGTTTGGATGACGTAGATTTCTCGCGTTCGGGTACACCCATCAAAAGAGTAAAAAACCGTATCAGTAAAGTTTGCTCCCATCATGATACCCGGATCAAAGATTCCATTGATGCTATCTACGATTCCGCCTAAAGCGCTCCCCCAGATCCCGCCAGGAGGATTGCCAGGACCTAAGCTGTAGGGGGCTTGCTGCGGGCAGGCCGCATTGTCCCAAGGGAAATTGATTTCCTTAATAAAGAGATTAAAGGTATCCGCACAACCCGAAAGGCGATAGATCAGCATATTGTCGCCGGGATTGGCGCTGCCCGGATCAAAGTATCCGGTAAGGGAGTCCTCTACCCCTGGTCCGCTCCAAGTCCCACCAGGAGGGCTCGCACTCAAATTGAAATCGTCCTCACTCTGACAAATAGTATCTGGTAAAGTGATCAACGGATAATCGATATAAATATCTTTGGTGGCGATACAGCCATTGATGGTGTAAGTAACGGTAAAAGTCCCAATCGTTGCTGGTGGGGTAAACACCCCTGTAGCACTGATATTGGGTCCTGACCAAACTCCACCAATCGGACTAAAGCCCACCATACCAAATGGTGCTGTAGCAGGGCAGGCCGCCTGAACGGGACCGGGGTCAATTTCGGTAATATCGACTAAGAGGCTATCAGAACAACCTAGAGAATCAGTATAAATAACTTCGTGTATCCCTCCGCCAGCAGAATCTGGCTCAAAAAGACCCGCAATAGGATCTATGATACCAGGACCAGACCAACTACCTCCACTGGGCGTTCCCGTAAGGGTAAAAGCAGGATCACTTTGACAAAGGGCCGTATCAGCTGGCGCTACCGGATTAGGCAGCACATAGACCGTTACCGAGTCTGTAACGGGAGGGGAACCAGCCCCATCGCTGACGGTCAAATAATAAGTCGTAGTGCTATCAGGACAAACGGTAAAAGGTCCGGGACTATTGCCAAAAGCTGGCGTCCAACTATAGCCATAAGTCTGAAAATCTCCTCCGCTGACCATAGCGGTCAAATCCGCACAGCCCCCAAAACAGATCGTATCGGGATCTGCCTCCAAATACATTTCCAGCGGACAATCATTGACTAAAAAGGTATCAGTAGTAGTCAAGATCCAGAGGCTATCACATGCATCTAAAAAAGCGCTGGTATATGAAACTTGATAGAGTCCACTGGCATTCGCCCCGGGATTCATACCCAACTGCACTTGCGTAGCAAATCCATTTACACAATTGAGCGGAGTAGCGCTTGTGAGCGTGCCTGCTGGCCCACTCAGTTGAAAAGAAGACAGATCTAACGAATCACAAGCTAGAGGAGTAGAAAAGCTTACTGTAACCGTATTGGTGCTACAAGGAGGGGCAGCATTTTGGACCGCCATGGGCGGCAATACGGGTGCTTCTACATCGGTAGTCCATTGCGCTGTCCAGCCGGTACAGGATACATTGGCGTCCGAGATAAAATTGACCGTAAGGCATGGTCCGGTTGAGGTAACTGTTCCTGGATTATTGGTCCCCATATAGGCAGGTCCAATCTGAGGGGACAAGGTATCTGGGCCATCAAATATGCGCAGAGAATCATAGTTGACCTCCGTACAAAAATCACTAAATATCAAAGTGACCGTACCGTTGCCGGGAAGGCAAATGCTAAAAGTATAATTCTCATCGTGATCATAATGCCCCCCAACAGAGCCGTCTTCACTATCGAGAAGGAAGCCTTTACAATCATCGACCGTGAGATTGGTCATATTGTAAATCGGCAGCTGAGCGAATAGCTGATTAAAAGAGAATAATAGGGAGAGAAGGAACAGGAATGAGTAGCGCATAAACAGGGTAAAAGCTTAGCCCTGTAAATACAAAAACGATACCGAAAAGCCTACTATGTTTGTAAACTCGAAGAAACGTCGGAATCTTCCCAATTGAGTTTACCGCGATAATACTGGATAAGCATCAATACGACACCGCTAAACACGAGTACATCGGCTACATTGAATATCGGGAAATTATACTCGTAGGAGTAATGAAAATGAAAGAAATCCACCACATAGCCGTTCATGACCCGATCGATAAAATTGCCAAAAGCACCACTTAAGATCAGCGCCAAAGGCAGAAGCACCATAAACTTTTGTTTACGCCATTGCCAAAAAAGATAAAGCACCATGGAGGCAGAAAGCAACACTCCTCCAAAGATCAGGGGTAAGCGCCAACTCGAATCTGCATCCTGTAAAAAGCTAAAAGCTACTCCTGTGTTTTCAGCATAGCGCAAGTCAAACCAATTGGGAATCACTTCTTTAGTTTGGAAATAACGCAAATTATCGGCGGCCCAATCTTTGGTTTGAAGATCGATGCCACAGCCCGAAACCAGTACTAAAAACAGTAAGCTATATTTAGCGAAGGATTGCTTCATATGTCGCAAGCGTAATTGTATCCCTAACTTAACGAGAAACGCCCAAAAAAGATGTGCAAAAACGCTTATAAGTATCCACACCCCAAGAATTATCGCCACTCTACCCCATACTTTTTGTCCCATTAGGCAAAAACAGTGGTACTATTAGACATCAGCTACTCTTCTGGATATAACTACACACAGCCTTTCTCCCCATAAAAATATTGTATCCCTCCTCCATCAATTCAATAAATGGAATTCCAAAATCACCTTAAATATCAAGTACTTAGACAAAGGTATTCAGTATTAATCCAGAGGCAAGGCAAAGCGGACTAATATCTTTGCTCGTAGCTCAATCTTTTCAAATTCTATGCTGGGCTGAGCTTCGTCAAACTCCACAAATTTATTTGTTGCTTTATTATCCATCAGATTCGCCCGAAATCTAATCTCAGACCTTCTATTCGCTGCGCGATTACTACTCGCTACTTCCATTTCTTCAATGTAGATAGCTGGACCAAGCTTTTGTCCCAATGCCTCTGTCATATCCTCTGCTTTGGATTTAGCCGCTTTGATCGCATCTATCTTTACTTGACGGCGGTATTCAATCAACTTGGAATGAGAAACCCGATCTACGCTCACACTTCTAATTTCGAGCGTTTCTAGGCCAATAAATACCTCGCCTAGCGTTTTAGCATCTTTGAGCATTAGCTCAAACTTCTTGGAAGAAAGTACCTTATCGCTTTTGATCCAATAATCTCGCAGATTACTAGCTTGATCAACGACCGAAAGCTGAGTGCTGAGGTCAATCCCAATGTCTCTCAAAACTTCAAGCATCTGCTTTTCTTGGGTCGCAATACTGGTTTTCTCTTTGGCGTCTTTCTCTTTGAGAACGATATGGAGGTAAATCTGATCCGGCACTATCTTTAGTACCGCTGTGCCAGTAACTTCTGAGTAAGGTTGATCAATAAAATTCTTAGTGGAAGACTGAGCGTTCGCCTGCAGGGCCAAAAACAGAAAGACGAAACCTAACAAACTTGATTTCATGATGCGATTTATAGAGGGTTGAATGATAAAGTCTTAGGCGCTAGTGGCGGCACAATTAGTACATGAGAAGCATAATCCTCATACTCCAGAAAGGGGGTCCTCAAAAAGAGAGGTAAGCTACTCCCCTTCTCAAAATCTTGTCCTGGCGCGCCTAGCCAATTACATTCCTTGAGCGTTTTAAAGCGCGTAATCCAGGTATGATAACCTTGATCGCTGAAGCCCCAACCAAATTCATGCTCCGAGAGTAGATTAATGATTAAACTGTCATCTCGCCCGCGTATATACATTGCTTCCAAAGGAATATCAGGTTGACGCCACACGGGGTAACGCTGATTGCGTTGAAAGGAGCGTTGGCAATGAGCAAATTCTTGGGAGTTGGTGTCGATAATACTGTAAGCCTTCCAGCCCCAATCCCGTACTAATAAATAGCCGATACTCCATCCCGCATGCTCCCGATCGCCCCAAATCTTCCGGTGCGCATTTTCTAGCTTGGCAAAATCATTACCCATACCGGCCTTGAGCGCTTTGACAGCATAGATCGTGCAATGCATGCTATCTGCTTTATCATCCATTTGGCTTCGATAACGCTCATATTGCTTTTTACCACTGATATCGGCTTCTAAATTTTCCCGCCAGAGCGTTCCGTAAAACGGACTCACACTATCTTCATAGGTCTCAAAATATTGGTTTTCCATCCTTACAATCGCGTTGATGGCCTTGGGAGTGTCAAAGTTTAGAGCTCGGTTAAAATTCAGACTGATCTCGGCATAGGGCTCCTGAGTGTAAGGAGGAGTCTTTGCTTTTGGGGCCTCCTGCGGAGAACAGACGGTCAAGGCCAGTAGGCTGATAATCAGGAATGTTGAACTAGACAGTCCTCCTTTTGCAAGCATAAAGTCCTCCTATTAGTAGTCCCACAACTATCAAGATCCCATATCCCCATTCATTTTCATTTGAAGACTCTTGAACCTCTATTTTTTCCTCTGAAGGTAAATCCTGTGCGATTCCCATTGAGTCAACATATGACTTGAGAGTAGAGTCTAGGACAATTTTTTCATGTCTGGGCTTCCAATCTAGTCTGGTCAGATCGTCTCTTTTCTTAGCTCCAAACTCCCGCTTAGATCGATAATTTTTGTTCTTACCAAGTGCATAATTCCAATCGGACCGCAGGATTTTCGGACTGCGATAATACTTTCGGGCAAACTCTTCCTCCGGATCCTTTCCGCTCACTATCCAATTCATTTCATCTGCCCGGATTTTTTCATAATAATCCTCTGCTGCTTTTACTTCTCGCGCCAACAAGCCTCGGTAGGTGCTAAGTGGATACTTGTTATACCCTCCTTTACCCTCCATTACCTGGTAGATCTTTTGATAATAAACCTCTTTAATCGCGGCGTCATTGCACAATTCGGATGCTCTTATAAAGGCAGCAATGGCTAGATTTCTATTGCCATTTTTGATGTCATAATTATAAACGAGCAACTCTCCCAATACCTCCATTAAGATGGGAGAATTATAGTTACCAAATTTAAGCATACCCGACACCCCTTGGATGGCGGCTTCCTGTTCTTTTGTAGGTAGTACCTTTGCCAAGGAGTCTGTATTCACCCGATAATTTGCCAATAAAAACTCATAAAATGAGGGCGTTGCTGCCCTTTTGTATTTTTTGTAAAAGGGATTTAGCTCAGTTTCCAACTTGGCGCTAGGATCATATTGAGCCAAATCAAAAATATGGTGTGGTCCCCAATAGCCTTCTGTAATCCTATCCCAATCTACATTTAGGGGAAGTTTTTTATTATTCTTCCAATCAATCTCGATCAAGTATTCCACCAAAGCGATTTGATATTTTTCCCTCCCAAAGTGAGCCTCAGGATTGATTTTTATGGCCTCTTCGAGGAACGCTAAGCCGGCTTGATATTGACCATCATGGATATAGAAGGTTCCTAAATTCGCTAAGGTTTCATATCGATGAGGCGCTTTTTCAAGCTGAGCGGTAGCGATTTCAATCGCCTTTTTGTCTTGTCCCAACTTGCTGTAGGCTACTGCTAGATCATCATACCAGTGAAGACTATCTGCTGATTGCAGCTTTTGCTGGCGGTCCTTAATTCGCCAATAATAAAACTCGGGAGAATGTCGTAAGAAGTGTCCCGAAATGAGTTCTATAGTGCCGGGAAACTGTTGAAACTCCATCTCTACCGTATCATCATCCCACATACAGGCCATCGTAATCAGGCCCAAGATGAGCAAAGAAATTCTCATGGTCATAACTAATTGTGTTAGTATGACTCATATAACGGAAATTTCCACAAATGATACGAATCTAAATAAGATGCCAAGTTTAAATGGCAACTTCCTCTTGCGTTAAATTAACCTCCTCAACTTCTGGTTTAGCCGCAGCTCTTTGATTGAGCTTTTTAAAACCGATACGCAAGGCAATCATACTGGCAATCGCTGTGAGCAAATCCGCTACGGGAAAAGCATACCATACCCCATCTAATTCCAAGAAACTTGGCAGGATAAAAAGTAAAGGGATCAAACAGAATCCTTGCTTGGACAAGGCCAAAAAGAGCGCCGGCAGGGGTTTGCCAATTGCCTGATAATAGCCTGACCCAATCAGTTGAGTCAACAGAAGGGGTGTAGCCAAGAAAACTTTTCTTAAAGCATTTGCCGCTTCTGATACCACCTGTTCATCCTCAGTAAACAGTGAAGCAATCTTATCTGGAAAAAGCATGATCAAGACAAAAATACAGAAGGAAATCGCGGTACCAGAGGTGATGGAGAGCTTAATCGTTTCTTTAACTCTTTTCCATTTAGAGGCCCCGTAATTAAAACCGATGATGGGAAGCGTTCCCTGCAAGAGGCCCAAAACCGGAAAATTGGCAAACATCATCATGCGGTTGACAATCCCAAATACCGCTACCGCCATTTCTTGTCCATATTGGAAGAGAGTATGATTGAGAACGATAGAAAACAAGCTCACCACCCCTTGGCGGGCAAGAGTAACCCCTCCGATAGAAAATATCTCTGACACGATTTTTTTCTGAGGTTTCAAAGCAGCCTTGCTAATGCGAAGCTCCGATTTACCAAAAAAGAAAAACCAAGTGGTATAAGCGGCACTCATCATATAAGAGATTGAAGTAGCCCAAGCGGCTCCTTTTAAGCCCCACTCAAAACCAATGATGAAAATCGGATCTAAAATCATGTTGACAATGGCTGGCACCATTAGCGTCAACATAGCGGCTCTGGGTTCTCCCTCTGCGCGGATGATATTGTTGCTCATCATGGCCCAAGCCAAAAAGGGCACACCGACCAGTATAATTTGAAAATAGTCCGAAGCAGGTGTTAATATCTCTCCATTGGCACCGAAGAATACAAGAATTTCTTTCTCGAATATGAAGCCAAGAATTACGATAAAAATGGCCAAACTTGAAGTCAAACCAAGCTGATTGCCAAAGGTTAAATTCGCTTTTTCGCGGTCTTCACTCCCTAGAGCCCTAGAGATGATCGAGCCTCCCCCGATACCGATGGCCATCCCAATTGAAGAAATCAAAAAAGTAATAGGCAGGACGACGGTAATAGCCGCAATGGCAAGTGAGCCTACATATTGCCCTACAAAAATCGTATCGACGATGCCGTAGATCGACATAATTAGGATACCAATAGAAGCAGGAACAGATTGTTTGACTAGGAGGCTACTGATTTTAGCCGTGCCCAACTCTTGGGAGTGTTTGCTCATAGGAGCGAATTTACTTGATTTAGAGATTAATACCCGAGCCTAAACCTACGACAAGTTTACAGCCCTAGTTCAGGCGCGGGTTGCGAATGTTGGGATATCAACCAAAATGTGCAGGAATAAGTTATTGCACATTGAGAGAAGATTTTCGAATGATCAGCTCAGTGGAAAGAATTAGTTGCTCCGGTTCGGGTTTTTCCTCCTGACTATCTAATTGGGCCAATAGCATTTTCGCCGCTTCGGCGCCCATTTCTCTCATTGGAAATGAAACGGTGGTAATGGAGGGCTCAACAAATTCGGTATAGGCTTCATTGTTGAAGCTGGCTAAAGCCATATCATTTGGAACTTTCAGTCCTTTTTCTTCTAGGGCGATTTTTGCGCCAATAGCTGCGCTATCTGAAACCGCCAGTAATGCTTCGGGAGGATCGGGCAAAGCCAATAATTGCTCCACCGCCTGCTTACCGTGTTCCCTTCTAAAACCTTTTTCCACGATCAAAGCTTCATCCTCTTCTATCCCCGCTTCATCAAGGGCTTCCAGATACCCCTGCAGCCTTTGTTGACTAACCAATAGGCGCTGAGGTCCTGCTAGATGGGCAATTCTCCGGTAGCCTTGTTCAATCAAATGTTTGGTAACCTTATAAGCAGCCTCAAAATTATCGACCAGCACTTGGGGGAATGTCCCATGTCCAAATACCCGATCAAACAGGACGACCGGGACTCCCTTACGGCGCAGATTGTGGATATGCTCAAAATCTTGTGTCTCGCCTGAGATCGAAAGCAAGAGCCCATCGATACGATTAGAAACTAAGTTTTGAATCACCTTTTTCTCGGTATCAAATGATTCTTGCGACTGACACAAAATGATTTGATAGCCCGCCGCGGTAGCAACTTCTTCGGCGGCACTCAAGGCATGAGAAAAGTAAGGGAAGCTAATATTGGGTACTACTACTCCTATCGTAAAAGTTCTCCGATGGACAAGGCTCAATGCGACTTGATCTGGTTGATAGTCGAGCTTTTCTGCCAGTGCTTTTACGGCATCGCGAGTTTCTTTTTTTACGTTTGGGTGCCCTCGCAAGGCTCGGGAAACCGTTGACTTTGAGATTCCCAGTTCTCTCGCCAAATCCTTGATCGTAATCCTATGCTGGTTCATCAATGCAGATTATGCATTTAGTGGCAAAAGTGCAACCGTTCCCAGTCAATCAAAGAACAACCGTTCCCAGTGAAAGCTGCCTTTTTGTGAGAATGGCTTTTTCGTAAATCGTGCAAAAAGGACGCATCTATGCTAGTGCAAAACTCATTTGATATCCAAGGCAAGATTATCGCCATTACGGGCGGTGGTGGAGTCTTAGGAAGTAACATGGCAAGCTATCTAGCAAGCCAAGGGGCAAAAGTGGCCATCATGGACCTCAGAGCGGAACTGGCCATTGCGAAGGCTGAAACCATTGCAAAAAATGGAGAGGAAGCTATCGGCTTGGCCGCCAACGTTTTGGACCAAAGCTCTCTTGAGCATGCCCTCGATATTATAGTCAATCGCTTTGGCAAAGTAGATGCGCTCATCAATGCTGCCGGTGGAAATATGCCAGGGGCAACGATTGGACCTGATAGTGATATCTTTTCACTTTCTATGGAGGCCTTCCAAAAAGTAAGCGAACTCAATCTCAATGGTTCGGTCCTCCCCTCTCTGGTCTTTGGCAAGCATATGGTAGCGCATAAGGCAGGCGCCATCATCAACATCTCTTCTATGACCGCTCAAAGAGCTATCAGTCGAGTGGTAGGATATTCAGCGGCCAAGGCTGCAATCGATAATTACACTAAATGGTTGGCTTGTGAATTTGCCCTTAAATTTGGCGACGGCTTGCGAGTAAATGCCATTGCGCCAGGATTTTTTATTGGGGACCAAAACCGTAAACTACTCCTCCATGAAGATGGTAGTCTCACTACCAGAGGGGCTGCTATCATTAAACAAACCCCCATGGGCCGCTTTGGGGATGCAAATGAACTTAATGGTACCATCCATTGGCTACTGAGCGAGGCCGCCCGCTTTGTTACGGGTATAGTAGTACCTATTGATGGCGGTTTTAGTGCCTATAGCGGTATTTAAGCTTCTTATTTTTTCCCATTTCTTGGGCTCTTCAATAAGTTTTTCTAAATCGGAATAGACTCAATACAATGATACAATCTTGGCGTTGGTACGGACCCAATGATCCCGTAAGTTTGGACAGTGTCCAACAAGCGGGAGCCACTGATATCGTCACGGCCCTCCACCACATCCCAAATGGAGAGCCATGGAGTGTGGCAGAAATTCAAAAACGACAGCAAGAAGTCAGTTGGGATGAGAAGCGAAAACAGAAGAGGCCATTAAATTGGTCAGTAGTGGAGAGTATTCCAGTACATGAAGAGATCAAAACGGCTGGCCCTAATCGGGAACACTATATCGCCAACTATCAAGCAAGTATCCGTAATCTCGGCACCTGCGGCATCAGGATCGTTTGTTACAACTTCATGCCGGTACTAGACTGGACACGCACCGATTTAGCCTACCCTATGCCCGATGGTTCGGAGGCTTTACGCTTTGAAGCTGCCGCCTTAGCGGCTTTCGATCTATTTATCCTCCAGAGAGAAAATGCTGCCAAAGACTATAATAGCGAACAAATCCAACGGGCCAAGGATTTTTTTCAAAATATGGATGAGGCGGCCAAGGCCTTACTTCAAAAAAACATCATCGCAGGATTACCGGGCGCAGAAGAAGGTTATACCTTAGAGCAGTTAAGAGCGGTATTAGCCACCTATGATGGGATTGGCGCTGCAGACCTAAAAGAAAATCTCATCTATTTCCTCAAGGCTATCATACCTGTGGCGGAGGAAGCAGGTATGAAGATGGCGATTCATCCAGATGACCCCCCTTTCCCCCTTTTAGGATTACCAAGAGTAGTCAGTACTGAAGATGATATACAGCAATTATTTCGAGCGGTAGATAGCCCTGCCAATGGTTTGACCTTTTGTAGCGGCTCATTTGGAGTACGTTCAGATAATAATTTGCCACAAATGGTTAGACGTTTAGGAGAGCGCATTCATTTTGTACATTTACGCAGTACCCGCAGGGATGAATTTGGCAATTTTCATGAAGCGGATCATCTTGAAGGAGATGTAGATATGTTTGCGGTGGTGAAGGCATTGGTCGAAGAGGAAAATAAGCGTTCGGCGAATAGCCGTAAAGATGCCCAAATCCCCATGAGGCCAGATCATGGACATCAAATGCTAGATGATCTACACAAAAAAAATAACCCCGGCTACTCGGCCATCGGCAGGTTGAGAGGTTTGGCTGAAATCCGCGGATTAGAAATGGCGATTAATCGACTAACTGAAAATATTACCCAAAAAAGCTACTAAAAAATGAAGACCCTAACTGCTGCAAGTGTATTGGCGATCATACTCCTAAGCGTAATGGCTTGGAGGCCTTTAGAAAAAGAGGAGTCCCAGATGGTTACTCCTGCGGAGAACGCTCAGTCTGATTGGACGATGCTATTTAACGGCAAAGATTTTACGGGTTGGAAACAACTCAATGGTGAAGCCAAATACACCGTCGAAAATGGTGAAATCGTTGGTACTACCGTCTCTAACACCCCAAATAGCTTCATGGCTACGGAAAAATTGTACGGTGATTTCATCCTCGAATTGGACTTCAAAGTGGACCCAGCGATGAATTCGGGGATCCAAATTCGTTCTAATAGCCTTCCAGAATATCGAGACGGTAGAGTGCATGGTTACCAGATGGAAATTGATCCTTCGCCACGGGCTTGGACAGGCGGCATCTACGATGAAGCGAGACGTGGCTGGTTATACCCCCTAGAGCAAAATCCCCCTGCTCGCAAAGCTTTCCGACAAAATCAATGGAATCACTACCGAGTAGAATGTATTGGTAACTCTATCCGTACTTGGGTTAATGGCATTCCTTGCACTGATTTGATAGATGCAGAAACTGCTGAAGGTTTTATTGCCTTACAGGTACATAGCATCGGTAAAAACGATACTCCTGGCAAGCAAATCCGCTGGAAAAACATCAAAATCAAGACTTCGAATCTCGTACCAAGTCCTTACACTGGTATCCCAGTAGTCAATACGATTCCCAATTATCTTTCCCCTCAAGAACGAGCCATGGGCTGGGAAATGTTGTTTGATGGTCATAGCACTAATGGTTGGCGCGGCGTTTATAAAGAAGCGTTCCCCGATCAGGGATGGAAAGTAGAAAATGGCGAGCTAGTCGTCCTCAAATCTGATGGAGGCGAATCAACCAATGGAGGGGACATCGTTACGCAGGAGGAGTACGATCTCTTTGAGTTTAGCCTAGAGTTCAAACTGACCGAAGGCGCCAATAGCGGTATCAAATATTTTATCACCGAACAATACAAAGACGGTAAAGGCGGAGGTTCTGCAATCGGTCTAGAATATCAAATCTTGGATGATGAAAAGCACCCAGATGCCAAAAAAGGGGCCGGTGGCAATCGTACGGTCGCTTCCCTTTACGATCTCATTCCTGCTCATGCTAGCAAGCCAGTCAAGAAAATTGGCGAGTGGAATCATGCTCGAATCATCGTCCGCAAGAGTCGCACCCACGAATGGCCCAATCACAGAGATGGCTACCAAGCGTTCCGCGGAGCGGAAGTAGAGCACTGGCTCAACTACCGCAAAGTCTTGGAGTATAATCGCGGAGATCAGATGTTTGATGCTCTAGTCGAACGCTCAAAATATAAAGATTGGGAAGGTTTTGGTCATTGGCAGAGTGGGCATATCCTCCTGCAAGATCATGGCGATGAAGTGCGTTACCGCTCAATTAAGGTCAGAAGATTAAGTGAATAAGCTTCTTATAATCTTATCTACAACCATCAAAAAACTTACTCAAAGCCTTAGTCAAACACCTTAAGTCCCTAAGGATTAAACATTTAAAAATGAAACCAGTAGTATGTTTTGGAGAGATCATGATGCGTCTCTCTACCCCTCGCTTTGAGCGTTTTATTCAAGCCAGCCAGTTTGATGTCATCTATGGCGGCGGTGAATCAAACGTTGCCGTATCCCTTGCCAATTACGGTATTCCTGCCAAATTTGTCAGTCGCTTACCCGAAAATGACTTGGGTAAATGTGCCCAGGCTTTTCTCCGGAAGTTTGGGGTTGATACTTCTGAATTAATTTGGGGGGGAGAGCGATTAGGGATTTACTTCCTTGAAAGTGGTGCTGTCAGTCGGGGGAGTAAGGTAGTATATGATCGTGCTCACTCCTCTCTTTCCACGATCCAAAAAGGTATGGTAGATTGGGAAACCGTATTAGCTGACGCTGGCTGGTTTCACTGGACGGGCATTACACCAGCGGTCTCTCAAGGGGCTGCAGATGCTTGCTTAGAAGCCATTCAAGTAGCCAATCGTTTAGGAATTCCCGTTTCAACCGACCTCAATTTCCGTAAAAACCTTTGGAAATATGGCAAGCAGGCCGGAGAAGTGATGGAAGATTTAGTCGCGGGTTGTGATGTGATCCTTGGCAATGAAGAGGATGCCGAAAAGGTTTTTGGGATTCATCCAGAAGGGGTCGATGTTACGCAAGGACATGTGGAAGCAGAAGCCTACGAATCAGTTGCGACTCAGCTTATGGCCAAATTCCCAAGGGCCAAGAAGATCATCATTACCTTGCGTGGTTCTATTTCGGCTTCCCACAACTCATGGTCGGGCGTCCTTTGGGATGGCAAAAAACTATTTACCGCACCCACTTATCAGATCACTCATATTGTGGATCGTGTGGGCGGTGGTGATAGTTTTATGGGAGGTCTGATCTATGGCTTGCTAACTTGGCCAGATGATCACCAACAAGCCCTAAACTATGCGGTAGCTGCTTCCTGCTTGAAACACACCATCCATGGAGATTTCAACTTAGTCAGCGTAGCTGAGGTAGAAAAGTTGATGAGTGGGGATGCGAGTGGTCGGGTGAGCCGCTAGTCGCGGAACGCTTATCTTTAGCTTTAGAACAAATTTGATATGCCAAAATTTTCAAGAATAGAAGTCGCGAGTGAGTTGTATCGCAGCGGCATGATGCCCTTGTTTTATCATCCAGATTTAGAGACTTGCAAAGCCATTGTGCATGCGTGCTA
>JBCCQN010000040.1:0-46742 GCA_039024315.1 Bacteroidota bacterium
CTCCCAGCAGGGGAAGAATCTATCGATTCGCTTGCGAATTTCCCCTCTTGGGAGGGGCCAGGGGTGGGCATGACACCATCAGAACATGATTTTTTACCACTTTTTCGCTGAATAATCCCTTAGCTTGACGCGAATGCGATAACTATCGGGACGCGGAACGATCATCCCTATTCCAATTCCACTACGAGATCGTCTTGCTCTACCATCTCTCCTTCGCCTAGCGGTACATTTTTCACGCGCCCCCCCTGGCTAGCAGTGATAGTGGATTCCATCTTCATGGCTTCGATCACGAATAGCGGTTGATTTTTCTCGATTTCATCGCCACTGGCCACAAATACCTTCGTCAAGCGGCCTTGCAGTGGGCTACCAATTTCTTTGTCGCTCATCGCCTTGCGATGCGCTACTTTGCTGACCACTACATTGTTATCGCGAATCTCAACCGAACGAGTACGGCCATTGAGCTTGAAGAAAACCAAGCGCTGACCATCTTCATTGGGTTCGGACATGTATAGGAATTGTATAAGCAAGGTCTTCCCTTCTTCAATCGTAACGGTGATTTCTTCGTTCGCCTGCAAGGGATAGAAAAAGGCTAAAGTCGGTAGCTTACCTACTTCATCATAAAGCTGTAAATGCTCGTAGTAATCCGCAAATACGCGCGGGTAGAGTTTGTAGGATAGGAAATCCAAAAAGGTCATGCGAGGATCGCTAAACTCCTTTTTGAAGGCTTCAAACTCTGGTTCAAACTCCACTGGATCCATATAAGCATTGGCACGCTCGGTATAGGCTTTTTCACCCTTGAGCACAAGAGATTGCAGTTTTTCGGGGAAGCCTCCATGTGGCTGACCAAGCTCTCCCCTAAAAAATGCCTTAACCGAATCCGGAAAGTCGATGGTATCGCCTCTACTCATGATATCCTCTTCCGACCAACCATTGGCTGTCATAAAGAGCGCCATATCACCCACTACTTTCGAGGACGGGGTAACTTTGACGATATCCCCAAACATCTGGTTGACAGTAGCATAGTTTTGTTTGATAAGCTCAAACTTATCTTCTAGACCCAGTGAGCGAGCCTGCGGCAACAGGTTAGAGTATTGCCCACCGGGAATCTCATGCTTATAGACTTCTGCCGTGCCTGAACGCAGCTCTGACTCGAAAGGATAATACCAAGTCCTGACAACCTCCCAATAATTGGAAAAGGCATCTAAAGTGCCTAGATCAACAGGCAGTTCACGTTCGTGGCCTTTGAGCAGCGCCACGACGGAGTTAAAGTTGGGCTGTGAAGTCAAGCCCGACATCGCGCCCATCGCCACATCTATGACGTCAACCCCTGCTTCTATGGCTTTGAGGTAAGCCGTAGCCTGATTGGAGGAGGTATCGTGCGTATGAAGGTGGATCGGAATGTCAATGGACTCCTTGAGGGCCGAGACTAAGCGTTCCGCGGCGAGCGGCTTCAAAAGACCCGCCATATCCTTAATCGCCAACATATGCGCTCCTGCGTCTTCTAATCTACGAGCGAGATCTAGGTAGTATTGCAGGTTGTACTTAGTACGACTTGGATCTGAAATATCACCCGTATAGCCAATACAAGCTTCTGCAATGGAGTCGGTTTGTTCGCGGACGGTGCGGATACTTACCTCCATATTGTCGACCCAATTGAGGGAGTCAAAAATGCGGAAAATATCGATCCCTGTCTCAGCCGACTTGACGATAAACTTTTGGATGAGATTATCTGGATAAGCTGTATATCCCACGCCATTTGAGCCCCTAAGGAGCATCTGGAGAAGGATGTTGGGGATTTTTTCTCTGAATTGCTGTAGACGCTTCCAAGGATCTTCGTACAAAAAGCGCATACAAACATCAAAGGTTGCTCCTCCCCACACCTCCATCGAAAAGACTTCTGGGTGGGTCTTGGCAAAGCTTTCGGCCACGGCCAACATATCAGTAGTCCGCATCCGAGTCGCCAAAAGAGATTGGTGCGCATCCCTAAAGGTCGTATCGGTAAATTGGATCTCTTTGCGTGCTTTTAGATCTTGCAAAAAAGCCTCTCTACCCATTTCTTTGAGGCGATCTTTGCTACCCTTTGGGTATGGTTGATTGGCTTCAAAGCTCGGTACGACTGGGGTGCGGAACTTTTTATCTTTATCAAACAGTCTGACGTTCGGATTACCATTGACGCGTACATTGGCCAGATAGCGGATGGTTTTGGTGCCTCGGTCCAACCAAGGCTTGCTTTGCATCAGCTCCGGATAGCGACCAATAAAGCCAACGGTTGATTCGCCTGCCTGAAACTCAGGGTGGCTCATCACATTGATCAAGAAGGCTATATTGGTCTTTACTCCTCTGATACGAAATTCTCGCAACGCTCGGTGAACACGTTGCGTTGCCCCCTTTAAGCTACGACCCCAGCCTGTTACTTTCACCAACATTGAGTCAAAAAAGGGCGAAATACTTACGCCTGGATAAGAGTTGCCTTCGT
This sequence comes from Bacteroidota bacterium, assembly GCA_039024315.1. Classification (GTDB taxonomy): domain Bacteria; phylum Bacteroidota; class Bacteroidia; order J057; family J057; genus JBCAWW01. Next base: position 2,477 of record JBCCQN010000040.1, read on the forward strand.
CGAGGCGTATCCCAAATCCCCCGGCATTTCTATACGCTACCAAACGGCCATAATCGGGTTTAAAGTCTGCGATTGGGTCTTCGGTAGTAATGCGACACTGTACGGCAAAGCCATTGCAATGTACATCCTCTTGAGAATGAATATAGATCTGAGGATCGTCTAAAGCAGTACCTGCGGCGATCAGAATTTGCGTTCGCACGAGGTCAATTCCCGTTACCTCTTCGGTAACGGTATGCTCAACTTGTATGCGCGGATTGACCTCGATAAAGTAAATTTGGCCTTCGCGATCAACGAGAAATTCTGCGGTTCCTGCATTGTTGTATCCCACATGCCGGGCAATGCGAAGTGCATAATCGTATAGCTTATCTCGCGTTTCTTGGGGTAGGGTAGAAGGGGCAACCTCTACTACTTTTTGAAAACGTCGTTGGACACTACAGTCTCGCTCAAAGAGGTGGACGATATTGCCATAATTGTCTCCAAGTAGCTGTATTTCAATGTGTTTAGGGTCGTCGATAAACTTCTCGATGAAGATGGTATCATCGCCAAAGGCGTTGAGGGCTTCGGCGCGAGCGTCTCTAAATGCCTTGGGCAGTTCATCTTCTGAACGTACCACGCGCATCCCGCGACCCCCTCCACCAGAAGCGGCTTTGAGCATAATAGGATAGCCTACATTTTGGGCTTCAGCAAGTGCTGCTTCGGTACTTTCTAGCTTTTGTTTGCTATCGGGGATGAGCGGAACTTCTACTTCACGGGCTACATTTTTTGCGAGGACTTTGTCGCCCAATTTGAGCATCACATCAGAACGTGGGCCCACAAAGATGATCCCGTTCTCTTCGCACTTGCGTACAAACTCAACGTTCTCGGAGAGAAAACCATAACCGGGGTGAATCGCATCTACCTGCTTAGCTTTGGCCAATGCAATAATGGCGTCAATATCGAGATAGGGTTTAAGTGGCTCCTGTTTATCACCAATCTGATAAGCCTCATCAGCTTTGTAGCGGTGCAAAGAATAGCGATCCTCAAAGGAGTAAATCGCAACGGTACTAATGTTTAACTCGGAGACAGCTCTGAGGACTCGAATCGCAATCTCTCCTCTATTGGCAACGAGGATTTTTTGCAGTTTTTTGACGTTACGTTCCATTATTTATGGCGCAGAAATAGGGGTGCCCCAAGTCAATTGTTTTGGGGCTTTTAGGTAAAATGTTGGGATAGGCGAGGTTTGGGCTAAATATAACAAGTTTTCAATAATAGCCCCTATTTTCTAATAATTTTCGTAAACACTAGCGTCAAAAATGCGGAAATCTAAGCCGAGCTTAAAACTGTGGAGTTGATCGTTACCCGCTTGACGACCCAATAATCCTATGTTGTCTAGATAATCAGTGGTGGTCAAACGGTAAACATAACCGAGATGGAGGCTCAGTTTACGATTGAGGTTGAAGTACATACCCGCTGTAACCGGAACGGTCAAGGCCAGAGTGCCGTAGGAACGTTCTTCGGGCGCTCGCGTAGAAAACTTACGGAAGAGAAGTATCCCATCCTGAGCTTTTGGATAAAAAGCTAAGCCCCCAAGTCCTACACCTAAATATGGTTTAAACGGCGCATCACCTTGGATAGGGTTGATCATGAGGATAAACTCACCGTGAATGATATCCGTCTCAGCATAAGTGTTGGGCATGATGAGGGTATCCCGTTCATTGATGGTATAGGGTACAGGTTGTAGATCTGGGTTTTGCGCCACAAAACGACCGTAACCTAAGTGGAAAGATGGGAGGATCAAACGAGCTGCGTCCCGCCTTAAGGTAGCCGTAAGGCCGGGCTGAAAGTTGACGAAGCTGCTTTGAAATATGCCTTGTTCAGAGAAGTTGAGGTCGCCATAATAACCCGTAGCGGTATAGGCAATCCCTAAAATGATGTCTTTTTGCGGGCGATTGGGTTGTTCGGTAGGTGCAGCGCCATCACTGTCAACTTGCGTCTCTGGATTGACTGCTACAGGTCTGGTGCCTTGGGCTGGAGGAGTGGCTCTGGAAGCTAGCGTAGTACGATTGATGCTATCCTGTTCTCTTTGGGCAAGCCACTTAAGATACTCAGGATTTGGCTGCATGCGTGGAAAACGAGGGTCTCGTGCATCTATAGAGTCACCATAGATGGCAAACCATTCGAGATACTCCGGGTTAGTGGACATAAAGCGTCTGTTATCCGTAGTATCCTGAGCAGAAAGGCTCAAGCTCAAGGTCAAGGTGATGAGTACAAGTAGAAGTTTACCAAACATTTGATCGCAAATTACGATTACCCCGATCTATTCCAAAGGCAGAAATTGTTTTTGCTTACATTCTTAACAACGCAAAAAAATAATAAAACTGATATCATATAGGAAGATGCTAACATTAAAACTTCTTTAGAAGCCTAGTGTTAATTGATTCATATTCAGAAAAAAAGTAAATTAGATCAAGCTAAAGTCATGAATAAATTCAAGTTGCCACTTCTTCTTGCCGCTATCGTTGCCCTAAGTTCGGGTTGCGATCAAGCCCCTGTTTTTCCGGTAGAACCACAAATTGAATTTCTGGACATCTCCCCCAAAGAAGTACGCAATCTACGTGATTCCGTGGTGGTGCGATTCCGTTTTCAAGATGGGGATGGAGATCTAGGGCGGGACAATAATGCTGAAAATGACCTTTTGTTGATTGATACCAGACACGAGGATGTCGCGGGTCTTTCTCGCCAAGATGCTACCATTGGTTACAGCTTGATGTTATTGACGCCTGATGCCCGTAAGCCGGCTATTCAAGGGGAAATAGCAGTTACCATTCCTGTAGTTGCTGTCTTACCTCTGCCCGGCAATGAGGAAGATGATGTGCGCTTTCAAATCGAATTGAGAGATAGAGCAGGTAATCTCGCCAAAGGGATAGACGGTAGCGAAGAAGTGTACACAGACTATATCCGTGTCTATAAATAGGCTTCCCTTTTCATTTTATTAATTCTATCAGATCATTCGGCAGAGCAAAACTCGCCTGATGGACGTTTTGGTTATAGTATTTCAGTCCCGCTGGAATTGTTTGACCACCGATTGTGCCCGCGATTTTTCCTTTTACCCCTACGAGGAACGCCCAACTCCCGCCTGGATAGGTAGGAATACTGGCGAGATAGGGCTTGACTTGTGCTTTGCCTAGAACACTTGTTAGGATATTTACTGCTTCGCAGAACGCTTCCCTCCGATAGCGTGGGGTATGACCTGGTACAATCAGGAGACCGTTTGGTCGTAGCATTTGAGATAAGCGTTCGTAAAACGAAACAAAAAGCTCCGCCACCATTTGCATTTGCGGTAAATCAACTATAATGAGGTCATAAGACGCCTCCGCTTGACTCTTGACATATTTAAAGGCATCGGCTACCTCCCAGCTATAATTGGGTAAGGCATCCCACTGCCACCAATCCGGAAAATGCTTCCGACTGAGATTGACTACTTCCGCATCAATTTCGATCATATGTACTGATTGGAGCCCCTTATATTTGGCCAATTCACGCATACTACCCCCGTCTCCCCCTCCTATCACCAGCACATCTTTGGCTTCTGGTAACATCTGCATCGGGACATGAGCGATCATTTCGTGATAGATATACTCATCCTGCTCGGTGAGGACAATTTGGCCATCGAGCACCAACATCTTACCGTAGGTAATGGTATCGTATAGCTCGATTTTTTGGATTTTGCTCTGGGTGTGCAACAGACGTCGCCCTTTGTGTTTGAGGGATATCGCTATTGCTTCGTTTCTTTGGGTAAACCAAATATCCCGCTTATAGGCGGGGGGATTGCTGGGGCTAGATTGTTTATCATGAGGGAGTTGGGCTTTCGGCGCAGCCGGTAACAAAGCGGTAGCGCCCCTTTGTATCTCTATCGCAGAGTTACTTTTTGCTTTCAGACCTTCCTTGAGGACACGGAATGCTTGCCAAGGTCGAGTATCAGAGCCACAAGTAAAAAGGTCTACAGCGGCATAACGAGATTCGGGCCAGGTATGGATCGCCAAATGACTTTCCTGAATGACAATTACTCCGGAAACCCCATATGGTGAGAAATGATGAAAGGTGAGATTGATGATAGTCGCCTCGGCCGCTTGGGCGGCCCGCTCCATCAATTGTTCGACGGCAATAACATCATCGAGGATTTCTGGTTCACATTCATATAACTCCACTAAAAGATGACGACCCAAAGCTTCCATGCTGTAAATATAGGCAGAGAGAAGAATTAGCATTCATCTGCTGCAATAAAATGGCTAGTTTTGCGTCCTTTGGTTGAGCCCCTGAATTGCTACAAACTTGATTTAAACCATGACCACATTTACCCGACTAGTTTTACTCCTTTTATTGTGGGGAAGCTCGACTACTACAGTGCATGCATTCAAACCAAACTGCGTCAATCTCAATGCCGTGATTGTTGCCGATGAAAATTGTGGCCAAGCCAACGGCAGCATTACTGTAGATCATGATGGGACGGCTCCTTTTACCTATCAATGGACGCATGATGCCAACCTCAACGACAGTATCGCTACGGGGCTTACCCAAGGGACCTATACGGTAAAAGTGATTGATAATGCGGGTTGTGAGGCCGAAACTACCTTGACCTTGATCAATACACCGCCCCCTACTGCCAGCTTGGTGAGCGAAACTGATCCTACTTGTTTTGGTGGTACGGATGGTACGGCCACTATCCAAACCGATCCTAGCAATAGCATTAGTTGGAATACTAGCCCTTCTCAAAGTGGGACCACTCTGACAGGTGTGGGACGAGGTACCTATACCGCTACTGTAACGGATTCGGTTGGTTGTGAGGTCTTTGTGGTAGTGAACCTGAGTGAACCTAATCCCATTTTGCTTTCCGGTACTACTTTGCCTGATACTTGTGGGGCACCCAATGGGCAAGGAACGGTTTTTGTCGCCTCTGGAGGGGTAGCACCGGTGGCGTACCAGTGGCCTGCCAGCGCGGGGAATCAAACTGGGCAGACCGCAACCAATCTAAGTACCGGAACTTATACCGTAGAGGTTACAGATGCAATTGGTTGTAGCAATACAATCGATTTGACGGTGAGCTCTCGCGATAACGGCTTTGGCGGTTCATTGACAATCAGTCCTCCTTCTTGCTTTGAAGGGGATGATGGTGAAGTTGTTTTCACTGGAGTGGGCGGCAATGGCAACTATACGGTGGATTGGGTTAATACTAATCAAGCGGTGCAGGCCACAGGCTTGGTGTTTGACAATGCAGCAGCAGGTTTGTACCAAGCGATTGCTACTGATCCCAATGGCGATGGTTGTGAAGTACGACTAAACTTTTTTGTTTCCCAACCTGATTCTCTAGAGACGGGTTATCGACTCATTGAAGCTTCAGGCTGTCGTACGGCGGATGCTACGGTTTTTGTAGTTCCGGTTGGGGGAACCTCTCCCTACACCACCGCTTGGAGCAATGGCCTCTTTGGCGATACCATCCGCAATATCCGACCCGATCTGATCACTGTAACGGTTACAGATGCCAATGGTTGTACGGCCGAAGACTTGGTGGCGGTAACGAGTGCACCTGGGCCAGAATTTGAGGTGGAAATATTGCAACAAGACAATTGTGGCTTAGGCGAAGGAATAGCCCGCTTAGATATTAGCGTGGGCACCGCGCCCTATGAAGTCATCTGGAATACCAATCCTTTGCAAGCAAGTGACAGCTCCTTGATTGCCACCAATTTGGTGCGGACGGGTTCAAATGGCTACAGTGTCATCGTAATAGATGCGGATAGTTGTATAGACCGTCAAGGATTTGTGGTGCCGGGGCGTAGGCCATTGCGCGTGGAGGATCCCAGTGCTACTGATGAATATTGTGATCTAGGGGATGGAACGGCTACGGCCAACTTTAGCGGTGGCACTATGCCCTATACATATGAATGGTCCACTTCGCCCAAGCAATTTACGCAAACGGCTACGGATTTGATCGCGGGTACCTATCAGGTCATCATGCGGGACTCCTTTAATTGTGATATCAGTACCACGGTTACTGTCGGGAGTGAGGCGGGCTTTGATCTCGAAGTAGTAGCTACAGACGAATCTTGCTATGGTCAGGAAGATGGTACCGCTCGTGCGATAGTAACAGGGGGTCGTGGACCCTTTGAATACATATGGGATACTGATCCGCCGCAAAATAGTGCCGAAGCCCTTGGCTTAGCGGATGGCTCCTATGTTGTATTTGTTAGAGACATTTTTGACTGTCAGCGAACTTCCTTTGGGGTAGTAAATTCCGTCGATAGAGTAGTGGCAGAGTTTGAAGCAGATACAGATTCCTTGGGTCCTTTGGGCTTGACAGATGCAAGCTTCCGCTTCTTTAATCGCTCCCAGGGTGCAGATGAGTTCTTATGGAGCTTTGGCGATGGCAATGTCTCGACAGAGTTTGAACCTGTACATGCTTATGCCGACACAGGTACTTATACAGTCCAATTAATAGCTTCCAATAATTTTAGCGAGTGTCGAGATACTTTTACATTAGGGCCGATCATCGTTAGACTGGATGGAATCATTCATGTGCCTTCAGCTTTTAGTCCCAATTCCGACGGCTTTAATGATCGCTTTTTCTTAAGGGGCGAAAATATAGAAACGATGAACTTTCGGGTTTACGGGCGTTGGGGAGGCGAGGTATTTGCTGCTAGCGCGCCTAGTGATTCTTGGGATGGGATGTTGCCCAATGGGCGTCCTGCTCCGGAAGGTGTCTATGTTTATGTGCTAGAAGCTACCCTTTTGGGGGCAAAACCCGTAACGCAAAGCGGTACAATTGTGCTACTTAGATAGCCAATGTAAAGCATACTATATTTTTGACTTGTAGAGAGGCACGCAAATTGTGAGTTTTACGTTTAGTAGATAGATTTTATCAATCTTCTATCTCAAACTCGAATAATCGTTCTGCGAAGCAGTAAATATGAAAAAACGTCTGATCTACAGCCTTTTGCTTGTTCTCTCTAGTTTGGTATTGCTGAATTGTAATCGCGAAAAACAAATAGTTGTCCCACATACACTGGAAATATTTCCAGCAGAAACGGGCAAATTTCGGATTACTTATGTACGCGATACGACTTTCACTACGGCAGGACGAGATAAAGGAATTGGGGATGTTTATTTTAAGCGAGAAACAGTCTCTGGACAAGAAGAAGATCTTTTAGGCCGCACGATCAATGCCATCCAAGTCTTCCGGTCAGACTCATTTTTGTATCCCGATTACGATTTTCAGCCAGATCGAGTTTATACCCAATATCTAGAGCCGCAAACTACGGGAGACTATTATGCGGAGCGAATTGAGGAAAACCAGCGCTTTTTGGTGCTAAAGTTTCCTGCCTTTGAGGATGTGCGTTGGAATGGCAATCAGTTTAATAATTTTGGACCTCAAGAGTTCCGTTATCATACCATTGACACCAATGTGGTGATTAGGGGAATTACTTATGAAAACTGCGTTATGGTAGTCCAAAAAGCCGATACCAATAACTTTATCAGCGATAAGTTTGCCTACGAAATTTATGCCCCAGGCATTGGCTTAGTCAAAAAATACGACTACACCATCGTCAATGATGGACCCCAAGGAGAATTTAATCCAGACGAAAGCCGGGTCTATATCGAAGAGATCGAAGCTTACAATTAGGCCGAATGCTAAATTTCGTCACCTTTCTGTGGTCGTTCGTCCCATTTAGTTTATCTTAGGAGGAGAACCTAGCATCTTCAAGGTAAATACTAATTGCCATGTATCTTACCACACGAAAGTTATTCCTCTGCCTCTTTTTATTGCCACTTTTGGCCATCGCGCACCCTGATCGAGAAGTACTGGTATTCACACCCGGTATGGATCGGTACTTCCACCATCATGACTATCAAGATTGGGAAGAAGATGCCCCAATCAAGCTCCACTTTGAGTATGATGGGCAAATGTTTTTTCCAGAACCAATTGGTAGTTTCAATCCGGAGCGTAGCAATAATCTCCTCAACTTCATCATCGATGGTAAATATCGTCAACATGAAGACCGTATCTGGTTGACCGTTGAGGGCAAAACAGAGAGCTTTTTGTTGCCTGAGGGAGATGAAACAGCCTTTATTGTAGTCAATGACCCTGATATGTTTCCGTATTTGACGGAAGTACTCTCTCTAAATAGAGTACAAAAGATGCTCAAGCCTCGAGTATCAGAGTTAGACGGCATCATTGAGATTACGGAATCTCTGCAAGGGAAATTTCCCGAAAAAATAAATGCTTATTTGCCTTTTGTAACTTGGGAAGATACCGAACAAGCATTTAAAGCAGAAACCGAGCCGAGCCTTGACTGGCGTAAGTTGAGGTTTGTGTTCAAGATGAAGACCCTTTTTAGTACCATCGCCTTCGTCGAACTCCGAGACCGTTACTATCCAGTACTGGTATCACCATATGGAGATCATGAGATCAATTGGGCCATGGATGAAGGCAGTGAGCATCTCCGCATCATGATGGGGCGAGAATGGGAGCGTGATAGAGCTAGTGGACAAAACTTTTTTAATAGACGCTATCCTAATGGTTTGGCCAAGAAAGACTACGATGCTTTGGTAGCAGCCTTTATGACAGATTACAGCAATCGCGTAGATACTTTGATTGCTTGGTCTCGAAGTATCGAGGAGATGTTTGGTCATCGCCATGGTGAGGCCGATGAGCTACTCAGACATATCAATCAGATTGGGCAGCACTCACATCACGATGTCTATGGAGAAGTATTGTTGGAGCGCTATCACAAACAAGACTGGCTTGTAAGACGTGAGCAAGACAATGCTGGTGAAATATTGTTATTAGGGATCTTCTTGAGTTTAGTGGTTTTCCTCATTGGCGCTTTCATGCGATACCGAGGCAGTAAATTCATCACCCTACAACGTCTCACTGCCTTAGAAATGACCACCCACGCTTTTGTTTGGTGTACTATGGGAGTGTATGTACTTTTTACTCATCGTGCCGGCGCTATGGTAGTCGAAAGTCCTGCCGTATGGATATTGTACATGACGCCGATCGCCACTTTCTATCTGAATATTCTTTATTTGATTCCCAACTTTTTAATGAAACGTCGCTGGATAGTTTATATCCTTAGTGTTGCGGGAATCATTGCTGGATTCTTTTTGGTGGGCTTCACTTTCTTTTCTAGTCCATTACAGGGGATGAACTTAGTCAATATTGACAATGAATGGTTCTGGCTCTTTAGCGATAATGGATATCTACAACACAATGTTGACGAAGCAATTATTGCCTTACAAATGGGGTTGATTCCGATAGCTTTGATTTACGGTATAGCACGCCATCTGCTTCTTAACCGTTTGCCGATTTTGCAGCGCCAAAAGGAAGCTCTAAACGCTGAGCTACATACGCTCAAGCATCAAATCAGTCCTCATTTCTTCTTCAATTCTCTCAATACGGTTTATAGCTTTGCCCTAAGTGAAGAAAGCCCACAAACCGCCGAAGCCATTACTCGCCTAAGTGATTTGATGCGCTTTGCCATCTACCACGGAGATCAAGATACTATAGCTTTGAATACCGAATTGGAATATCTGGCTGATTATATCGAACTCCAGCGTTTGAGACTCAATCCGGTGAAGCATGATCTACAATACCATGTAACAGGGGATCCAGCAAATCTCAAGATTGCCCCTCTATTATTGATCACTTTGATAGAAAATGCATTCAAGCACGGTATTAGCATGAGCCATAATTCCTATATCAATATTGATCTGTTTATTCAAGAAAATGGTTTGATCCTTACGGTTGAAAACTCAGTACATCCTGAGCAACAATTTGAAGGAGTGCCGGTAGCGACCAAAGCGGAAGTAGTAGGAGGCGTTGGCCTAGTTAACACCCAACAACGCTTGGACCTTCTCTACAAAGGACGCTACGAATGGCAGATAGAAGCAAATACTGATCACTACCTCACTCGTCTTTGCTTAGACCTTGATTAATGAACGCAATCGCTATAGATGATGAGCCACAAGCGCTCAAAGTAATTAGCCTGCTCGCGGAGAAAGTGCCTTTTCTCCGTTTGCAGGCAACTTTTACAGATGCTCTCGAAGGTCTCGCTTGGCTACAAAACAATCCGGTCGACCTAGTCTTTCTCGATATCCAAATGCCTGATATCTCGGGTTTAGATTGGGTACGAGGCTTGGATAATCCGCCGATGATCATTTTCACTACTGCCTACTCAGAGTATGCTGCCGAAAGTTATGAGCTGCAAGCAGTCGATTATCTCGTCAAACCGATTTCCTTCAACCGTTTTCTCAAAGCCACTAATCGTGCAGCCCAGCTGCAACAACAAGATCGACCGACCTTTACTTTTGTCAAAAGTGGACATCAATACGTACGGATAGATTTTGAGCAGTTGATGTATTTACAAGGAGCAGCCAATTATGTGGATTTCTTTACGGATCAAGGGCGCGTAACGGTGCGGATGAAGTTGAATGAGGCGGTATCTTTACTGCCAGATAATTTTGTGCAAATCCATCGCTCCTATTTAGTCAATCTCAAGCGAGTCAAGAAAGTAGAGCACAATCATGTCTTCATCGGCGAGGAACAGATTTCTATAGGGAAAGCGTACCGCGAACGCTTCTTTCAGTATTTTTCTAATTGAAGCTGCATTTTTTTTACCCGATTGACGAGCTTCTCAGAACTCAAGCGTTCGCGTAAGCGATCCACCATAATTGGGAAACAAAAAGGCGTAAATTTAGGTGGCTCAGTGAGCAATAATCTCTGACTGCTTAATCTTTTCAATGCTTTGTGGAGGCGACTCTCATCGATCTGGTGATCGAGGGTTTCACGGTGAGCTTGTTGGAGCAGGAGATTTTCGGGATCGTACTCCTTAAATATCTTGAAAAGTAAAGCGGCAGAGGCTTGTAAATGCTTGCTTTTGATCACCTTGCCAGGATAGCCTTTGAAAAGTAAACCCGAAATGTGCGCAATCTCTCTAAAGCGTCGACTGACCATTTCGGTTTGGTTGATGGCGTAGCTGATATCCGCACTGAGGTTTTCGGTAGAAAAAAGCCCTGCTTCTAGCGCTTCCTCAAAAGGAATCTCCTGATCAGAAAGTAATTCAAAGCCATAATCATTCATAGCGATAGAAAAGCTCATGGGCTGTAGCTGAGCAATGCGGTAAGCCATGAGGGTGCCTAAGATTTCGTGCACCACTCGACCCTCGAATGGGTAAATGAAGAGGTGATGCCCTTCCCGACTGCGGATGGACTCCACCAAACACTCTTCCTTTCTTGGGATAGTGGACCATTGTTGTTGCCGCTGAAATAGCGGAACGAGGCGTTCCAACTCTTCGTGTGAGCGATCCCCATCCAAAAAGCTATCGAGCTGCTGCCGGTACAAATCAGCTAATTGAGAGCTAAGCAACATTCTGGCCCCCATCCAACGGGGTACCTTGCCTTTGGTAGATTTTGAACGTCGGACCAATACGTCTGTGTTACGAATCTTGACCAACTCCAATGGACGCCCACTAAACCAGAATATATCCCCAGGCTTTAGTCCTGAAACAAAGCTTTCTTCCACAGTACCTAAGCGACCTCCCTTGACATATTTGATCGTCATGCTGATGTCGCTCACGATAGTGCCGATTGACAGGCGGTGCTGGCGCGCGATCTGCTTATTGTTGACTTTGTAGGTGCCGTCCTCCTCTATTTCGATTTTGTGGTAGTTCTCATAAGCAAAGAGGGACTTGCCGCCAGTAGTAAGGAAATCTAGCATCCAATTGTACTCCTCGCGACTGAGGTCTTGGAAGCAATAGGTCTGAGTGACCTCTTGATAAACTGCTTCGGGTTTGAAACCATCGGCTACCGCTAAACTGACCAAGTATTGTAGCAAGACATCATGGGCTTGGACCACAGGTACCCTTGATTCGATCACTTTGTTGGCAACCGCTTCACGCAAGGCCGCGGCTTCAATCAATTCGAGAGAATGGGTAGGAACAAAGTAGATCTTACTCAAAGCTCCTGGGCGGTGCCCACTACGACCGGCGCGTTGCACGAAGCGCGCTACCCCTTTAGGTCCTCCAATCTGGATAATCGTCTCTACGGGTCTAAAGTCCACGCCTAAATCAAGAGAAGAGGTACAAACTACCACTTTGAGTTGTTCGTTGTGGAGGGCATCCTCAACCCAATTACGAAGCTTGCGATCAATGGCCCCATGATGCATGGCGATTATGCCGGCAAAGTCTGGATAAGCATCTAGTAATACTTGATACCAAATCTCGCATTGCGCACGAGTATTTGTGAAGATGAGGGTAGAACGACTTTGCTTGAGGATGGGGATAATCTTATCCACCATGGTGATGCCAAGGTGGCCTGACCAAGGGAAGCGTTCGATGGTATCGGGCAAGAGAGATTGAACCTCGATGCGCTTTTGGATGTTAGCTTGGACGAGTTGGTAAGGCCGTTCTTGCTTCGCAGAACCCAAGAGCACATCCATGGCTTGGTCGATATTTCCGATAGTGGCGGAGATACCCCAAATCCTGACGTTGGGCGAGAGGTTTCGCAAATGCCCGATAGCAAGTTCCATCTGCACCCCACGTTTGCTGCCTAAGAGTTCATGCCATTCGTCCACTACGATCAACTTGAGGTCCTTAAAAAGCTTTGCGTGTCCCTTGCTGGCAAAAAGTACGTGTAAGCTTTCAGGCGTAGTGATCAACCCCTGAGGCATGCTCCGCTTTTGCTTTTGCTTTTGGGAAGAGGAGGTGTCGCCGGTACGGGTTTCGATGCGCCAGTCTAGGCCCATTTCTGCGGTCGCAGAACGCGTAGCTTGCAAGATATCTTGACTCAGGGCGCGCAGGGGGGTGATCCAAATGACTTGTAGGCCTTTGGCAGACTTGCTAGATTGCTCACCTTCGACCAAAGCGGTAAGCAACATGGGAATCCACATAGCAAGGGTCTTACCACTGCCTGTAGGAGCGTTGAGAATACCGTTATTGCCAGCTAGATAATGACGGATCATTTCCTCTTGGAAGGGAAACATTTGCCATCCTCGACTTGCGTACCAATTTCTTGCCTTTTGCAGGGCCTGTTCCATATATTTTCAACTAGGAAGACGCAGCAGAGTTTGAGAAATTTTTTGCAAGCTACAACCTTTGGTCCCCAAAGCTCTCTTTGCCTAAAATAGCACTCCACTAATCCAAGTCTTATGAAACCTACTTTCACTCTACTTCTATCTATGTTAATGCTCAGTTTAGGCTGTAACAGTCACAAAGCTGCCTTCCAAGGCAAAGCTTGGGAAGTTGATAATACTTCTTTTGATCAGGCTAAGCTTGATGCCCTCACCCAGTTTATCCGCGATAGTCTAAATACAACGGGCGTGGTCGCCATCCACAAAGGAAAAATGATCTATCAATATGGCAATGTCAAAAAAGTCAGTTACATCGCCTCTTGCCGTAAGAGTGTACTCAGTATGCTGTATGGAAAACATATTGAAAATGGTACTATCGATCTGAGTCAAACGATAGGGGAAATTGGTATTACCGAAGAAGGTGGTCTTTTGCCGATTGAGCAAAGCGCAAAAGTAGATCATATCATCACCTCACGTTCTGGTGTCTTTCATTTGGCTTCCAATGGAGGTTATGACATCAATAACTTTAAAGAGCGCGGTAGCGCTGAACCAGGTGAGTACTTTGTTTACAATAATTGGGACTTCAATGTGGCAGGGGCGATCTTAGAGCAAAAGACTGGTAAAACGGTCTATGAGGAAATCGAAGCTCAGTTAGCCATTCCTCTCGGCTTTGAGGACTGGAATATCAAAAATCAACGCAAGAGTGGCGATACCAAAAAGTCCCAGTACAAAGCCTATCACATGTACTTCTCTACCCGAGATATGGCTAAGATTGGGCAATTGATGCTCAATGAAGGTGAATGGAAAGGACAACAGTTAATCTCTAAAGAGTGGATCAAAAAGTCTACTAATATGGTGACTCCTAGGGATACAGTCATGGCGAGAATAGGCGGCTCTAGTCCCTCTACGCCTGAATACAGCTACAGTTATATGTGGTGGCTGATCGAGGACTTTAAAGACAATCCTGTCTATGAAGGGGCTTATACTGCCTCGGGATATGGTGGGCAGTACATCACGGTGATCCCCAAGCTAGACTTGGTGGTTGCCCATAAAACGGTGCTCAATATTCCTTCTAAGCTTGGGTGGGCTTACAAAGCCACTTTTGAAGGGCAATATTTTGAGATCGTTGACCAGATCATCAATGCCAAAAATTAGGAAAAAGTACAGAGTAGGACGTATTCCGAAAGCTTTCGGGAGTATTCAGTACAGAGAAAAGCGGTCTTATTGAACCGTGTAGACCCATTTTTCTAGGTCTTAATACTGAATACCATTGTCTAGCTACTTAAACATCAGTACAGAGTATTAGGATGTTTGAAAAAGGACCTGAATTAGTCCTTAAAGCTACCTCCCTTGGTACTCACACTTTATGCTTGGTAGTAATAACCAAAAATCCCCTTAGGCGCATAAGTATGCAAAAGCATGGGCCTAAGGGGTACTCACTATTTGGGAGATCTGTTATTAGCCTTGCTAAATCCACGACTTAGCGTTCGCCGATGGAGGCGTAAAAAATAAAAAAATAGCTAAGAAATAGAGCCAGCAGAGGAGGCTATCTTTTGTGCTCTGGACTGTCAAAACCGGCTTGACATCCTGCCGCCCATTCGTCGGGTTGGTTGCCGTAGGCAGGGATCCCCCCATTGTCTTTGAGCATGCGCGCTAAGTGGAGGCAGTTCCAGACCAGGAAGGTAGTGTTGCGATTGGTAAAATCGTTTTCTGGACCACCGGAGCCAGGATCGCGATAAGAGGGACCGGGACCGGCTTCTCCCATCCAACCAGCATCCGCTTGTGGGGGTACAGTATAGCCAATGTGGGAAAGAGAAAAGAGGATACTCATCGCGCAATGTTTGACGCCGTCTTCATTACCAGTAATCAAGGTTGCGCCTACTTTGTCGTAATCTCGGTATTGGCCCTTGGCGTTGAATTGGTGGGTATAACCATACATTCTTTCGAGTGTCCGATTGCAAACGGAGGATTTTTCTCCCAACCAAACGGAAGTACAAAGGATCAGGATATCGCAAGCATCTACCTCTTTTTGGATCATGGGCCATTCATCTTTTTCCCACTCGGGAGTTTGCGACATGTCAAGCCCTAAGCCTGCAGCGACATTATAGTCAACGGGTCTGATGATTTTGGTGGAGGCTCCGACGGATTCGAATATCCTTTGGGCCATCTTGATGAGGCCCTCGGTATGAGATAGTACAGGGGTTCTGTTTAAGGTGCAATTGAGAAAAAGCACCTTCAAGTCATCGTACTTTGCTGGTGGATTTTCACAATTTTTTTCGGTCATTTTGCTAAACTGCTCGCTCATAGTTTCTGTTTTTATTAAAAGGTAGCTCGAACTTTGGTTCGAGTTTTTGGGATTAAATGGCGGTTTAAGCCTAATTGCTTAGACGTTAGTTTACACTATTTTGGGGATATGGACGGTTTTTATGTTAGAAATCGACTTTTGTACTTCACGATTCTGTTCAAAGCTCCTGACACATCCAAAGGCTGGGGATTTCGACATTAAATCCGGCTTTGCGGTAGGCCTTTCTCGCGGGTAAATGCGCCGGATCACCTCCAGTAGCTACAGTAGCGACTTTCATACCAGCCTCCTTCATTTTTTGCACAGCAAATTGGTACATATGGCTACCTAGACCCTGTCCAGCGAAATCTGGATCGATCGCATTCAATCCTATTTCGCCCACAAGAGAGTCCGTGTCAATTTTAATGGCAATGAAGCCAGCAATTTTCTGCTCGAAGATGAGATTCCACATTTCCCATTCCGAATCTTGAGCCAGCAGGGATGGTAGCATTTCTTTTTGCGCTTCGTCTTCCGGGCGTTGCGCGCGTTCATAAATCGTATCGCCTAAAATGCTTTGAAACGAGGCAAAGATCGCCTGAAAAGCGCTTGTTCTTATGAGCTCCAATGGTTTTAGATCTTCTCTCCGAGAACGCTCATACCTAATCCTAGGATGGGGGGAAGGGGATGGCATAGATACTTGATGATTAAGCCTAAGGGTAATACTAATTGAGGCAGTGCCTTTAAAAGAAAAAAAGCACTACCCCGGTGGAAGTTAAATAATTTCAGCCCATTAGCAATTGACTTTGGACTTGGGATTGATAGGCTTTGGGAGAAAGTTGGTTTTTGCGTTTGAAAATTCGCGTGAAATAAGATAAGCTATTGAAACCGCACTCTATACAAACCTCTTTTATTTTTTTGTTGGGATTTTGAAGGAGGCTAGTGGCCAATTTGATACGCTCATTGTTGATAAATTCTATCGGTGAGACATTGAGCTCATTTTTAAAGACTCGGTGAAAGTTCGATTCACTCATACAGACCTTATCGCTTAGCTCCTTAATGCTTAGATTTTTGTGTAAGTTTTTGCGAATGTAATCGATAATGAAAGCTAGACGATGTGAACTACTAAGTTGAGCAGATTTCTCAACATATTTTTGGCGAGTTTCGGTTTGTAAAATCCGAATGATTAACTCTTTGAGAACTAGGTCTGCAAATAGGTCCTTAGAGGTATGGTTTTCAGTAAATAGATACATGAGCCGATGAATGATCTGCCGGATAGCAATATCATTGGTGAAATGAAAATTGTAGTCTGTAAACTTCCAATCATCATCTGTCTTGGCATGATTCTCATTCAAAAAATCGATGGTTTCCTGAATCTTATCCTCAGAGATAGTCATGGCGAGACATCGAGTCGGATCATGCATTTGGGCTCCTGGAAAATCAATGCACATCAATTCATCAGCGGGCAAAATAAGCGATTCACCCGGCAAAAAATCAAAGGAGCCTACATCATTTAGATGCATCACCTTTTTGCCTTCCAGCATGCTTGCTAGCACAGGATTGCGAAATCTTAGCAGTACTTTTTCGGCCTCTTGATGAGTTTCAAAAATGTGTAGTTCGGCGTTGTCTAAGGCATAAGAGGTCTGATTTTCAACTAAGGTTTCTAATCGGCGGTTTTTAAGGAATTTTTTGGCAAATGACATCGGCGAGTAGTAAAAAGGGTCCACGATGATCGGCCTCCTATCTTATCCTATAAAATAAGAAAATTTAGAGGTGCTTCAAAATAGATTAAAGGGAATTAATGGACTGTCCTTTGGAGGGGACGATCCATCAATTTGCAAGTATTGTTCACCAAAATAAGAGGATCCAACAAATTTATGGAGTCTAAAATTGAGAAATTGATTTTGCTAGTTAGACGCTGATTATAAGTACAGAGTAAAAAGTATAGAGTACCGAGAAAAAGGTTCTGCTAAACCACATAGTCCAATTTTCTTAGGTCTTAATACTGAATACTATTGTCTAAATACTTAAATGACAGGCTGGCTAGCGATATCAACCTTCAAACTTAAAGATTAGAAAAATGAGTAATGTAACTACTACACTCAGCAAGGTGGTTGAAAAACCTAGGTTCAAAAGCCATTATGATAACTACATTGGTGGTAAGTGGACTGCTCCAGTCAAGGGACAGTACTTTGACAGTATTAGTCCGGTGGATGGCCAAGCCTTCACCAAAATTGCGCGCTCCACTAAAGAGGATATTGATTTGGCCATAGACGCCGCTTGGGCTGCTGCACCCATGTGGAACAATTCCTCGGCCACAGAACGAAGCAATATGCTCTTAAAGATTGCTGACGTAATGGAGGCAAATTTGGAAGACTTAGCCAGAGCGGAAACTTGGGACAATGGTAAGGCTTTGCGCGAAACTCGGGCTGCCGATATGCCTCTTGCTATCGACCACTTCCGTTACTTTGCGGGAGTGATTCGTGCCGAAGAAGGCTCTGTCAGTGAGCTAGATGCCAATACGGTTTCCCTGAACGTACCTGAGCCATTAGGCGTCGTAGGGCAAATTATTCCTTGGAACTTCCCTATCCTGATGGCAGCTTGGAAAATTGCCCCAGCGCTTGCTGCTGGTAATTGTGTGGTATTAAAGCCAGCTGAGCAAACCCCAGTAGGCATCATGATCTTAGCCGAATTGATCAATGATCTAGTACCTCCCGGGGTCCTGAATATCGTCAATGGTTTTGGTTTAGAAGCAGGTAAGCCGCTAGCCTCTAGCCCTCGTATCAATAAGGTTGCCTTTACTGGTGAGACCACGACTGGGCAGTTAATCATGCAGTATGCCTCCAAAAATATCATCCCAGTTACCCTCGAACTCGGAGGTAAGTCGCCTAATATTTTCTTCGAAAGTGTTATGGCTGCTGATGATGATTTCTTTGACAAGTGCCTAGAAGGCGCCGTTATGTTTGCCCTCAACCAAGGAGAAGTATGTACCTGTCCTTCTCGCATCCTAGTGCAAGAAAGCATTTTTGATGCCTTCATGGAGCGAGTAGTCGAAAGAACCAAAGCCATTAAATTGGGCCACCCATTGGATCCCGATACGATGATGGGAGCGCAGGCTTCTAACGATCAATACGAAAAGATTTTAAATTATATCAATATCGGTAAGGAAGAAGGTTGCGAAGTCCTTACGGGCGGTGCTGCTGCGCACAACGATGGGCTCGAAGGTGGCTACTATATCCAACCTACCATCTTGAAGGGTAATAACAAGATGCGTGTGTTCCAAGAAGAAATCTTTGGACCCGTAGTTTGTGTAACCTCCTTCAAAGATGAAGCGGAAGCGATTGAGATCGCAAATGATACGCTTTATGGTCTTGGGGCAGGTGTTTGGACCAGAGATATGCATCAAGCTTATCAGATCTCAAGAGCGGTACAAGCTGGCCGTGTTTGGGTCAACTGCTACCATGCTTATCCTGCCCACGCTCCTTTTGGCGGTTATAAAAAGTCGGGTATCGGTCGTGAGACGCACAAGATGATGCTTAATCATTATCGCCAGACCAAGAACATGCTCATTTCTTATGACAAGAGTGCCTTAGGATTTTTCTAAGCTAAGTGATAATCGGCCTCGGGTGTCTGGACATCCGAGGCCTCATTTAAGTACTGAGTAGTAAGTATCCCGAAAGCTTTCGGGAGTATTCAGTACAGAGAAAAGCGGTCTTACTGAACCGCATAGACGTTCTCCCCGGTCTTAATACTGAATACTATTGTCTTACTGCTTAAATTATATCATGGTCAAACGAGTTTTGATTACATCCGAGGCCCAAGAAGTCGTAGATCAGCTGCGGTCCGAACATGGTGAATTGATGTTTCACCAAAGTGGTGGCTGCTGCGATGGTTCTTCTCCCATGTGTTTTCCCAAGGGGGAACTGATGATAAATGAGACTGATATCTGGTTAGGTGATGTCCATGGATGTGAATTTTATATGTCTATGGACCAGTTTGAATATTGGAAGCACACTCAACTCACCGTTGATGTGGTGGCAGGGCGCGGCGCGAGCTTTTCTTTGGAAATCCCTATGGGGATTCGATTTGTGATTAAGTCTCGCCTCTATTCCGAAGAAGAAAGCGAGCAATTAAGCCCTATCAGGAAGGGGGAAGCTTAGTAGATGATTGCTCTTTACTTTCCTGCCCCTGCTTTCAATTTTTTTAGTAGTCCTCCCTTAGCTAAGCAAATAGTGGCGACCAGATCACGGGTTTCCTGAAATCTAATTCAGGTCTTTTTAAGGCATCAAGCATGAAAACACCTACTTCTCTTCTTGATATCGTAAGGCCTGGCTTGGGCTGATTCTGGTAGCTAATGCTAACAGCTTTTTGTTTAGTACGATTGATCAACGCAACTGGTCGGACCACTGTCCATGGGCCAGTATAATGTAAATCCAATAGCCTTTCCTGCCGCTCGTGGTCTTTGTAGGCTGGGCCAATATTGCTGTATTGGATCAATAATCTAAACCACCAAGGGATATCCTTTAGCGTCTCATTTACGCCCCAAGCGGAGCAAATCACTGCTTTTTCAAAGGCCTGCCTTTGCTGTAGTTGGATGATATTTTGCATCACCTCCGAAAGGTATTTTTTAGGTGTGCGTAAGGGAGCCCAAGGGAAATCTGATTTACGGGAGATATTAAGGCTGCTAAGCAAATAATGGCAAGCTTCCGCCGCTTTGGTTAGCTCGGCTAGATTGAGTGGATTGCCTTGGATCAATTTGACTCTCGAATCCTGTTGGTAGCGCTCCAACTTCTGGGGATATCGGACCAGACAATTGACTTCATAGTCCTCCGCCAAGGCTGCCTCTAGTACATGCTGACCCGTACGGCCGGTGGCCCCCAATATTAAAATGCGTTGCTTTTGCTCCATGGATTGCAATATAAAAGGAATCCAGTGGTCATGCCATTATAAAGTAATTGACTGAGCGTTCTGCGCAGCAGTGCCAAAACTAAAGATAGTGGATATACGCTCGACTCTCGTATTTCAGCACGATAATGATTTTTGCGTCTTTTTTTGACTCCCATCTCTCAAAGCGTTGCTAAAGGAACTCTACCGACCTTTTCCTTGCGGTGCAGTTTGTTTTTTGTCGCAGGACTTAAAGAAAAGTTGCGGATATTTGTGGTAGCAATAAGTGTGTATGAGTATGGATAGTGAAACCCTGGCGAGCTTTTGGACCAAGCGATATGAGCAGAATATGACCGGATGGGATATCGGCGGTCCTTCTCCTCCTCTGGTGCATTACTTTGAGCAGTTGAGAGACAAGCAGCTCAAAATCTTGATTCCCGGTGCGGGCAATGCTTATGAAGCTGAATACCTTTGGCAGCAAGGCTTTAGCGAGACATATGTGCTGGACATTGCTTCTCAACCGTTGGCTGCATTGCAAAGCCGAGTGCCTGATTTTCCCTCTGCGCAGCTGATTCAAGCCAATTTCTTTGAGCACAAGGCAAGCTACGACTTGATCATTGAGCAAACTTTTTTCTGTTCGTTTGAGCCTAGCAAAGCCAATCGGACTGCTTATGCTGATAAAATGGCTTCTCTATTAAACCCTGGTGGAAAATTGGTGGGCTTGTGGTTTAATCACCCCTTGTTTGAAGGGGCGCGAAGACCTTTTGGTGGGACTAAAGGAGAATATCTTTCCTATTTTGAACCCTACTTCGAAACTCACAGCTTTGAAGACAGTTATAACTCTATTCCAGCCCGAAAGGGACATGAATTATTTGGCATTTTTGTACGTAAATAGGCGCCAAAAAATTATTTAAATCCTTATCCCCCATTTGTGAAAGCAATCGTTTACTTCTCGCTAGCAGCTATCTTTTGGGGGCTCAACTTTCATTTTGCTAAGCTGATGCTGGCCGAGACAGATTTTCTCGAAGCGGGCTTTTGGCGTTTTTTATTTGCAGTAGCACCCCTTTTTTTGTGGGTCATCAAAGACCTACCCACTTGGCAGATGATCCGGAGCAACTTAGTCGGAATCAGTCTCATCGGTGTCCTAGGCCTTTTTGGCTTCAACCTTTTTTTCTTCTTGGGTATGGTAAACAGCCCTGCGATCAATGGGGCTTTGATCATCAACATTACGCCTATTTTGACGCTTCTTCTCTCACGCATGATCCTCAAAACACCCCTGCAAGCTAGGCAAATGCTCGGGGTTGGGATCTCTCTTTTGGGAGTCATTTTTTTGATTACTAAGGGCGATTTAGTCAATCTTACCCAACTAAGTTTCAGTATGAGCGACCTATTGCTGCTAGGGGCGAGCCTGTCTTTTGCATTTCAAAATATCTGGTTCAAGCAATATGGTCAGAAGATCCCTAATCGAGCCTTTACTTTTTTGACCAATTTACTGTGCCTCATTTGCTTTGCCTTGGTATTGCCTTTTTCGAGTGTGGGGAGTAGTGGAGCGCTCTCTGCTAGCTATTGGGGAGCTGCACTGGGAATTGGTTTGTTGGGCACTTCAGTAGCTTATTATTTTTGGAACCAAGGGATTCACCTTAGTAGCGCCAATCACGCGAGCATTTACGGCAATCTGATTCCGCTTTCTACGGCTTTTTTTTCTATCCTCCTCGGAGAACGCTTATTCTCCTATCACTGGATTAGTGGTGGCATTATCATTTTGGGAGTCATCGTTTTACAAGCCAAAAAACAAATGCCTCCAGAACGCTCGACAAACTCCTAAATTTTGACCAACTTATGGCTTCAAATATTAGTGCAACATGAGCGATAGGTATTCAGAGCTGTTTGAAAAAGTCTGCCGAGAAACGGAATATGAAGTTGAAGATATTCTTGATCGCCGCCTGACCCGTGCTGAGAAGGTACAAATGCGTAAAACTTGTTCTATCCGTATGTTGGAGACTTTGTTGGATGATCTCAAACATGCGCCTTCGCCTGCTGACGCCGAGGCTTCGGTGAGGCAATGGCGACAATATGATCGAGTATTTGACCATCATATCGATGATTTGGTTGAGAATGCGGATAAACATCTATCCTTAGAGCTCTCCAATTCGCAAATCCACATGCTGCGCACCAGAGGCACAGGCAAGGATGTCCTTTACCTTCAGGAATTGGTCAAAGAAGGCACGAAGGATGGACTGATCGGCAAGATCAGAAAGATGCAAGCCAAAAAGGATATAGAGGAGTATTTGGAGGGGCTATAAACTTTGTCAACTGCTTCGCAGAACGCTTATCTCAATCATCTTCGTTCCCAAAGTTCAAACGGACCCACGGGACCTTGAAGTAAGTGTGTATCCCAGTCGATGCTATTTAGTTCAAGTAGGGGAATTACCGCAGGTTCTATCAAAATTCGATTATGCTGCTTAAGAGCACTAATCATCGAATCAGGCCCTACCGTCTCTAATACCAACAGA
The DNA here is from genome assembly GCA_039024315.1 of Bacteroidota bacterium. GTDB lineage: Bacteria > Bacteroidota > Bacteroidia > J057 > J057 > JBCAWW01. The sequence continues at coordinate 25,251 of JBCCQN010000040.1, forward strand.
CGACTATCCGTAAAATGACTGGCAAAATCTAGCTGAGGCCAGCCTTGTTCTACCAAGATCAAATCCCCTTTTTGAGTATTTGCCTGCCAAAACATGGCCTTTTGGTAGTATAAATCATGCTTCTGAGATTGTAGCCACTGGATACTGCCCATCCAATTGGTTAAGCCAAAGCTAATTGCTAAGACCCAAAGCCATTTCACATTTTTCCTTGCTTGCCACGCAAACAATAGGCTCCATAATATCAACTGAAACAACCAAAACTCTGGGTTTACCGGCACCCAAATTACAAAGAAGGCGCTATAGACTATGATCCCTCCGGCTAAGAGCCAGGGAATTGAGCGTTCGCCGACCGGCGTCCGCCATAAACGCCAGGCTGTCAAAACATAAAAACGACCTAATAAAACTCCTGCAGTAAGCGCTGTACCTAGACAAAACCATCGCCCAAAAGTACTCAGTTCCCTTACCAGATACTGATCATCAGCCGTCGCAAAATTGCCTAGGAATCCTCCTGCTTCGGAAGCAAAGCCAACAATAAAATGTCCGCCTATCCAAGCTCTAGCGTTTCCGACTAGGATTCCGACCGCGCCGCCTAGGCCCCAAAAGTAGCTTTCTTGCGTCAAGCCAAGGATGAAACCCTGCATTTGAGCTAAAGTACGATAACCCATCACTCCCCCCATAAAAGCGATATAGCTAAGGCCTACTCCCAATCCCCAAAAAATCACATAGCGCCAGTAAGCTCCCTTCCTAAAATACAGATAGAGCATCGCAATAGGTACCCAAAGCAAATGCATCTGGTGAAATAAAGTGGCGACAATATGCAGCACCAAAGCCTCTATCCATGCCTTTGGCTTTTGACTGCTCAAACGCCAGATACTCGCCATCATCAAGCAGATGGGCAGCATATAGACTTCCAATACGATGGAATAAGCCCAAATGCCATAGCTAAATCCTATCACAGCACTTGCAGCCAAGCTATGGGACAGTGATAGCGTAAAACGCTCATTAGCAATCCGAAATACCAAGCCGAGCATCATGGCCCCCGCCAAGGCGTTGAGGCTGTTAGCAATCAATAAGAAGTCTGTAAAGCCTAGCCAAAGACCCACTCTGATCCAAGCAGAGGTGAAGATATGCTGCAAAAGGTGATGCCCATTACCAGCTATGGCAGTATCGCTAAGTGCTGAGAGGTAGCTAATAGAATCATGGGCCACGCTCAAATTAGGGGAGAGCGTCAACAGATAGAGCAAGCCAAATGCCAGACCTACCAAGCCAAAGAGAGGTAATCTCCCTAAAGCCGTATAGCTAACTTCTTGACCATCTGACTTTTCCATGAGGCAAAGGTATTGGCCTGTATTTGTTTGCGCGCTTCGCCCACCAACCACAAAAAGAAATGCAGATTGTGAATACTGGCGATTTGTAAAGCTAGATACTCTTGCGCCTTGAAGAGGTGGCGCACGTAGGCTTTGGTGTAGTACTGATCGATGCCCAAATCGCTATCGGGATCAAGGGGGGTAAAATCGTCTTCGTACTTTTTGTTTTTGAGATTACGGATGCCCTCACGCGTGTAAATCAAGCCATGGCGAGCATTGCGAGTTGGAAGGACACAATCAAACATATCTACGCCCATGGAGATGCACTCCAGTAGGTTTACTGGCGTACCAACCCCCATCAGATAACGAGGCTTGTCCTTAGGCAAAATTGCGCAAGATAGCTCCGTCAGCTCATACATCACTTCGTGAGGCTCGCCTACCGAAAGTCCCCCAATGGCATTGCCTGGCATATCGAGCGAGGCAATAAACTCAGTGGACTCAGTCCTGAGATCGCGATAGCTACTACCTTGGATGATCGGGAAAAGATTTTGTTTGTAGCCATAGAGGGGAGGCTGGCTTTCAAAATAGTCTTTACAGCGTTTCGCCCAACGATGTGTCAAACCCATCGAGTTTTTGGCATATTCGTAATCGCTAGGGTAGGGGGGGCACTCATCTAGCGCCATGATAATATCGGCGCCGATTTGTCGCTGGATGTCCATCACGCCCTCGGGCGTAAATAGGTGTTTGCTGCCATTGATGTGGTTGGTAAAAGTTACCCCTTGCTCAGTGAGTTTACGATTCTCCGCCAAGCTATAGACTTGATAACCCCCGCTATCCGTTAGCATCGGCTTATCCCAATGAATAAACTTATGTAAGCCACCGGCTTTTTGCAGGATATCCGTTCCGGGACGGAGAAAAAGATGATAAGTATTGCCAAGTATAATCTGAGCCTTGATATCATCATTTAGTGCCTGTTGGGAGACCGCTTTGACACTACCTACCGTGCCGACAGGCATGAAGATAGGCGTCTGGATCTTGCCGTGCGCAGTTTCGATTTCGCCCGCGCGAGCCGAGGAGGCAGTATCAGTATGTTGGAGGGTAAATTTCATCCGAACGCGAAGGTAGGGAGAATTGTTGAATTCTTGAATAGTTGCCCTTGAGAGTAGATATTTGCAAGCCTATGCATCATCGCCTCCGCATTGCCGACACTGAGCTTTTGCTCCTACCCGAACGAGCCATTTATTGGCCCGAGCAAAGAGCCCTATTGGTCGCTGATTTGCATCTAGGCAAGAGCGGTCATTTCCAGAAGCATGGGATTCCGATTTCGGGTGAGGTGCACTTTCGAGATCTAGATGTATTAGGGACGCTTTTGCAGACCCACTCCGTGGAACGCCTAATCTTTTTGGGGGACCTTTTTCACTCCTCCTACAATCAGGAGTGGGAGATCTTTGCTGATTTTATGGCGGAGTTTGATTGTCGCAAGGAGCTGATTGTCGGGAATCATGATCGCTTGATCGCAAAACATTATCACAGTGCTGGCTTAGAAGTTTATCGCGATAGTCTACGCTTAGGGGCTTTTGAACTGCGGCATGAGCCTCTGGCAGATGATGAGTTTGTGCATGACGCTTATGTGCTGTGTGGGCATATCCATCCGGGGGTACGACTACAAGGTGCAGGCAAGCAGCGTCTTCGTTTGCCTTGCTTCCATTTCATGGAACGCCAAGCTGTATTACCAGCCTTTGGGCAGTTTACGGGCCTCGCCATTTGTTATCCCGAGGAAAACGATAAGGTTTTTGTAATCGCCGAAGGAGAGGTGATCGAGATTAGTTGATAGGATTTTGGCTTTTTTCCCGCTTCGCGGAACGCTTATTCACTCCTAACAAAAGATTAGATATGCCATGTCTGTAGGTACACAAAATTTTGTGTACCTACATTTCTATAAAGCTAAAATTCAATTTGGTGAGGGTTAAGCGTTCTGCGCAGCAGTAAGCCTAGACACTAGTCTTCTTATTGGCCTTATCCATCACGCTTTGCACTTCTTTGGTGCGCGCTTTGCGTAGGTAAAATCCAAACATACCGCCCATGATACCACCAACGATGTGAGCCAGTTGTGAGATGTTGTCTTCAGTCGTAACGGAGGTAATCACTTCCTTACCCAAGAACAAGGCCACCACCAAAATGAAAGTCATCGGGATGCCCCCCGATTTGGAGTTGACGATGGAGCTTAACAAAATCATCATAAAGACGATCCCACTGGCTCCGGTAAGGCCTTGTAAAGTATTGGGTTCGCCAAATAGGCTGCCAATGATGATGTGTAAAATCCCCGTTACAAAAGCGGTAACGATGATCATAAAAAGCACATCTTTGGAACCGTATTTTTCTTCTAGAATCGGTCCAATCAGCAGTATAAAGGTGAAATTGCCGAGTAGGTGGTTCCAGTCTGCATGCCCCAGTACGTGGCTAAAAAGGCGGAAATACCATAGCGGATTGCTAAATTCCCAATGAGAATAAATGGTGAAGTACTCCATCACTTCGATGGGAGAGAAGGATTGGATCACCAACAAAATCGTACTAATAATCGTGAAAGTCAGTACTGTGGGAGAATTATATTCTAATCGCATATAATTTAGATTGGGATATCTGCTTCAAGTTACGGTTTTTCGTGAGATTCGCTTAGCTTTGCTTGCAAAAACAAGCTATGGGAGCCGTAAAATCTGCTTTTCTTTTTGGCGCAATTCTCGGGCTTACGGGAGTCATATTAGGGGCACTTGGGGCCCATGCTTTAGAGACGCGCCTCACTGCCGATCAGTTGGAAAGTTGGCAAACTGCTACCCGTTTTCAGATGTACCATGCTTTGGCGCTTCTGGTCTTGGGCCTGCTTAATCATCATTTTGCGGATCGTTTTTTGCGTTGGGCCGGTATTGCGATGACGCTGGGTACACTTTGTTTTTCGGGTTCGATCTATCTGTTAGTTACTACGGATTGGCCGATAGGATTGGTGACACCGCTGGGCGGAACGATTCTCATCATTGGCTGGGCTTTGCTGATCGCATGGGCGGCTAAATTCAAGCAAAACTAATGGATACACAGGCGATTATCGACTTTTTTTTTGAGCCCTATTATGCTTATCAGACGGTCGATATTGTGTTGGAGGCGATTGCTGTCATTTTTGGTTTGGCCAGTGTGTTTTTCGCGGCCCAAGAAAATATATGGGTTTATCCCACCGGTCTAATATCGACGGCGATTTATGTCTATCTCCTCTATTTTTGGGGCCTTTATGGCGATATGGGGATCAATGCCTATTATTTTTCCATGAGTGTTTATGGATGGTACAATTGGACTCGTCCTGCGGAGAACGCTAAAGTTTTGCCTGTCAGCTGGGCTAACAAGCGAGAACAGCTAATCGGTATCGGCATATTGCTACTTTCAACTGGGGTTTTGTACTATGTGCTGACTCATTTTACGGATAGTACTGTGCCCTTGATAGACAGCTTTACTACGGCCATCTTTTTTGTGGCGATGTGGTTTATGGCCAATAAAAAGATCGAAAACTGGATCTATTGGATTATCGGAGATGCGATCTCTATTCCGCTTTATTTTCATAAAGGCCTTACCTTATCGTCTTTTCAATATATAGTATTTTTGATATTGGCTATCCTAGGATATCTTGCTTGGAAAAACTCGCTCAACAACGCTAAAGTATATGCATAAAGTGGCCATTGTCGGTCCTGAATCCACTGGAAAAAGCACCCTAGCCATCAAGATGGCAGCCCAATTGGGCGCTCATTGGGTTCCCGAATTCGCACGTGAATATCTGACTCAGCTCAAACGAGACTATGTACAAGACGACTTATTAGAAATCGCCAGAGGCCAACTCCTTTGGGAAAAAGAGCAAAGTGAGCTGGGGGGTAATTGGCTTTTTTGTGATACCAATTTGCTTGTCATCAAAGTCTGGAGTGAAGTCAAATACGGTAGCGTTGATCCTTGGATATTGGAACAAATAAGGCTAGACAAATATCATCTCCATCTCTTGATGTATCCTGACCTCCCATGGGAGGAAGATCCTCAGCGAGAACACCCCAACCAACTTTTTGAACTCTTTGAACGCTACGAAAGAGAGTTGATTGTAGCGGATGTGCCATATAAGGTTATTAAAGGCAAAGGAGATAAACGCACCATGCAGGCGCTTGCTAGTTTAAGCAGCTAAGCGGGATGAGCGTTCTGCGCAGCAAGGAAATACGACGGGGCTCAGCAGGACAATTAGATGATTAGGCTATAAGTAAAAGCCTCCCAATAGTCATCCTGAGTTTACCGAAGGAACTGTAGAGACAAGCGTTTGGCGCAGCAAGAAAAATTTAAAGATACCAGATATGCTCATACTTCGCATTCCGGATGACGGCTCCCTCCTCAGCCTACAGCCAGATTCCCCAAATTGTCATCCCGCACAATTGAAATGCGATGCAGGATCTTAGGGATAAGCGTTCTGCGCAGCAGTAAATACGATAACAGCTAAAGCACATAAAAATCGAAAACCGCTACTTTGACCAAAAACGTAGACTTATCCTCCTTTTTTGATTTTTGATAATAGCCTACTACATTTGCCCACGCAAAACAGGGGTGCCGCTTTGAGTTGTTCAAACGGCTGAGATTATACCCATCGAACCTGATTCCGTTAGCACGGGCGAAGGGAACGTTTTGGAATCCTCGTCCGCCATTGGCGGATGCTTTCCCTTAAACGTATCGGTGCTCATCCCCTGTTTGTTGGTTTTACCTTCAAACAATGATTTTTATGAGAACCGTTTTGCTGTCCTTATTCAGTTTATTTATCGCCAGCTCCCTCTGCGCCCAAAACGCAGATCTTTGGGGGATTGTAGTTGACAATGAAAGTCAAGAACCCATGGCGGGAGTATCGGTTTACTTTCCGACCCTACTAGAAACCCTCGTTACCAACGAGAAAGGGGAATTTAGAATTGATAAAGTGGCCACAGGCCGTCATGTCGTAGTCGTAGAAGTGGACGGCTACCAGCCTTACGAAGACGATTTTACGCTCGATGAAAGAGGTATTAGCCTTAATATTTTCCTTGATCCGGGGGTCGCCATCACTGACGAGGTGATCATCACCGCTATTCGCGCTAGTGAGCAAACAGCCACCGCCTTTACCAATCTTAATAAGGAGGAAATCCGTGAACAAAATTATGGTCAGGATATTCCAATCCTCTTGGATCAAACTCCATCTGTAGTAGTAAACTCTGATGCAGGGGCAGGGATTGGCTATACGGGCTTGCGTATCCGCGGCTCTGATCAAACTCGCATCAATGTCACCCTCAATGGAATTCCTCTCAATGACCCAGAAGGGCACGGAGTATTTTGGGTAAATATGCCAGATTTCGCCTCTTCCACTAATCAGATTCAGGTGCAGCGTGGAGTGGGTACCTCGACCAATGGTACGGCTGCCTTTGGCGGTTCTGTCAACATTCAGACCACTACCCTAAACTATGAGCCATATGCCGAAGTAGCCTTGAGTCGGGGCTCGTTTAATACTGCTAAAAATACCCTTAATGTAGGCACTGGTTTGATCAACAATCGCTTCGCCTTTGACGCTCGCCTTTCCAATATTACCTCTGATGGCTGGGTAGATCGCGCTAGCTCTGATTTGAATTCCTTTTTCTTGACAGGTGGCTATTATGGCGAAAAAAGCATGTTTAAGGTCAATGTTTTCTCTGGCAGAGAACGCACCTATCAATCTTGGTTTGGTGTGCCAGAGAGCTTCCTAGATGACCCAGCATTACGTCGCTCCAATTATTATACCTACGAAAACGAGGTAGATAACTACCAACAAAATCACTATCAAGCCTTTTATGCTTTCGAAGCCAATGACCGGTTCAATTTCAATGTAGGACTGCATTATACCAAGGGATTTGGTTATTTCGAGCAATATCGGGAAGGGGAAGATTTGGGTGATTATGGTTTTACTCCTTTACAACTGGTGCAAGGTCCTGATACCATTAGCACCACTGATCTGATTCGTCGCCGATGGTTGGACAATGATTTTGTCGGGATGATTTATTCCATGAACTACAAGCCGATGGCCAACTTAAGCTTTACGCTAGGCGGTGCTTCCAATCAATATATCGGTGATCACTTTGGGGAGATTATCTGGGCTCAATACGCAGGTGAGACTGATATCCGGGAGCGCTATTATGACAATACCTCTCGCAAAGGCGATAACAATGCCTATTTCAAAACCCTCTATCAAGCAGGAAAGAGATTTACGGCTTTTGTGGATCTACAGCTACGAGCTATCGACTATGTTTATGGTGATAGTACCTTTACTGGCCCCGGTATTGACAATGACCAACGCCCATTGCAGGGAGATTTTACTTTCGTATTTTTCAATCCGAAAGCAGGGGTGACTTTCCAACTGGATCCAAAATCTCAGCTTTATACCTCCTTTGCCATCAGCAATCGCGAGCCAGTACGGACGGATTTTATTGATGCTCCAGAAGGTCGTATTCCGCAACATGAGACTTTGAGAGATTGGGAATTGGGGTACCGCTTCAAGACCAAAGGTTTCCGCTTCAACGCGAACTATTATTTCATGGACTACACCAATCAGTTGGTCCTTAATGGAGAGCTCAATGATGTAGGGAGTGCTCTCCGCCAAAATGTAGAAGATAGTTACCGTACGGGTATAGAGTTGATTGCTGATGCACGGCTTACTCCTTGGATGAGCCTAGCGGCGAACGCTACTCTCTCTCGTAATAGGATCGCAGCTTTTGAGGAGTTTGTGTATGACTATGACAATGGTGGTATTATCCTCAACCAGTATGAGGACACTGACATCGCTTTCTCTCCCAATGCCATCGCAGGCATGACGCTCAACTTTACTCCTGTCAAAGGTCTTAATATTGACTGGGTCCACAAATATGTGGGCCGCCAATATTTGGATAATACCAGTCAAGTGTCTCGTAGTTTGGATCCCTTTTACGTAAGTCAATTAAGAACCCATTATGATTGGACGCCACAGTGGGCCAAGCAAATCCGTTTTGGAGTACAAATTAATAACCTCTTCAATGCCCAGTACGAACCCAATGGCTATACGTTTAGCTACATTGCTGGGGGGGGACAAGTAACCGAAAACTTTTACTACCCACAGGCTGGGCGTAACTTTTTGGCGAGCCTTACGGTTAAGTTGTAATGAAAAAGTTTCTGCCGTTTAAACAGATAACGGCTGATAGTCAGGTCGTGGTGGTGGATGCAATGCACCATCACGGCCTGATTTTTTCCCATTGGCGGGCAGCGCCTAAATTAAAAGGTTTGCATGATGATACGAGTCTGGGCATCGTCCTCAATGCCATCAAGGCGCAACACGAAGGGATAGATTGGCCTTTGGTTACTAACAATCACTTTGATACAGACGGTTTTCTGGGAGTATGGAGCTTGTTTGAACCCCAACTTGCCTTGCGCCACGAATCAGCGTTGCGCGAAGCGGCCCTCATCGGAGACTTTCGAGAATATGACCCTAGTCGGCCCGGCGCTGATCTAGGCTTGAAGCTGAGTTGCTGGCTCAACGAAGTGGAAAGACGAGCGTTTTATATGCCCTTTGCCGCCAAAGATGAGGCGGAAGCTTGTATCCCCAAGTATGAATATTGCTTGCCGCGTTTTGCGGAGGTATTAGAGCATCCAGAGCGCTTTGAAAGTGTATGGGGAGAGGAGTATGCGATGGTCAAGGCCCACACTGCGCTTTTGCAACAGGAGCCTTCTCAGCTTACAATGATTGAGGATATTCGTTTGCTGGTGGTAGATACTCCACAACCTTTGCACTATTACGCCTTGTTTGGTTTAAGTAGGGAGGCGGATATGGTCCTAACTTGCTATAATGGTCAACGATACGAATTGGAATATAAGTACACCACTTGGGTCGATACCGCAGAGCGTTGGGCCTATCCTCGGCTACCGCTAGATCCTTTGGCTGAAAAGCTCAATACTCAGGAAACTAGCCCACTTTTGTGGGGGGGCGATCGCATCATGGATACTGGACCACAGCTCAGACTGCGAGGGGAAATATTGGATAAGGCTGCGAGATTTGATCATCCCTTCAAGCGCGCGATTTATCCTTCTAGCCTAAGCCCTACTCGACTCAAAGCCATCATCCTCAGCCATTTCAGGACTCTGTATGAGGGCACTGCTCCGCAGAACGCTTGGACTTGGGCAGAGATGCGGGCCAAGGCTTAGCCCGCGGTTTATTTGACGCGAATCTGTTGTCCGATCTTGATGTCTTTGGCCTTTAAGCCTGGGTTGAGGCGATTAATTTGATCTACACTTACCCCCTCATAAAGCTTGGCAATTCCCCAAAGAGTATCCCCAGACCTGACCGTGTGATATTGTCCTTTGCCAGATGCTTGCGGTCCTGCAGGACGCACTTGACGGGTAGAAGTTTGGGCTCTAGCGGCGTTTTCAGCGGACTTGGCCTTAGCGGGAGTAGTGTAAATTTTGAGTCGTTGTCCTGCTTTGATGCGGTAGCGTCTTAAGCCATTCCAGGAAGCAATCTGACGCGAACTTACCCCATAACGTTCGGCGATAGTGCTGACCGCATCCCCAGGTCTAACCGTATAATATACCAGCTTGCGTCCACTGGGCGGGTCATAGGTTTTGGGAGTGGAGCGCACATTATTGGAGCCCACGTATCTGGTGGGTATGGGAGCAATATATTGATCTCGCTTACGACCATACTTACTTTTTAGACCGGCCTGATTGAGCGCAAACTGCTGGGCGGTGCGTGGGGGAACTCGCAATACATAGGTTTTCGTACTGTATGGAATGCGATCCAATTTTAGCTCAGGGTTGAGATTTTTGAGGACATGAACATCGGTATTGGTTTGCGTAGCAAGTTCTTGTAAAGTGATATCCATGCGGCTGATGTGCAAGGTATCCTGATGGAAGCTAAAATCTACATAAGTGGGGTAGATATTGAGTAGGTGCGAATACTCAAATACATAAGTAGCCGCGATAAAGGCGGGTACATATCCTCGGGTTTCGCGGGGAAGCCATTCTCTGATTTCCCAAAAAGTCTTCTTACCACCGCTTCTCGCGATGGCTTTACGCACATTTCCTGGCCCGCAATTGTAGGAGGCTATCGCCAACAACCAATCCCCAAATTCCTTATGAGCTTCGCTCAAATAACGCATCGCTGCCTTAGTAGCTTTGATAGGGTCTTTGCGCTCGTCCACATAGGAGTCAACCTTCAAACCATATAGTCGGCCGGTCGAAAGCATAAACTGCCATAAACCTGTAGCTCCTACATAAGAACGAGCGTGTGGATCTAAGGCGCTCTCCACTACCGAGAGATATTTAAGCTCTATGGGCATGCCCATACGGTCTAATTCCTCTTCGAAGATGGGGAAATAGACTCTGCTCAGACCCATCATGCGACTTACTTGCTCCCTTCTCCTGAGGGCATAAACATCTATGTAGCGCTGGACATAGATATTGTAATCCATTGGGATGAGGGTTGGGAGATTATATAATTGCTTTTGGACCTGTGATTGAGAGTATCGAGGCACTTCGTCTGCTCGAAATTTACCTGTATTGTATAGCAGGGTATCGTATCGAGAAGAAGAAGGATTGGTATAGGTATAGTTTTCGTCGAACTTATTTAGAGGCTCTGTTACCTCTTGCTCCTCAAGCATTTCTAGAAACTTGGAGCCTTTGGTCGTCGCATCTGGCTTTGCAGATGGGGGTAAGGCGCTTGCAGTGGAGGTATTATTTTGTCCGAAGGTAGGAAACGTGGCAAACAGCAAGATGCCAATTAGAAAGGTCGTAAACCGCATGGTGTCAATTACAGAAGGTGTCCGTGAGCTGATTTTAGCTCCCCTAAAGATACGTCATTTATCCTTAGATAGAAACGTGTGGCAGTTAAAATTTTCCTAATGGAATATTTGGGTGGCGTTTATTTCGTGAACTCCTGAGCGATTGCTAAAAGTTTTCCTTCTGCAAAGTCACTAGCCATCAGTTGCAAGCCTATGGGTAAGCCATTTGGATGATGGGCTACGGGGATCGAAATCGCGGGACATCCTGCCAGATTGGCATGTACCGTATAAATATCGCTCAGATACATCGCAATAGGATCGTCTTGTTTCTCCCCTATCGGAAAAGCAGTAGTGGGCGCAGTTGGGGTAAGTAGCATATCCCAATCCGCTAGGAGCTTGCGAGTAGCATCTCTAATGAGACGGCGCACCTTCATCGCGCGAGTATAGTAAGCATCATAATGACCAGCAGAGAGGACAAAAGTGCCTAGTATGATCCTTCGCTTGACCTCCGCCCCAAAGCCTTCACTTCGGCTCATGGTATAAACCTCGTTGAGGTCTTTGGCCCCCTCGCTACGATAGCCATAATGGACGCCATCAAAACGGGACAGGTTAGAGGATGCTTCGGCAGTAGTCAAGATATAATAGCAGGGTACTAAGTAATCCAGCAAGGGAAAATTAACCTCTGCTACCTCATGGCCTGCTGCTTTGAGTTGCTCGATACTATTGAGCATCGCGCTACGTACTTCTGGGTCTAGGCCGGGAGAATCCAGCGCTTCTTTGATATAGGCAATTTTATAAGGCCCCTTTCGGGTTAATTCCTCCGGATAGTTACCGACGGCCTGGTGGGAGCTGGTATTATCTCTATCGTCTGCACCGGCCATCAATTGTAGCAATAAAGCGGCATCTTCTGAGCTACGGGTGATGGGCCCAATTTGGTCAAAGGAGGAGCCATAGGCAATCAAACCCCAGCGTGAAATTCGTCCATAAGTGGGCTTGAGGCCGATTACCCCGCAAAAGCTAGCCGGTTGTCGGACACTTCCGCCTGTATCTGAACCTAAAGAAGCGAGGCACATATTTGCCGCTACTGCGGCAGCCGAGGCGCCAGAAGAACCACCAGGCACTCTATTGGGATCTACTGGATTTCTAGCGGGTCCATAGCAAGAATTCTCATTGGAGGAACCCATAGCAAACTCATCACAGCTTTGGCGTCCAATGATAATCACATCTTCGGCCAACAATCGTGCTAAGGCCGTGGCGGTAAATTGGGAGTCAAAGCCTTTGAGAATTTGGGAGGAAGCAGTCAGACCATGATTTTGGTAACAAATCACGTCTTTGATACCGAGTACCATGCCTGCTAGTTTACCGGCAGTACCAGAGGCAATCTTTTGATCTACTAAGTGTGCTTGCTTTTTGGCCTCTTCGGCATATACCTCAACAAAGAGGTTAAGCGCTTTTTGTGATTCGATCTGGCTCAAATAAAAATCTACCAGATCGGTGCATTTTACCGATCCGGTAGCCAGATCTCGCTGAATATCAGCGAGCCTCGAGTAATTCATGTCGAAAATTAGGCGTTAGTCTTATCGTCATCCATAGAGGAGACTTCTGCTTCGATTTCACGCTTGATTTCGCGAGATGCATCTTTAAATTCGCGGATGCCTTTGCCAAGGCCTTTTGCGAGTTCAGGAATTTTCTTGGCACCAAATAAAAGCAAGATGACAAGCACGATTACCAGTACTTCCCAGGTCCCAAGACCTCCAATAAATAATAATGTCTTTGTTGTAAACATAAGATTAGCCGTTCAGCAATGAAACAAGGTTCTAATTCTTGATAACAAAGATAACAGATTTCTGGCCCCGAAAAAGGACAAAGTCTGCTTCTCCTTTTTACTAATTGCGCAAGATGTATGCCATTTGTACGATTTCGTACTTATCCAAGCTCTTCCATACTTCTTCTCAGTACTTCAAGTTTGGCTTCTGCATCTGCTTGCTTCTTTTTCTCCATCGCCACTACTTTCTCAGGCGCATTGCTGACAAATCGCTCATTGGAGAGTTTTTTGAGGACTTTTTGCAAAAATCCTTCTGTATATACGATCTCTTTTTGGATCTTTTCTTTTTCAGCTTCGATGTCCACCGCTCCCAGTGGAATAAACAGTTGATGCGCTTGTACGCGAAGGCTTCCGGTCCCGTCCACTTTCTCTGTGACAAAACTCATCTTCGAAAGTTTAAGCATCCAGGTCAGTAAGCTACGATATTTTTCAAAAGTAGCCTGATCATCTGTTTGAATGAAGAGCTCAATCACCTCCTTATTGGGGATGTTTTTACTCATTCGGAAGTTACGGACTGCGCTTATGACCTCTTTCATGAGTTCCATCTCTCCGAGAACGCTCATATCCGGCGTTTTGGCCTTGAAGAGCTTGGAAACACAGATAAAGTCGTTTGCTGCCCGATCACGGAGACCATGCCATAACTCTTCGGTAATGAAGGGCATAAAGGGGTGGATCAACTGAAGGTTTTTCTCAAAGAGATCAATGGCGCCTTCGACGGTCTTACGGGCTATGGGCTGGCCATATTCTGGCTTGACAAATTCTAAAAACCAAGAACAAAAATCATCCCATTTGAGCTTGTAAACACTCATCAAGGCATCAGAGATACGGAATTTCTCAAAGTGATCGTCGATCTCAGCAGAAACCTCAGATACCCTTGCTTCCATCCAGTCCAATGCTAAGATATCGCGTTCACTAGGTTCGATATCTGCAACCTCCCAGCCTTTGACCAAGCGGAAGGCATTCCAGATTTTATTGGCAAAATTACGCCCTTGCTCTACGAGGCTTTCTTTATAGAGCAAATCGTTCCCCGCAGGGGAAGCCAACAACATGCCGACTCTAATCCCATCTGCCCCATACTGCTCGATCAGGTCTAATGGATCAGGTGAATTACCCAAAGACTTACTCATCTTACGGCGAAGATCATCACGAACAATACCGGTCAGATATACATTATTGAAAGGCTTTTGACCCTTAAATTTATAACCCGCAATGATCATTCTTGCTACCCAGAAAAAGAGAATTTCAGGCGCCGTGACGAGATCGTTAGTGGGATAATAATAATTGATATCCTCATTGTCTGGCTGAGTGAGGCCGTTAAATACGCTGATAGGCCACAACCAACTAGAAGCCCAAGTGTCCAGCACATCCTCATCTTGCGCCAAATCAGCCGCTGTCAATTGAGCGTTACCGGTTTTGGCACGGGCTTTTTCTACTGCTTCTGCTTCACTCATGGCTACTACGTGCTCATTGGTTCCTTTGACGTAGTATGCCGGAATCCGATGCCCCCACCAAAGTTGGCGAGAAAGACACCAATCCCTTACGTTTTCCATCCAATGACGGTAGGTATTGATAAACTTTGGGGGAATAAGTTGAACCTCGCCATTATTTACCGCCTCCAGTGCTGGTTTAGAAAGCTCCTGCATATTGAGGAACCATTGAGCAGAAAGGCGCGGCTCGATGGCTGCGTCTGTGCGTTCGGAGTAGCCGACAGAGTGATTATAATCCTCTACCTTTACTAGGTTACCCGCTGCATCCAAATCCTTCTTGATTTGCTTACGCACTACAAAACGGTCTTGGCCAACATAAAGTTGACCGGCCTCACTGATCGTACCATCAGGATTTAATGCATCAATGACCTCAAGGCTATGGCGTAAACCTATTTCGTGGTCATTGGTGTCGTGGGCGGGCGTCACCTTAAGGCATCCAGTTCCAAACTCACGATCTACATAATCGTCTAGAATAATCGGAATGGCGCGTCCCAGCAGCGGAACAATCGCCTTTTTACCATGTAAATGAGTGTAGCGTTCATCTTCTGGATGGATGGCTATAGCCGTATCACCCAATATTGTTTCTGGGCGAGTTGTAGCGATAGTTACATATTCATCCTCGCTGCCTTCAATTTGATATCTTAAGTGATAAAGATGGCCAGGGGTATCTTTGTGATTTACCTCTTCATCAGAAACCGCAGTTTGCGCGCTTGGGTCCCAGTTGACCATACGGTTGCCACGGTAGATGTAGCCTTCTTCATACAAATCACAGAAGACCTGTAGCACTGACTGAGAGTATTCCGGATCCATAGTAAAGGAAGTACGGTCCCAATCACAGCTAGCCCCTAATTTTTTGAGCTGAGACAAGATGATGCCGCCGTATTTCTCTTTCCATTCCCAAGCGTGCTGTAAAAATTCCTCTCGACTGATATCCTGTTTATTGATACCTTTTTCCTTGAGCATCGCCACCACCTTGGCTTCGGTCGCAATAGAAGCGTGGTCCGTACCAGGCACCCAGCAAGCATTATAGCCTTGCATGCGCTTACGGCGGATCAATACGTCTTGGAGAGTATTGTTGAGGATATGGCCCATGTGCAGAATACCCGTCACATTGGGCGGAGGGATGGTGATGGTATAAGGCTCCCTTTCGTCGGGAACGGACTTAAACACCTGTGCCTCCATCCATTTTGCGTACCAACGATCTTCAATTTCGGTGGGTTGATATTGTTTAGAAAGGTTCATGTCAAATATAAAGCCAGTATCAGTCAAAAATGCGTGGCAAAGTTACGCCTTTTAGACCGAAATGGGAACATTTAACTCCCTCCAAAAATGAAAAACGGAGCCTCAATGGAGGCTCCGTCAATATTTAAGCTGTATGGGAGACTAGCGGACGACTACTTTTTGGGTCGTAGCAAAATCACCGCTGGTCATACGCACGAAGTAAATTCCTGAAGTAAGAGAGGCAATCTGGAAGTCATAAGAGCCAGCAGTCTCATTATTAGCACCTATCTGACCGTTTGCGATCAATTTACCAGAGAGATCATATAAGGCCAACTGCGTCTCCCCACGTAGTTGAGCATAAAATACTCTCAAGTTTTCTGCGGTAGCTGGATTTGGAGTAGCGATCATCTTGGGTTCTAAACCAGTTTCTGTCTCTGTCCAAGTACCATCATCCCAATAGTGGTTAAAATTGACCAACTCACCTTTTCCCTTGTTTAGGTCTTGTGCAAAACTCGTGTTCGCAGAAAACATCATGACAAATGCAAGGGCAAAAAGTACGCGAAAGAAGGTATAATTTTTCATAATGATATATATTTCAAAAAATTTTGTGTTTAATAATTTAAGACATTTCGAATATCACAGAAAAATTTAATTAATGCAAATTTGAAATTATTTTTTTTGTTAAAATTGTGCTATGTTTGATGCGGTGTAATCTGTATTTTTAAATTTATATAATTGATAATCAGTCCCTTAAACAGGGGTACTTACTTTCTGAATTGCTGATTTTTCATATTGATTATTTATTCAATATATCAAAAAGTCGGCTCAATTTATTTGCTATTGCAATATTCTAGGTTAAGTTTTTTCGCAAAAATCTGAATTGTTTGTTTAGTGCGCTGATATTTTTTCGCCTGATATATATTGGCGTAATTTTGGCATAAAACCCCGATGCTTGGATGTAAGAAAAAAATGCTAATTCACTCAGCTTTTTCATGCTGGGGGAGAGATTTCTTCTTTTTATGAATTAAATTGCTTAGACAAACATTCATTTTATGTTTTGCAAGCGCTTGTTTTTAATGTTTTGCCTCCTCTTTCCTTTGCTTGGGAAAGCGCAAGATTTTAGACAACAGCTAGACAGTTTGGAGAATCTTAAGCATGAGACGGAGGGCGTGCAACACCTGGAAGTGATCCTTAAGCTCGCCGAGGGCTTTAGAGCGATCTCACCAGAAAAAGCTATGGGCTATGCCAAAGAAGGCTACGTTCTGGCAATGGCTTCTGATAACACGGTCCTGCAAGCTCGGGCCTTTGACATACTCGGCAAGCTGCATCTTATACAAGGGCATCTATTAGCCGCGAGAGACTGCTACACCAAAGGACTCAATATTGCCAAAAGTACAGGTGATGATATGCTCTTTGCGGTTATTTCCAATAGTGCGGGTATTTTGATGCAAACCCTTGGGGACTACGAGCAAGCCTTAGTGCATTATAATCATGCTTTAGAGATATATGACCGAGAGCAGATTTTGCCTCGTAAGACGATGACCATGAGCAATATTGGTTATCTACTCGAAAGGGTGGGGCGCTATGAGCAATCAATCGAAATCTTGGAAGAAGCGCTCATGATCGTAAAAAGTGCGCCTAAACCTTCTTTTCGTGCTATCAGTGTCTTGAGTGCCAATTTAGGGGTTGCCCATGAAAGCAAGGGAAACTATGAGATGGCTCTTTCCTTTTACCAGCAATCTCTGGAGATCAAGCAAAGACTCAAAAATCCCGATCCCGCCATCGGGATGCTCGCCAATATCTTTGGTATCTACTCGAGCATGGGTAAGCTCCAATTAGCCGAGCAATACTATCAGCAGGCTTGGCAACTAGCACTTGAAAACGAAAATGCCTCTTGGCAACAAGATCTGCTCGCTCGCTATGCTGGGCACCTAGAGAGTATCGGGCGCATCAATGAAGCCACAGAACTCTTTGACCAAAGCTTACACTTGGCTAAGCAGCTTCAGGATCAAGAAGCTACTATCGAACTCCTCAAAAAACTGGCCGAACTAAAGGCCAATGAAGGAGACTTTAAAAGAGCCTATTTTCTGCAAACTGAATTCGAGCGCTATCAGGATAGTTTACACAATATCCGCATGGATGAGAAAATTGATGATCTTGAGCAGCGTTTTGAATTAGAACGTAGGCTGGAGACCTCTAAACAAGAACTCGTAAGCCTACAATCTGAAAGCAACAATCGCCAAGTGAAGTTTTACCTCAGCTTGGTTGCTGTTTTTCTCGCCATTGGAGGGATTATAGCTTTGCTGAGTCGCTATCAAATCAGACAAAAAGCTCACCTTGCCCTCAGTCAGCAGCATACTTTGCTGGAGCTCAAGAACCAAGAAATTCAATCGCAAAATAGTTTACTAGCGGAGCAAAGTGAATCTATCCGTACCCAAAATCGACTTTTACAGCAGTCCAATGCAGATTTGGAGCAATTTGCTTATGCTGCCTCCCATGATCTAAGAGAGCCTTTACGTAGCATTCGTGCTTATATGCAACTGCTGGAAAAGCGATATGCTCCTAAATTAGATAAGCCAGCTTTGGAGTTTATCCATTTTGCGGCTGATGGTGCGGCACGCATGGACGAGTTGTTACAAGATTTACTTAAATATTCTCGTATTGGTCGTAGTGGGCTTCAACCTACTCGCATCAGACTGGATCAACTGCTAAAAAAGGTGGTGCGTAACTTAGATAAGCAGATTATGGATACCCAAGCCGTAGTATCTGTTTCTCCCATGCCTGAGATTGAAGGATATGAAGCAGAAATCCATTTGCTTTTTCAAAACTTGATTTCCAACGCAATTAAGTTTCACCGCAAAGGCATCCCACCAGAGATACACGTATCCGTGTCGGCGATGGCTTCCAATTATCTCTTCCGGGTATCTGATAATGGTATTGGGATTCCCGCCGAATTTAAGGACGCGATTTTTACGCTTTTTCAACGCTTACATGCTCGCAACGAATACGAGGGGACGGGCATAGGGCTAGCACTGTGTAAAAAGGTGGTCAAAAGCCATATGGGAGAAATTTGGATAGACCCTGCGGTTACTGAAGGGACTACGTTTTGTATTCAACTGCCTAGGCCAAAAAAAAGTCTCACCTAAGTAGATGAGACTAGTATTTTTAATTAGTTTTTGCTCACGATTTAGTCTTGTCCTTGATGTAGAGAAACGCACTGAATCCTAAGTAGGCCACCAACAAGATGATGCCTAGATAAAAGCCAGTGGACAATATCCCTTTCAACATAGAAAGCAAGACCAGCACTCCTACAGGGATAGCAATTTTACCCCAGAGTGGCAGAGACATATAGCCTTTAACAAGCAAGTGATTACGAATTTTTTTCATATTCATGGCTTTGTTTATTTCTTAATAGCTTATTCGTAAGATAAGCATTTGGTGTTACAAAAAAAACTCACTCCTTGACGAATCGTTCCGTGAAACGGTGCTCTCCTAGTCTAATCTCAAATAGGTAAATACCAGCTGCTAAGCCTTCTAGGTCGATTTTTAGCTGATGGTAGTCGCTCCTCGCGAACGTTTGGCGCTGTAGGCTTTGCCCGTAAATGCTGCGAACTTCCCAACTACCGCTGGTCTCCGTTTTCCAGTCTGCTTCCCAATAAAGGGTATTGCGCGCTGGATTAGGATAAAGTCGCCAATGATGAGTGAGTTTTTGTAATGCTAAAGCAGTTGGATTGGTTTGGAGAGTATCTGAGGTCAAATAAGCAATACAGCCATTTGCATCGGTGATTTGTACTTGATAGACCCTCGCTACAGGCAGCTTATATGCAGTCTGAGTATTTTGCAAAAGAGAGTCATTCCACAAATATGTGTAAGGAGCTCTTCCGCCTTGGGGAAGGGCAGTAAGACTAGTTCCTGCTTGTTGGAGGCTACCACTCAAATAAACCGGAGCACAAGGACCAAAGTTGGGACGGATCTTATAGGCAGTTAGAAAGCCAAAATCTTCATTATTGGCCCATCCTCCGGCCGGACTACCATCCCAATACACCCAACTGATTCCTGGAGCGTAGCCAGCATCGTTCGTTCCGAGGCTGATATTTGAATTGGTCTCGTTGATGCCTACAAAGTATTTATCTGCAGGCATCCCTAACGGTCCGTTGATAAAGGGTAGGGTCAGCCATACACCTTGAGCTTCGTCTTGATCTGTTATGGTGTAGGAAACTGTATTGCTCAATAGCAGGTCAGGCACGTCTGCGCTATCTAGATTAAACACACTCGCGTAGACCTGATCACCCGCAGGTGGGTTTTCCAAGAAGAAACTGATTGAAGTCATAAAATCGGTTTCTTGGGTTTCATACACTTGGCCTAATATAGAGTTTTGACCCGGTCCCGCTCCAATACCCAGAGAACCTGAAAGCTCATCATAATCTCTCGCATAAACACTATCGCTAAGACTGAGATGATAGACAAATTGATTGTTACTGGAGTCTTGGTCTGCTTGGGGGTAGGGGAGGACATCTACGATGAACGCAAAGTCTCCTCTACTTGGGACAGGATAGGGAGGCAGCAAAAAGGAGATACTGTCCAAAGCGTTCGGCCCAGCCGTAACATAAGAAGCTACAAATATCATTGAGTCTTCTCGCTCGACCTGAAGTTGAATGCTCAAACTATCAATATCCGCTACGCCTTGGTTTTTGACTCTAATAGGAAGTTCGAGTGGAGGGAGATGATTAAGCGGGATGATGCTGTAGGCCGAGTTTGGGCGTACATCGGAGACAAGAGCATCTATTTGTAGTAGTTCAAAGTCTAATTCCAAACCATAAATTAGGTCTGGGTCCTCCTGTATCAAACCACCTAATACCCTCTGGTTTGGATAATCAGGATGATCATCGGCGATAAAGATGCCTCCTGCCGCGCCAAAAGTACCCAGCAAAGCATTGATATCTTTACGATTGTTCATGGGGCTACCATCGCTAAGATCTATTTGCACGATGCTCGCTCCTGATCCGCTTTGGTCAGATACCCATAGATAGGGGCCGCCCGGACTGCTGCTATCATAAGCGAGCCCATAGTTTCCGCTCAGTCGATGCACAGAGGCCGGAATTTGCCGAAGGGTGTTGCCTGACATATCAATTTGCATCAAAGGGCCATCATCTGGTCCTGGTGGCCCCCAATTGCCGATCCAAAATCCCCCTTGCCCGTTGGCTGCGTCTGGGTCAAAAGTCAAAGTCCTCACCTGATCTGGGGCATTGATGATGGCTTGTGTCTGGCGATTAAGGGTATCAACTTGATAGATGGTGTTACTATTATTACTCAGATAAAAGTGGTTACCATCCCAGGCAATACCTCGAGTGCCTACGATCGCATTGCCATTTTGGTCAGGAATGGTAAAGCTTTGTAGCTTTTGACCGGCAACATTTAGACGATGAAATACATTAGTATTCCATTCGGCAACCCAATACTCTTTGCCATTAAAACTGATCGCTGCGAGGCCTAGATTGCTGACAGGGTTGATGGAGTCCGAAGCACTGATTTGGTAAAGAAACTCCCACATGCCTTCTCCCTTTACACCTGAGGGTATTTGGGCTTGTGCGGGAAATAGGAAGAACAAGAAAATAAGATGGGGCAGAATTGATCTCAACTTCATAAGCCTTTAGGTGAGGAGACAGTAGTATTGAGTATTAAGTCGCTGGAAAATAGTATTCAGTACATCGTACAAAAAGTTCTTTATTATTGAGTAATTTACCCACTCACCGAATTGGGTAATGAAAAAAGAGCACATCAATCTTAGCGAATCTGAGAGAGTCTACTTAGAAGCATTGATCTCGAAGGGCAATGTTTCGGTA
>JBCCQN010000041.1:0-46054 GCA_039024315.1 Bacteroidota bacterium
CATTCCGAGTGTAAAATTATCAAGGAATAAAAATTTGTGTTGAGGTTTTGGTTAGAGTGCCGGTCTGCCTTTTGGTGGATCGGCTTTTTCTTGTGTAGATTGTAGAGCGATGTGGAAAGGAACAAAATTCTGGTCCTGGTTAGGACAAGTCCTAATTTGGTGTGCGATTTATTTATTGATAAGTCCTTTACCCCTCAAATTAGGAGGAGTGGCGCTTTATCCTTATGCGGCTGCTACTGTATCTATTGTTCTCCTTTATAGTTTATTGCTGCACGCTTTTATCTTTTATTCCTATACCTATTTCTTTTTTCCGCAATACCTCCAAAGCACGTCTATTAAGTTTTACTGGACGGTAAACTTCTCTTATCTAGCGGGAATCAGTCTGCTTAAGACGATATTAGATTGGATGTTTACTACCTGGGTCTTAACGTTCGCCGCTAAAGGCGTAAAAATCATAGGTCTCAATCTGGAAAGCCAGTTATTGGAGGGAGAGGCGGAGCCCTATACGTTCTTGAACTGGCTATTGCTCAATCTGATGAGTACTGCTATGGTACTCCTTATCGTCAACGCTTACAACTTTATCAAAGATTGGTGGCAAAATCGGCGCGCTAGGCAGCAGCTGGAAAATGAAAAACTAAAGATGGAGTTATCTGCTTTAAAACATCAAATAAACCCTCATTTTTTGTTCAATATTTTGAATGGCCTTTACGCGCTGGCCCTAAAAAATGATGATGATCCTACGGCAAATGGCATTGAAAAACTCTCCGGCATGATGCGCTATGTACTGTATGAGTCCAATGACACTTTTGTACCGCTGGAAAGAGAGATAACTTATATTCAAAACTATATCGATCTACAGCGGCTGAGGGTCAATAAGCAGGTCAAAATTTTATTGCAGGTAGATGGTCCTATCAAAAATCAACAGGTGGCGCCTATGCTATTTATTCCGTATATCGAAAATGCTTTTAAGTTTGGCATAAGTACGGCTAAACCTTCCGATATTTTTATTCAACTGACCCTAAAAGAGGATACCTTACGCTTTGAAGTTGAAAACCCCATCCATCAAAAACGAACTTCAGATCATAGCGGCTATGAAGGCATCGGATTAGAGAATGTTAAGAAGCGATTACAACTTTTGTATCCTGATCGCTATCTGATAAATATAGATAATAAAGCTGATCGGTTTAAGGTCGTTTTAACACTTAACTTATGAGGAAATTAACAGCTGTTGCCATTGATGACGAGCCCTTAGCGCTTGAGGTGATTCAACGTTTTGCTGCCAAAAGTGAAGATCTTGAACTCTTGATGGCTTTTGAAAATCCACTGGAGGCCATCTCATTTTTGCAGGATAATAAGGTTGATCTTATATACCTTGATATTCAGATGCCTGATTTGACGGGTATTCAACTCTTGGATAGCTTGGTTTATAAACCGATGATTGTTTTTACCACCGCTTATTCCCAATACGCGGTGGATAGCTATGAATTAGGAGCGATTGATTACCTTTTGAAACCAGTCTCTTTAGATCGCTTTTTAAAATCAGTCAATAAAGCCGTAGGATTTATCAAGGCACAGGAAGCCTTGGATGAAAAGAGTAAAGAGCCCGCTGATATTAAGGATTATATGTTCATTAAGTCCGATACCCGCTTCTTTAAAGTGAATTTAGGAGAGATATTGTATGTCGAAGGGATGCGAGATTATGTAGCAGTTCATACGCCTGAAAGACGGATCATGACCCTCATGAGTATGGGAAAAATGATGGATAAACTACCTGAAACTGATTTTATGAGAGTACATAAATCTTACATCATTGGACTTAATCATATCCAACTTATTCAGAACAATCGCGTTACCATCGATGATAAAGAGATTCCGATCAGCAATTCCTATAAGGATACTTTTCTCGCCTTCGTCGAACGCTTAAACAAATAGGTTAGGGCCGAGCTTAAAGGTGCTTAGCGGCTAGGGCTGCCCCTACTATGCCAGCCTGATTTAAGAGTTCGGCAGGGCGGATGGGGGTAGGTACATCTAGCTCTTTTGAAAACTTCTCAAACTTTTTGCTGGCACCACCACCTAGAATGATCACATCTGGGTAGCAGATTCTATGAACATGATTGAGGTATTCATTGAGCCTTTTTCCCCATTCCTTCCAGCCAAGATCTTTCTTTTTGCGAATCGAGTCTGCTGCATAATGCTCAGCAATGCCTCCTTTGAACTTTAGGTGGCCAAATTCGGTATTAGGAACCAACACTCCATCAAGGATCAGTGCACTGCCAATGCCAGTACCTAACGTAAGTAATACCACTAAACCGCTTTGCCCTTTACCTCCGCCAAAAGTTGCTTCTGCTAGACCCGCAGCATCAGCATCATTGACTACTTTGACTTTGCAACCAGTTGCCTCAGCAAAGATCTCCTCTACATTGACACCTATCCACTTATCGTCGATATTAGAAGCAGTCTTGGACACTCCCTTTTGGATCGCAGCTGGAAATCCTGCCCCAATGGCTCCTTTCCATTCAAAATGCTCACAGAGTTTTGCTACGGTTCTAGCTACTGCTTTAGGAGTGGCAGGCTGCGGAGTAGGAATACGGTGTCTTTCCGTAATGAGGGTGCCTGTATCCAAATCTACGATCGCTCCTTTAATTCCGGAGCCACCGACATCAATCCCTAATACTTTCACTTGATTGCCTTTTTTATCGGTTAATGGCGCTTAAGTTGGTTTTTTTTACGCTTTAGAGCAAATCTGTTTTAATCCCAAGCTCTTTACAAAGGTTGTGTATTTGGAGTCTAAACCTGAATGGAATTAAATGATCAAACCGCTTCTCTCGATTGCGGAGTGCACGCAATATCATACGCCTTTGACTTTCCTCCTCAGTCTGCGATAAGTTCCTCTCCAACTCAGGGATTGAGCGGAGCAGATTTTCAATCGCTAGCAAATGAGGGTCATTCTTCATATGCCTGAATATACTCAATCTTTTTCGGTTTTTGATGATAATACGGTCCGTTTAATCATAGGCTCCAATATTTCGACGGTGGGAAGGAAATCAGCTTGATTTTAACTGAGATAGTTTTTTGTTGGTAGCTTTTTCAATATATTTGACTATTAGACCACTATTCGGGTTTTTGGGGTATTTAAATTTTTGAATGGTCTTAAGACGGGCACTAATAACACTTTTGTGCTTTGCTCAACTTGCGACAATTTTTGCCAAGAGTCCTGCTGACAGCTTGGCGACAGAGCTTGATGTGCTGATTTCTCAAGGATCTGAAGACTATGAGGAAATCTCCAGAAGGTTTGAGCAGCTCATCTT
The DNA here is from genome assembly GCA_039024315.1 of Bacteroidota bacterium. GTDB lineage: Bacteria > Bacteroidota > Bacteroidia > J057 > J057 > JBCAWW01. The sequence goes on from JBCCQN010000041.1 coordinate 3,309, forward strand.
TGATTATCAAGCAAGTCGTAGTTGGGGTAAAGCTATTTCTAAAGCGGAGGAAGCCATGTACCTTTCTCTTCGCTGGGAGGAACCTATTTATCAATTCAGATTTTTATTCTTGCTTGGCCAAACTCAATTCCTCTCCCAAGCTGATGACAATTTAGCCCTCAACTATTTACTACAGGCCGAGCAATTGGACCCTGCAGAAATTGATCAAAAACTCAAAGCCAAGGCCTATGCCTTGATGTCTCAAATCTACGTCCGGATTGGCGATATCAACGAAGCCCTCAAAATCCAGTTGCAAGCCATTGACTTATGTCGTCTTACCCAAGACACTTTAATGCTTACCCATGGCTACCAACATCTAGGTAGTATTTACACAGGGCAAGGAGATTATGAAAATGCACTCAAGGCTAATTTAATGGGCTTACAACTCGCCAATTCTAGTGCACCTTCGCAAGCAGAAGCACGACTAGAACTGCTGAGTTCTACCGCAGCAGTATATCTCAAGCTCCGTGAGCATGAAAAGGCAAATCCTTACCTCAAATCTTTAATTCAACTCGCTGATTCCTTAGAATCGGCTTATGGCGTAGCACGATACGAACAGCATAAGGGAGAAGCATTGTTGATGCAGGGGCAAATTGAACCATCATATATTTATCTACGTAGTGCTGATCAATATTTTGAGGCCCAAAAACTATTTACTGAATCAGCCCATACCAAACTAAATATTGCTCGGCTTTTGATCATCGATGATCAGCCTTCGGCTAGCCTATCGCTACTAGATACTATTCAAAATCTCTCTTCTCAAATCCCACCTGCTGAATTGAAAATGCAGATAGCCGAACTAAGAGCGGATGGATTTCGAGACTTGGGTCGTAAAGACCTCGCCTATGACAATCTTTTAGACTATCTCCAATTGAGGGACTCGATTTATGGTACTCCCATAAGATTGGATTTTGCAAGGGCGGAATCAGGCATTACGGTAAGTAAATTTGAAGAGGAGATCGCTGAGATAAAAGAAGCCCAGCAAGTTGCCCGCCGTCAAATGATTATCGGTGGTATGATCGCGGGTTTTATCTTGTTGTTGGTACTTTTGCTTATGGGCTATCAACGAAATCGTGCCCTCAACCGAGTAAATAAAATCCTCGCCCAAAAAAACGAGGAAATATTCATGCAAAATGAACGCCTTGCTAGCTCTAATGAAGAGCTAAGGCAGTTCGCACATATAACCTCCCATGATCTCCGAGAGCCATTACGCAGTATTGGTGGCTTTTCTACCCTCTTAGAAAGGAAGTTTAAAAATAAACTCGATGAACGTGGGCAAGAGTATTTGGATTTTATCACCTCAGGGGTGCGTAGGATGGATAGCCTCTTGGCAGATTTGATGAACTACTCCGTCATCGGAATTTTGGAGCAAAAGTTTGAGCCCGTGGAAATCGAAAAGATCATTTCCAACATCATCGAAACCATGCATCGGGAGAAAAGGGCGCAAGGAGCTAAAATCAAAATTAGAAATCTCCCTGTCATCATCGCAGATGTAAGGCAAATGGGCATTCTATTTGAAAACTTAATTGATAATGCCGTAAAGTTTCGTTCTGAAGAAATCCCCCAAATCGAGATTAACTGCCAAAAGCAAGACCACCACTATCTCTTTTCCATCAAAGACAATGGTATTGGGATGGACGAAGCCTACCAAGAGCAAATTTTTAGCCTCTTTTTACGGCTACACAACAACTCCTCTGAGTATGAAGGAACGGGGGTCGGCCTCTCCATTTGTCGAAAAATTGTCCAGCAACACAAAGGCAGGATATGGATCAATTCTCAAAAAGGCGTAGGTACTACTGTCTATTTCCTTTTACCCGCTTCTCCTCTCGAGGTAACAAGCCCAATCAAATGGCGACCTGAACGCTAGACAGCTACAATATTGGATTTTACCAGCAGTGGCTATGCTTCTGCCTCTCACCTTGTCCGCCTTTGGTTTTCAATATATCAAACAACTCCTGCTCTGGATTGAGCAGGCACCCCATTGGGGTCTTTTGGTTTTCAGCCTATTAAGTGTTTTAACCATGGCTTTTGCCCTCAGTCCCACGACCTTTGTGGCTTTATTGGCTGGATTTCTCTTTCCAGGGGAATACTTCTTTTCCTTATTGATCACTTATCCCATTGCCGCTTTACTAGGCCGCTTTTTAGGGCTGCATTGGTTTCGCTTTTTTCAAGCTGAGCTTATGGGCAGTAATCAGACCTATCAAGATTTTTTGGTCCAGCTAGCTGAACGCCCATTTTGGGTACTAGTACTGGCTAGACTTTCTCCGGTCTTACCTTTTGCGATGACCAATTTATTGCTGGGACAAGTTGTGATGCCTTGGTCCACTTATTTGAGTGCTACTATGATAGGGATGCTTCCTAGAACCCTTTTATCATTTTGGGTAGGTACTCAGGTAAAAGATATCGTTCTCTATCTAGAATCACCGCAGACTTTATCCCTAGAACGCTGGATAGTCTTAGCCTTGTTGCTGCTTTCGAGTTTAGGACTCCTTTTGATCATAGGAAGGATTTTTCGGCGCCTAGGATTTGGCAAATAGGGCTGAGATTTACGTATTTTGGCCTAAAATTTAGATATCTCTATGGCTCAAAATGCAGGCTGTCTTCGCCCTCTGTTAATTGCTGTCATCGTTTTGACCAGTTTTAGTATTGCTGCTGGCTATTTGCTTTTTGCTACTGATTTGTATGAGCCACCCGAATCAACCGAAAAAGCCATCTTTTTTGAAAACGCTTGGCTCTGGGATGGCGTTTCTGATACCCTTGTGCTCGGAAATCTACTGGTCGAAGGAGACGAAATTGTTTGTTTGGGAGAGGGATGCGTTCCGCGAAGCGAGACCCTAAAAGTTGACGCTAAAGGCAAAACCTTGATGCCCGGCATGATGGATCTACATGTGTATTTCTATGCGCCTAGTCTAGAAAATAAGGGGATGAATGCCATTAAGCAACTGCCTGATTATATCAAGCAACGGCCTGCGGTAAGAAAGAATTTTGTAAAAAGTGGCATAACGGCTATCAGATGTGTAGGAGACATCACCGATAATATCCTACAGCTCAGAAGACAAATCCGAGCCGCTGAGTTTGCGGGGCCAAGAACGTATGTAAGTGGGGCTTTTCTGACGGCACCCGATGGTCATCCCGTAAAGACTTGGTTTGCAGGAAATGAGGCCGCAATCCAAAATGCAACCTATCAATTAGACGATCCAGTAGCAGCAGGGGCTGCTGTGGAAGAGCTGGCAGCTAAGGGCGTTAATGGTGTAAAAGTCGTTTACACCACGGGCGAGGAGGATAATTTGCCTTTACTAAAGCTGAACGTTCTCGAAGAGATCCTCAAAAAAGCCGAGCAATCCGGATTATGGGTGTCGGTTTATACGATGAATACCCAAGAATTATCTGACTTAGTTGAACACCCTGTTACTAGTATTGAACATGCCTCTTTTGCTGATGTCGATAGTATAATGATCAAGCAGATGTTGGCAAATGATATTGCCATTGTGCCTACGATGGTTAAGACGGCTCACCGCAATCCCTCGCAAATAAAGGCCATGGCCGACGCAGGGGTGTTGATTGGAACGGGCTCTGGTACACAGGGTGAAATGTACTTTGGTGAGTCTCTATTAGACGAAATTCAACTTTTGCATACCGCAGGAGGCCTCAGTCAAGCCCAAGCTTTACGCGCAGCGACCTTAGATGCTGCCAGGATCATGCGGATTGATGATATAGTGGGGCAGTTGAAGGTGAATTATAAAGCGGACTTAGTGTTAGTGGAGGGCAATGCGTTGGATTCTCTGCCTACGCAGGAACGCATTCTTTCTGTACTTATAAACGGAAAGATCATGAAGTGGAATGGAAAGTTGTATGAGTAATCAGTTTTGCGTTTCTAAGACCCATTCATAGACGAGCAATATATTAAGAAGGGCCTGCTCCTCACCATTTTCAATCGCTTTAGCCCAGTATTCAATCTGTTCACTACAGGCTTTGGGAAAAGGGTACATTTTGTAGTAGTTCCAGCCTTCAAATTGTTCAATTGCATGAAAGAGGACCCGATTTTTGGCTTCCGGACTGTGCGTCAGCAAATCGAGGGCATAAGCCCGACTTTCAAAACGAGCTCGACTGGGCGAGGGGATAGGCAGAAGAAAAAGAAGAAACAATAAGGCCCAGAGACCTGACCATGGAAAGCTAAATACGCCAAGGGCCAAAATCTGTGGAAATAAATAAGCAGCGGCGAAAGCTGGCCAAGTGATTTTTTCGGCATCAATCAGGTGGACCGCTTCATGGGCAAGGGTTTGCATGGCCCCTTCGGGATTGTTTTCAATGTAGGCACGACTCGGGAAGTAAACGGTAGTACCAATCACCGTGGTAAATCGAGTCAAAAATCCGGGGCAAAACCAGCCGATGAGGGCTTGCAAAATTTGCATCTCCCAAGCTTCTGCTTTGTAGCGAATCCGAAAAGGGGTGAGTACTTGTAATTCTGCTGCGAAGCGCTCAAATCTTTCCATATCCTCAAGATACAAAAATCAATTGAGGATTCTTACCCAAGGAAAGGGAGATTCATTTCCTTTGAACCAGCGACTGGGCTTGTACAAAAATTGCTCATCGAAAGATTGGATGGCGCTGCGGCTATGATGAAAATAAATTACTGACATCTCTGCAACCCCGAGCTTTTCGAAGTGATTTAGGGTTTTTTGCCTTGCCGATTCGAGTTCCTTCTCTTGGTAGAGAGGGCTATCTATAATATGAATTTCCCCTTCGCTTTGTAAGAAATGCCGACAACGGTTTAGCAATTGAGTAAGATTGGGAAAAAACTCTATCGTCTGGTTGAGAATGATCAAATCAAAACTTGCTTGCTCAAAAATGTCTTCAAAAATGTCTCCGTAGGCGATTTGCACATTGTTTTGAGGACAAACTCTTTTGGCCTGCTGTAAGCTCGAAAGATTGATATCTACTCCCCAAATCTCGGCATCTGGAATTTTGGCCAAATGATTGCAAAGCCAACCATTGCCACAGCCTAAATCCATGATTTTGAGAGGCCGCCTGATCTTACGAAGATAGCGCATCAATCGCTCATGATTTTTGGCGCGCATTTCCCACTCTTGGCGGTGGAGGTTATAAAAAAAAGTGTTGGGTAGCTCTCTTACCTCAGCGTCAGAAATGATTCTATTCTCTTTGCGGAGTACTTTGAGATAGATTTCTTCGAACTGTAAGGATATCTTCGAACGGATGTGAATCCCGCCAGAATCGATGTAAGGGATAAATTGCATGAGCTGGGCACCATAGGTGGAGCGCTATAATATATAATGATTTAAAAAATCCCAAATTTCAAATTAAATACCCTAAGTCAAATGCTATTTTTCATATTCAAGAAAATCATTGTAATTTTGCCCAATCAATCTATTACTAAACGGATAACCTAATACAATCTTGGACATCTTTGATAAAATTGACCGCGCAATGCAGACCGACTTGGGGCAATTTGCCGCCATCGGTCATGGGTACGTTGCCTATCCTAAATTAGAAGGAGAGATCGGCCCTCGCATGATGTTTAATGGCAAGGAGGTTCTTTGCTGGTCGCTCAATTCTTATTTAGGCTTAGCCAACCATCCCGAAATCCGCAAAGCAGATGCACAGGCTGCAGCAGACTGGGGCTTGGCTTATCCTATGGGATCGCGCATGCTTACAGGTAACTCTAACCCTCATGAGGAGTTTGAGCGCCAAGCAGCGGAGTTTATGCAAAAGGAAGATGCATTCCTCCTGAACTTTGGCTATCAAGGTTGTGTATCGGTCGTACAAACTATGACCGATCGCCGCGATGTTATCGTATATGATCAGCTATCGCACGCTTGTATCATGGATGGAATGAACCTTAGCATGGCTAAGCGTTTCGTATTCCGCCACAATGATATGGAGCAGCTCGAAGACCGCCTCATCAAAGCTACTCGCATCGTTGAAAAAACGGGCGGTGGGGTTTTGATCATCACCGAAGGGGTTTTTGGTATGCGCGGCGACCTCGGTCGTCTGGACAAAATTGCCGAACTAAAAGAAAAATACAACGCCCGTCTATTCGTGGATGATGCCCACGGCTTTGGCGTGATGGGGGAAACGGGTATTGGTACGGGTGAGCACTTTGGCGTGCAAGACAAAATCGACGTACTATTCAACACCTTTGCCAAGTCTATGGCAGGTTTTGGTGCCTTTATTGCGGCAGACAAAAAAGTGATCCAGTTCTTGAAGTACAATATGCGTAGTCAAATCTACGCGAAGTCTCTTTGTATGCCCATGACAGTTGGTGCGATCAAGCGCTTAGAGATGCTACGTACCATGCCTGAACTAAGGTCTGACCTTTGGAACATTGTCAACAAGCTCCAATCAGGCTTGAAAGATAATGGCTTTGATATCGGGGACACTCAGTCGCCAGTGACACCAGTTTATTTAGAAGGAGATGGCTTTACAGCAATGGCCGTTATTCGCGATTTACGTGAGAATTTCAACATTTTTGCTTCTGGAGTTGCTTACCCCGTAGTAGAGAAAGGGGTAATCATGCTACGTATCATTCCTACGGCTGCTCATACTGAGGCAGATGTGGAATATACATTGGAGTGTTTTAAGGAAATTAGGGCCAAAATCGAGGCTGGGGGCTATAAAAACCCCGAATTTAGCGGCACATTGCTCTAGTTTTCTTTGCAAAAAAATAGATTTGTTATATCTTGCCCCCATTAACGTAAATTTGGACAACATGGAAAAATTCGAACAACTCAAGAATTTAATCATTAGCGCTGAGGATGACTTCGCTAAGTTCTACGATAAAGGCAATAAGGCTGCTGGGACTCGTGCTCGTAAAGCGATGCAAGAAGTAAAAATGCTCGCCCAAGACATCCGTAAAGAGATTCAAGCTGCTAAGAGCGAATAGTAATATTCTTGAAAAAATAAGCCGGTCTATCTTAGGTAGACCGGCTTTCTTATGCCCTTTTGTTTTTAAGTAAACAGTATTCAGTATAGAGTAAGAAGAAAAATGGTCCTCGAGAACTGTAAAGCTCATTTTTTTCTAGGTCTTAATACTTAATACTATCGTCTCAGTACTTATGTCTCAGTACTTATCTCTAGAGTAACGATTATCTTTCTCCCCAAACATCTACTACCACTAGATCTTGCATCAAAGGTTTGTTTTTCTCCGCCAACTTTTTGTGAGCAGGATGAGGGATGTAGATGTCTCTAGCGGCTTCGTTTGCAAAAGTTAAGATGAAGCAGTGAGTAAAGCCTTGGTTAAGTCCTTCAACGCTAATATCCTCCCCGCCTTCAAAACTGATAATTTCTGGGATATCGTCTTCCAGCGCTAAAAAATCCTTTATAGCCTGCGTTCTTCTTTCGGCAGGAATCTCATCTTTAAATTGGAAGCAAACGATGTGCTTTAAGGCTTTTTGCTTAGCCTGAGCTTCGGTTTTGCTCGCACAAGAGAAGGTGCAAATAACCAGACTTAGAACGAAAAATACACGAATTGTCTTAAGCGTCATCTTGACCATATTTTTAGTGTTTAAGATTTTATAATACACGAATTGAAGTGCTGAAAAGCTTCATTTTCAGTCCTTTGGATTGTTGAAATTTGCTATACAACGTTAGGATCTTACTTCTGTCTTGTTAGGGAGAGGGCCGCTGCGCGGAACGATGATCCCCTTCAGCGGCCAGTGCTAAGCGCTTTTACATAAAGCTACCATGAGGTGTAGGCATACTACCCCAATTGGAGACAAGCGTTCCGCGTCCCAATTTTATCGGGATTTAAAAGATAACTACCTAATCGACCCGTTCTAGGCGATAAGAAGCAAATCTTTTATCACCTACAGAGCCTGCAAATAAGTATATCTCCTCTCCAATTTTTTGTCCACATAGGCCTAGGTAGATTGGAAAACCAACTTCGGTTTTACCAGCCTCAAGCAACCTTCCATTTTGATTGAGGACACAGAGCTGGATGCTTCTATCATCCCTAGTCGCAACTGCGACCAAATCATAATCCTTGTCTAAGGGGAATTTATGCAACCTTGTCTGCCCTCTGAGCAAGGTTTCGCTATTGTCCTGCAAAATAGATCGAGGCAGCAATTGACCCTCTGCGTCTACTTTGAAGACGCTTACCGCATCTCCATGGTAATAGTATGTCTGCCGATCTTTGACCCAAGGGCTAGGTTTATAATAACTGTGATGTCTATGTCCTACTACCACAAAAAACCAACCGGATTTAGTCGCGGAAATGATCGGGTAGGTCCCATTTAGATATAGATGATAGTCATCCCCAATATTGCTGACGTTCTCAAAGTGTCCATCCTCAAATACCCTAAAACTGCTGAGGCCATTGTCCTGAAATCCTCCGGTAAAGAGATAGGTTTTTCCCTCTATTTGATGGGTAGCCATACCAATAATACCATCGGTAAAAATTTCATCGGTATCGGCCATAGATTGTACATGTTCTAATTTTCCTTCAGGAGAGATCTTAAATGAACTTAGGCCAGGTGCTTTTTCTAATCCCCCCACAAACAAATAGGAGGCAGATGCCATATGGATGACTTCCAAAGTGATGACAGTACCCAAATAGGTCGAATCAGTATCAGGTAAAACAAATACACTTTTGAGGGTGCCATCTGAATTGATCTTAAATACTTCAACAGCATTTCCTCCTTTTAGGCCAGCGAAGAGAAAGTGATTGTCTTTGATTTGCTCAATGATCAAACCTCTAACCATATTTTTACCACCTGTCACCTCATAGTTTTGGTACATTTGTAGGTTTCCACCCTCAGCGAGCTTGAAAACTTCAATTTTGTTACCGTCTCCACCTGAATAGACATAGTGGTCCTCTCCAGACTGAAAAGCCATACAAGTGACCGTGTTTTGGGTAGATTCTATTTGGTTTACTTTTACGAGCTTAAATTTGGGTTGCCCGTAAAGCGAAGCAGATAGCATCAATGCCAAAGAGAATAGAGTACAAACGAGTAGTCTCATCATTTTAATCATTGCTTATAGGATTGACTCGGCGGCTTTGCTGGCAATATCATGGTCTTGCTCTATAGTACCCCCGCTTATACCAATAGCCCCAATAATAGTACCTTCCTTATCTTTGATAGGCACCCCTCCAGGAAAAGTGATGAGCCCTCCATTGGAATGCTCAATGTGGTAAATATCGCCTCCTGGTTGCGCGATCTTGCCGATCTCACCGGTTGGTGCGTTGAAATATCTCGCGGTTTTTGCCTTTTTGATTGCTACATCGATGCTGCCTAGATAGGATCCATCCATACGTAAAAAGGCCTTAAGGTTGGCGCCTGCGTCAACGATGGCAATATTGACCAAAATCCCTTCTGCTTCTGCGAGCTCTTCTGCTTTCTGCAAAATGGTATTGCTTTGCTCTACCGTAATATCCCCAGGGAGCTGAAAAGGAGTTGCGGATTGAGCCGTAGGCGGAAAAGAATCCAGCCTAATCAAGGAAAGAATTAATAAAGCATAAAAATGAACCATAACTTTATAGTGTAGTGATTTGTGTTACACAAAGCTAGGGTTTCCTTCCCTCATTAATCTTAAACTAGTTTAAATAATGCGCTCAACTTTTTTTGAGAGCTCGCCTTTTTCTAATGACACTTACAAATTCTTGGGTGATACCTAAGTAGCTGGCAATCAATTTATTGGTGAGCATGGCTGCAATATCAGGATAAGTAGTAATAAAGTGATCATACCTTTGTTCTGCGGTCATAGTGTGGTTGCGAATGAGCCTTTGTTGCCAAGCTGCAACGGCCTTATGAGACATGATACGAAATAGCCGTTCTGTTTTAGGTATCTCTTTGTAGAGCTTTTCTTTATCAGCCTTGGAAATCTCCAATAAGACACTGTCTGCAAGGGCTTGAATATCTAGCTTCGAGGGAATTTGGTTGGTAAAGCTGTCTAGCTCCATAACCCACCAATCCTGAGCCGCAAAATAAAGGACCTTTTCCATTCCAGCCGCGTCGCTTGCCGAAATCTTGAAGCAGCCTTCCAGTACATAGCCCTCGAAACCACAAATTTCGCCTTGTCTTAATACAAACTCTCCTTTGGGCACTTTTCGTTCATGATAATGACTCATGATGCGCTCTAATTCACTAGGAGTTAACGCTATAATATTAAGAAAATATGTTCTCAATAATTCGGCCTGCATACTGATAAAGTTATCAATATTTACGAGACTGATTTTGGGCTTATTGGGGGATTTTAAGGTTTACCGCTTCGCGGAACGCCTAACTTTATTAAGTAGAAAGTATCTCGAAAGCTTTCGGGAGTATGCATTACAGAGAAAAAAGGTCTTACTAAACCATAAAGCTCACATTTCCTAGGTCTTAGTACTGAATTCTATTGTCTAGGCACTCAGGTGTGGTATGTAAGCGTGTCGCTATATTCGAATAGGGGTAGGGGCTATTGGTTATTCCGCCATTCCGCCTGATCCAAGCGTTCTGCGCAGCAGTAAATAGTAAAAGCTTAGGGAAACTACTGGTAGCTGGCCGTCTCAATTTTACTCATCAAACGGGCCCAAGCACTTTGCATTTTTTGCCTGAGTGGTTCAGTTGCGGCAACAAGAGGGAGTCGAACGGATGGCTCACATAAGCCTTGGAGGGCTAACTGATATTTGACACCCGCAGGGTTTCCTTCGGCAAAGTTTAATCCAATTAGTGGTAGCAAATCATAATGTAATTGTCGTGCCGAATCAAAATCTCCAGCCAAGGCGGCTTTGACCATTTGGCTAAAGGGACCTGGTAGAGAATTGGCCGTGACCGATATAATCCCCTCCGCTCCTAGACTGATAAGTGGCAGAGCCAAGGCATCGTCGCCTGAAAGCAGCGCAAATCCTTCCGGTTTATGCCTAACAATCTCCATGCACTGGTCTAGTTTGCCGGATGCTTCCTTCATGGCCACGATATTGGGAATCTCGGCTAAGCGTAAGGTCGTTTCCGCCAGCATATTGGAAGAAGTTCTGGGCGGTACATTATAGAGAATGATCGGCAAATCGGTCAAATCGCTCAGATAGCGATAATGTTGAAATATACCTTCCTGGCTAGGTTTATTGTAGTAGGGACTGACAGAAAGAATTCCGTCTAGTGAATAATCCTTAGGGTATTTTTGCAACTGTTCCCCCAGATCCTTAGTATTATTACCGCCAACCCCCAATACGATCGGCAGTTGCCCTGCATTTTCATCAATAATAGTCTCAATCACTAGCCTTTTTTCAGCTTCACTGAGAGTGGCAGTTTCTCCAGTTGTCCCTAAGACAACGAGATAGTCAACTTGCCCTGCTATTTGGTGACGGACAAGGTTTCTAAGGCCAGTAGTATCAACAGATAGATCTGGCAAAAAGGGCGTAGCTAAGGCTACACCAGTCCCTCGGAAATTGTTCATAATGAGCTAGGTTTGGATGAATGAAACAGCCTATTTATCGATCATGTTTAGGAAGTAATCAAATTCTTTGATCATTCCTTTCATACCATGATTCTCAGCCTCAGATGGTCCTATCATCAATTCGTAGCAGCTCTCAAAGCCTTCTTTGTGCATCCCAGTTCGAGTTTTGGCTTTGGCGATACTACAAACATATTTGGAGGTCATCCTGTTGGTCAAATCAAAATCGATCAGGATGTCTAACTCATGTTTGCGGATTTGGCTTTCAATTCCGGGGGTAGGGTAGTCCAACCAGTTAAGTTTGGAAGGATTGATAAAAATGGTGTCTGGGCCTTCTTGGAAATGAGGCTCAGAGTTTTTATGAAAGTTGATTTCGATCAACAATACCTTCTTGCTCCGTTTCTTGAGACCTTTGACGTAGCCTTCGATTTGTTGTAGATCTTCAGGGGATAACTGGTTTACATTTACAATAAGGCCGATGCTGCGGGCACTTTCGATGTCCACAAAATCGCGAGCGTATTCCTTGGTGCGATCCAAGTTCCGGATTCGCCGCCGGCTAAACTTTTCCTTTAATTCGTTGAGCCACTCCATTCAATCATGCTAAGAAAATCCTGCTCCGTAATAACGGGTACTTTCAGTTTTTCGGCCTTAGACAACTTTGAAGGACCTGCATTGTCACCAGCGAGGAGATAGGTAGTTTTACTGGAGAGGGAGCTTTTGATCTCACCGCCATAGTTTTCTACCAATTGCTTCATTTCGTTGCGGTCGAAGTTTGAAAAAACACCTGAAATTACGAAACTTTTTCCATTTAATTGATCAGCCCCAGGGGCTTTTTCTGCCGCTTCAAGCTGAATTCCTGACCGTTTGAGCTGAGCTACAACTTCAAATTGTTTCGGATCTTCGAAAAATGCGGAAACACTCTCTGCAATCCGATTTCCTATGTCAGGAACTGCCGCCAATTCTTCGACAGTTGCTGCTGCTAATCCATCAATTGATCGAAAAGCTTTAGCGAGTTTCTTGGCTACGGTTTCCCCTACATAGCGGATTCCCATGCCAAATAACACTTTTTCAAAAGGTTTTTCCTTACTCGCTTCTATGCCATTGAGGAGGTTACGGACTGAGAGATCCGCAAATCTTTCCAGCTCAATTAATTGATCATAAGTTAGGAAGTATAGATCTGCATATGTTGCGATTAAGCCTTCATCTACTAATTGGTTTACAATTTCTGTGCCCAGCCCATCTATATCCATCGCTCTACGTGAGGCAAAATGAATTATTCTACCCTTAATTTGTGGAGGACAGCCATCTACGTTCGGGCAATAATGATTGGCATCTCCTTCTTTTCGGATCAATTCTGTCCCGCATTCAGGACAGTGAGTGATAAAGTGTATCGGTTTTGCCCCCGACAAACGCTTATCTAGTTTGATGCCTACAATCTTAGGGATTATCTCCCCCCCTTTTTCTACTTGGACAGTATCGTTTTCATGGAGGCCCAAGCGCTCGATTTCATCAGCATTGTGAATTGACGCACGCTTTACTAATGTTCCCGCCAATAGGACCGGTTTCAGATTGGCTACCGGTGTAACCTTACCCGTGCGTCCCACTTGAAAACTGACGGATTCTAATTGGGTTACTGCCTCCTCTGCTTTGTACTTGTAAGCAATGGCCCAGCGAGGTGCTTTCGCAGTATAGCCGATTTCCTCTCTGAGGCCTATTTCATTTACCTTGATGACAATTCCGTCTATATCATAGGGTAAACTAGATCGCTGAATCTCCCATTCATCAAGGTATGAGATCACCTCGTCCATACTATGTTTAACCGTATGGCTACCACCTAATCTAAAGCCCCATTCTTTGAGGAGGGCCATATTCTCTGAGTCGGTCTTTTCTTCAAAATTGTCAGCCGCTAGGTAGAAAGCAAAAAATACTAATGAGCGCTTTGCCACAGCAGCCGAATCCTGCTGCTTGAGGGTGCCAGCGGTAGTATTGCGTGGATTCATGAGGGGGGCAAGGCCTTCGGCTTCGCGTTCGGCGTTGAGCCGGTCAAAATCCTCACGCATCATAATTACCTCACCTCTGACCTCTAGTTGCGCTGGATAGTTATCTCCTCTTAATTGCAGGGGAACCGTACGAATGGTGCGAGCGTTTTCGGTGATTTCGTCTCCTTGCACTCCATCTCCTCTCGTAACGCCTCTCACCAACAAACCGTTTTCATAATGAAGGCTTAAGGATACTCCGTCAAATTTATGTTCTAATAGGTAGGAATATGGAGCCCCACCAGATAGTTTGACAATCTGCTCATCAAAATCACGAATCTCCTCTTGTGAGTAGCTATTGCCAAGGCTTAGCATCGGCCGGATGTGGCGAAAACTGGGAAAGTCCTTGGTTACAGCTCCACCTACACGCAAGCTGGGAGAATCTGGTCTTCTAAATTCCGGATGTTGAGTTTCAAGGGCCTCCAACTCTTTGAGCATTTGATCAAATTCAAAGTCGGAGATAGTAGGCTTGGCTAACACATAGTAATTATAATTGTGTAGCTTGAGCGCCTCGCTGAGTTCGTCGATGCGTACTTTTGGATCCACTACCTAAATTGTCGAGGGTTATCTTTTGATGAGTTCTGAGACAAAAATAAATTCACTCAAAGCTTTAGAGTCAGTATAAAGGATCTCTTTGTTAGTTCCTTCCCACTCCTTCAGTCCTTGATAGAGAAACATGATTTTGTCTCCCACATTCATGACACTATTCATGTCATGGGTTACCACTACAGTGGTCATATTATATTCGAGGGTCAATTCTTGAATCAGTTTGTCAATGACCGAGGCGGTCAAGGGATCAAGACCTGAGTTTGGTTCATCTACGAAGAGATATTTTGGATTCATCGCAATCGCGCGGGCGATGCCCACCCGCTTCATCATACCTCCCGAGATCTCTGAGGGATAGAGCTCATTGACGCCAGTGAGATTGACACGATCAAGGCAAAAATTCACTCGCTCCAATATCTCCGCCGCCTTTTTGCGGGTAAACATCCGCAGCGGGAAGCTCACATTTTCTTCCACGGTCATAGAGTCAAATAGGGCGGACCCTTGAAAAAGCATGCCGATGTTTTTACGGATCTCCTTCTTGGCTCTAAAGTCTGCTTCGTGAAAGTTCATGCCATCATATAACACTTCTCCTTCATTAGGCTCCAAAAGACCCACTATTGATTTGAGCATCACGGATTTCCCACTACCACTCGCTCCGATAATCATGTTGATTTTGCCCTGTTCAAATTCGAAATCAACTCCTTTTAGCACCTCTTTGTCTCCGAAGGACTTCCGTATATTCTTGATCTCTATGGCCATATAAGCTCAATTTATTGCCTTTCGTTCTATTTTCCTATTGCTTAACGCGTCCTTCTATACTTTGGTTGAGTAATGAATCTGCCTGCCTCGCTGCTTCTTGTTGTGCCCACCATTCCTTAAAAGCCGACATACTGTAGGGAAACCAAAATTCATCACAATCCATCGCTTGTACAATTTCATTGGAAGGCTTTGCAAAGCTCAGTTTTTTGTAGTGAGCAAATTCAGGGTCAGCCACAACTTTTTGAAAAAAGCGCGCAAAGATCGGCAATGCGGTCGCCGCTCCTTGCCCTTGGGCCAGAGAGCGGAAATGAACTTGAGGATTTTCTGCTCCTACCCAGCAGCCTGCAATCAAATCGGGATTCCCGCCTACAAACCAACCATCGGCTTGGGATTGACTAGTTCCAGTTTTGCCAATAAAATTTTCTCCTAATCGGTAACGTGTCCTCAAACTGATCGCTGTACCGTGATCGGTAACGCTTTGCAGCATCTTTGTGATCATTTGCGCATTTTCGGGCTTCATTACTTGTTGACTTTGCGTATTGCCTGAATTATCTAGCAATATATTGCCTTCTGTATCTTCAATGCGAAGCAGGTATTGAGGATAAACCCTGACTCCTTGATTAATAAAGCTTGAGTAGGCTTGTAAAATCTCGAATATGGATACATCTCCAGCTCCCAATGCCAAGGACGGATATGGAGGGAGATCAGATTGCATACCTAGCTGCTTTGCTAAAGTAACCACCTTTTGCGGACCCGTTTCTAAGATGATATTAACAGAGGCAACGTTGACCGAGTAGGTCAAGGCTCCTTGCATAGAATACTCACCCCCGTACTCATTATCAGAATTACGCGGCGTCCAGCCATCATAATCTTCATAAGTGGTCTGCTCATTAGAAAAATACTCACAGGGCGGGATCCCTTTTTCTAAAGCGGCCGCATATACTATCGGCTTAAATATCGAACCCGCTTGCCGATGGCTATTGACATGATCATATTGAAACCACTCATGATTGATACCACCCACCCAAGCGCGTACATGTCCTGTGTTCGGCTCCATTGCCATTAAGCCACTATGTAAGAGAAAATTGTAGTAATAGAGAGAGTCAAGAACCGAAAATTCACGTACTGTATCCTGATCACTTGCATTCCAGCTAAATACGGTCATAGGGCGTTTGACTCGAAGCAGAGAATCTATTTGCTTTTTAGGCAAACTATCGGCCATGGATCGCTTATAAAGAGGGGTTTGCTTTAATTGGGTTTTGATGAGTTCTCGATTTTCTTGGCGTTTACGCCAGCGAGGCCATTGGCGATCAAAGGCTTTTTGTAGGCGTGGCATATAGTCCGCCATAGCGGCTTCTGCATAACGTTGCATTCCCGCGTGCAGGGTAGTGTGAATCTTGAGCCCATCGGTATAGAGATTGTAAAAGCTGCCATCCGGCTTCCGCACACTTTTACACCACTGGACTAACTCTTGCCGCAAGCGTTCCCTGAAGTAAGGGGCCAAACCATGATTATGGGTGGTATAAGAATAATCCAAAGTCAATGGGATCGCCACTAGGGAGTCAATCGTTCGCTTAGGCGCAAAATCATACTTCTCTAATTGGCGTAGCACTAAATCTCTCCTCTTTGTGGCCCGCTCAGGATTTTTCCTTGGATTGTAGGTAGTAGGAGCCTTGAGCATTGCAACTAAAACAGCAGCCTCTTCTGCCTTGATTTCAGAGGCGGTAGTATTGAAAAAGCGATGGCAAGCAGATTCTATCCCAAAGGCATTATCTCCAAAAGAAACGGTGTTTAGGTAAAAGGCGAGTATTTCTTCTTTGCTTAACAGTTTTTCTAGCTTTCGCGCAATAACCATCTCCCGCACTTTGTTGACGCCCAAGCTTAGGAAGCCAAAGTCTTCCCTTGGATAAAGATTCTTGGCCAATTGTTGGCTAAGGGTGCTTCCTCCGCCCGCACTTTGCTTTTGAAAGAGCATAGTTTTGATCAAGACTCTGCCTAAGCTAGGGCGATCAACGCCATCATGTTCCCAAAAACGAATGTCTTCAGTCGCAACCAAGGCATCCACAATGTGGGACGAAAGCGCTTGAAAAGAAATATTGGTGCGGTTTTCTATGAAGTATTTGCCTAGTAAGGCTTGATCGATAGAGTAAACTTCTGAAGAAGTAGAATTTTCGATTTTAGCTAGCACTTCTGAAGTAGGGATGGGGCCCCAAAACTCCCATTGGACACTGAGATAAAATGCCTCCCAAGCCATAGATACAGCTAAAGGTAGTGCAATCAGCACTGACAATTTGGGGAAGCGACCCACTAGCCCATGTAACCAGCGGTAGAACGATTCCAGGTAGTCTAAAAATTTTCCGCTCTTTGTTTTCAAGCCTGCCTGTTTTCTACGTCCAAATTAAGGTCTTTCGGGCAAAAAGGGAATCTAATCCAATATTTTTATACCTTATGTTTTAGAGCTACTGCTTCGCAGAACGCTTATTTGATTAGTCCTCGAATTTTCCCTACTGATTCTCAGAACGCTTACTCACAATGAAAAGACGAACCTTCCTTCAAACTGCTGCTGCTGGAAGCATTGCTTTCTCTACATTACCGCTACTAGGCGCTACTCGCCGCAAAAGACCCTACAAGATAGGTCTCATTGGCTCTGGTTGGTGGGGTATGAATATCATGAGAGAAGCCATCGCCGAAGGGAGTGTTAAAGTAGTAGGACTCTGTGATGTCGATAGCCTGCAATTGGCCAAGTGTGTAGAGGAAGTCAATAAACTGACAGGAGATAAGCCTAAGGGCTATGAAGACTATGAAGAACTGCTGCAAAAAGAAAAGCCTGAAATCGTCATCGTGGCTACTCCCGATCATTGGCATGCCTTGGCGGCCATAGCGGCTATTCAAGCAGGAGCGGATGTTTATCTCGAAAAACCTATCTCACATACACAACAAGAAGGTTTGGCGATTCTACAAAACGCGCGCAAATACGAACGAGTGGTACAAATTGGTACCCATCGCCGAGTTTCTCCGCACAATATTTCTGCTATGGAGTTTTTGCGTTCCGGCAAAGTCGGTAAAATTGCCTCCGTCAAAACCTTTGTACATTATGGTTGGGGCGGAGATGCTAAGGCAAAACCCGACGAAGAAATTCCTGAAGGCTTAAACTGGGACAAATGGTGTGGCCCTGCTCCTTATCGAGCCTATAATCCTGCTATCCATCCCAAAGGATTTCGCTATTTCCTTGATTATGCCAACGGTTTGATAGGGGATTGGGGGGTACATTGGTTTGATCAAATCCTTTGGTGGACCGAGGAGCGCCATCCCAAGACCGTCTATAGCACTGGCGGGCGATTTATCAAATCTGATGGTACGGATTGTCCCGACACTCAATCGGCTTTGTTTGAGTTTGAGGACTTCACCATGAGTTGGGAACATAAGATGGGGGTTACCAATGCCAATGAAAGAAGCCAAATCGGTTGTTACTTCTACGGCACCGAAGGCACCTTTCACCTAGGCTGGCGAGACGGTTGGACCTTTTACCCTCGTAAACAAAGCGAATCCGAAATCCACATGGATGCCCAACTAAATGATCCTGATCAACAAAATATCAAGGAGTTGTGGGCTGACTTTATTAGCTGCGTCGATAGCCGCAATCGTCCCGTTTGTGATATCGGAGATGGCTATCTCGCAACTAATATGAGTTTGCTGGGGATGATCTCTATGCAATTAGGCCGTAGTATAAGCTGGGACGGAGAAAATGCGAAGATTCTCAATGACCCTGAGGCCTCCAAACACCTGCGTCGTCCCTATCGGGAAGGTTACACCTATCCGGAAATTGGCTAAAAAGCTACGCTTAATAGTTTGGCGGAATAATTTTGGGATCTTTACTTAGCATTGAGAAAACAAACAGCATGAAAATTTTCTCTAGCCTAAAGGTGTGGTTTCAAAATAAATGGCAACGAAGGCGTTTCCGTTGGCTTAGCTATGCTAGTTTAGCAATGCTTATCATTTATTTGTGCTGCCTCCCCAGCAAACTTTTTCAAGATCCTTATTCTACCGTTTTAGAAGACCGCAATGGCTTATTGCTCGGCGCCCGCATTGCTGCCGATGGGCAATGGCGTTTTCCGCCTATGGATAGTGTGCCTAGAAAGTTTGCCGCTTCTATCATCGCCTTTGAAGATAAACGCTTTTATTCCCATCTAGGAGTCGATCCTTTAGCAACAGCAAGAGCTTTACGACTCAACCTGAGTCAGTCGAGAGTGGTGAGCGGTGGTTCTACGCTTTCTATGCAGGTGATCCGCATGTCCCGCAAAGGCAAAGGACGGACTATTCCTGAAAAGATACTGGAAATGATTCTTGCCACTCGTTTAGAATGGCGCTATGATAAAGCTGAAATTCTCAATTTATATGCTTCTCATGCTCCCTTTGGGGGTAATGTTGTCGGATTAGATGCTGCTGCTTGGAAGTATTTTGGCCGAAGCGCTGATAAGCTATCTTGGTCCGAGGCTGCGACCTTAGCCGTTTTACCCAATGCCCCTTCCTTGATTCATCCTGGTCGCAATCGGGATGCTTTGGAGCGTAAGCGGAACTTTCTGCTCGACAAACTTTATCAAAATCAAACTATTGATTCTCTGACCTGTGCCTTGGCTAAACTAGAACCCTTGCCGCAAAAACCTAAACCTTTGCCTTCCTTTGCGCCTCATTTATTAGAGAAGGTGCACCAAAAGCACTTAGCCGAAAAACCAGAGCGAACTATCTTGGCTACTACGCTCCATCGCGAAACGCAGCGTCAAGTCAATGAAATTGTTAAACAGCATTACTATAGTCTTCGCCAAAATGAAATTCACAATGCCGCAGTATTAGTACTAGAAGTAGAAACTGGGGATGTACTAGCCTATGTCGGAAACACTCCTTGTCAGACCGAGGACCAAGCCTGCGCCGTAGATGTGATCCCTTCTCGGCGTAGTACCGGGAGTATTCTAAAACCTTTTCTTTACGCCTCCATGATCAATGAAGGGGAATTACTGCCTGATATGTTGGTCCCCGATGTACCTTCTTATTATGCGGGCTACAATCCAACCAATTACAATCGGACTTACCAAGGAGCAGTACCTGCTTCTAGAGCGTTGGCTCGCTCACTCAATATACCCGCAGTGCGTATGCTCAGTAAATACGGTGTTCCTCGATTTCGCCACAATCTTCAACGCTTAGGTCTGACGACCATAGATCGGCCGGCAGCGGATTATGGTCTGACGCTAGTATTGGGTGGAGCCGAAGCCAGTCTATGGGACCTAGCCGGAACTTATGGCAGTATGGCCCGCACCTTAAATGATCACCTTTACTACGGTGGTAAATATGACCCCAAGGCCTTTCACGCCCCAAACTATCAAATTCAGCAAAGCCAAGGCCGCCTCAATCCCGATCAGT
Source organism: Bacteroidota bacterium (assembly GCA_039024315.1). Taxonomy (GTDB): domain Bacteria; phylum Bacteroidota; class Bacteroidia; order J057; family J057; genus JBCAWW01. The sequence continues at coordinate 23,489 of JBCCQN010000041.1, forward strand.
TTGATCAATTAAGAGAGCAAGGAACCTTAGATGCGGCCGCAATCTATCATACTTTCGAGGCTATGGTGGAGGTTACTCGTCCCGAGAACGAAGAGTTTTGGCAAGCCTTCTCCTCTTCTCGCAAAATTGCTTGGAAGACAGGTACCAGTTATGGCTTTAGAGATGCTTGGGCGATTGGTTGCACCCCAGAGTACGTGGTCGCTGTATGGGTTGGGAATGCGGATGGAGAAGGTCGTCCGGGCTTGATCGGAACTCGAGCTGCTGCCCCCATATTATTTGATGTTTTTGCTAGCCTTGGAGGCGCCAATACTTGGTTTGAGCCACCTATCGATGAAATGGAGTTTATAAAGGTGTGTCGCCATACGGGACATCGGGCCAGCAAAATATGCCCTGATATCGATACTACTTGGGTTCCTCAGAAAGGTCTGCGAATAGAACCTTGTCCTTATCATGAAAAAGTTTTTCTCGATCAAAGCGGGACTTTTCAGGTCAGTAGTGAATGTGAATCTCCTCTAAATATGCAACAAGCCTCCTTTTTGGTACTTCCTCCCAATATGGAGACCTACTACCGTCAAGCGCATCCCGACTTTGTGCCTATCCCCGCCTTTCGATCTGATTGTTTAGCGCATCAGCCTCCACAAAAACAAATGGCGATCATTTATCCACGCAATGGTACCAAAATATATCTACCACGTGAATTGGACGGTACATTAAGTAGTGTAGTTTTTGAAGCCGCTCACCGAGATCCTGCGACTTTGATTTACTGGCATTTGGATGATAAATATCTAGGAGATACCAAAGAACTGCACGAAATGGAGCTGCAGCCGGAAGCAGGCTGGCACACCCTAAGCTTGGTTGATGAAAATGGACAGCGGATCAGCTGCCGATTTGAGATCTTAGCGCGCGAAGATTGATTTGAATTGGACAGATTCCTGCTTAATATTGGACATGTGCACGATTCTATTTGCATGGCAGCAGGATGAGCAATATCCACTGGTACTCGCCGCTAATCGGGATGAATTTTATGAACGCCCCACCCAGAGGGTACATTGGTGGGAAGATCAACCACACGTTTATGCCGGCAGAGACCTGAAAGGAGGTGGTACTTGGATGGGCGCAAATAAATATGGCTTTTGGGCTGCGCTGACCAACTATCGTGAGGTAGAGGGATTTATCCCTGACGCTCCCAGTAGAGGTCCCCTGGTGGCGGATTATTTAGTTCATTCTCCAGAACCACAGTCCTACTTAGAATCTATCCTACCAAATGCTTCCAGCTATAACGGTTTTAACCTGCTATTAGGGACGCCTGACGAAATCTGGTATTATGCTAATCGAGACGGAGTGACTCCACAAAAGCTCTTGCCTGGCTTTTACGGTTTGAGCAATCGAATTCTTGATACCCCTTGGCCAAAAGTCCAAAGCGGGAAAGCGGGACTGAAAGAGATTGTTAGCAATCATCAGAGTGATCCTGATGCCCTGTTTCAAATGCTGCATAATAGTGAGATAGCACCTGATGAGCAACTTCCCGCGACAGGGGTGAGTTTAGAATGGGAACGCCTTTTATCGGCTCGCTTTATCATCAATGATGCCTATGGTACACGAGTCTCAACGGTTATTCGTCAAAATATTGAAAAGCAGCTCGAATATGAAGAGCGTGCTTTCGTTCCCCAAGGGGAGCCATTAAAAGAAATTATTGAGCCTAAAACGATCAATACCTAAAAACGCGATTATGACTAGAATGCGCTACTTACTCATGATAAGCACTGCTTTGTGCTTGTTTGGCTTTAAGGGGGGTACTCCTGCGGAGAACGCCAGCACGCTTTTCTTGGAAGATGATATCATCCATGTACGTTTAAAAGCAGACTTCAAAGCCATTTTAGATGACCGAGGAGAAGAACGAGCTTATCACCAAGCTACCATTAGTTGGAATGACTCCTTGGGGCATCAAGGAGAACTGCCCTTGCGGGTCAAAGTGAGAGGAAATTTTCGCCGCTCAAAAGCCAATTGCGCATTTCCGCCTTTACGGCTAAATTTTGATGATGGCGTGGAGGGAACCCTATTCGAGGGGCAAAACAAACTCAAACTGGTAACGCATTGTCAATCGGGAGCTTCTTATCAACAGTTTATTTTGCAGGAATACTTGATGTATAAGATATACAATGAGCTTACGGATTACAGCTTTAGGGTCCGCTTGTTGAAAGTGATATACGAAGATGAGTCAGGACGTCTAAAACCTACGGTTCGTTATGGCTTCTTGATCGAAGACGAGGATGCAGTTGCGGCACGTAATGGTGCCAAATCGTTTGAAGGGGAAGGGGTTCACCCTAATGAAACCAATAAGGAAATAGAAGTCTTATTGTCTATGTACGAATTTATGATTGGCAATACTGATTGGTCTATTCCCGGAATGCACAACATCAAGTTAATCCGCACCAATCCGGCAGAACCTCCCATCGCCGTACCTTATGATTTCGATTGGTGTGGGATTATTGCTACGCCCTATGCAAAGCCCAATCCTAGTCTAGGCATTGAATCCGTAAGAATCCGGCTATACCGTGGATTTTGTGCTACGGATGAACAATGGGCGGCAAGCATCGCCCGTTTCAATGAAAAAAAAGCAGAGATTTACTCCTTGTATAATGATTGTCCTGATTTAAAAGGCAAAACCCGCAAGAGAGCAATTAATTATTTAGATGATTTTTATGAGATTATCAATTCCGAAAAGAGAATGAAGCGTGAGCTGCTTTCTCAATGCCGATAATTTTATAATGTAATTTTAAATAACACTGTTAATGAAAGTTTTACGGAAAAGCTTCCCGATTATTCAAGACTTTAGCAAGCTATGCTTATCCCTTATGCTGCTAGGGTGGGGCAGTGGTCTTTTGGCTCAAGAATCTACCAAGGCGATAACAGAAGAGGCTAGGGTAGAGGCAGCGGTCAATAGGATGTTTGAGGGTATGTACAAAGGGGACTCTGCGATGGTCCATAGTGTTATGGGAGAAGATGTCCGCTTTGAGACGACCACATTTAACAAAGAAGGTGATCCGGTATTGTTTCAAGGTTCCTTAGAAAGTTTCCTCGAGGCCGTAGGGACTCCACATGATGCTATCTGGGATGAACGTATCTCAAATCTCAAGGTGATGATAGACGATAATCTTGCGATCGCTTGGATGGATTATTCATTTTATGTAGGAGAAAATTTTAGCCATTGTGGGGTAAATGCGATGAGTCTTTTTCGGTCTCCAGATGGGTGGGAAATCATTTACATAATCGACACTCGCCGAAAAGAAAATTGTAAATAGCGGCTAAAACTGTATAGGAGTTATTACTGATTTTATAAATGTTATTAAAAATAACAGTGTTAATAAAGTTTTACCTACTATAGCCCAATCCTCTGTGTCCAAGTGAGTGCTCTTTGGAGATTTACCTCCTGATAGCTTTGCTATTGGCGTTAAGATACTGAGGGATTATTACTGGTTTTCTGCTTCGCAGAACGCTTATTACCAGCCCCTTAGAGCTTTACATTGAATCCCTTTTTGAGCAGGTGCCTAATCCCGATCTTCGGGATTAGGCACCTGCCTGTCCATCCTTACTGCATTTATCACAAGAATAAGCGTTCTGCGAAGCAGTAATCCCTAAAACAATCTCCCTAATGCTCTCCATTAATCGCAATCAGGGGCTGTGAGCGGATAATCTTCATACTTTGGAGACTTACCAAAGTAAGAATCAATAGTAGGGCAGTCATACCGGCTAGAAGGACGATCCCAAAGTGTGGCTCAATCCTAATAGCAAAGTTTTCCAGCCAACGGTTGGCAAAATAAAGGGCGATGGGCAGGGCAATCACAGTGGCGATACCGACTAAGTACAGGTATTCTTTTTGAAAGACACCCAAGATGTCCAGACTGCTAGCACCTAAAACTTTGCGGATACCCATTTCCTTTTGGCGGCTGAAAGCTAAATAGGATACTACGCCGGCTAATCCTGTCAAACAAAGTAAAATAGCCACTAAACTCAGGCCACCCATTAAAATCCCTGCTTGGCGTTCTGAAGCATAAAGTTCTGCGAGGCGGTCAGATAAAAACTGATACTGAAAGGGCGTTTTGACCTCGACCTCTTTATAAGCTGTTTCGATTTTGCGAATAAGTTGAGGCCAATTGGGACTTTCGGCTCGAATGAGCATTTCATAGACATATTCGGGCTTGGCGCTAACATTAATCAATAAAGATTGGCTAGCATATTTGAGACTAAAATATTTGTAATCCTCAATAATGCCATCTATGGTGTGGGGAAAACCATAACCATAGTCTGACTCTTCATTTTCATATTCAGGCTCACTGATCAAGACTTCGCCGATCAAGGCTTGTGGAGGCACCCCTTTACTTTTAGCCAGTTTATCAGCTGCGGTTTGGTTGATGAGGAAGATATTTTTTCGTCCCTCTTGCAGTAGGCTGCAGGGAGGACAATCAATCCCTAGGGTTTGAATGCTTCCTAAGCTAAAATATTGATCTGTGCCATCTGATAAAGTCAGCTCTGTATCGAGCATTTTGTAGGTGCTCTGGTTAAACATATCTACACCAGGTACTCCATTGGCCCCGATAGCTTGAATCTCTGGTATTGACTCCAAGCGACTTTTTAAGGCTTGGTATTTTTCTGGGCCTGTGAGTGGAAAGTAAATGATACCCTCCTTTTGATAACCTAAGTTTTGAGTTTGAATCAAGTTCATCTGCTGGTAGATGAAATAGGTGAGACTCAGTAGGCCCACTACCATGACAAACTGGGTGCTCAAAAGACCATTTCGGAAGTTTATCAAACGTCCAAACTGGATTACTTTTGGGGTTTTACCAAATAAACGCAGCATACTACTGCCACCATATTTTAGTGCGGGATAGGCGGCACTCAATAGGCCGGTGAAGACAATTAAAGCTAAAAGGCTCAAAACATTGCTCAAACTAAATAGGCTAAGAGCTTCCAGTCTAATGTCCATCAATTCATTGAAATAGGGTAGGAGGAGGGCAAGAGCTAGCAAGCATATTGGAAAAGCCAATAGGGCCATGAGCAAGGATTCTGCGCTCAACTGTAACCCAATATCAATCCCTCTAGCCCCTAAGACTTTACGCACGCCCAATTCCTTTTGGCGTTCAACGTACATCGCAATGGAAAGATTGGTGTAGTTGATAATGATAATCAGGAGGATAATTAAGGCTACACTAGCAAAACTAAGTATATAAGCCCGATTGCCATTGGGCTTTAATTCATAAAGTGTTTCTAGGCGAAAGTGTATATCCTTAAGGGGGATAGCTTCAAATCCTTTGAAAAGGGGATCCTCGAGGTAGCGCGGATAAATTTGCGCTAAGTTCTGGTGTAGCTGACCTAGGAGGGGAGAAGGCTCACTATTTTCGGCTAAAGTGAAGTAGGTGTAGGCGGCCCAGCCAGGAATAGTAGGGAGATGAAGAATGATATTGAAATCAAAATGGGTATTGCTAGGAAGATCCTTGACTACTCCTACAAGCTCATATTTACTGCCTTGTATTTCGATTTCTTTACCAATTAGTTCCCTGTCAGCCCACTTAGATCCAAACCAGCGGCTGGTTTGTGATTCGCTTAGGATTATTTTACCATAGTCGCCAAAAGCCATGGTCGGATTTCCTAATAAAAATTTTAAGCCAAAGATTTGTTGAAACTCCTGACCCGTATTAGTAAAAAGTATCTGTTCTGCGATTAGTTCTCGCTCATCAAAGCGGACGTAAAACTGACTAGTATTAGTTGGCGCGGTACCAGAGAGGCTAAAGTGACAGGCCTGCTCTACTTCCGCTTTGTCTTTGAGAAAGTTGACGACTTGTAATTGGGTTTTTTGATCTGAACCATAATAGTCATTGAAAGACATGCAAGTATATACCTGTTCGCGATATTGGTTCATCAAACGGTAAGTACGATCTGCTTGGGGAAGATGCCGATCATAAGTCAGCTCATGCTTGAGATAAACGCCAATGATGCTGATGACTGTTAGGCCAACACTAAGGCCTAAAAGATTGATCAGGCTAAAACTTTTGCGTTTGAGGATATTGCGCAAAGCTACTTTGAAATAGCTATCAATCATGGGGAGAAACTGTTTAGCATGAGAATATTTTTCGAAGGCGTAGGGCTTGAAAAAGCGGAATACGTCAAGTATGTATTGGTTTCGCGCATACTTGATGCTCCTTGTTTTGACTCGGTATTGATACGCTTCAAAGAGATCTCCTTGGATTTCTTCGATTAACTCCTCGGCTACGAAATACTCCAAGAAGCTCGTTGCCCATTTGGGAGGCTGTGGTAGAGGCTTTGCTTTCATAAGTCTGGAATTAGTTTCCACAACTTCTGGCGCGAAGCTTTGATCTCAGCGATAGCAGCCTGCCCCGCAGCAGTTGCCGTGAAAATGCGCTTTCTTCGCCCCCCTCGCTCAGCACTTGCCCCACCCATATGGCTACTGATTAAGCCCTTTTTTTCTAAGCGGGACATGACGGCATGGATGGCGCTGATCGAAATACTCTTTTGCATATGTTCCTCATATGCTTTGCTGACAGAGAAGCCATAAGCATCCTCCTTCATCAACATGATTAGCAAGAGGACAGTTTCTTCTAAATACCCTAATCCTTTCATTTCATCAATACTTGTAGAATAAATAAGCAAAAAATTAGTGCTGATTTTTTCAATACTTGTAGATTTTGGATGAAAAAAGGAAATTCAAACGATAAATGCAAAAAATTCGTAGCATCAGTTGAGAAAATCAGTTGCTCTACTTATAGTTAAATAAAATCACACTGTCAGGATAAGTTTTTATGAAAACATCAAAAGAATTTCAAGCCAATCGAGATAACTGGAACCAACGCACTGCGATACATGTTGAATCTGATTTTTATGAGCTAGAGGCTTTCAAACAGGGAAAAAATGTCCTTAGGCAACTCGAATTAGCGGAACTAGGAGAAGTTCAAGGTAAAAGTCTTCTTCATCTACAGTGTCATTTTGGTATGGATACTCTTTCCTGGGCTAGGCTGGGGGCCAAAGTTGCGGGAGTAGATTTTTCGGATACGGCGATAGAACAAGCCAATCAGCTCGCCAATGAACTCAATATTAAGGCTGAGTTTATTTTGAGTGATGTTTACAGTGCTCCCAAGGTGCATCAGGAGAAATATGATATTGTTTTTACTTCTTACGGTACGATTGGTTGGTTACCGGATCTTGATAAATGGGCTGCTGTGATCAAACATTTTCTCAAAGATGGGGGTACCTTTTATATGGCAGATTTTCATCCGGTGGTATGGATGTTTGATGATCATTTCCATAAGGTCACGTATTCTTATTTTAATGAAGGCCCTGACTTTGAGTTGTCAGAAGGTACTTATGCGGATCGGGAGTCTGAAGTTTCGGGGGGCACTTACTTTTGGAGCCATTCTATCAGTGAGATTATCATGGCCTTGAAAAATGCTGGTTTAGAGCTAGAATTTTTGCACGAGCATAATTATATCAATTGGAACTGTCTGCAAGGACTAGAAGAAATCGGTCCCTACCAGTATATTCTGCCGCAATGGGGACATAAGGCACCTTATATGTACTCCATCAAAGCTCACAATAAACGTGCATAAGGCTGATTCTTCCCAAGAATTACTCATAAGTCTTATTGTAAGAGTAAGGGCCTATCTGTATATTCTGCCCCAATTACCAATACGACCTAAGATTTATGCGTGCCTTTTCCTTTCTCTTCCTTCTAGGAACGATTCTCTCTGTCTATTCCCAGTCCAATCTTTCTTACTATCTACCAGCAGATCAAAAATATGACCCTAGCGTTCCGACACCCCAGCAAGTATTAGGCTTTGAGGTGGGGGAGTGGCATGCCAGGCATGACCAGCAGTTAAGGTATATGGAGACCTTGGCCAAGCAATCCCCTCGTATCAAAATCGATACCTTAGGCTATTCGCATGAACTTCGACCTATCGTGCATCTCTCCATCAGTACGCCCGATAACTTAGCTCGTCTTGAGGAAATTCGCTTAGAACATATCAAGCTGGTCTCAGGAGAAAAAACTGAGCGTTCTCCAGAGGAGATGCCTATGGTACTATGGATGGGCTATAACATTCATGGTAACGAAGCCAGTGGGGGTAATGCTGCCTTGCTTGCTGCCTATCACCTAGCGGCAGCTCAAGGCGAAGAGATTGAGCAAAAGTTGGCTAATATGGTCATACTGCTGGATCCCTGTTACAATCCCGATGGGTTTGACCGTTTTGCGGGCTGGGTAAATATGCATAAAGGCATCAAGGTGGTAAATACGGATCCTAACAGTAGGGAGCATAATGAGGTATGGCCCAGAGCGCGGACCAATCATTATTGGTTTGACCTCAATCGCGATTGGTTGCTCGTGAGACATCCAGAATCTCAAGCCCGTATCGCTCAGTTTCATCGTTGGAAGCCCAACTTATTGACGGACCATCATGAAATGGGGACCAATTCTACCTTCTTCTTTCAACCAGGCGTACCTTCTCGCAATCATCCGCTGACGCCTAAAGCTACTTTCGATCTCCATGATGAACTTGCTACGTATCACGCCAAGGCCTTAGACGAGATTGGTTCTCTTTATTACAGTAAGGAGGGTTTTGATGACTTTTACTATGGCAAGGGTTCTACTTATCCCGATATCAATGGCGCTGTGGGGATATTATTTGAGCAGGCCTCAAGTAGGGGCCATGCACAGACACGCAGCGATGGTACCGTCATGACCTTTGCTTTTACCATTCGCAATCAGTTTCGGACTTCGCTTTCTACCATTGAAGGTGCATTTGAAATGCGGCAATCATTTTTGCAGCATCAGGCCGAATTTTATCGTTCTGCGAAGCAGGAAGCCAAATCTGATCCTATCAAAGCCTATATTTTTGGCGCGCCTGAAGATACTCGTCGGGCCGCTGAACTGGCGAATTTGATCAATCAACATGATATCGCTATCTACCATCCCCAAAATACGATCAAAAGTGGGGGAGATACTTATGTAGCAGAAGAGTCTTTTATTATTCCCCTCGAGCAAGCCCAATACCGCTTAATCAAGGCAATGTTTGAGCGCCGAACTAGCTTCACTGACAGTCTTTTTTATGATGTCTCGGCTTGGACCTTGCCTTTGGCTTTCAACCTTCAGGACGCAGGGCTTAGTGCCGCTGAGTTTCGGGCAGCCGGCCTTGCCGAACGCTTATCCTCCATCGCATATTACGAGGGGAAAATCTTAGGGGAGGAGGAACCTTATGCCTATGTATTTGGCTGGGAAAACTACTATGCGCCTCGTTTGCTCAATCAATTGATGGAGGCAGGGCTCAAACTAAAAGTCGCGAACAAAGCGTTCCGCAGCGCGGCAGGACAAGATTTTGCACCTGGGAGTATATTGCTACCGGTAGTAGGTCAATCCTTAAATGCTGCTGAAATTAGAAGTATGCTACAAAAAGGCGCGCAAGAAAACAGCATCGACATCTATGGCTTAGGCACTGGGCACACTGATGGTGTCAATCTCGGTAGCAATAGCTTTTCGTATATCAAACCCAAAAAGATTTTGCTGATGACGGGCGACAATGTGAGTAGTTACGAAGCAGGCGAAGTATGGCATCTTTTGGACCAGCGTTATGAGATTGATGCTACCCATATAGAAACGAATGATTTCGGCAAATTGAGACTCTCCGAATATGATGTCATCATCATGCCCAATGGAAATTATAGTAAGATCAGCGCTTATACTACTAATCTTTCTAGCTGGCTTGCTGAGGGGGGAACTATTGTAGCTTGGAAAAGTGCCCTTAATTGGTTGCATACGCAAGGATTAGCAAATTTTGACTTTAAGCGGAAGTCGCAAAATCTGGATAAAAATCTGCCTTATGGTGATCGTAGCAATCGATCTGGTGCTCAGGTGATTGGAGGAGCGATTTTGGAAGCTCAATTTGACCTTAGTCATCCTTTGGCCTATGGTTATCGCTCTGAAAACCTGCCGGTCTTCAAAAATAGTTCGATCATGTTACAGCCTTCCGCCAAACCCTATGTCAATCCCTTGATGTACAGCGAGAAGCCTTTACTAAGCGGGTATCTATCAGAGGCTAATGCAGATGCTCTATCTGGTGCGGCGGCGGCTCAAATCGTCAAAAGGGGGCGAGGGAGAATCGTTGCCTTGGCGGATAATCCCAATTTTAGAGCCTTTTGGTATGGTACTAATCGATTGATGATCAATGGGATCTACTTTGGTTCTATGATGAACTAGGCGTTCAATCCACTCTACCGACTAATTCAAGCAAGACCTCATAGTAGTTTTCATCAAGCAAGCGGGCTTTGAGCCAAGCATAGAAACTCATTTCCTGTAAGTCTTCTGTATCAGCAGTTTTGATGGGAAACTGTTGTCTGATTTGATCATAGATTTCAGCTTGATGAAAAAGTTCGGGCCGATGAATCATTTTCTCGACCACATTCAAAAAGATCTTGCCTTTGCTGTATTCTTCAGTAAGGAGGAGGTCCCCATACTGTTTTTCGATCATTTTGATTTGTTTAAGGACAAGGTCTTCGTTGCCCAATTCCATTTGAAGGATGAGTTCACTTAGGTACTTTTTAAGGACCCATTCTCGACCCATCTCTCTTTCTTGGGACTTTTCAGAACCAGGCATGTTGAGGCCACAGCGAAAGGCGAGAGAATATTCTTGGCGGAGAAAATAGTTAATCCCTAAGTTGAAATAAGCATTTAGTTGGTCTTGTCTTCGGGTAGCGACCAAAGGCTTTTCTAGGAATTCTTTTAACAGCTTGACTGCTTTTTCGCTTTCATTGAGGAAGGTATAATTGGCTGCTTTGAGCATTACTACTCGAGAATAAAATAAGGACCAATGACTCTTTTTGTAGCGCTCAGAGCTTTCTATCAACTTATCTAACCAAAGGAGTGAGGCTGCAAATTTTTTGTTGCGATACAATACGTGCGCAATCATGTAAAGCAGTTCTAAACGATAAGCATGATATTGTTGTTGGAAGCCATAAGTGGCCTCGATGTGCTCATATTGAGCGATGATAAAGGGTTCAAAAGCGTTGAAATCGCGTTTGGCAAGCACTGCGCTACGCGCAATTTTCATCAATTTGAAAAAAAGGCGAGGTCGTTTACCGACGACTTCGGTGAGTTGGTATCGTTCGAGCACACTTTGAACAGTCTGATCAAATTCTAGATGCCTTCCTTTCTGACGCACTTCCTGCAACTGCTTGGCAATCAGGCTACAAGCAATATTAGCCCTTTCGTCTTCATCGACTCTGACGCGATTGTGCTTCATTTTGTCGAGTAGTTCTTCTATCCCTCCGGGGAACGCACGGTCGAGTTTTTCAATTTGAAGTTGATAGACAGAGTGTAAAAGATCGTGATGCTCATGAGCTAAGGCGAGTTTTTCGGCTTTGGCGAGATAACTCCAAGCCAATTCGTCTAAGCGCTGGTTGAAAAGATAACGAGCGAGGGACATGTGCCCCATAATCGTGGAAGCTGCACTAGGATCATCTTCGATTTGCTGGAGCATCAAAAAGGAACGAAGCTGCTGCATCAAGCGTTTACGTAGCGCATGATAAGCGGTAGGATTGGGTTTTTCTGGATAGAGTTTCTTTAAGATATCCACCTCTTGATCCGCCAAAAGCAAAGCTAAGAGTGCCTCATCTTTACGATTTTTCTTGGGTTTTTGCCTTTGCAGGAAACGGGTAAAAGCCCTTTGTTCGTCGGTAGAAAGTGTGCTAAGTATAGTCTTGAGTTTATCCATTTGCTTATTGAGCTATATGGAATTGTACTCCTAAAATAAGTAAAGGTTTATAGCTTTAAAAGTCAGTAATTTTAAATGTAAAATTCTGTCTTTTAATTACTTGTGCAAAAATAACTCCTTCTTAAAAGTCTTTAATTTGGACAACTTGGTTTAACATCTCTCTGTAGTGTTCCGTTTCTTGAGGCATAAACAATTAAAATCATTATGCAAGGAAACACTTATCAGAAAAACACAAACGCTTGGCGTTTTCAAACTTGGGCATCCTTCTTGTTAGCGCTAGGTCTTACCATAGCAGGCATCATCCAAATGGACGGAGATTTTTGGGTGAGAGGTTATTTAGTAATGGGGGTGCTCTTTTCGGTTGGTACGAGCTTTACCCTTTCCAAAACGATCAGAGATGATCACGAGGCAGAGCAGATTATCAATCAAGTGAGACGTGCTAAAACAGAGCGTATGTTAAACGAGATGGATGAGTAGGGAATGGTTGAATAGGGAATTGTTGAGTTGTTAAATCTTAGAATTTTTGAATTCATTCACCTATTCAACAAATCAACAATTCCGCTAAGCGTTCTGCGAAGCAGTAACTAGAAAAAAGATTCCGGAATCTTTTCTATAAACTGGCAAACAAAAAGGCCATCTCACTCGCAATTTGCAAACTTCTAGCTTGGTAAGTGGCTGCTTGTTCAGGTGTCCCATCGGATTTTTTAGGATCTACGTAAGGCAGAGCCACCCTAGCGCTCGCTCCAAATACTACTGGACAGGCTTCATCCGCTTCCGTGCAAGTCATAATTGCGCAAAAGTCCGCTTTAGGATTTTTGGGATCATCATACTTCTTTGACCAAGCTGATTGGGGCTCAGCCGTTTCTGCATATTGTACCGCATATAAGGGATTGCCGTCTACGTCCTCAGTGCTAATAACAAAACCTTGGCTCCTAAGCGCTGCAATTGCATTGGGATTAAAAGCCGTGGCCTCGGTACCACCCGAATAGGTTTCTACTTTTGTAAAACCATAGTAGTCTGCCATCACTTTGGCCCAAACTTGGCCAAAATGACTGCGGCGAGAATTGTGTGTACAGATGAAAACTAAACGAGGGATTTTTCCCTCTGCAATTGCAGATTGGATATAGCCTTTTATCTCCCCTAATTTATTTATCCGATCAGCTGGCAGCTGTTGTGCCAATTGGATCGCTTCCTCGATTGTTGGAACTATCTCTTTTTTAGAGCTGTTAGATGGCATCATCATTTACGTCTTTCAATTCCCAAGTATGATCCGCTAAAAGGCGAACACTAGAAATGAAGACTGGAAAAGGATTGGAGCGACCCCACTCATTTGGAGCGACCAGTGAAAGCACCCATTCACCATTTTCTCTTTCGTAGAGATGGTAAGTTTGATGAATCAGGGGTTCAAATCCGACTGCGGCCTCATAAATACGAGTGGAGACTTCTACTCTTTTTTGGATATCACGCGCTTGAGAAGCAAGTAGCTCCATTTGCTCTCTAATACGCTCCATTTGATCGCCCGTCTGCTCTACCATAGCCTGCATTGCGCGCCCTTTGACCTTGCCTTTGTCGATGGGTTTGATGATCGGACTCCCGACATTATTGGCATAAGGGAGACTATGCGGATTCTCGGCTATTTTATCAGCATCTATAGGGTTTACAAACTCAATATCTTCCTCTTCAGACTTCATGTTGCAATATTATAAAAACAGAAAACGGGAACCTAAAAGATTCCCGCTTCGACACACATGATTGAGGATAGGACACACATGATTCGATAAAATAGAGTTCGTATGATGTGTATGTTGTTCCTCTGTTTTTTTAACTTACTTCAAGCTATAAAACCTTTCGGAACATAGAAAATATCACGTGCTTCGTTAAAGCGGGAAACCTGACTTCCTGATGTAAGAAATCATTGAGGCGTGAAAAGGTTTTCAATCAGGCTATTTTGGGCGAAAAAAATAGAGAAAGGTCTTCCTAGGGGGAAGACCTTTCGATAAACACGTTCAAAGCCGTACTGGCTGAGTAAACTGAAAACAAGCCTATGTGCCAAACTGATGACACAAAATTCTTAAATATTACATTGTTGGCTTTGTCGGGACGTTAGATTATAGGCTTTATTTATCCTGGGACATCGCGATGTGAGCGTAAAACTGCCAAACTTCAAGCACATCTTCCAGCTCTACTTCATAGGGAGCAAAGTGTGGATTGTCAGAAGTAAGCAGCAAGGATTCTGCTTTATTTGCATGAGGGGAAAGATAAACTCGTTTAAATACTAGACCTTCCTTGGTCACTAAGACATATCGTTCCCCTACTTTTATCTCTTCGATTTCAACAAACTTTCCTAAGACCACAGAGCCCGCCGCCACTGGTGGCATCGAATCTCCACTAATTTCAAATGCACGAAAAGTCGCCCCCGTCGGTAGCCATGGGAGATGAAAGCTTTCTAGTTCTTTGATGTATTCACGGTCCGAAAAACCTTTTACATATCCTGCGGCTGCTTTCTCGGGCACCATAGCAATTTTCTCTATATCATTACCGTCAACTGGTACGGCTAAGATTTGGAGTCTCGTATTACCGGGCTGGAGGACTTTCTGGAGTCGATGGTTTTGCAAAGATTCCAGATCAATACTGATGATACTTTGATAATCAATATTAAAATGCTTAAGAATCGGCAGCATCAGATCTGGTTGCGGGAAAGCGCGCCCTTCTTCGTAGGAGCCAATATTACGACCGATGGCTAAGATCTTTTTAGGGTCGTTATCTCTTGAAATAATCGTTGCTAAATCTTTTTGGGTTAGCTTTTCTCTAATGCGCAAAAATCTAATATTTTTGCCCAATTGGGTTTTGAATTCTTGTCTTTCCATTACTTTAAACGTGTTTGCTAGCAAATTTAGCAAAATGATGCTAATTAAACAAGCAATATATGCTAAAAAAAATAGAAATTGCCTGAGGATTAAGTCTTTATAAGTGATAGAAAATACAGCTCTTATACTTTTTTATTTGTTGTGGCCTTATTTATTTAGAATTATCGAAAGACATACAATCAATTTGAAATCTTCCACACATGAATAGCAGCAATGGAACCTTGACTTACGAATACCTTGATAGTGATTCTTTAGAGATGATCTTTGATCTGATGGATGGGGATGCGGAAATGATCATTGACCTTGTAGATACGCTGACAGAAACTACTCCTGATTTATTAGAAGAGTTAGATGCTGGAGTAAAATCTCAAAATCCATCCCAAATCAGAGAAGCCGCCCACGCACTCAAATCTTCTAACGCTCAGTTAGGAGCACTCGATTTTTCTGAACTATGTCGTCAAATGGAAGAAAAAGGCAAACGAGAAGAATTAGAAGAAACCGATAAGTTGTTAGATTTGATTTATAAGGAGTTTAAAAAGGTTGAGCAAGCCCTCAATTCTTGGAAAGTCAAAGTTGAAGGGCAAGTGTAATTATTTTATTCCATCTTCAAAGCGGTCGATAATTGATTTATCGACCGCTTTCTTTTTGCAGGTAAGGATATGGAGCAGAAGGGTTTTTTATTTATTACGACTATATGCAAATTTATGTCATAATATTATTTAACCTGAAGAATAATTACATTTTTATGAAACTGCGCACAGTTAAATTTACCCTTTTTTCCTTGCTCATGATGTTTAGCGTTGCTATGATGGCTCAATCCAAAGCCAATGCCACGCTAAGCGTTGGGAAAACAGCCTTTACCACTGCCTCTCATCCAGACATCAAAGTAGTAAAGGTTTATCCTAATCCAACTCCTGACTATTTGATCATCGAGGGTGGACAAGCAAATTGCCCAAGCAAGCAATGCTTGATCGCCGAAGTGGTTGATTTAAATGGTGAAATCGTAATCGAGGAATACGTGGATTTGAGCACGGGTGTAGATGAAATTGATCTAACAGGTTTAGATGATCAATTATATTTCCTTCGCATTTACAATCAAGATCAAAGCTTTACTTTTGAAGAGCGTATTCAAAAGGGAGAATAAAAAATTCCACACATGATTGAGCGGGGATGGCTTTCGGGCCATCCCTTTTTTACTTTGTTATCTGTAGATGGTTGGGTCCAGATTGCAGAAAAAAGGTCTTATCTTCCCAAATAAGCTTACCTACTAAGCCCGTGGGCAGGGTAATGTTTGTCTTTACTAGCTCGCCCTGCCTTTGGTAATGGACTTTTATCCTTCCCGCAGGGTGAGGGAGAGAAGCTTCCACTCGGTTTAATTTTCCAAGATGGGGTACAAATGTAATTTCCTTTGATGCTAATCCCGCTGGCCGCATGCCAACTACACTCGCTAAGAAAAAGTGTGCCGGATGGGCACTCCAAGCATGACAGTCGGAGCGATCATGAGAAGCAAAACCTGTCTCACCTACAGTGCTGTGGCCGCGTTCGATGAAATCGTACCAAAACCCCATCTGATCTAGTATCGCACCCTCCCTCCCAGTTTGTTGCATGGCACAAAAGAGATAGTAAGAAAAGTAGCTACTAGCATACTCATCAAATTCTTCCTCCAAGATTTTTTGCATTAATAGCCGCTGAGCATCAGGGGAATCTAATCCGCATAAAATGGCTAGGACATTGCTATGCTGTGAGAACAGTGTACGATCTGGGGCATCTTGATATAATTGCCTCTCTTCATTCCAACAATGAATTTTGATTCCCGCTTTGAGTTTTGCGGCGATAAGTTCCCACCTTTGCGCTTTATGATTTTCACCGAGCGCTTGGTACAGTTTGATGCTAGTCTGAAGACTTTGTAAATAACAAAGACTCATCATAGTCGAATGTACACATTCACCTGACTCAGACGTTCGGGGAACCCGGCCTTGATCAATGCTCCAATCAATAAAATTTCGCTCCGGTAAGTATCCCAATAGGTTTGTCGATTCGTCCATATGACGCGCGTAATAGTTAAGCACTCCTTCAATTGGCTCAATAAAGGTCTTTACAAAACTGCTATCAGCTCGATATTGGAAATAGTCATATATCGTCTGTACCCAAACCAGCGACCAACTACCATGATCAAAAGGAAAGCGTGAAGGGTAAGCAGATGTCATTAATCCTGTTGCCGGATTGGCAGATTGCGGGTAAATCCTAAGCATCTCCCGCAGCAAACGATCATCTGTCGTGAGATAAGTAGAAAGAGCCGCAATGGGACGATTATCCCCGCCATAACTCATCTGTTCATAAAAGGGCGTATCGTAATAAGTTTCCCCAGAGCACATCTCTAGGGTCCGGCGACACATTTCAAATATTTGATTGAGAGTGTCATTATCACAATGAAACTCGGCTAAGTCTTCATAAGGATAACCAGAATAGCGATTGACATAACGCTCAATGTGTAGTGCCTCATCATTGGTCTGGATTTCTAGTTGTACATAACGAAAGCAACGCTTCCAGAGAGGGATAAATCGAAAATCTGTACCATCCGTAATGAGTTCATCCCAAACACCAAACATCTCTAGGCCTTTTATTGAGTCGCGGTGGGCTTTGAGGTTGAATTTCTCATACAGGGCTTCGGCATAGCGGATTCTGATTTGACTATTTTCTCCTCCTTTGAGGTCCAGTTCTGGATATCCCATACTTAAGTGCTCAAAATCAAGTAAGACTTTGGCTTTGGTGTGAGGAGGGATGACCAATTTATGCTGATCCTGAGGCCAATTAGCTAGGGTTTCAAAACCTTCAATCTGCCTGATTTGGGGCCATATTGGTTCTCCTACACGCATAAAGGGAATATTTCGAGCCATCAGGGGCCAAGGAGCGCTACCCTCAAAATGTAAGGCTTCTGCCTTTGGCCATTCTTGATCGTCAAAAGAAGGCATAGCCCAGCCGTGTGGATACTGGGCGACATCCAGACGATCTCCCGGTCCGCAGGCGTAATAGCCGTAAAACCAGCGCTTATCAAAAAGCATTTCCTGATAAGTAATAGGCTCATAAGCAGGATTTTGATATACTTTCCATACCTGATTAGTACTCAAATAATCAAACTGAGGACTGATAGGGGTAAGGAAAAAGGCGGTCTGATTCGAAAAGAAAGACATTGGTTTGTCTTGACCTAGGTTAAAGACAAGGACGGCTATAACATTCTGCCCCTCTTCGAGGAACGCTTGGATATCTACTTGGTCGTATTTGTATGTCTGCAGATCTCCCTTAGCGGGTCCAAAGCATACGGAGCGACCGTTGACAAATAAACGGTACCGATTGTCTGCAGAAATTGCGATCCAAAGTGAATCCGGAACAGTGTCTAGGCTAAATTGCTTACGAAAATGATAAACGCCATAGGTAGTATTGTTTGCCGAGGGGTAACTGATCCAGTGGGGAACTATTTCCGCAAAAAGAGTATTGCAAGCTAAGAGTAAGCCTATCCATAGATAAATTGCTTTCATAACAAATCCATAAATTGGGAGAAATTCAAGCTAAGGATTTGTGTGGAGCAAGAGAAACTTAAATACAGAGTAGAAAGTATCCCGGAAGCTTTCGGGAGTATGCAATACAGAGAAAAAAGGTGCTGCTGAACCATGTAGCCCAGTTTTCCTAGGTCTTAATACTGCATACTATTGTATTGGCATTTAATTTGGCACAAGGCGGGCTCTTTCTTCAGTAGCTGCTCCCTTTTGCCCACTTCGGCTCTTTAAATCACGATTGCCAAAGTTGTATTGATAACTAAGTTTGATGATACGCCTTGTACTGCTTTCGGCTTGATACAAAACTCTGGTTTCGGCATCAAAAGCTTCCTGCGTGGTCGTACCGAAATAAGAAACAATATTCATCGATTTAAATAGATCCGATACAGTCAGCTGAATACTACTGTTTTTAAATCGTTTTTGCAGCCCCAGATTGAGCATGCCAAAACCTTCAAATTCTTTAGAACCTTCATAAAATGGCCCTGTGTACCATCCTGAGAGTTCTAGCGAATAAGCTCGGGGAAAATCGATACTGGTATTGCCATACAGATTGAAGGTCAAATAATCGTCTTCAAAGGCTTCGACCGTGTGCGAAAGTTGATACTGCCTCCATGAGCCAATAGCCCCTAAATTGGCCGACCACCAATTGTTTAGCTGTAAGGGAGCATCTAGCTGTAGATTAAGACTTTGTTGGTAAGCAATGTTATGGGGCATGACAAATACCAGATCCCCATTGGGATTGCTACTGATCTGATAGCGCACAATGGGGTTGTCTTGCTGCTGCAAACTGAGGGAAAATTGATAGCCTTTGATCACATAAGCCAGTTTGAGTCTATCGACTGTGTTAGGGTTTAGGTTAGGGTTGCCACTAAAAACGGAAATAGGACCATTGTAAGTCTGATTAGCGGCGAGATCGTTGAAGTCTGGGCGAGTGATGCGGCGGGTATAAGCCAGTTGCCATTCACCATTTTTTTGAAGCTTGTGCGTAAAAAAGAAGGAGGGGAAAAAGCGTCCAAAGCTGCGGTCAATTTGGGCTTCTAATGACTGCCGATCCCAATACTCATAGCGTAAGCCCGCACTCAATTGAGTGCGGTCGCTGAGGCGATAGTCAAAACTCGTATAAAGCCCGCCAATCAGTTCTCGCATATTCATATCAGCCGCTGCTCGCCAATCCTTTTGCCATACATTTTCTACAAAACGTTCAATACCACTGCTATTTTGACTTTGGGTCGCGCTGCCTTTCAAACCAATTTGCCAGTCCAACTTATCGTTCAGCGACCGCTGATAATCTGCTTTAAACACTCCTAGGCTGATCTTAGTAGCGCTAATCCCGCGATGGGCCTCCGCAAAAATGCTGTCAGAAGGATGGAAACTAAGCCCATCTTCTAGGAAATATTGGCTTTGAGCGTAGCTAGGATTGTCATTGCTAAAACCTAAATAATCAAGCTGTAATAAAAGTTTTGATTGATCCTGCCAGCTTTTTTCGGCATAGATCCCCCCATTGAGATTGGTCCATAAATTGGGGGCATCAATATGGATTTTGGCATTGAAAAAGGAATCTGGATACAAAAAGTAATTAGCATCATTATTGATGGAGGCGATATTTTGACTCTGAAGGTAGGTCAACTGACTCCCTACTAGCCAGCCGCTTTTAAATTCTCTCTCTACGCCAAAGTTGAGATTGTGGCTGTTGAGCAGTCGCTCTGTTTCATTGCTAAAATCAAACTGCATTTCGCCTCCTAATACCGGCACAAACTGCCGACCGATGCCGCGAAAATTACTAAAAGTGCCGTCTCGATTATAAGCGTAATTGACAAAGGCGCTAAAACTAGCTTTGCGGTAATTGAGATTGAGACTCGCTGCTGCTTTTTCACGCCAGCCATAGCCTGCTGTTAAGGAAGCGGAGCCATTGATCCCTTGGACGGTATTTTTTTTGAGGACTAAGTTAATGATGCCGGCGCTGCCTTCGGCCCCGTATTGGGCGGATGGACTGGTCAATAACTCGATCGTTTCGATATTGTCAGCGCTCATCGATTGGAGGAGATTCAGTACCTGATTGGCAGACATTCGCATCAAGCGGCCGTTAATCATGATCATGACGCCATTTTGCCCATTGAGCATGAGCTGATTGTTTTCTCGATCGACAAATACGCCCGGTGAACGTTCTAAAACCTGTAATGCATTGCCACCTCGATTCATGAGGCTGGCTTCTACATTGATGATACTGCCTTCGGGCGCATGTTGGATGATACTCTGGCGCCCCTGAATTTGCACCTCGTCTAAGGTCAGAGTCTTTTCTTCCAAGGAGATGCTCCCCAGATTCCAAGCGTTCTGCGCAGCAGTAAACTCAAAACTAGAGGAAGACCAAGACCTAAATCCGCTGGCCTCAATCCGTAAAAAATAAGTCCCCATGCTTTCGGGCTTAAGACTGAATTGGCCTTGCTCATCGGTAAAAATTCCCATTAGGAGGCTAGAATCACTTGTGTGCAATAAACTTACTGCAGCAAAAGCCAGCGGTTCATCGGCCTGATTGCTCACTTTGCCGGTTATTTGGGCGTTGAGCAGGGCAAGATGGAGGATGAAGTAGAGTGCGAATAAAAATCTCATAGGAATAATCTTTGATTGATTTATTCCCAAGAAAGTAGGCGAGAAGCTAGCGAGATAAAGGGATTGCTAAAGGGTAAGGAAAGATTGACCAAAGCATAAATTGGGGCCAAAATGTCTAGAAAAACCGCTTATCAATAAAAAGTCTCCTTTGATCAATCGGCAGCTTCCATATATCTATTTTTTTACATATAAACTTAGCTTTTGCGTATCTTTTGGCAGATGAATTACTTACAAAAGCTTGGGGCTTGGCTATACCGTTACAAACTTTATCATATTCCTTTTTGGATGGCCTATCACTTTTGGTGGTGGTCTCTAGGGTCAAACGCAGTAGATGCCGCCAGCAATATTTTGTATTCCCCCTATTCGATTAAGTACCTGTCTTATGTAATTTTGCAAGCAGTAGGGGTCTATTTTATGCTTTATTTTTTGATCCCGCGTTATTTAGAAAAGGGACAATACTGGCGTTATTTGTTTTATCTCATTGCCACCATATTGCTCACTTCAGCCTTGATTGTTGGTGGTTATTTTTTGTCGGCAGCAATCAGTGGTATAAGTTTCGAGACGCTGTACAAAATGCCTCCGAGCGATTGGTTTCATTTGGTCAAAACCAATGCACTTCCTTCTACAGTAGCTAGTATGACGCTGGCGATGAGTATAAAATTGACCAAAAACTGGTTGCAAGCCCGCCAAAGAGAACAAATATTGGAAAAGGAAAATCTTAATTCAGAGCTCAAATTTCTGCGTTCCCAATACAATCCGCACTTTCTCTTCAATACGATCAACTCCATTTTTTACTTGATCCACAAAAATCCGCAGATGGCCTCTGATTCTTTGGCCCAGTTTTCTGACCTACTGCGCTATCAACTCTATGAGTGTAATGAGCCTTTGATTCCTCTGCGTAAAGAGATGGAATATTTGGACAATTTTGTAGAACTAGAAAAGCTAAGGCAAGAAGAGACACTCAAGATAGATTGCCAGATCGAAATTCCGGTTTACGGAGACCTAATGATTGCCCCCTTTTTGCTGATTCCTTTTGTGGAAAACGCTTTTAAGCACGTGTCAAAACTTGAGCAGGGCAATTGGATTTCGATTGCCGCTAGGGTAGAGGAGAGGGAGTTGATTTTGGTGGTGAGCAATAGTATTTCTGCTGCGCAGAACGCCTCTTCTGTGGTCTTAGACTATGGGGGAATTGGCTTACAAAACGTCAAAAGGAGACTAGATTTGCTCTATCCAAATCATCACCGACTCAGCATTCAGGTAGGAGATACCGCATATGAAGTTAGCTTAGGCATCGAACTACAAGAACAAGTTTTACCCAACTCGCTAAAGCATGAGCCTCAATTGTCTAATTATTGATGACGAGCCCTTGGCGAGAGAATGTATCGCCAACTATGTGCGGGAAATTCCCTTTTTACATGCCGTAGGCATGGGCAATAATCCCTTAGATGTGCAGTCATTGATGGAGAATCATGAAGTGGATCTTATCTTCTTAGATATTCAGATGCCAAAAATCAACGGTATTGACTTTTTGAAATCTGGGCCCATCAAACCGATGGTGATCATCACTACCGCTTTCCCCAGCTACGCTTTAGAAAGTTTTCAACTAGATGTGATGGACTATCTCCTAAAGCCGATTA
Organism: Bacteroidota bacterium; assembly: GCA_039024315.1. Lineage (GTDB taxonomy): Bacteria > Bacteroidota > Bacteroidia > J057 > J057 > JBCAWW01. The sequence goes on from JBCCQN010000041.1 coordinate 45,925, forward strand.
CCTTTCAACGTTTTTATCGTGCCGTCAATAAAGCTCAAGATTACCATCGGCTACTTAAGCGTTCCGCGGGAGCGGAAAACCTCCCTAATAAGGAAGCGGATAACTTTTTCTTTATAAAGTGCGACCATAA
>JBCCQN010000042.1:0-44538 GCA_039024315.1 Bacteroidota bacterium
ATCTATGAGACATAGCATAATCATCGGCTTCTTGTTGGCGCCTTGGTTTTGGGTAATGGCGCAGGAAGATCAGATCAAATACGAGCGGGAAGAGCGCGTAAGAGTTGATATTATACCTAAGTCGGCAGGTGACTTTGTAGAGGGCTGCGGCTTCACCGAACGCATAAAATGGTATTACGAATACAGTCAAAACGGAAACTCCTACGAGGCCAAAGTCAAGCAAGATGGCATCAAATACAGCATTGAGTTTGACGATCAAGGCAAGCTTGAAGACGTAGAATTTATTATTGATTGGGATGACATACCTCAGAGTACGAAAAATCAGATTGAACAATATCTTGATAGTACATTTCAGCGCTATCGCCTCAAAAAGATTCAACAACAGTGGACAGGAACACCTACTGAATTGCAAAAACTGATTCGAAATGAGAGTATAGATAATGGCTACAGCACTCAATATGAGATAGTTATGAGAGGAACATCAGAGGGCGATACCCATTGGTACGAAATCCTATTTAGCGCAGAAGGTTTGCTGCTTCGTCGTTCTGTTTTTGTACCGCGTAATACTGACAACTTAGACTTTTAAGCCATATGTTTCGAAAATCTAGTATATGGCTCTGCCTAACGCTTTGCACTTTTCCAGTTTGGTCGCAGTCGTTTTACCGCATCGGTATGCTGCCTCAGATCAATTTCAATACGAGTCTCAAATCTGATTGGGGCCTCAACAGCAAGATCGAATCTCGGCAGATTTTTCGCCGGGGTGTTTTTGATGATCCAGAGTTTAGTGGCTATGAATACGCACTCACGGATGTCTCTTTGGTTTTGACACACAAATTCTATTCAGGCAGCTCTGCCGCAGCTGGCTATTTGATGCGTATCAGTGATGATGGCTTGGCTCATCGCTTTATACAGCAATACTCTTTTGTCAATCGTTACGCGGGCTTTCGTTTAGGGCATCGCTTTGTGGCAGATCAGACACTAGAGTCGGGGGAAGATGCTAGCTTTCGGCTGCGTTATCGTATTGGTATTGATCTCGCCCTCAACGGCCAAAAAGTCGATCCGGGGGAGTGGTATTTCAAACTCACCAATGAATATCTCAATGTGCTCGAAGGCGGAACTTATGATTTAGAGCTACGCTTGGGTCCTACCCTAGGCCATGCTTTTACTGATAAAAACAAACTGGAAGTTGGACTAGACTACCGTTGGGATTCCTTGCTCAGCGAAAGAAGGCAACACAGCCTTTGGTTGAAGTTTGCTTGGTATTTGAAGTATGGGTAGAGTCGTGATTGTTTAATGAGCATACCATCGTCAAATGTCGACGCAATCCCGAAAGCTTTCGCGGATGCGTCGCTACGAAACTTATCCTTCTATACCTACATTTCTTGATGATAGAGACAAGCGTTCCGCGCAGCGGTGACAATAAAATGATACTCTCCCCAAAAAGCTTGAATGCTCTTCTTCCGATTCCCATCTTGTGCTTTTTTATTCCTTCACAACTTTGAGGAGGTGAGCTTGTTGGTTGAGCTGCTCTATTTGCAAGAAGTATAAAGCAGGCGCTAAAGCAGATAAGTCCACCACATTGGTTTCGGACTCCTGCATTAATTGCCCGTGTAAATTATAGACCTCCACCTTGGAAACAGGGCTAGTTGACTCTATCCGCAAGATCCCATTGGTAGGATTGGGATAAAGGCGAGGGATAGATGCGTTTGATAAGTCCTCGTTGCTGAGGGCATTGCTCAGCGGTGAATCATCTTCATTTTGGATCTCAGGCGCTTTTAGGTGGGCGATCAAGGCGGATTCACCCGCGAAAAGGGTATTTCCCCAGCTAGGAGGATTGGCAGTCGGGATATCATTGCCCGTACCCAGATGCTTACCGACTACGACGATTCCTTCGGTGGTTTTGAAGGAATTGTATAGCTCAACATTCAATGGAGGTTCTGTGGTCAAAGTATCCCAAGTACCCCTGAGTATGCTGCTGTATTGGGGCAAGGAAAAATCTGTATTGTACTGACGCACAAAGGAAGACCAAGCCGAGCGCCCATTGTAATAAGGGTTGGGCATATTGAAATAAGCATTGCGGGTCGTCATGGGCCGTCTCGCGACCCCTAATACGACTACCGAGCCATCCGCCGTAACGGTCAGTGAATTTTGCCGCAAGCGGGTGGTATTCAAATTGATCCAACCCGAATTAGGATCAGCCCAGCCATTGAGCAAAGGATCCGGATGGGCGGTGCCAAGTCCGGTGGTATTTTGTCCCATCTCAGCCACATAGGTGCTGTGTTGCAGATTGCCATTGTCGGTATTGAGTTTACCTAGCCAGCTAATATGAATGTTGCCCGAGGTACCGGTAAATTGGTTTTGATAGCTCGAAAGCGTAGGATCAGCAAAAACGCTATTGCCTTCCCAGAGGTTTTCGACATTGTTGCCATGGCAACGAGCATCGACCACTAAGCTACTATTGGGCAATGGCACCGAATAATCAATCGCCAAGGCGTCGATATATTGATCAGGCGAAGAATTATGCTGGCTATTATCTACTCTGGTTTCGTGATACAAACGAGACCACCAAATTAACTGGCCCGTACTATCCATCTTCATGACGGCGGGTTCAAAGTCCGGATTGCCGTCAGGCAGGATACTTTTGGCGTTAAAGCCCAAATAGACATCATCATTGCGACGATCTACGCAAAGCGAAGAAGGGCCATAAGTCGCGCCACCACCTGGTTTATAGCCAGTATAGCCAGGTCCATTGGTAGGGGTAGCGCCATCCGGATCACAAGGCCCAGCAAACAGCACATCTAGCGGCCACTTACCTTTTTTAGTGCCGCCATTGCCGTCGGGCAAAACGAGATCATAATCCGCTTGGGTCCAGGACCGCAGATTGCAACGGCCGTCTCGTTTAAACACAATGCCGCTAAAATCAATCTCGGCGAGACCACCAACATAGCTACTGGCCGGACTGCCTTTAAATTCGCCGCCCGCTACTTTCCAGTGGGTTCGCCAATTTTCGACCACATCAAGGCTCCCATTGGCATCAAGGCGGTACATGGCCGACCAATTCCAATCATGCGAATCACCGCGTACAAAATAGACGCGACCTTTTGAGTCCACATCCCAAGGATGGTAGAGTTTGGGATAATCCCCATCGGTGCATTTGGCATTGTACACCCAGCTAAATCCGTCCGGGACACCCGCTACAAAATTATTGTTGAGTTTAGCGATAAAATAACCGCCTTCATTCGAGTCCTGCGTATTGCCGCTGATAAACATCTCACCCGTGGCCTTACGCGCTTCATTCGTCGTCTTGATAAAGCGGATATCCTCCACTCCCCCGGCGCTGATGTAAACGACATTCAGGAGATTTTCGAGCGTATTATCAGCATGTAAAACAAAACCGACCTTATTGCTGCCTTGGTTGTTGACGATCCCAGCGGGAGCAATTTCTATCGTAGGCGTGTTGGCTGGCAACCAATTGAGATCGTCGGCAACACCGGCAATAATAAAGGTCCCATCAGATAATTGGACCACATCATAAAAGACCTCATCTCCGGCATTACCCGCATAAAAGGCGCGGTCTTGGGCAGCAAGGAAGGCAAAACTGATGACTAACAGTAAAACAAAAAAAGGCTTGAGGAATCGTGCTAGGGAATTCGAATAGATCATGCTCAGCAATCTTAGCGTTTTAGCTGCCTGAATTTACTTTTTTATTTACTGCTGCGCAGAACGATTACCCCAAAACTAAGCTACAAATGACTCCACTACCCTTTTGGCCGAACGGGCGGCGGCATGTACACTGCTCCAATCCAGTCCATTGGTATAGGCGTCCCCAGCAAAAAAGAGCTTATTATCTACCGATTTGCCGAGTGTTCGCAGATTACGCCAAGATTCTTGGTCAAAGACATAGGCTCCATTGGCAAAAGGCTCCGCATTCCAATTTTGAAAAATATGTTTGATATAATGCTTGGAGGCCTCGCCTTCGTAAATCTCATCTAGCTCCTGGAGCATAAAAGCGATCAACTCAGCATCCGAAAGATTGACATAAGGTAGAGTGCCAGTACCTACCGCAAACAAGCCCAAGATATTTTGATTAGTGTTTTGCCCATAAGCAGCGTCATAGTATAGCTTTTGCCCATCGCTTTCAGGCGTGATATCAAAAGCCGTAAAGGCGGGATAAAACTTCTCCGAAAAGGCGATAAAAGCTTTACAGCCATCCCAGACTTTCACCTCTTCAATAGCGTTTCTTTTGCTGCGTGGCAGCTCAGGCGTGAAGGTAATCGCTCCGTTTTGGAGGATTTTGACTGGCACCGTAATGATGAGCTTATCCGCCGTAAAAGAACCGCTATTGGTACTGATTTGGACTTGATCTCCCGAATAATCAATCGCGCTTACGATCTGCTGGTAATCTATTTGTCCCGCCACTGAGGGCACTACATACTGCTCAAAAAAATCAAACCAAGTCGCTCCCACAAACTTTTGATCGATCGTAAAGCCCACTTCTTCAGGACTGAGTCTCGCTCCCTCCAGTAGACCATAATCTACCTCTTGATCATAAGGAGTGGTGATCACTTCTATTGGCACAGTAGTATCATTGACGATCTCATCAAAGACGCCTCGTTCTACATGTAGCCACTCAGCCCCCAATGGAATCGGAAAGTCCGCAAAATCAGTGGTTCTCTTCATCCTTCCCCCATATTGGCTAGAGGCTTCCAGCACTTGTGCCTCAATGCCTTCTTGCTTGAGCAAATAAGCCGCCGTCAAACCAGCCGCCCCAGCCCCAATAATGATGACCGTATCCGTTGGATTAAGTTGAGTTTTGCCACAGGAACTAAGGCTGCCTTGTAGTGGCAGGCCTATTCCTAATAGACCACACATTTTTATGAATTCTTTTCTAGTCATGATTTGAGTGTAAAGGCAAAAGAGTGAAAGGCTTTTCGATTTAGTATCTGCGAAAACGCTTTTACAAATTAAAGCCTCTCTTATGCTGCAATAAAAACCCAATGTAGAACTGTCCCTACATCTTATAGTCCGAGGATGAACAAATTGGATGTATTCGGACGTATTTGACTAGGATTTGCCTTGTAAACGCTGGCTAGATAAAAGGGAGGGCGGCAGGAAAATTTAGGGCGCATCTTGGGTATTACTCCCAATAGCTATCAAAAACATGGAACGCTTATCCCTATCTTGTGGCATGCATGCGCGCACCCGAAGGATGGGCGTTCCGCGAAGCGGCAAGCTAAAAAGGAGTCGTCATCAAAAATCCCGCTTGGTCAAGATCATTAAATAGCGGGATCAAAATCCGCGTCGCCAAGCCAAAGAGGAGGAGATAACCAACAATATCGGTAAAGGCAGTGATCAAGATCGAGGAAGCAATTGCCGGATCCACCCCAAAGCCTTCAAGCATAATGGGGATAAATGAACCCGCAAAGCCTGCCAAAATCAGATTACTAAACATAGCCAAAAAGACCACCAAACCGATCATGGCTTCCTGCTGTGGCGTAAAAGCGTCGGGACTCACGTAGCCCACCAAAAGCGTCAAAGCCAAAGAGACCAAAGCGCCAATCATCAAGCCATTGATAGCCCCTACTATCACCTCCTTAGCCACTACTCTAAAAGCTTTACGACGGGGAATCCCATCCGTAGCAATACGACGAATCGTAACCGCTAAGGTCTGAGTACCGCCATTGCCTGCTACGCCCGCGATGATCGGCATCATAAAAGCGATGATCACCAAGCGCTCGATGGTAGTTTCAAACTGAGAGAGCGTAAAGGCTGCTAGTGAAGCAGTACAAAGATTGATCATCAACCAAGGAATTCGACTCCTCACCGATCCAGCCCAACCTCCACGGAGGTTTTCGTCTTCTGAGACCCCTGCTATTTTCAAGATGTCCTCGGTGCTCTCTTCTTCGATTACGTCCATGACATCATCAAAGGTGATCCGCCCGAGTAGCTTATTGTTTTTATTGAGTACTGGCAGCGTAGGCAAATTGTATTGCTGCATCAACTTAGCGACCTGCTCTTGGTCCATGGAGACATTGACAGAGATGACCTCGCGCTCCATAATATCACCGATGCGATCATGATTACGAGATACAAACAATGCCCGAAAAGTCAGATATCCTACCAAATGAAACTGCTCATCAGTTACATAAATGGTATAAAAATCTTCCATTTCGTCTTCAGACTGTTGCACCAATTCACGCAGTGCCTCCAGTTTGGTCATATTTTCTCGCACCACGACCACGTCTGGATTCATCAGACCACCGGCCGAATCCTCATCATAAGATAAGAGGCGGTTGAGGACAGATTCTTCCTCATCAGGGACGTAATAGAGAATTTTTTCTTGCAGCTCCTCGGGGATTTGCGCCAACAGGTCGGCCGCATCATCCGGATCCAATTCTTTGATGAGGCCCGAAGCTATTTCCGGATGCAGATAGGTAAGCAGCTGGCCTGGATTGGTATCTTCATCCATTTCTGAGATAGCCTCAGAAATCAGCTCTTTGGGCAGCTCACGCAAGATCCGCTCCTGAATCTCAGGGTTAGTATCTTCTAGTACAAGAGCTATTTCGGTAGGGTGTAAAACACTGAGCAGGGCACGCACGTGTGCGTTGGGCGACTTTAGGAGACGCCGTACGCGATCAATTTTTTGAGCTCTATCGCGAACTTCTGCCATGCCGGAGGTTTCATTTTAAGTACTTAGACAATAGTATTCAGTATTAAGAACTAGGAAAATAGGGCTATGCGGTCCATCGAGACCCTTTTTCTCTGTACTGAATACTCCCAAAAGCTTTCGGGATATTTGCTACCCAGTACTTAAGATCTCATTACTACCCGAGCGATCAATATGACGATACAAGCCAAAAACATAAAGATGGAGATCTTGTTGATCCCATGCATCATCTTGAGGTTGAAGCTATCCGGGGCATTGGGGTCTGCTTTACGCAGGCCAACGTAGGTCAATATTTTGCGAAGTACTTCCATATAGGGATAACTATATATTGTGCCGCTTGTTTTACCCAATTTTCAACCGCTAAAGTACATAGGCAGAAACTATCCCCCAAGAAAAAAATGGAGCGCCGCAAAATTTTGCGACGCTCCTCTGTAAAATCCAATTATGACAAAAATGATGAGAGCAACTTTGAAGGCCACAAATTACACGCTCAAAGTAGCAGCAACGTCCGTCCCTTCGATATTCTAACGGCTGATTTGCACCCGCTCCACATGGATCTGGCCTCGTGCCTTGATCTCCAAAAAGTAGAGACCACTGGCGATGTCTGTGATGGGGATGACCGCTTCGCGGAACGCTTGCTTCGAGCTTTTGACCACTTGACCATGCGTATTGAGCAAGCGATAAGCATCCGCCTGAGTGTCGCTAAGTTCGACTTTGATCCACTCACGCGCTGGATTGGGAAAGATACGAAGGGCTAATGGTGCTGTAGGGTCAATAGCAGTGGTACGCTCATAAAGCACCGCTGAATCGGGCGGGCAGATGTGGAGACTCTGGAGTGCTCCCTCGCTGTTGACAGCCACGAGATTGCCGATGGTGCCGCTAAAAGTTTCAAAAAGATCTTTTTTACCCGCTAAATCGTCGATCATGATGATGGAGATTTTACCGACTCGGCCATAACCTTGACGATCTGTTTGATCAGTGCCCACCATCGCCAAGGCGATGCGTTGCTCATTTTCGAGCTTCTTGTCAAAGGTGATCATATCCACGTTTTTGACCCCCAGCCAAGAATTGTTATAATACATTCTCGCACTTTCCAGTTGATAAAGACTGGTATCCAGATCGAGCGTAAAGGCAACCCCATATATATCCTGAGCCGGCATAGTATCGGTCCCCAACTCAATGATCAGGGTCGCAGTATCGCCTACGGCCACGCTATCTTCCAAGATATTGAGGTAAATCGAGGGGCCATTAGCACCCACTATGTCGGTTTTATTATGGATCAAGCCATAATTTAGGTCGATAGCGAGCGTATCCGCCGCATTGATGATACCATCACCATTGCAATCGAGATGTTTGTAGTTGACTTGAGTGATCAAGGAGTCATTCCAATTGGGCGCCCATTGTGCTTGCCAGTTGAGAGAAGCGTTCGGCCGAGCCGGACCCGTACTCCCATAGCCAATGCCTAGGGCCAATAGGTCGAGCTGATCGGCCACCCCATCTTGGTTGGCGTCTCCGGGCCAAACGCTGTCAGAAAGAGGTGCCGCCAGGAGGGGAAGGGGCTGTAAAAATCCCTCACTGGCCAGCAATCCTCCCGTTAGTTCAGGTGCGGAGATGATGGGTTCTCCGATAGAATAGACGACCGTCAAAGTTCCGTTTTGTCCGACGCCGCCTTCAGTACCGACGACATCACGCACTTGGATCTGCCCCCAAAGTGTCAGACTGCTCAGCCCCAGCAGTGTGGTTAGGATGAATGTTTTCATCTTTGGTGTTAGTTTGGGGATTATTTGCGGTCGCGAATGACTTCAAAGTTTTCGAATCCTTTGCGGATACATTTGGCCTCCCAATCAAAGCGGTAGGTACCTGTGCCTCCCCGCAGTTCTTTGACCACAAAGCCCTGGGCGGTTTTTTCGATCACAGCCAAGCCTTCGCTATCGCCAGAAAGCGGCGTGAGCATGATGGTCATATTTTCGGCCGTAGCAATGAGTTGAAAGTGCTCAGCGAAACTGATGGTAGCGCTACCGTTGACCAACTCAGCAGTACCGCGAGCATAAGCACCGGCCTCTGGGCCTTCGAGATTGGCATACCAAATTTCTTTACTTGGATCCTCTGGATGGTCCATACGGAAGGTTTTGGTATCGCCAAATACTTCCCCTTGACCACTGGCATTGATCTGGATACCTGCTTTGAGGTTGTTGAATTCGTCATAAACATTGATAAAACCACGATCGTTGGGAGAGATACCAGCGGCTACACGAGTTTGACCACCTGCATTTTGTAGGGACATATCGCCATCGTGAATGGCGGTACCAGCGCTTTCGGTCCAAGGACCAGCATCATCTACTGCAGGCGCCCATTGGGTACCATTCCATTTGAGCACTTGGCCCGTAGTTGGAGCGGTACTAGCAAGTGGATTGCCTTGCAAAGCACCTACAGTCAAATTCGGGAAAGTGCCCGAGACATCACCGGCGGCAGCGGTCGCAGTGGTAATATCGTCTGAGGCGTCTGTATCACCGGTATTGGTGATCACGTTATTGGTAATATCAATCCCCGTTCCTTCAAAATAAACAGGGAGGGGGACGGAGTTTCCGCCGGAGATACTAATGTTGCCACCAGCTATGGCTAAGGTTTGTAGCTCATTGGCTGGATCAGCATCCGCATCATCTACCAAATCATCAGTAGGGGTCCATTGAGAACCATTCCATTTATAAACCTGACCGCTTGAAGGCGCCGTATTGGCAAAGGGAAAGCCATTGATGCCCACCACCACTGGGTTTGGGTAAACACCAGCTAAATCCCCACTAGCTACGGTGGTGATTGTAATATCATCGCTCGGATCGACATCTCCGGTATTGTTGATGGTGGTACCACTGATCGAAATCCCAATACCAGCATTATAAGTCGTTGCAGCCTCGTTACTCGGCACCCAAGTGGTGCCGTTAAACTTGAGAACTTGATTCAAGCCGGGGGCTTGAGAAGATAGCGGAAAGCCAGCCAGACCATTGACAGTAGGATTAGGATAGAGGCCCAAGAGATCACCACCTGCAGGGGTAGCTACCGTGATATCATCACTTGGATTGGTATCGCCAGTATTACTTACCACACCACCGGCCACAGAAATCCCCACTCCGCCTGTGATCGGACTGCTACTCACAGTCGCAGGAGCCCAAGCCGTGCCATTCCAAGATAGGACATCTCCATTGATTGCGCCATTGGGGGCAATATCTAACGGACTGCCTAAAGAACCATCACCACTCAATCTAGGAGCGACATTTACCGCAGCTCCACCTGCTGATACAGGAGCAGGTTCCCATTGTGCACTAAGGGCATTCCATGTTAACACATCATCATTACTAGGGCTAGTATTTGCTACTGGATTTCCCTGTAGGCCAGCGACCGTCAAATTGGAAAAGACACCGCTGACATCACCACCTGCGTTCGACGCAGTCGTAATATCATCGCTTGGATCAGTATCACCGGTATTGACGATCGTACCACCCACGATATTGATACCAGCACCGGCTGTGTATTGAGTACCTATGGGAACTGAACCACTGCTGCCACCTGGTACCAGAGTCAAAATGTTACCGCTAACTTGTAGGCCATAGGTTTGGTTGGCGTCAAAATCAGGCACCCAGTCTTGCCCGTTCCATTTGAGGACTTGCCCCAGCAGGGCGCCATTTTGGGCAATTTGAAGGGTATCGCCGTTAAAGGAAAGCTCATCCTCAACAGGCAGGGAGGAGCGTTCCGCGTAGAGGGCATAAGGCACACTACTAAAGCTGTGATCACTGATCAGCACATAACCCGAGCCAGGATCAAGCTCAGTACGCAGCGAGTAAGGGCCAGCGCTCCAATCGATCGCGTTAAATGTACCGCTGCTCGGAACGCCCTGTCCAATCTTTAAGACAAAAAGCCCCTGCGAATTGGAGGTCGTCGAAAAGTGTGTCTCCTCATAAACTGTGGCATTGTTGAGGTGCAGCGTAAAGCGAATGTCGAAGGTTTGGTTAGCGTAAACCGCAGTCCCATCAAAGGCCATCGCCTGATAATTGATGCTTTGCGGCACCTGCGCAAAGAGGGCCATAGAGCTGAGCAAAAAGAGGGTAAAAAGGCTAATGTGTAAGTGTCGCATCGGGTTTTGATTTTTTAGATTGGCATGTGTTTGTTCAGACCGGCCCCATTGATCTGGATAATTCCTTTGGTGGACAATACAAAAGTAGAGGCAAAAGTGCATGAGAGAAAACACTTTTGTTGAGATTTATAGAATTGTTGAATTTCTGAATTTTTGATTTTTTGAGTTTTAGAGATGATATTGATATTTATTTATAGAAATTAAATGAGTAAAAACGTTCTACTCCACACGCTCCAAAGCCTTGATCCACGCGAACAGCAGCGATTTCAGAAGTGGGTAGACTCTCCCTATCACAATGCGGATGAGAAATTATCGCGTTTACTCCGCCTGATTTTGAAAGATTTGGGGGTGGATACCCTCAATCGGGAACGCTTAGACAAGGCGCTCTATCCAGAGCGAGATTTTAACTATGCGCGCATCACCAATCATCTTTCAGACATCAAAGCGCTCTTAGAAGATTTTTTGGTATGGGAACATCTCAAAGCGCAACCTGCGCAACGCAAACTCCAGCTACTCAATATCAGCCGCGAACGTAAACTAGAAGGCCTTTACCAGCAAACTGATCGCTATTTTGAGCGACTTCTCAAGCGACAAACCTACTTCGCTGAGCCAGATTTTTTGCTCTATCAGTTAGTAGAAGAGGAGCGTTATATTGCCTTCACTGAACAAGATGTGAGGGCCTTAGACCAAAGCCTGCAACGCAAAACCGAATGGGGCGACCGTTATTTTGTAGGGCATATGCTCAAGACCGCTTGCCAAATCCTCAATCGCCGCAATGTGCTGCAGGATTCACAGATTTTGCCCGGCTTCAGGCAGTTTTTAGCTTATATCGAAGATGATTTTGCGCGTTTTGCAGATTGGCCACACTTGAGTTTGTATCAGGCAGTTTTGCAGATGCTTTTGCATGAGTCAGATGCCCATTTTGAGCATTTTCGGGCTTTGCTTAAGCGTTCTGCGCAGCAGCAAATCCCTTACGAGGAGCACAAACCCCTCTACCAATACGCCCAAAACTACTGCATCAAACAGGCCAACAAAGGCCAAGCCCAATACCTCGGCGAACTCTTTGGCATCTACCAAGAGATGATCGAGCAGGAGTTGATCTATTATCAGGGCTATATTTCCCCCAATGACTTCAAAAACATCGTGGTGCTAGGCGTGAGACTGCAGGAGTATGAGTGGACGGAGTATTTTTTGGACCGCTTCGCAGAACGCGTGGCTCCCGAGCAACGCCACAATGCCTTGGCTTATAATCGCGCTTATTTTCTCTACGCCCGTGGCGAACGCCGAGCTGCTTTGCGTCAACTGACACAGGTCCAACATCAAGACGTGTTTTACCTGCTCGGTGGCCGCAGCATGCAACTCAAAATCTACTACGAAATGCAGGATGATGAGGCTTTGGAAGCGGGTTTGCATGCTTTTGACAATTCGCTAAGGCGAGATCGTCTGCTGCCAGATTACCGCAAAACGGGCTATCGAGAGTTTGTGCGTCTGCTCCGTAAATTGATGAAACACCGGACGCTCCCCTCACCTCAACGCAAGAAAGCAGAACCCAAACTGCAGCAAGAACTGCTGGCTTCGGAAAGTGGCATCCATGGAGATTGGTTGAGCAAGCAGTTGGAGGAATTGTAATCAGTCGCACGCCTGCGGATTTGTGCCATCCCGAAGTACTTAGCCTTGACTGAGGTAATTGGTAGCGGAGCTCGACCCGTCGGGCCCATAGAGATGGGCGTTCTGCGATCCCGATAGCTATCGGGAGGCCCAGAAAAAACCTCAGCCGTCAAATCCACACTCCGCGCTGCATCATTGACCTCCTTGACAGCCGCCAAGATTCCATCTAACTGTTGACGATCCAGCCAATATTGACCACTAAAAACACGCTCAATAGTCTGGATATTTTGAATGTCCTCTAATGGATTTTGGGACAAAAGCAGCAAATCAGCCCGATAGCCTGGCTTGATTCGACCCGTATTGGATTGCATCCAATCACCGGCTGCAGCAGTAGCAGAATAGAGCACCTCGGCATTACTTAGGCTTGCATTGGCTAATGATACTAGCTCGGCATGCAAGGAAAATCCCGGTGCCATCAAGGGCGTATTGGCGTCCGTACCCGCGAGTATGGGGACTTCATACTTTTGCAAAGCAGCAATCATGATGTGCAATGCCTCTACATAGGCTCGCCAAAATATCTGAGATCTTTGGCGCATCCCTGGGTCCGTCCTCACCGCTTCGGGCTCTTCATAATGATTGTTACCGGGCAGCCAGCCTTTGACCATATAATTACCCTCGATAAAGATGGGGTTGACATACTCGATGGGCAGTCCTTTGATTTCGGAAGCTAAATCCACCTTTTGACCCGGCAAGCTTTCCATCAAAGCGAGAGTTGTGGACACAGGTATACCGTTTTGCTTGACTTGGGCCGCAATGCTATCACTCTGGCTGCGCAAGTGTTGGAGAAATTCCTCCGCATTGTCCGGACCGTAGCCGCCATACTGCCAGATTACGCCCTTGGTCAGCTCCTCGATATGCGCAATTTCCGCTTGACCAGAAGCATAGAAACGATTCAAGCCTACATCATAGGGAATATGGCCAACTACCGGCAGCTCATATTGCTCGGCATACTTAAGGGTAGCTTTGTGCATATCATAATTGAGGAAGGAGCTGATTTTAAGCGCATCAAAGCCTTGCTCGGATAGTTCTTTGACCTTCTTGGCGGCGGCTTCCTCGGTGGCATAATTGATGCGCGCACGAGTCCAGTTTTCAAAAAGGGCAGCAAAGCCGCTTTTGCTATTGATTTTCTCGCTGGCGACAAACATATCTGGCCCGAGGGCACCTTCGACGATTTCCTTTTTCCAGCTTAGGTGCTCGAGATTACCAGACATCTCTCGGATGCCGGTAACGCCATTGGCGAGATAGAGGTAAAGGTCATTTTTGCTCGCTCGTAAATGCACATGAGAATCAACTAGTCCTGGAATGAGAAATTGTCCCTTGCCATCGACTATCGATACGCCTTGGGGGATCAGACTGTCTGGCATAATGGCACTGATCAGTCCATCCTTGAGCAGGACATTTTGATGTGGAACGAAATGACTACAATCAGACGCAAGGATTTGCACGTCTTGGATGAGTAAAGTCTCATAGGGAGTGGCAAGCCCAGCAGTTTGAATGACTTCCGTTCCCCCTCCTCGAGAAGCCTTGAGCTGGCTGTCTATCCAGAAAAGTACGCCACCGGTGATTAGCAAAAGCATCAACAATATCCGTAGGCTCCACTTGAGTATTTTCTTTCCTTTCATATGAATTTGGTAGGCTGTTCAAGCAAATTTAGCCAAGGCTAAACTAGCCCAAAAATCGGCCTCTCCCCTGCCCTAGCAGGCTTTAGGGATGAAAGGAGCCTTTTTAGGTATGAAAATCAGAGGCTTTGTAGCTGCTTCTTATAAGTCTTGGAAACAGGCAGCTCCATTTGAGTGAGTAAAATGGTATTGGCGTCTTTCCAGCTCTTGAAATGTACGGGATTGATCAGGTGAGAACGGTGAATTTGCAGGAGAAAATCATGCTCCGCTTGAAGTTGTTTGAGGCTCGTCCGGATCAATTTCTTTTTGAGCTGAGCTTGCTCGAGATAATAGATTTCCACATAGTTTTGCGCATTGGAGATACAGACCAATTCGGATGATTTCAACATAAGACGGTCGCGCTTATTTTCTCCCGTGAGGATGATCGCCTCTGCTGCCGGTGGTAGCAGTCCTTGCACATAGCGCCGCGCGATAAAGAGTAGAGGTGTCAACACTAAAATGACATTGAGGACAATCTTGATAAGATACTCCTCAAAACTATAAAATCCTTGGATAATGGGACTGCGATAATAAGCGAAACTGCTCAAGGCGAAGACCGAGTAGAACAAACCATAGGCAAATACCTCTAAAACAATATTCCAATCGCCTCGCTTTTCGTATAGCCATTTTTGTAGCCAAGCTAGCAACAAGTAGGACAAAAACGCCAAAAGGCTATAACCCAAACTCACCGAGATCCATTTGGCCAAATCCATGGTCCCATGCTGAAAAGGCCGTACAAAAAAGGCAAACAAAAAGCTCCACGCCCCTAAAAGGGCCGCGATCCTGCTATGATATTTGAAGGAGGCGTTGAGTTTGCGCATGGGGTAAACCCTATTAGCTTTTTGCTATATGAAATAACAGCAAATACGGCTTGATTTCAAATGGGGCTAAGCGTTCCGCGCAGCGGTATCAAAAATTGATAAAAACGTAGCGACGCATCCGCAAAAGCTTTCGGGATTGCACCGCTACAAATCGATCGATTTCATCTAATCCGCCGCATAATGCACCTGAAAGACGGCACTATCCCCCCGCAGGATGTAATACTTACTATTATCGCAGTGATAGCAATCATAAGGCGTGGCCAGCAAATCCTTAGTCTGATCGCCAGCATAAACCCGAATTTGTACCGGACAAGGATAGCCCGCTTCTGGGAAAGCCGGATTATCCTCTATCCAAGGCTCCTCCCCAGCATCCTTAATCACTTGCAGCATAGTCGCGCTATCGCAAACCCTAAAAGCTAGGCTATCAATCTCATATCCCAGCTCATTGATAAAACTGATGCGATTGCCCCATTCACTGATGCCGGGTAGGCAGCCTCCCAAAAATAGGAGGAGGCCCAAGATGGAAATGCTGCGGATCATGTTGTACTTCATTATGGGGTAAAACGCTCTTAATTAGGGCTTTCGCATCCAAATTATCTCAAAAATGGCTAAATTATAAGCTACACCTACTACGAATGCCTGCTAAACGAATCCTGCTTTTATGTCTTTGCTCGTTTTTTCCCTTTCTCCCTCTCAGCGCCCAAGACGCTCCCTCTCCCGGAGAGGAATGGTACCAAAAGGCCAAAAAAATCTATCGCACTGGCCAAATTGACAGCGCGCTCTATTATCTGGAGAACGCCAAAAGTGCCTATGCCTCAGCTGAAGATCACAGCGGATTGGTCAAAGCCATGAGCGAGGAAAGCAATATGTACTACCACAAAGGCAATATCCCTTTGGCTGTGGATAAGTTGTGGGAAACTCGCCGCTACGCGGAACGCCAAGACGTACTCACACCGAAGTTCCTCTCCAATTTTCATAGCAACCTCAATATGCACTTAGCTAATCTGAGTCAGTTTGAGGCGGCAGAGCGGCACCTAGACAGCGCCTATCAACTGATCCAAGGTTTTGACCTTAGTGATCCTAAAAATATCGTGCGGCTGGCCGCTTTGGAGATCAATTATGGGCGCTATCTCGTCCGCATGCACGATTATGATGGGGGACATCAACTCTACGAAAAAGCGGTCGCTCGCATGGAAGCGGCCGGCCTGACTGAGCATCGTTTCCTTTCCAACGGCTATTTCAACTTGGGCTTTTCCTATATTCGTATGCGTGATGGCGAACGAGCGGCTATGTTTGGGGCCAAATCCATCGAAATTGACAGTAAACTTTATGGTCCTAAGCATCCTTATGTCATCGACGGCTACCATAGTATGGGGCATTGCTATGAGCTGATGGGGCAAAACGAACAAGCCAAAGACTATCACCACAAAGCCATTCGCCTTTATCAAGAAGTGCTAGGTCCGAGACATGAAAAAATCGCGGAGCTGAGTAATTGCCTAGGAGATATTGCCCGCAAGGAGCAAGATTACGAGCAAGCCATCGAGCTCTACCAAAAGGCGCTCGAGATATATGATGCCTTATTGGACTCCGATACAGAGCGTCATTTACTCCAGTATGCTGAGATTTTGGGTACCCTGATCGAGCAGGAAAATATAGCCGAGGCAGAGCGTTATTTTGCTTTGGCTTTACCGCTCGCGGAACGCTTTTCTCAGAGCAAAAGCTTTAATGCTAATGATATTTATATCAACCGCGGCTATTACTATCGTCTCAAAGGCGAGCATCAAGCTGCCGTCAATGCCTTCCTACGAGTCATTCAAATGTATGACCCCACTTACCAACTGGCAAGTGAAATGCCCAGCCTAGCAAAAATTGGCAAAGCCAATGCACTGGCTGTATTTCAAGCCTTGGGGGAATTAGCCTACAGTCAATCCCAGCTAGCCCAACAAGAACCTGCTGCCCTGGCTGCCAGCCTACAAAGCTTCCAGCAGTTCGCACAATTTGTCGATAGCCTACGCATCACCGATTTCTCCGCCGACGGCCTGCTTTTTTATGCAGGTTACAGTATTCGTTACTTCGAAAAAGGAATTGCCACTGCCTTGGCAGCCCACCAGCAAAAAGCTGATCGTCAGTATCTAGAAATGGCCTTCGCATTTAGCGAACGAGCCAAGGCGGTCATCCTCCAAAAAGCCCAAAAAGAAGCAAAAGCGCGTTCTTACGCGGGCATTCCTTCTGATTTATTGGCACAAGAGCAGCAGCTCAAATCACAGCTAAGCTTCTACAGTCAGCTCATTAGCACTGAGGAACAAAAAGCGGAAAAGCAGGACACGCTCAAGATCATCGCTTGGCGTAGCAAGCGCTTTAGCATCCAAAACGACTACCAAAAGCTCGTTCAAAAACTCGAAAAAGAATATCCACTTTACTATCGCATCAAATACGATCTCAAGCTGAGTAGCCTTACAGAAATCCAATCAGCCCTAGCTTCTAAGCAGCAATTACTCTCTTACTTTTGGGGAGATAGCAGTCTTTATGTCTTTCAAATTCAACCCCAAAAAGTAAGCCTAGAGCGTCTAGTAAGCACCAATGCCCTTGGTTCGCAAATTGAGGATTTAAGGGAAAAACTTGTAAATCCTTATACCAATCTGACGAGTGAGTTACTGAAGCCAATTGAATACTCAGCCTTAGCCCACAGTCTATTTAAGCAGATCTGGCCGAGGAGCCTCGATCCCGATATCACAGAAACCACCATTGTGCCCGATGGGCACCTGAGTTATTTGCCCTTTGAGTTGCTCATTAGCCAAGACGGTACTACTGCCGATCAATGGGCGGCTCTCCCCTATCTACTCAAATCACAAGCGCTTAGCTATACCTTCTCCGCTACCCAATGGCTCAATGATAAAAAGGCTTCCTCCTCTGGTCCTTCTCCAGCCAAAACTTTGCTCGCGATTGCGCCCCAATTTGGGGAAGCGCCTCGCCTATGGGCCGAAGCCAATAAAAGACAAAATTGGGGAGCCCTACGCTTTAGCCAGCAAGAAGCCAGCCAAGTACAAAAGCTTTGGGACGGTACTCTGCTAGAGGCTGATCAAGCCACCAAAGCGCAGTTTATCAAACTCGCGCCTGCCTATCGTATTCTGCATCTATCCAGCCACGGCAAAGCCAATGATCAGGACGCTCGCTATTCTTTTATTGCTTTTGCGCCTGAATCACCCGAAGCAGGTGCCGTCATGGCCTCTGATTCGATTTCCCTCACTCGCTCAGGCGAGGAAGACGCTTCCTTATTATATGCTTCCGATCTATACAGCCTTCAACTCAATGCCGATTTGGTGGTCCTCAGTGCTTGCGAAACCGGACTCGGTGAGTTGCAGCGCGGCGAGGGCTTGGTCAGTATGGCCAGAGGCTTTGCTTATGCAGGAGCGAAGGCTACGCTTACCAGTCTTTGGAGTGTCAACGACAAGGCTACCGCTGATTTAATGTTAGATTTTCATAAAGCACTGCGCGAGGGTATGTCCAAAAACCAAGCTTTCCGTCTGGCTCAGCTCAATATGATCGAAAGCAATCGTTCACCCTTTTATTGGGGTGGTTTTGTGATGATAGGCAATACCGAGCCTTTGATCAGACAAATCGCTTGGTATTGGTATGTTGGCGGGCTGATATTTTTCTTAGGGCTGATAATGAGTTATTTTCGTTTGCGTAAGACCCGCGATTCATGAAAATACTCCACACCGCCGATTGGCATCTTGGTAAGCGTTTAGATCATTATTCCCGCCTCGCGGAACAACGACTCGTGATGGCCGAAATTTGCGAGATCGCAGAACGCGAACGAGTAGATGCGGTCATTATCGCCGGTGATCTCTACGATCATATCAACCCCAGTATCGAAGCCATTGAGCTTTTATACAAGACGCTCAAACGCCTGGCCGCTGATGGCAAGCGAGCTGTAATTGGCATCGCCGGCAATCATGATTCGCCCGATCGGATCGAAGCGCCTGACCCTTTGGCGAGAGAGTGTGGCATCTTATTAACAGGTTATCCACATTCTCAAGTGCCTGAATTTGCGCTGGACAGCGGACTTAAAGTTTTGCGTTCAGCCGCAGGCTTTCTCGAACTACAACTGCCTCAGCAAAGCACACCGCTGCGCCTCATCCTCACGCCTTACGCCAATGAGGTGCGTATGAAAACCTACCTCGGTGAGGAAAATGCAGAAGCCGCTCTGCGTGAGGTTCTTCAAAAGCATTGGCAAGGCCTAGCGGATCAATATTGCGACGAGCAAGGCGTCAATATTCTCCTTGGTCATATGTTTTGCATGGAAAAAGGCGGTGAGCGAGAGGAGGAAGGAGAAGACGAAAAACCGATTTTGCTCGTAGGCAGCGCACAAGAAATTTACACCCAAAACCTCCCTCAGTCGCTCCATTACGCTGCTTTGGGGCACTTACATCGGGCGTTCGCAGTTTGCAAACAACCCTATCCGGTGGTCTATGCCGGCAGTCCTTTGAGCTATAGCATGAGCGAAGCGGGCCAGCAAAAGTCAGTGGTATTGCTCGAAGCAGAAGTAGGCAAGGCAGTCCAATACGAGCGCATTTCGCTCACTCAAGGTAAGGCCCTCGCGAGAAAATCGTTCGACAAGGTCGATGAGGCCGAAAAATGGCTGAGCGAAAATCCAGACCTGCTCGTAGAACTTACCCTCATCTCCGACGACTACCTCACCGCCGAGGACCGCAAACGACTTTACAGCATTCACTCAGGCATTATCAGCATCATCCCGCAGATCACCAATACCGAATTGCTCGAAGGCAAGGCAACGGATATCGACCTGAGCCGTAATATGAGCGAACTATTTACGGATTATTTCCAAAGCAAAAACGCCGGACAGAGCCCCGATGAGAAACTGATGGACTTGTTCAAAGAAGTGCTTGCCGAGGACGAGTAGGGTCGCAGTATTTGGTGGGGTGTGAAGGATTCGGTTCAAATATCCCGGCTCGCGTTCCTTGGCCGGGATGACCTTTGGCTTATCTGAATAGAAGAAAATCAGGTCATCCCGGAATCATGAAATGATATCCGGGATCTCACAACACAAACGTTCCGCGTCCCGAAAGCTTTCGGGAGCAAAATCCAAACTGGAGCCTAATCCGTAACGACAAAAAGAGCATGAGCCCAGAAAAGCAACAGGCCATTATCGAGCATTATGTCGATGCCTACAATCGTTTCGATGTAGAGGCGATGCTGCGTGATCTAGCGCCGGAAATCCTTTTTCAAAATGTCTCCAACGGCAAAGTGGATCTCGAACTCAAGGGCTTGAGCGCCTTTCTGCAACAGGCCGAAACCGCCAAAGCAATATTTAGCGAACGCAAGCAAAGCATCACGGCCTGGGAATTTGCGGAGGAAATCGTGCGCATCAAGATCGACTATATGGGCGTAGTGGCGCTCGACCTTCCCAATGGCCTCAAAGCCGGAGACAAGCTCGCCTTGCAAGGCCAATCAGAGTTTACTTTTGCAGATGGCAAAATCATTCAGTTGATTGATAGGGCGTAGTTTTTTTTACTCCCGATATCTATCCGGGAGCGCAGAACGCTTAGCCCATGGATCAACTAATCGGATATTTTCAAGCGATATCAGCGTTCAGCGAAGCTGCCCAAGCAGACTTGAGGCCCTTATTTCAAGAAGCGCGCTTAAGTTCCCATCAGTATTTTATTGAAGTTAGCCAATATGCCCGCGATCTCGCCTTTCTCGAGAGTGGCTGTGTGAGGGCTTTTTTTGTCAATAGTGAGGGCAAGGAATACAACAAGCAGTTTTTCGTGGGACCTAGTCTGATAGGTGCTTACACTTCTCTGCTCACCAATCGTCCCAATCGCATCGCCCAACAAGCCCTGACCGATTGCAAAATCTGGAAAGCTCCTTTCGAAGCGGTGCAGGCCCTCTTTGCCAAGCATCATGATCTCGAACGCCTTGGGCGCAAAATCGCGGAGTATTATTTCCTCGAAAAGGAGCAAAAAGAACTAGAGATGGCCTTGCTGGAAGCCAAGGATCGCTATCAGATATTTCGTGAGCAGTTTCCCGGTCTCGACCAATTGATCCCTCAATACCACATCGCTTCCTACCTTGGCATTAGTGCCACTCAGCTCAGTCGCATTCGCAAACAAATGAGCCTCGAAAAGGACTGAATTCTTTATTTACATATGTAAATGAGTCTGCTTGAGCCGCACCATAGCTTTGTTTTTGTATCCAAATACAAGAACAATGAAAAAACTCATCTTCAGCCTCAGCGGCTTATTTTCCGTCCTTATGCTTTGCTTTAGTTTTAGTGCCTGTCAACTCGATCCCCTCACTTGGACTCCGCCGAGTCCGCCTGCTTTTGAGGGCAAACTGAGCCTTAATCAAAAACTGCAAAGCATTCAAAAGCTTTCGCTGCAAGGCTGGCACGGCGCAGAGGATATTATCTTCGATGAAGCGGGTAATCTTTATACCGGCGTCCACAAAGGCAAAGCTGACTTTAGTGATGGCAAAATCCTCAAAATCAACTCCAAGGGAGAAGTAGAAATATTTTACGATGCGGGTTCTTGGGTGGCAGGCCTTCACTTTGATGCAGCAGGCAATCTGCTAGCGCTAAGCCACAAAGAAGGACTTATCAAGATCAGTCCTGATCAAAAGGTGAGCGTTCTGGCGAAGCATGACGCCAATGGCAAAGCTTTTCATATTCCCAATGGTTTGGAAATCGCCTCGAATGGCATGGTCTATTTTACCAATACTGCAAGCGCTTCGCCCTACAATATCAAGTTTGGTCGCAAGTTGATTTTGGAGGCACGCAAGACCGGTGGGCTTTATCAATATGATCCTCAAAAGCAGAAAGTCAGAAAGTTGATCGATGGGCTACATTTTGGCAATGGCATTGTGCTTTCGCAAAATGAGGATTACCTATTGGTGGTCGAAACCACGCGCTACCGCGTACTCAAATATTGGCTCCAGGGAGCCAAAAAGGGCGAATCAGAGATCTTTATCGAAAATCTACCAGGCTTTCCCAATGGCATTTCGCAACGGCCCGATGGCAGCTTTTGGCTAGGTTTTACCACCAAGCGTAACCAGGCTTTAGATGATATCCACCCCAAGAAATGGATGAAGCAGATCGTCTATGCCTTGCCCGAAGGACTTCAACCTAAACAGGATTTATTTGGTATGGTGCTCAATCTGTCCGAATCCGGAGAAATCCTCCAAGCCTTATTTGATCCTACAGGTCAGTGGGTCTCTGAGGCAGGCGCGGTCAAAGAATACCAAGGAAAGCTCTATCTCGGCGGGGATATTGTGCCCTACATTTCCAGCTATTCTTTAAATTGATGCATGATCCCCATTTCGCTGAGCCTCGAAGGACTTTATTCCTACCAAGAAAAGCAGACGATAGATTTCACCAAGCTCACTAGCGCCCAACTATTTGGGATATTTGGCGCGACTGGCAGTGGCAAATCTTCTATTCTGGAAGCGATCACCTTTGCGCTTTACGGCCAATCCGAACGCCTCAATGCCAAGGATAAGCGCGGTTACAATATGATGAATTTGCGCTCGGATCGCCTGAAAATCGAATTTGAGTTTGAGGCTAAGGATCAGCATTATCGTTTCAGTGCGCAGGGCAGGCGGAGCAGCAAGGATTTTGAACAGGTACGAACCATCGAGCGCAAGGCTTTCAAGTTTGAAGGCGAAACTTTGCTGCCTTTGGAGCAGGCGAATGCAGAATCAATTTTGGGGCTGAGTTATGACAACTTTCGCCGTACGATCATCATCCCACAAGGCAAGTTCATGGAGTTTCTCCAGCTGAGTGAGACCGATCGCACGCGCATGCTCAAGGAGATTTTTCATCTGCAGCGCTTTGAGCTCTCCCACAAAGTCAAGAGTCTCAACTACAAAAACAGCCTCGCCCTAGAGCAAAAAAAGACGCTATTAACTGAGCTCAATAGTGTTACGGAGACCGCTCTCGCGGAACGCCAAGCCGAATTGGCGAGCCAAGAAGCAGAACTCACCAAGGCCAAAGCAGAACTTAGCAAAGTCGAAAAAGCCTTCGCTAAGCTCGAGAGCGTCAAGAGCCTTTTTGAGAAAATTGAGCTGCAGCAGCAAAAGGTCGCGGCTTTAGAGGCCCAAAAAGAATCGTTCGCAAATCGCGAAAAAGCCTTAAAGGAATATGAATACGCCCTAGTAGAGTTCAAGCCCCTATTAGATCGCCGAGAAGAACGCAGCGCTCAACTCAGTCAGGCCAAGCAAGAGCTGGACACGCAAAGAGCCGCACTCATCGCGGCCGAGAATGATCTGGCCTCCGGCGAAAAACTCTTTGCCGGCATCGAAAAACAGTTTCAAGAACGCGAGCAGTTTTTGCAAGAAGCCGAAGAGTTTGAGGCCATCATTGAGATCAACAAAAAAGCGGCCATCGTCCAAGCGCACCAAAGTCGCATCGACAATGGGCGGACCGAGATCGAAAAGAAAAAGCAGGCCGCAGAAGAAAGTCGTGCTTCTATCCTCAGCAAACGTCAAGAGATCAAAGCCCTCAAAGGCAATATGCCCGATGTAGTAGATGTGATCGCCGTGCAAAAATGGTTTGCTGATTATCAGCAGATCAAAGACCGTTTGCAAAATGCGAAGCAATTGCTCGATCGCGAGAAAAAGCAGCTAGACGATCTCCATGGGCAGAAACTTAGCGTTCTCAAAGAGACCCAACTCGATCCGCGGCAAATCAATTTAGCGATCCCTGCCGTGCTAGAGTTGCTCGGGGAAAACCAAAATCAAAGCCGCAGCAAGATCAGCAGCACGGAAAAAGAGATTACCTATCTTGCGGTGCAGGCACAACTCAAAAAGATTAGCGAAGGCTTGCAAGAAGGTGAGCCTTGTCCCGTTTGCGGAAATGTACATCATCCGGATAAACCAGAATTCGACAATCTGGATCACCACCTTAACAAAGCGCGCACTCAACTAGCAGAGCAGCAATCAGTCCAACAAAGGCTCTCCCAGCAAATCGCTAGTCTGCAAGCCATGGCGCCTCAGTTCGTGCAGATTGATCAGCGTCGTCAAGAGGCTGAGACTTTGGTATTGGCCGCCGAGGGCGAACGCTCAAAGCAAGAGGCAAGCTTCATCTGGTCTCAGTTCAATCGGGAAGATGACGAGAGCCTGCAATTGCATCTCGATCAAATCCAGCGTAATCAACAAGTCTTAGCGGAGCTAGAGCGCGAGATGCAAAGCGCCGAAAACACTTTGACGGAGCACGAAAAAGATCTGCAACGCTATCAGTCTGTTATTGAGAAGCTGCAAGCAGAACGCGAAGCCGCGGCCATCGAATTTCAAGGCCAAGCCAAGGCGCTCAAACGCATCAGCTACGAAAGCTACCAGACTTGGGAGGAGGCTCGCCTGCGTCGCATCGCCGATGACAAAAGAGCCAGTCATCGTCAGATCGAAGAGACCTATCGCACGCAAAACGACCGCATCCAAAGAGCGCGTGAAAATGCCGCCAAACTCAAAGGCCGCATCCAAGAATTGAGTAAGCAAGAAAGCGCTCTCACCAAAGGATTGGCCGCTTTGAATCAAGAGTTGGAGCAAAAGATCAGCTCTTCGCAATTTGCAAACCTGCAAGATCTACGCGAGATCCTCAGCCATAATTGGAATGTAGAAGCCGTCAAAAATGAGATCCGCACCTA
The DNA here is from genome assembly GCA_039024315.1 of Bacteroidota bacterium. Classification (GTDB taxonomy): domain Bacteria; phylum Bacteroidota; class Bacteroidia; order J057; family J057; genus JBCAWW01. Next base: position 24,600 of record JBCCQN010000042.1, read on the forward strand.
TCACCAAAATCTGCATACGGAAAGTGAACGACTAGGCGATATGCAAGCTGAAGCGGAAGGCAAAAGCTTTGTCATGGCCGATTATGAGGCACAAGAGGCAAACGTGCTGGCACAGCAAAAAATCGTGGCGGATTGGCAAATTGCCATCGGTAGTCTACAAAACGATCTCGCTCGTTTGGAAAAGGATTGGCAGCGCAAGCAGCTCCTGCAAAGAGAATTTGACCAACTCGATCTAAGACGAGAAAACCTCAAGGTCCTGCGCAATCTGTTTTACTCAAGCGGCTTTGTCAATTATGTCTCCACCATCTATCTCGAAAATCTCTGTCGCTCGGCCAATGAGCGTTTCCTACGCTTGACCCGCGGTTCTCTCCGTCTCGAAAAGTCGCCCAACAATAATACCTTCGATGTCATCGATCAGCTCAATGGCGGTAGGCGACGTTCAGTCAAGACACTTTCCGGAGGTCAGACATTTCAAGCTTCGCTTTGCCTCGCCCTGGCCCTAGCCGATCAGGTACAACAGCAGGCGGAAGCCAAACAGAATTTCTTCTTCCTCGACGAAGGCTTTGGCTCGCAGGACAAAAACTCGCTCGCTATTATTTTTGAGACCCTTAAGTCTTTGCGCAAGGAAAACCGTATCGTTGGCGTCATCTCACACGTAGAGGAACTACAGCAGGAAATCGGCGCTTATCTCCAGATCCATAACGATCCCGAGAAAGGCAGTCAGATTCAGCCAAGCTGGAACTGATCGTATGCGCTCAAACTTGTATCGCACCACTCTAATTTCTGCTTCGCAGAACGCTTATTTTCAGCCCTTGCGGGCTTCATTTCGAATTCCCTTGCGGGGAGGTTTTTCTTGTGTTTATGCTCAAACTCAACCCATACACCCTAGATCATGAAAAAAAGTCTACTTCTCCTGACCTTACTGCTCGGCTATGGCCTACAGGCCCAAACGCTTACCTTTAGCATTAGCGATTATCCGACGCTAGATGAACAGCGTATCGGCATTCGGGGCAATACGCCTCCCCTAGCCTGGAATCAATCGCTTTTTTTGGACGATAACGCCCAAGTCCAACTCCAATTTGAAACAGGCAATGAATTCGTCGAATACAAATTCGTGCTGGAAGACAAAAAGGGACAAGTGACTTGGGAGCTCAGCAGCGATGGCAATCGGAATCTTTACCTCCAAAGTGAGCTACCCGCTATCATTGAGCATCAGTGGAACCAGCAACGTCCCATTGACATTGGCAATTTGCCGCTTTTGCAGCCGGAACAACTCTTAGAAGACTTGGCTTTGCTCAAAAAAGCCATTCTGGAAGTCAATCCCGCCAGTTTTCGATATCAGACGCAGGAGGACTGGGATCTTGCTTTCTCCTTATGCGAACAGTATTTCCAAAGTCCTCGCAGCTACGCTGAGGCATATTTAAAGCTGTCGCAATTGGTCACCAAGGTACGCTGCGGGCATACGCTCGTCAATCAGCTCAATATGCATCCTTTGATCAAAGAGATCGTGATGAACCAGCCTGACAAGCTGCCTTTTGCCTTTACATGGATCGACCAAAGGATGATCGTTACGCAAAGCGCTACGGATGAAGGAGCCCTCAAAGCCGGTACCGAAATCATGAGCATCAATGGCGTGGCCGCTAGCGATATTTTGCAGATGCTGATCCCCTATGCCTCGGCCGATGGGGCCAATGACGCCAAACGGATTAACAAAATGCAGCTGCTTGCTTTGAGTTATATGTTTGAGCCCTTTGACTCCTACTTCCCGCTATTGGTGCCTCCTAAAGCAGGGCAATATCAATTGAGCATCCGCAATGCGGATCAAGAAGAAGCACAGACGATCTCCTTGGCAGCCATGAGTCGAGTGGAGCGCAATCAAATTTTGGATGAGCGCTTCGCGCAACGCCCAAAATCCTTTGAAGATACCTGGAGGTATGAGGTTTTAAATGATGAGGTCGGTTACCTCAAGCTTGGCACGATGGTGACTTGGCGCTTTCAGATGGACTGGAAAAAGTTTCTCAAAGAAGCGTTCCAAGAAATGGAAGAAAAAGAAGTCAAAAATCTCATCATCGATATTCGTGGCAACGAAGGCGGCTCAGACTTAGTAGGTCAAGAATTGGCGGGCTACCTCCTGCGCGAAAAATGCATCATCAACAATCTGCAATCTAGAGCCAAAATCCAGCGAGTACCCAACGAACTGAAACCCTATATAACGACTTGGGATACTTCTATTTATGACATCTCCGATGAACTCACTCCCATCGAGGACGGATTTTTCACCTATAAAAATGATCGCGAGACCTACAATGTTCCGGCGGCGCGTAAGCCTTTTGCCGGTAAAGTTTACCTCTTAGGCGATGCCTCCAATAGCTCCGCGACTTATTATCTCCGTCGCTCCATCGCCCAATGCAATGCGGTAACCATAGTCGGTACTCCTTCAGGCGGCAACCTCAATGGTATTAATGGGGGGACTCAGTTGATTTTCAGCCTTCCCAACAGCCGATTTGAGGTGGATATTCCTGTGGTGGGTAATTTTAGTCGCACACCTCAAGCCGATGAGGGCTTGCCCGTGGATGTGTTGATCAAGCCGAGCGTCGAGGCAATTCGTGCCGGTAAAGATGGTCAGTTGGAGGCCTTGTTGGAGATGATTGAGTAGCGACGATTGGGTTTCGGCAGAAAATGATTTATCAATTTGTTCAATTGTAGCGACGCAAAATATTCCGTCGCTACGGACCGTATCGATCGATACCGTAGATTTTGACGAATAAGCGTTCCGCGAAGCGGCAAACAAAAACTCACTCATACCAACCATCGGCCTGATATTGGTATTTGCCTTGATCATCTCGAGAAAAAAACAACAAGCTCAGGCCATTGGTGAGGAGTAAATGAGGGGCACCGATGCTGACATTGTAGCGGGCGATCTGATGGAGAGTGTCTTCGGATAGCTTGATATTGGGGGCTTTGCACTCGATCAAAATGAAGGCCATGCCTTGGCGATCAAAGACGACGATATCAAAGCGCTTGGACATGCCACGATAATCTACTGCTTTTTCGACCCCGATCAGCGAGGCCGAGATGCCCTTGTGCTGGATCATATATTGGATCAACTGCTGACGCACGTACTCTTCCGGCTGGAGGACAAACCATTTTTTGCGGATGGGGTCCCAAACCCAGTCCTGATCCTCTCTTTTTTCGGTGCGGATGTCACTTTCCGGAAAACAAAACTTCATAAGACAAAGGTAAGCCCGAATATAGAAATTGTTGGGGCAGAAATGATTGAATTGTTGAATCTGCCATTTGTTGACTACCTTCAATGGGATTTGTGGATAGGGGAATGTTTTGAATAGTTGAATTAAAAATCTTCCCTGCAAGCTTCAACAAATCGATAATTCTAAAAATGCTAAATGATTACTTATAGCGTCACCGTAACTCTGGAATCTGTCATTGAAAGCGATTGGCTGCGTTGGATGCAGACCCAGCATATCCCAGACATGATGTCAACGGGATTTTTTGAGGATTTTGCCATCCGTCGCTTGCTTGATCCCGCGCCAGATCCGGGCAGCTCCACCTTCAATATGCAGTATAGCTGCAAGAGCATGAAGGTCTTGCAACAATACCAAGCTACGGCTGCCAAAATGTTGCAGGCTGAGCACGAAAAACGCTACCGCGGTCGCTATGCGGCCTTCCGCACTATATTGGAGGAAATCTGATTTTACTGTAAATTTTACCTATGCAACGCATCTCTTTCATTTTAATCCTCGCTTTGGGCCTCGCAAGTGTATTGCCGGCTTGTAAAAGCAGCAAAACACCTACCGAAGGCGGTTCTGAAAACGCTGATTCAGCTATGAAAGTCAGCTGGGAAGTCCTAGACGAAGGGCCTTATTGTGGCATAGAAGAGTCCGTCAGCCAACTGATCACCAATAGCGATGATTGGCAGACTTTCTACAAAAAGTTTGGCTCCAATCGTATGCCCGCCCCAGAAGCTCCCGAAGTCAACTTTGAGGAAAACTATCTGATCGTAGCCCTGATGGGTATGCGCACTTCTGGCGGCCACAAAGTCGAAATCAACAGCATGATGCAAAGTGGCGAAACGGTCAAAGTAGGCCTCACTTATGTCGCGCCTGGTGATAAATGCATGGTGACCGAAGCTTTGACTCAGCCCTATATTTTTGCCCTGATTAGCAACAAAAACGTATCTGCCGCAGAGTTTGAAGTGGTTGAGCGCACCGACGATTGCAATCAGTAGGGCGCTCCTATTGCTGCTGATATTGACAGTAGGGCTTGGGCCCTATCTGTCGGCTCAGTCCTACGACGACTATAAACCCCTTCGCTCCAAGGGACCCATTCCGCAAGACTTTTTGGTGCCGGCCTCGCTCAAATATGATTTAGAGATGGTGCATTGGGCGGATTCAAGTAAAGAGTATCAAGAAGCCCTCGGCGCTTATTTTGCCGAGGACTTTTATTATCTCAACCGCCTACTGCGCTCGGGACAGGTCATCTTTGGGGATACCTTGAGCGGCTATATCAATCGCTTGGCGGATCATATTCTCCGCGATCAGCCAGCCTTACGCCAGCAATTGCGCTTTTATATCGTGCGCTCTACCGTCGCCAATGCTTCCAGTACTCACGATGGAATCATCTTTGTCAATATGGGTTTGTTGGCGAGGCTAGAAAATGAAGCCCAATTGGCTTTTGTGCTTTGTCATGAGATCAGCCACTTCGTGGAACGCCACCCCCTCAAAAGCTATCAACAGTATCTCGCAGCCGAAAGCAGCAGACCCAATGATCCAGAATGGCAGGAAAGCAGCCATTCTTCCTATTCTAAAGAAATCGAAAAGGAAGCGGACCGTCTTGGGCTAGGGCTCTACCTCAAGGCCGGATACTCCGCAGAAATAATGGAGAGTGCCTTCGAAGTGCTCAAAGTGGCCGACCAAGACTTTGCCCAAAAAGCTTTTGATCGCAGCTTATTCGAAACCCAATATCTTCAATTTAATAAAGATCAATGGCCAGATACTTTAGAGTATGCTTTTGATCAAAGCTTCAATAGTACAACCCATCCACATCCAGATGAGCGTCTCACCACTCTTTTGGATGTATTGAAATCGCAACAGCCTCAGCAATCCGGTCAAATCTGGCAGATAGGGAGAGAAGCGTTCCGCGCAGCGAAAAATATTAGCCGCTACGAGCTCTGCCAGCGCTATCAAATGGAGCGCGCTTATGAAGCGGGAATTTATGCTGCTTACAGTTTGTTGGAGCAAGGCAAACATCCTCAATACCTCCGCAAGCAAATCGCCTATGGCCTTTATGCCCTCGCTCAGTATTCGCATGTGGGAGAGTTTTGGGATGTGCATCAGGACTATGAAGAAATCGTGGGTCCTAGCCGTCGGATTGCGCATTTGATGGAGCAATTGACGGCGGAAGAGCGCACGGTGCTAGCGCTTTCAGTGAGTTGGCGTGCCTTCCAAAAAGCGCCGCAAGACTCGGAATTGAAGCGTATGTGTGAGGATCTTATGCAGGCTTTGGGGCAGTATTATGTGGATGGTTTGGATGGTTTTTTAGGCATTGCAGAGGTCAAAGAGCAAGTAGGTCTCAGCTTTGCCCGCGGCGGCTTAGCGGATTTGTTGGAGGGAGAAGCGTTCCGCAAAGCGATGACCCAAAACCTACAAATCGGCTTGAATAAAAAACGTGCTTTCAAACCTAGTCTCAAGCAAGGAGAAGCCAGACTTAAAAAAATCGAGGGCTTTAAACTGGGCCTTGATAGCCTGATCTTGATCAACCCACGCTATCAAAAGCTAGACCGCCGCGAAAATCCGGCTACTCAACTTTTGGCTTCTGCTGAGGGAGAAGCTAATCTCAAAAACAGCCTTAAGAAGCATGCCAATAGTCTAGAGCTCGAGTTACAAATCTTGAGTTATGATTCGCTGGGCGTAGATGATGTGGATCGTCTCAACGACATTCAATTGTTTCAGGAGTGGCTGTTTGAGCTTTCGACCAATCAGGAGCTGGCGCGCATCAGTATTTTGCAAGACGAAGTAGCCGGCCTCGCCGAACGCTACCATACGCCATACTTTGCTTGGAGTCAGGTGGTAGTCGTTACGGACAAGCGTCCCGGCCGCAAGATGATGCTTTGGATGGGGTTATTTCCACCGATCCTCCCCTACTCCATGTACTATGTTTTCACGCCGGCGCATACGCTCTTTTTCTATACCACCATCTACGATTTGAAGCGCGGCAAATACTTGCTGGTCTATCCGGAGCAAGTCCGGATGAAGGATCGCAAGGAGGTGATCAATGCTACGATTTACGATTTGCTACTGCAGGTAAAGACGAAATAGGAAGAAAATTTTATTTTGATCGATATGGTCTGTAGGTGCGCAAAATTTTGCGCACCTACCATTTTTCAAATTGTAAGTTCGCCGCTACATAGCATAAAACTCCCTCAACACTTCCACCACATAGTCCTGCATTTCGTTGGTCATATCTGGGTAAAGCGGCAGGGTAATACAGTGATCATAGTAGTTTTCAGCAAGAGGGAAATCGCCTTTTTTCCAGCCCAGTGCTTGATAGGAGGGCTGATAATGAACTGGGATATAATGGATCTGCGGATAGATTTTACGTTCGCGGAGGAAGTCAAATAACTCCTTGCGGCGCTCGGTCTGGATTACATAGAGATGCCAAGCATGCCCTTCTACGATTTGGGGCCTTTTGAGCGGCAATGCAGCCAACAATTCATCGTATCGAGCCGCTAATTGGCGACGGCGTTGGAGATTAGCAGCCGCTCGCGGCATTTGAGATATGCCCAAGGCACAATGGATATCACTCAAGCGATAATTGAATCCCAACTCTTGCATTTCGTAATACCAACCACCATGATCTTCTTGCAATAGATTACGGTCGCGGGTGATGCCATGAGTGCGCAAGATTTTGAGTCGCTCGTAAAGCGCTTTGTCATTGGTGGTGATCATGCCTCCCTCACCCGCCGCAATATGTTTGACGGGATGAAAAGAAAAAATTGCCAAATCTGCTTGGCTGCCATCGCCCGAGTATAAGCGTTCACCGGAGGTGTCATAATAAGCCCCAGGAGCATGACAAGCGTCCTCGAGAATCCAACAGTCATGCTGATCAGCAAGTGCGCGCAAAGCTTTCATATCTACTGGGTGCCCCGCAAAATCCACCGCCACTATGCCCGCATAAGTGCCCTTGGGAGCGGCCTCTAGCCTTTGGCGAACGATTTCCATATCCAGCAAAAGCGTCTCAGGATCGACATCCATGAGTTCTACCGAGCCACCGCAATAGCGAATACAGTTGGCAGAGGCGACAAAGGTGTTGGTGGGCACGAGTACGGTCTGGCCTTGCCGAACGTTTAGCCCCATCGCGCAGAGGTGTAGAGCAGCGGTACCATTGGCCACGGCCACGGCATATTTACAACCGATATATTCAGCAAAGGCCTCTTCAAACTGGGCGATGCGCGGACCAGTGGTAAGATAATCTGAGCGCAGGACTTCAGCTACCGCAGCAATATCATCTTCGGTGATTTGCTGGCGGCCGTAGGGAATGGGGAGAAAATCAGGCATGAGCTTGTGCTAATTGGCACACAATTTAGCCCTTATTCACTAACTTCGTCCCTAAGTGAATCAGAAATGAGGAGAAAACGGCCGCCCTACTTTACGCATATCTTATTGTTTTTGCTGAGTCTGGTCTCGACTATCATGGTTGGAGCCGAATTAGCCACCAATCGATCTTGGTTTTGGGGCGGGGAGGATGCACTGACTTTGGCAGATTGGCCTGCCGGACTGGCTTACTCACTATCTTTCTTGACTTTTTTGACCTTCCATGAATTTGGGCATTATCTGACGGCGGTCTATTACAAAGTGCGGACGAGTCTGCCCTTTTATATTCCCTTTTACATCCCAGGGATGTTCAATATCGGCTCCATGGGAGCGGTGATTCGCCTCAAGCAGGTACCAAGCTCTACGCGTAAGTTTTTTGATATTGGGATTGCCGGACCCTTGGCCGGATTTGTGATTTCGATCATCTTGCTGAGCTACGGCTTTACCCATCTGCCTGACAAGGAGGAATATCTATTTCCCATCAATCCTACTTATGTAACCGACTATGGCAAGGTGCCGACGGAAGCCGAGATGATGCAAATCATCGAAGCACAATCCGCGGCCTTGGCGGCTGAGGCCGAAGCCAATGGCGAAGAGTCGGTCCTAAGCATGGCTTATTATCATGTCGGCACGAGTCTCTTGTTTGAGTGGCTCAAAAATGTCCTACCAGAGGATCCCAATCAGGTACCTAATCACTTTGATTTGATCCATTATCCCTTTCTGTTTGTCGGCTATATCACGCTCTTTTTTACAGCCCTCAACCTCCTGCCCATCGGGCAGCTGGACGGTGGACATATCGTCTATGGTATGTTTGGGCGCCAAACCGCAGGGATCATCGCCCGCATCACGGTCTTGGCTCTCATGCTGATGGGAGGCACCGGTTTAGTCGATGTGGCCATGACCTATTGGGTGGATTGGTTGATTTTGGGCGTTTACGTGATGTTTTTGCTTTATGTATGTCGCAAAGTCTTGGGCGCAGAACAGATATGGCAGCCCGTAGCCCTGATGGCGAGCATCCTCCTCATCCAAGGGCTCGTTAAATGGCAATACCCAGAACTACAGATGAATTTTATCTGGCTACTTTATGCGGGTATGGTTACGCGCTTGGTAGGTCTGGATCATCCCGAAGCTTATATCGAGCATCGCGTCAATCTGCCGCGGCAGATTCTAGGCTGGGTGGCGATCGCGATTTTTATTCTTTGCTTTACACCGGTGCCTTTGGATTTGGTGATTGGGTGATGGTGAAATGTGCGTCGCAATCCCGAAAGTTTTCGCGGATGCGACGCTACGGATTGGATCGACCACTTCATTTAATTTCGACGAATAAGCGTTCCGCGTCCCGAAAGCTTTCGGGAGTAATCCCCCTACTGCTCTATCGGCAAGCCTTTGTCTGGTAAACCCCATTCGGACCAAGAGCCATCATATAAAGCGGTTTCATTTTCGAGCACGCGTTCTGCGGCCAGCAGTATGATACAGGCCGTAATGCCAGAGCCACAGCTAAAAATCAGCGGCGTATCGCCTAGATCTAGCTTGGCAAAGACTGTTGCTAGCTCCTCATCGGGCAAAAACTTGCCCTCTCTTAATACCTCCGTAAAGGCCAAGCTCTGCGAGCCGGGGATATGGCCCCCAATCAAATCTGCCCTTGGCTCTGGTGCGGTCGCTTTGAAACGACCATAAGAGCGAGCGTCCAACACTTTGGCTTGGGCTTCCTTGATATTAGCGAGCATATCATCGGCGGTTCGAACAGCGCTGGCATCAAAATTCGCCACAAAATTGCCTTGTTCATATTGGCGGCGGCTCACTGCCTCTGTAGCAAAATCTGCCGCTAGCCAAGCCGGCAAGCCGCCATCTAAAACACAGACATTTGGATGCCCCATTTGACGTAAAAGCCACCAAGCCCGTGGGCTCGAATAAATCCCCCACTTATCATAGACGACTAGCGTACTGTCATGATTGATCCCCAGTGCTTTGCAAGCTTCGGTAAAGGCCTCTGCACTGGGAATGGTATTGGGCAAAGGACTCGATTTGTCCATAAAAGCGCCTTTAAGATCAAAAAAGCGCGTTCCAGGAATCTGTATTTCCAGTAGTTCCCCCACATTTTTGCCTCCTGCTCTAGGTATAGTTGCGTCGAGCAAGATAAGATCGGGATCAGATAAATGATCCTTGAGCCATTGGGCTGAGACAATTGAGGAGTTTTTCATGGGTTTGGGAGATAGTCCTTAGTAGAGATTATTTAGGGGCTTTTTTATCAAATTAAATTGTCATTGAAAATAGCCTAGTTGAGGGCTTTTTTCTTAGCAGATGTAAATCAAAGGCCATGCATATATTGCGTACAAATGGCCGAGCAGCCTCTTTTACTACCAACTTTTCTCGTTGATGATCGATGATTAATAATCCGTCGGCTTCCATTTCTTTTAAGCGGTACAGGCATTCCGGTAGTTCCGGAAACTTCAAATCATCTTGCTGCCAAGTAGTTTCGAAATCACACATGATATTCAAAATATGCTTCCTGACCACTAAGTCTTCCCTGTTCAATAAGTGACCTCTAAAAATGGGCAATACGCCACTATTCACGCTGTCGGTATATTCTTCTAGTGATTTATGATTTTGAGCAAAACCATCCCAAGAATCACTAATGGAACTCATTCCTAAGCCTATCATGAGCTGGGTTTTACTTGAGGTATATCCCATAAAATTCCGATGCAGGGTTTTTTGCTCCATTGCTTGGTATAAAGAATCACTCTTCAAAGCAAAATGATCCATTCCTATCTCTTCATAGGCCAGCTCGTGCAATAGTTCTTTACCCCTTTGGTATAAGGCCCTTTTTTCCTCAGCGCTGGGCAGATCGGCTTCACTATAACCTCTTTGCCCAACGTTTTTGATCCACGGTACATGAGCGTAACTATAAAAAGCGATTCTATCTGGCTTTAATGCTTTGGTCAAATTTATAGTATTTAACATCGTGTCAATAGTCTGGTGAGGTAAGCCAAAGACCAGATCATGACTGATAGAATGGTATCCTATTTCCCTAGCCCAGGTAGTGACTTGCTTGACCCTGTCAAAAGGCTGAATTCTATTTATTGTCTGCTGCACTTTTTCATCGTAGTCCTGCACTCCAAAACTGGTTCTTCTAAATCCGATGTCGTAGAGCGTTTGCAGATGTTCTCGAGTCGTGCTATTGGGGTGAGCTTCAAAGCTAAGCTCATACTTATCTGCTAGCTCTCCTTTTTGAAGGATTCCTTCTATTAGTGCTTTTAAGTTTTCTGGTTTAAAAAAGGTAGGTGTGCCCCCTCCCAAATGAATTTCTTTAATGCGTGCTTGTTCCGAAAATAATCTTCCGTACAAATCCCATTCTTTAAGGAGGCTTTCAACATAAGGCTCTTCTACGCTATGCCTTTTGGTGATTCTTTTATGGCAAGCACAAAAGGTGCACAATGACTCACAAAACGGTAAATGGATATAAATACTGATTCCCTCAGTCTGGTTACTCGCCTGAAAGGATTCCCTAACTAGTTTTTCCCACTTTGCGACATCAATGCCATCCTCTTTCCAATAGGGTACCGTAGGATAACTCGTATATCTAGGACCTGGGATATTATATTTTTGAATCAATGATGTTGCCATCCGATTTATGTTTTTCTGTGTGCTAAGTACCAAAAAAGCCTTTAAACATTAGAATCCATCGACACATACCACTTTCCTGTCGCATCTTTTTGCCAGAGTAGCATATACTTTCCCCCATAGCTACCACTGCACTGGCCGAGTTCAAAGACCAAACTATCATTGACTGGCTGTACGATGATAGGGTTGAGCATTAAACTGTATTCGGGGCGATTCATATAACTATACTCCTGCGTTATGGCCGTCCGCCCCTCCACCATCGGCTTATGATTGTAATATAGGGCATTTTCGCTGTAGAGTTGCTCTACCAGATTAGCGGCATCACGTTCATTACAAAGCTTAATCCACTCGGCCCTTCTTTGGTCGATCGCTGCAAGTATGCCAGAGTCAAGCGTTCCGCCGGAGGCGATCATCTCTAACTCACGCAACGGCTGTTCGCCCTCAAGATTCCAAATCAAGAGATGATAGTAAGTCTTACGGTCAGAGGTGAGAAATTGCCCAATCTCATACTGGTAGCTACTGTCTCGATGGGTGCTAATAATCCTTATAGTTTCAATGACTTCGACCTGCCATTTTTTTTGTTTTTGGGCTTCTATGATTGCCTCACGCCCTTTGATCAAGCTACCATCGGCTTCGATTTTGATGGCTTTCTTGTGGTAGATATTCTCCCATTGCTGATTGTTGACTGCTTCAATCCAACGCACATTGGGGATTAGGTCTTGAGTTTGTTTTTCCGCTAGCGCGGAACGCTCAGTCGTTTGGCAGGCCATCAGGCTCAAGAGCGCAATTAGGGGGAAATAGCTTTTCATAGTGCTTGGTTTAATGGATAAACAAATAAAGCGCGAAGGCCCGACAAAAAAGCGGGGGAGGCGATGGCATATGCGCGTCGGCAGCATTTTTTTGTCTTGATTTTTGGTTCTTTTCATCGAAGGAAAAGAACAATAAACCTATTTCTTCAACTTCTCCCCTACCATTTCGATGATCTCCTTCCGGCTGAAGGCCCAACAATGTCCCTGCATCGGACTAAAGGTAATCTTGGCGTCGGATGGGGGATTGCTCGTTTGCTCGAGAAAGTCTGCAAATGGATGCAAAGCATTGTTGAGATAATAATTATCCATATCGCCCATCCAAACCCAAAGTTTGCCTTCTAGCTTGGGACCAAGGCTCTCCCAATTGCTTTGGGTATGATGCAGCAAATCATAGCGCTGCCAATAAGCGACTACGGCACTATCAATTTCACCCGTTTGTGGATCAAAAACCGGCAAGGGATAGCCATCTTCTCCCTTGGGGCTGTAAAGCGCATTCCAAGCGCCCCATTGCTGACCAGAAGTGGTAAAAGTTCCTGTTACACCTTGTACGTTTTCGTAATAAATTTCTTTGCGGATGGAGAATATCGGATCACCCGTCGCCGTGCGATTGGAGGGACGCTCATTGCCATACTTATTGACAAAGGCATTATCGTCTTTATAGAGATTGACGAGCTGCATATGATTAAAATCCACAGGATCAGGGCTGTATGAGTATGTACCACCAAAAAAGTCTGGGTAATACAACTGCAAAGCCAATGAAACCCATCCGCCAGTGGAGCAGCCTTCCACAAAGCGGGTTTCCGTACTACCGATGGCACGATATTTTTCTTCGATCCAGGGGGCGAGTTCCTCAATGAGGACATAGCCATAAGGGCCGCTATTGTCGGAGTCGAGCTGATAAGGATCCCCAAAAGGGCCCTCGCCATCGAGGAAGGCAATGATCACTTCGGGTGCTTCACTATTCCACCAAGCCATAAAGGCTGAGTCTCTTTGCACGATCCGACTGGCTCTATAATGACGGCTGCCATAACCGCCTACTTCATAAATAATAGGATATTTTCTATTGGGTTCAGTCGCAAAAGAGCGCGGCAATAATACCGAAAATTCAACCGCCATTTCTTTTCCCCACCAAGCACTAAGACTATCACTCTTGAATGTATGTTCACGTAAGAGAGGGTGCTCCACTGGGTTTCTTGGGGCGATGATTTCGGTCAGGCTTAAGCGAAGCTTTTGATCGTCGCGTAGTTTCAGTTCTACCACTTCACTAAAGAGATTTCCCGGCGCATTGATGCTCGAGGCAGTAAAATTTTGGTCCCAAAGCACCTGCACGCGATAATCACCATCGGGAAAATCTACTAGCACCAGATCTTCATTGCTATCTAATTCGCTTTCGGTATCAAAATACATGAGCTGATCCGCGTCCCAGCCTTCGATATTTTGGGCAAAAATATGATTGGTGCTACGTGGCCAAGTTTGACGACGGGGTTCTCCTCTCTTGGCTTCACTGATAAATAGATAAAGCCTACCATCGGGCAGGAAAGCATCCTTCATCGACTGATCAAGCTGGACGGATACTTTAAGCGTATGGGAGGTACGTTGGGCGAAGCCCGAGGAAAAAATGAATAGACCCAATAGGGTAAATAGGAAGGCTTTAACATTCATGACCGCTGGGGTTTGTAGTTGCATATTAGGCAATATTTTTGGCTCCTGCTGCGCAGAACGCGGGAATTTGTGAATGCTGAATATCGAATGATGAAATTTCGAAATCGAAGTTTAGGATTCTGGCGTTCCGCGAAGCGGTATCACCCCAATTTTCCTTTCGAGCGAGCGAAGAATTACCGGTTGATTTTGGTATTGCGACAAGGCATTGCCTCGTCGCATAGAGATGAGCGTTCTGCGAAGCAGCCACTCACGATACTGACAAAGGTCAACTAGACGATTATTGTATTTTTGAAACAAAATCGTATACTTATATCGTATTAGTATCATGGACAACAATTAATGGAGCGCATGAGCCCTAAACAGGCCCAAATATTAGAGACTGGCCGTCAGCTGTTTTGGAAGCACGGCACCAAACGAGTATCCGTCGAGGAGATTTGCCGCGAGGCGGGAGTGAGTAAAATGACCTTTTACCGCTACTATCCCAACAAAAATGAGTTGATCAAAGCGGTCATCATTTTAATTCTAGATGAATCTATGGTGGGCTATCGCGAGCTAATGGCACGAGAGATTTCCTTCAAAGCAAAGATGGAAGAGATCGTGCGCCTCAAATTTGAGAGTAGCAATACTGTAAGCGAGGAGTTTGCCAAGGATATCTTTTTTGCCGCTGCTCCTGAAATCCGCGAGGTGTATGAAAAGGCAGCCGCCGAGATCATGCAAGAGGTTATGGCCAATTTCATCCACGCGCAAGAGCAAGGGTGGATGCGAGCCGATATCAAGCCTGGCTTTATTATGTATATGATGGAGGCCATCCGCGCTCAGTATTTTGACGAAAAACTCCGCTCTATGTACCCCAATCTGGGAGAGCTAGCAGTAGAATTGAATCGCTTCCTCTTTTATGGCTTAGGCGTGAAAGAATGAGGGAATGCCGAATGATGAATAAAGAATATTGAATTTCGAATAGTGCGTAAGTACGTTTACATATTGAGCATTTTGTTGCTTTTCCTCTGCGGAGGAACGCCAGAGTCTATGTTTGGACAAAACAAACTTCGATTCAATGGGCAAGTATCGGCTTGGACAGGCCTCAATCCCGGCGCAGAATTGCCGGCCTTGGGAGGTGTGCGCTATCTCCCGAAACTGACTTATGGCTACGGTAAAAAAGACACTTCTTATTTCGACATTGAAGTGTCCGCCAATGCCTTTGCCAATAGCCAATTTCAAGCCTTTGATACCTTTTTAAATAGCAGCGGCATCCGGCCTTATCGGGCTTGGATTCGTTACTCTACCGCCCAATGGGAAGTGAGAGCGGGGCTGCAAAAGATCAATTTTGGTTCTGCTTCGATCTTACGACCCCTTATGTGGTTTGATCAGATCGATCCGCGCGATCCGCTACAATTAACCAATGGGGTCTATGGGGTGCTGGGACGATATTATTTTGTCAATAATGCCAATATCTGGCTTTGGGGCCTTTACGGCAACGAAAACCGTAAGGGTTGGGAACAGACTTTGACCGTGCCTAGTCGTCCAGAGTTTGGTGGTCGGGTGCAATATCCGGTACCTAAAGGAGAAGTCGCCTTGACTTATCACCATCGTACAGCCCAATCCTTGGATTTACCCTTCGATTCGTTGCGCGAAGCGCAAATACCCGAAAATAGAATCGGTATTGATGGCAAGTGGGACGTAGGCGTAGGACTCTGGTTTGAGGCCTCCTATATCTCTAAGCAAAAATTTGTCGGTGCGCTCACGCATCAAGGCCTCTTTAATGTCGGTATCGACTACACCTTTGGTATCGGTAATGGCCTGAGCGTAATGGCAGAGCAGTTGACTTTTGCTTACGACAAGGAGGTCCTAGCCTTTGAGAATCCTCGTTCGCTGACAGCGGCAACCTTGAGTTATCCGCTGGGCTTTTACGACAATCTCACGGGCGTGCTCTATTATGATTGGGCGGGCCAAAACCTTTTCACTTTTGTCAATTATTCACACCAATTTAAGCGGGTGAGTCTCAACCTCATCGGCTATTGGAATCCTAATAACACTCAGATTATCCAACAAGACGAAGGCGCCAATACCTTTAGCGGCCGGGGCTTTCAAGTTATGTTGGTTTATAATCACTAAAGTGACCTATACATACAAATGGAACAATCCAACATTATCTCATTGCGGCATTTGACCAAGAAGTTTCCCGTAGGAGACGGTCATTTTACCGCGCTCAAGGACATCAACCTTGAGTTTGGCAAAGGCGAGTTTGCGGGTTTAGTCGGGCCAAGTGGCTCAGGCAAAACCACCATGCTCAACATCATTGGTTCTCTCGATAGCCCTAGCGAAGGCGATGCCATCGTAATGGGCAAGTCGATCTCGGCCCTCAGCCACAAAGAGGCGGCGAGGCTACGTAATGAGCACATTGGATTTATCTTCCAGGAGTACAATTTGCTACCGGTTTATTCGGTCTATGAAAACGTAGAGTTTGCGCTCATGCTGCTCAAGATGAACGAATCTGCCCGCAAAAAAGCGGTGATGGAGGCTTTAGAGTGGGTGGGACTGACTGACAAAATGAAGTCTAAGCCTTCGCAGCTTTCGGGTGGGCAAAGCCAAAGAGTCGCCATCGCCCGAGCGATTGTAAAGCGTCCGGCTATCGTATTAGCCGACGAACCCTCAGCAAATCTCGATGCGGAAAACTCTCACAACATCCTCCGCACCATGAAACAGCTCAATCAAGAGCTACAAACTACCTTCATCTTTTCCACCCATGACGAAAAAGTCATGCAATATCTCGACCGCAAGATTTCACTCTTGGACGGTAGAGTGGATAAGGATGAATTGATTAGCCACGAAGTAGAAACCTCCAGTTAGCCATGACCAACTTTAGACTCGCTCTCCGCAACTTATTAGGAGCCGGGATGAAAACCTGGCTCAATGTGATCGTGCTATCCATGTCCTTTGTGATCATCATTTTTTACAACGGCATGATGGACGGCTGGAACCAACAGGCCCGCACCGAAAATATCGCCTGGGAAATGGGCGGTGGTCAGCTCTGGCACAATGAATATGATCCTTACGATCTCTTTACCCTCAATGATGCGCATGCTGCTATACCAGCAGGGATGGACCAGGCCCAGACAGTACCCCAGCTGATTATTCAAGCCTCAGTATATCCTCAAGGACGCATGCTCAATGTATTGCTCAAAGGTATACCCGCCGATCAGCAAGTTTTGGCTTTGCCTACGGCAGAACTCAAAAACGAAGGCGGTGCTAGCCAAGCCATCATCGGTAAGCGCATGGCCGAAAACGCCAAGCTCGCCGAAGGCGACCAAGTGCTTATCCGTTGGAGAGACAAAAACGGCACCTTCGATGCCAAGCAAATTACCATCGCTCACGTATTTGACACTGACAATCCCGCGGTGGACCAAGGTCAAATCTGGATGGATTTTGCTGAGCTAGAAAAGATGACTGGACTCGAAAACGAGGCTACCCTTATCACTTTAGCCGAAGGCTACGAAGTCCCTGAAGATGAAAACTTTGTCCATAAAGGACTGGGAGTATTGATGAAAGACATGGACGATATCATTGCCTCCAAAAAAGGTAGCATGGGCATCGTTTACGTGATGCTCATGGGGATCGCCCTCTTAGCTATTTTTGATACACAGGTACTTTCTATCTTCCGTCGTCAGAAAGAAATCGGTACCTACATCGCCTTGGGCATGACGCGTTCTCGCGTAGTCGGTCTCTTTACCATCGAAGGCGGAGCCGTCTCCTTGCTAGCCGCAGGGGTTGGGGCGCTTTATGGCATCCCGCTCTTTGCTTATCTAGCCAGCAATGGCATCGACATTCCTACGGCCTCGGCCGAGGGAGCTGGTATCACCATGGCTTCTAAAATCTATCCGGTCTATGGCTTTGGGCTAGTGATTGGCACTACCCTATTGGTCGTGATTGCCGCTACCATTGTGAGCTACATGCCGGCGCGCAAGATCGCTCGTCTCAAACCTACCGAAGCACTTAAAGGCAAACTGCAATGATATCATTTCTATTTAGAGGCATCCTGAGAGATAGCCAAAGAAGTAGACTCCCGGTGATCATCATTGCCAGTGGAGTCATGTTGACCGTGGTCTTGAGTGCCTGGATGACCGGCATCTTGGGAGATGTAGTGGATTTGAGCGCTAAGTTTACGACCGGGCATGTCAAAATTATGACGCGAGCCTATGCCGAAAATGAGTCGCAAATGCCCAATGATCTGGCTATTCTCGGCGTCGCCGAACTCAAAGATCAACTTAATCAGGACTACCCTGATATGGAATGGGTAGAGCGTATTCACTTTGGTGGCTTGATGGATTTGCCGGACCAAAATGGCGAAACCAAGGCCCAGGGCCCAGTGAGTGGCCTAGCGGTAGACTTGTTTGATGAGCGCTCGGGTGAAAGCGAACGCCTTGCGATTACGAAATCCTTGCAAAGTGGTCGCGTTCCGACGAAGTCGAAAGAAATCCTCGTCAGCGATGCTTTTGCCAAGAAAATCGACCTCCAATTGGGAGATGAGATTACCTTCTTTGGCTCAACCATGAATGGCAGTATGACCTTCCAAAACTTCAATGTGGTAGGCACCGTCAGCTTTGGTTCGGCCGCTTTAGACAGAGGAGGCATCATTGTGGACTTGTCAGACGCCAAGCAGGTTTTGGATATGGAGGACGCCGCTGGCGAACTCTTAGGCTATTTGCCCGGAGGCAAGTATAACGACAAAAAAGCGGCTTCATTTGCTGCCGCTTTTAACGAAAAATATGCAGACAATCCTGACGAATTTGCGCCGACCATGTTGGCCCTACGTGATCAAAATGATCTTGCTACCATTTTGGATTATACTGATATCATCGGCACTATTTTCGTGAGCATTTTTGTCTTTGCTATGTCCATCGTCTTATGGAATACGGGTCTCTTGGGCGGCCTTCGTCGCTACAAGGAATTTGGTATCCGCCTCGCCTTAGGTGAATCCAAGAGTCATATCTACAAGACCCAGATTTACGAGTCTATCCTGATCGGCTTGATCGGTTCTGTTTTCGGCACCCTCTTGGGATTGGGGCTTGCATTCTATCTACAAGAAGTAGGATTAGACTTTAGCGAGCTCACCAAAAATGCCGCTGGCGGCATGATGTTACCCTCGGTTTACCGAGCCAATATTCAACCAAGTGCCTTTTACCTAGGCTTTATCCCCGGCTTATTTTCCATGGTCTTGGGTACCGCCTTGTCGGGCATCGGTATTTTCAAACGCAATACCGCACAATTATTTAAAGAATTAGAAGTATAGGTTTTAGTACGGAGTAGAAAGTATTAAGTACGAAGACAAAATTTTGCTGCAAGTCTATATACTAAATACTTAATACTATCTACTTCCTACTAACTACTCAAAAGAATATGAAAAGCTTAGTGATAGCCCTATTGGGCAGTTTATTGATGATGAGTCCCGCACCGGATGCCAATGAAATCATCCGCAAAGTGGACCTAAACATGAGTTCTAAGAACCGGATCGTGGAGTCAGAAATGGTGATCCAAGGTCGCCGTGGCAATCGCACGATCAAGTCTCGCTCTTATTCGGAGGGGGATGACCGTTCTCTGACAGAGTACCTTGCCCCAGCCCGAGAAGCAGGCACCAAAATGCTCAAGTTGGAAGATCGCCTCTGGATTTATACCCCAGCTTCGGATCGCACCATACAGCTTTCGGGCCATATGCTGCGGCAGTCCGTGATGGGTTCTGACCTTTCTTATGAAGACATGATGGAAGACCGTGAACTTACCGAAATCTATGACGCCAAAACTACCGGCGAAGAGATGGTCGGGGACCGCAATTGCTATGTCTTGACGCTCACCGCCAAGGTAGATGATGTGGCTTATCACAGCCGTAAGATGTGGATAGACGCGGAGCGTTTTGTGCCGCTAAAAGAAGAGCTGTTTGCCAAAAGTGGCCAAATGCTCAAGCGGACAGAGCTGAGCAATGTGGTCAAAATTCAGGGTCGCTGGTTTCCTAAGACCATGCTTTATAAAGACATGCTCAAGACCGGCAAAGGCACCGAATTTATCATGACTGATATCAAGTTTGACCAAGATATTCCGGAGCATATTTTCTCCAAGGCTTCGCTGCGATAGGAGATATTGGCTATGAATTGAGAAGGCTTATCCGTTTGGGTAGGCCTTTTTTGTTGGGACTGCTGCGCAGAACGCTTGTCTCTAGGTACGGCATGTGCGGGTACGGCATGCATG
>JBCCQN010000043.1:0-44074 GCA_039024315.1 Bacteroidota bacterium
GGGCAGATGTTTGTGGCCATGCCTTGGCAAAAAGATTTGCTCGAAGCCGACCTCGCCAAAGGCATCCCGAGTCTTGAAGATTTCTCTGAGTATATTGAAGAAGTGGAGCTCATCAAGGGAGTAGTTAAAGAAATGTATTGATGGGGACAAACGTTCCGCGCAGCGGTGCTCATCTTCACACTCTACTCTGGTCAAGGCCCGATCAAAAATATAGCCCACTAGGATCTTCCCCCGCATGAACGCAAGGACCCAAACGATACTGCTCGCTCTCGCATCGACGGCTTTGTACGTAGGCGTATTGTACCTCACGCCTCGGGCCGACTTTGGGCTTTTGATCACGCAATGGGGCACGCTCTTTTTACTGTTTTGGGGCTTTACGAGGACAGATTCTCAATTCACGAATCGAGAATTGTCGATTTACGCCTCTTTGGCCGTTTTTTTTAGGCTGCTGGCCGTCTTTGCTTTGCCGCTGCTTTCGGACGATTATTTTCGCTTTATCTGGGACGGTACGCTACTGGGCGCAGGTGAAAATCCCTTCTTGCAATTGCCCGCCACCTACATGGCCGATCCGGCTTTGGCGGAGTCACTAGGTTTACGTAGCGAATTATTTGAAGGCCTCAACTCTCCCGAATACTTCACCATTTACCCGCCGGTCCTGCAGTTTATCTTTTATGTGGGCGCGAGTCTTTCGCCTGATTCAATCTATGGCGCGGTGGTGATTATGAAGCTATTTGTCTTCGCCGCTGAGCTAGGCAGTCTTTGGCTGATTTATCGCTTGCTAGAGCGCTGGCAAAAGCCGCTTAAATGGTTTTTGCTCTATGCGCTCAACCCTTTTGTGATCATCGAGCTCACGGGCAATCTTCACTTTGAGGCCTTGATGATTTTCTTCTTGCTCTTGACAGTTTATTGGCTAGATCAAAATCGTCTTTGGCTCTCTACCACTGCCCTAGCCTTGGCGGTGGCTAGCAAGTTGCTGCCACTAATTGTGCTGCCACTGATGATCAAACGACTCGGTTGGGGCAAGGCTATCTTGTATGGGGCGCTAGTCGGGCTTTGGACGCTGCTGATGTTTTTGCCGATTATGGATTGGGCGACTTTCGTGCATATCCAAGAGAGCATCGGGCTCTACGTCAATGTGTTTGAATTTAATGCTTCGATCTGGTATCTGATCCGTGGGATCGGCTATTGGTTTGTGGATTTTAATATCATCCGACAGGCGGGACCGACCCTTTCAATATTGGTGATGCTCTCGATTTTAGGGTACGCCTTCGCCGAACGCAAAACTGCCTGGCAAAATATGCCAAGCAGTATCCTATGGGTTTATTTGATATATCTTACGGGTGCTTCTATCGTGCACCCTTGGTATGTGAGTACTTTGGTGGCCTTTGGGGCCTTGAGTCGCTTTCGCTTTCCGATTCTTTGGTCCGCTTTGGTGCCGCTTACCTACTTTGCCTATCGCAATCCCCCCGCGGTGGAAGAAAGTAGCTGGATACTTCTCTTAGAGTATTTGCCAGTGGCGTCGCTTTTGGTTTACGAACGCTACCTTGCGAGCAAGAAACCCTCTACGGAAACACTTTCGTAAAGCGGATCAGCTTTGATCAATTCCTGTAGGATCGGGATATGACGCGAATCAACGATCACGACTACGCGTTCCGCGCTAGCGCTAAGCTCCGTAAGATTGGCAAACATGCGCACGTGATAGGCATACCAGTCTCCTAGCATATCCGCTCCCGCATAATCTTCCCCCAAGCCAATGCGACTCAAGTTTTGCACGTAAATGCTGTGCTCTCGCTGGAGATTTCGTGGATGGTTGAGATAAGAAAGGTAATTGATGACGCTTTCGTCTTTGATATGTGCGCGCTTGTCCAATTCGATAGCGCGGGCGCTCGCTTGGAAATTGCTGATATCACCTGACTGGGTATTGAGGCGGAAGCTCTCGTTTTGCATAAAGCCATAGACATGCTCATGCTGTAGGCTAGCCGCTAAGCGCAGCCCTAATTGTTCTTCGACCGAACGATTGAGAGGCTGATTGCCGGCCAAATAAGCTTGCAATCGGGTATCGAGTACGTCTGCCTCACGAGAATTCATCCCCACTGGCAACAAGACCTGATCTGCAGCAAAAGGCATCAGGGCATTGACAACGGTCTGCATTTCGCGTTGACGACTCTGCCTCAGGATATCGGCTGGCAGATAATGCGTGCCGACCAACATGATTTGAGTAGGGCGCTTGCTTGGGGCCTTGGAAACAAATCCAGACCCGAGGATGCCGAAGAGCAGGAGGGGGATTAATAAGTAAAATCTCATAGTGCTGTGTTTGTTGTATAAAAGTAGACGGAGCTTGATGCGAAAAAGCTGGTTCGCTCAGCAAAAAACTTTCTGTATTAGTAATGCAAGACCATGCTTTTGTTACACTTGCTCAATTAAAAGACACCGAACTGGGCAATTTTCCCCTATTGCGAATTGAAATTGTTGCGCTTAGGGCAAAATTTTTACCCTCAATCAGCAAGACTGAGCGAAGAAATTTTAAGCTCGTTAGCTAAATATTTGCTCCTCAATTTTTCATTTCGATTTTCGCGCTCTTATTTAGGGCATGCAATCGCTGCAAAAACTCCCTTGGTCGCCCATTTTGATGGGTATCGCTTCGATCCTCTTTGTGATCGCTAAGTGGGCCGACCTCTCCCTGCCGTTTTTTTGGGACGAATTGGGGGTTTATGGCCCGGGTGTGTTGGCCATGGTGGATGAAGGGATTGGTCTATTACCTTCTGCCTTACCGCCAGATTTGTCGCGCGGGCATCCCCTATTTTTCTACTTCTTCTTCGCGGCTTGGACCAAGATTGTGGGTTATTCGATCGTCAAAATCCACTTTTTTGCGCTCATGGTGACGCTGGGAGTGGCTTGGACTACTTGGTGGATTGGCTATAAGCTATTGCACGAAGCAGCAGGCGCCATCGCTGGGATCGCGGTCTTGATGATGCCCTTTATTTTTGCGCAGGCCCATTTGATCTTGCCAGAGATGCTGCTCGGCGGCCTGATGCTTTGGGGTTTGTATAGCTTCCATCAAAGAAAGTGGTGGGCTTACCTGATTTGGGGCTCACTGGCAGTTTTGACCAAGGAGTCGGCGCTGGTGATGGTCATGGCTTGCTTGACCTACAGTTTGTTGTTCGGCGCCGCCGAACGCTGGAAAATGAGTCTAATCAGCCTAAGCCCTCTGATTGGCTTTGCCCTCTTTCTGATCATCCAGCGTTTTCAAAACGGCTGGTTTTTCTTCCCCTATCATACTGGGTTTATCTCTTTTGACTGGGTAGAGATGCAGGGCAAATTTGTCAAGCTCTGGAACTTTATCCTCGAATATCAGGGCCGTTGGGCGATACAGATTGGTTTGGGCATCGGCTTGATTGCTTTCTTATGGCGTAAGCGCACGCTCAATCCCAATGAGATCCACCCATGGTTTCAACTCAGTGGGATCTTCCTCCTCGGGATGATGGCCTTCACGGTGATCAATTTTTATATGGATCGCTACCTACTCAGCCTGCTACCGATATTGGTCTTGGGTTTGGGGGCCGCTATTCGCGAACTCTTTCTCTTGGGCAAAGCTTGGCGTTATTTGAGCATCGCCATTTTTCTGATTCCGCTAAACTTTATCCCCCATCATCAGGGCGAAGAGTTTCGCTATGATACGGATATTAACTATCGTAGTTTGTTATCTGTACAGCAAGCGGCGGTGGATTTGATGATTCAAGAGGCTCAGCCTACGGATAGTGTGTTTGCGGGCTTTCCGATTTACTATGCTCTTAAGGATCCCCGTTACGGTTTCACCGAACGCTACTATCCCTTAAAGCTCACGGGTAATCCACGCGCGGAGGTGGATCTGGCTGGCTTTATGTATCCAGGTGTACGGTACGAAAAAGCGATTAATGACAGCCTGAAGATCTGGACGCAAAGCCAAGGCTACAGCTGGGCAGAGGTGTTTAGACGAAATCCATAGTTTGTAGGTCTTTTTAACCCCCTCTTCATTATCTATTTAGCAGTTTTGAAGATTTTCGATTCTCTATCGATTAGACTGAATTTAGATTCGCTTATCCATTCAAAAAAATAATTCTTTCGCCCTGTCTCTTGGACAAATTGATGCAAAATAATGTAGTCATGGACAGTGTATAAGCGCCAGCCAGTGATGCCATTGTCTGGCAGCCAGACCTTGGTGCCTAAAATTGGCTGATGGCAGATTCGAAGCATGCTTTTGTATGCAAATTCTTTTGGGAGCGGCGTAATTAATTCATTGTAAAAAAGCAGCGATTCGATGCTGTTGTATGAACTTACTTCTGTAGTGTCTTGAGGAATTTCTAATTCTTCCGTCCAAACGCGACCCACTAGCTGAGCTGTTAAGGCCGTTAAATCATTGGTGGCCGAATCCTGATTTAACTCCTCATGGGTAATCTCTCGCCCTGCGTATTCAAATTCATCTTCTCCATTTCTCAGTTTTAGGTAGTCTTCCGTGTATTCTAAAATATTAATGATGGTTTCCTTTTCGGGTAAAGCAATAGTATCTGCGTTCAATGCATAGCTTGTCTTATGATTATATTCCCATGAAACCTCAATAAACTGAATGGAGTCTTCTCTTAGTATGATTATATCGGTAAGAGATAAACGATTAGGGTATATGGTCCAGCCACCTAAACTTTTTTGTTTACTCGCGACCTTTACCCAAATCTTATTTTGGATGGTTTCTTTCATAAAGACAATTCGAATATAAAACTGGAGTGTGAGCGACGAGCCTAGACAAAGCTATAGCTCGTAGAGGATTTGATCAGTCTAAGGATTTTTAATGAACCTTCATTAATGAAATATTGAACTGCATATCATTATCTATTGCTTGAGCTGGATATACTCTAGTGGAAATTGTCAATGACATATCCTTTTTAAGGCTATATGTTTCTTCCACGAACAGGCCAAAATCGGTGGTGCCAGTCTTGCTGACCCCTTTGTCAACTAGGTACTCCAAGATCGCTTCATACTCTTGTTTGTCTTGTGTACTCAAATGTACCGTCGAGAAGGATTTATTTTCTTCAACACCAAATATTAATCTCGTCTTCGGATCTGCAATTAATGTCCCTTCGATCATTTCCGACTGCAGATAATAATTATACTGAGTTTGATATTTTGTATTTGAAGTGTCAAGAAATACATATTTTCCATCTAAGCCTTCCTCTAAGCACTTGAGGTCTTGGCAAGAAGCTAACTCAATGATGGCTAAGGGGCTCTCTGATAATTTTAAGGTAAAACCTGAAAGGCAAATAACGGCCAATAATGATAAGACGATTGTGTTTCTCATGCTTAAGAGGGGATTCAATGATAAATAGGAGATGAATATCCTTTATTCACTATTGTACTAAAGTAGTAAGGCAATAGTATTCAGTATTAAGATTTTGAAAAAACGAACTCAATGGGATACAGAAGCGATGATTCTTCGTACTAGATACTTTCTACTCTGTACTAATGATCGCCATACAATCATTTGGTTGGAATTGAACTCCAATCACCAATCTGGCCCGCTTTATCTATGCTAGCTAGCAGGAATTGCTAGGAGATTGTGTTTCCCCTCAAATAAGGATGCGAGTGAGGTTAAATAAGCTGAGCAGCACCAAAATTACGCCCAAGCCAACGAGTAAAGGACCTCTCTTATTGATTAGCCCTTCTAATCTTGTTTTGCTGGCTTCATTTTTATAATTCGGTTTATACAGCTTTCCAAAAACGAGAATGCAAACAATTCCTCCAGTCAAAACTAGGAGCTCTCCTAGTATGCCAAATAAAGTTCCCATGTTGTGCTTTTGCCTACAATTTACTTCATGAAGCTGGTTTTGATCTTGGAACCAACCAACTAATTCAAATCCCCATTACTGATTTTAAGATAAGCGAAACTGAAAGCTATTTCTTTCCCTTTAACATACAGAGCAGTTGGACTCTCCTATTAGTTTGCCTTTTTTATTCCTCTCGTATTTACAGCATTCTTCAAATCGACTCTTTAAAATATTTTTTGCTCTCAAAACTCGTGCTTTGGTGTTTTCAAGACTTATTCCCAATTCTTCTGCAACTTCTTTTTGTTTTTTTCCCTTGATATAAATCAATTCAATCACCTCTCTATAAATCTCCGGCAGTTCATTGATCAATTTGTCGAAACAACAAATAAATTGATACTCTTCTTCAAAAATGGCTTGATCCGCTTCTGGTTTTTCTAAGTGTGCCGACTCAGATTTATAAAAATTATTTACCTCATTGCGGGCGATTTGAAAAATCCATGCCTTCACTTTTTCCTTTTGCTTGAGCGCGGCAATATTCTTATGGATTTTTAAGAATGTATTCTGAAATACATCCTTAGCAACATTATGATCTTTGACTCTCTTTAGAAGAAAAAAGTATAACTCTTCATTGTAAGCCTTCCAGATATCATGAGTTTCCATATCAGTAATATGATTAAAGGTTAGCTTTTACACTAACCTTTATTTTTATCTAACAACAGTTGCACTTGTTGCATGTGCACTTTGGACATGGGCAACTACTACGGGAGCAATTCTTACAATCACATTTTGCACAATCACAGTTATCACATTGACAATTATTCATAATCTAGTATTTAGTGGTTCAATGAGTAGACCACTAAACGCCCAAAAAGATACAATTATAGCTATTTTTTTTAGGCTAATTATGTTCTACTTACAAAGGGTGATACGTAAATATTTGTCTATCAGTAATTTGTGAATTAAAAGATGATAGGTTTTTTGAAATTTCGACTGATTTGCATGAACTATTTTTTCGGAAAATCACCTAATCTTGAGAAGCCAATCAGATAAGCGCTTAAGTCTAGCAATTGGTTTGAGGGCCTAAATATAGTCTGTTGGCAATGATCAGACCAGCTAACATTCAAGTGCTCGGAGATTAATAGCTCACTGCCTGATTTACCAAAGGATTATGATTTCAAATTAATGATCATTGAGCCAGTTTTCTATTATGGGAGACTCTCCGGCAAACTTAAGGGAAGGCCCTCCTGCTGTAGAAGTATCCATGCTGATTATAAACGCATATTTCAATTCAATGATATGTAGCCTTCGAGTTATGCTTTGCCCGAGGCTGAATAAATTTATTATGGCAGCTAACTTCATTTTATACAAAAAAACATTACCACTAATTTCAAATGCAGTCCAGTAAAATGAATCTTTTTGGAGAATCGATTCTAATACTTCCCAATAGTGGCGTTTGATTATTTTCTCTTCTTTTGTCTTTATCGTAGCCCACCAATTTTTAAAAGGGCCTGTATATTCATTTAGTCCATAATAGCTATTAGGTCGAGCAATAAATTTGCTTTCTACCTTCCTCAGAATCTCCTTTCGTCTAACATGAGGGACCTCAAACTCGTCAGTAGAATAGTGCTTTTTTATTAGGTCTATTTTTTCTTCCCAGTGCATCTGAAAGTAGTGATTTTAATTTCCTATAGCTATTGCATTGGCGTCAAGCTAAGACAGTTTTCTGCTTCGCAGAACGTTTTTCCTATTCAAGATGCCTCCTCGCTGGTCGGCATGACAATAGTACTGGTGAGGTTTTCCTACGTTTTCCCATACTGTCATTCTGAACGGAGTGAAAGGATCTTGAAAATTTGGCGTTCCGCGAAGCGGATAAGCTCCTTAGCTTGACCCCTATGTGAAAGCGATCGGGAGACAAACCTCAACCTAATGGCAACCAATCGGAGAACCATCTGGCATCTTGGGTGCAGGCATGATCTTTACTCGCTCAGGATGAGCGAAAAACTCGCTAATCATGAACTTACAATAATTACGATGGGCCAACTTCGCACTAGGTCGGTTGATGAGAGGTTCGCCTTCAAAGTCTAGGCGGGTTCTGATCTGTTGCAATTCTTGGCGGGCTTCTGCTTTTACTTGCTCGCTACTAGCCGGATTTGCGGCCAGTTGGATCAAATGCTGAATGACACTCTTTTGCGCCACTTGTCGCAAGGACTCATGCATTAAAGATTCTGCTTTCTTTTCCCAGGCTTTTTCGCTGACAGCAGCGAGCACATCCCGCAAACTTAAAGGATCTACCTCTCGGGCACTAAACTCCACCAAGCGAGCCATACGCTGAGAATTGAGCAATAAAGCAAGCGTATGACTCAGGTTAGCTTCGGCAGCTGCGATTGGATCTAAAGTAAAGCCTGTGGTCGGTTTGAAATGCTCTCTACTTCGGAAATAGCCCGGTGGACGTGGGGGAATAATCTCCAAAATATGGGTTGGTATGGCTAAGCTAGCCGGTTCGATCGTAGCTAAAACACTCTCTAGGGCCGCCTTTTGTTCGGCTTTGGGAATCATTTGAACAGGCGTTTGGCCATCACCTCTAACCGCATAGGTGTAGCGAAGTCCTCCGATGACTTTGACGGCGGCCTCAACCTGATAGCGATGGGCAAAATAGACGGGCACTAGGACATCTTCTAGGGTAGCCATGGGCATGCCCTCGGGGATCATATGTTCGCCAAAGTTTTCTAGAGCCTTTTTTCTTAGCGTTAATACGCGATCTAGTTCTCCGTAGGCGGTTTTGCCATTGTCCCAAAGGTGAGCAATGGGATGAGCGCCACCACGGGCACGAGCATCATAGTCGGTGATGAATAATAAGCCATCCTCGATTGTCTTTTGCAATATTTCTTGCAAAGCATCTGCCTCGTCAGTACCCTCGGGAAAATCCTGATAGCCATAGATGATGGCTCGCTCGTCCCAAGTACCAATACCTACATCATAGGCTTCGCTAAAATCCATTTCTCCCTTGTCGTTCAGGCTGATATATGGATGGGGATAATCCATTACAGAGGCGCGATCATTGACGCTGGCGGCATAGTTATGCACCAAACCAATGGTATGACCCACTTCGTGAGCCGAGAGTTGACGGAGTCGAGCTAGAGCCATTTCGAGCATTTTGCCTGAAGGTGTTTTGCCTGCTTCATAAGGGCCAATCAAGCCTTGGGCAATCAAAAAGTCTTGTCTTACTCTTAGAGAACCCAGCGAAACGTGCCCTTTGATGATTTCACCGGTACGAGGGTCGATCACGGACGCACCGTATGACCAGCCGCGCGTAGAGCGATGCACCCATTGGATGACATTGTAGCGTACGTCCAGCGGATCGGCATCTTCGGGGAGGATCTTTACTTGAAAGGCATCTTTATAGCCAGCCGCTTCAAAAGCTTGATTCCACCAGCGAGCGCCATCGAGCAAGGCAGATTTTACGGGCTCTGGTGCGCCTGGGTCGAGATAATAGACGATCGGCTCAACGGCCTCGCTCATACGTGCTTTAGGATTTTTCTTTTGGAGACGATGACGGATAATAAAGCGCTTAGTCAAAGGCTGATCGATAGGCGTAGCATAATCTTGATAGCTAATCGAAATGTAGCCAGAGCGCGGATCAAATTCTCGGGGCTCATACTGATCGTCTGGCAGCTGGACAAAAGAGTGATGCTGGCGGACGGTGACGGCTTCTGGACTCGGTACTACCGAACGTATATATCCTCCTTCGGGATTGCCTTGGAAGGTTAGCAGGGCTTCAAATTCACTGTTTTGAGGGAAGTTTTTGGTGCGATCTAGGTAAACGGCTGAGCGATTGCCATCGAGACTATAGTTGCCTTGGCCACTGCGACGGAGGCTACCACTCACATTGTGGGCATCGCGCATGAGGAAATTGCTCATATCAACGAGGACACGGCCTTCGGTTTCGGCGACGACGGTAAAGCCCGCTAGCACGGAACGCGCAAATGCTTCGGCTACCGATCGACGTTCCATTTGGTTTTGACTGACGGCCCGGTAGTCGTAGTTGGGTTGTACCATCAGTACTTTGGGACCGACACGCTCAAAAAAGACCACCCGCTCGCGGCCGAGTTGTCCTCGGTCAAGGCCGATATCATTGGAGCCGACGCCTGCGGCGAGGGAGTTGACGTATAAAAACTCAGTATCCCAACGATTGATTTCTAGCCAAATTTTGCCGCTGCTCTCCTCCCAATAAAAAGGAAAGTAACCCTCAAAGGCTTGCATGCCTTCGGTCTTAGATTCGATGGTGGGTAAGGCTTCGGCGAAGCAGAAGCTAAAAAAGAGGACAAAAACAGAAGCTAGCAATACTCTCATAGGTCAAGAATTGGATTCAGGAAGCAGAATTTACGGATAAATATCGAAGCTCCCTGCTTTCTCAATCCACTATGAGTAATCGATGCCAATAAATTTCGGATGAGCGTTCTGGGACAGAAAGCCTTACTAGATATATACCTGGTAAAAGGTCTGCTAAAGAAAGCTCATGTGGTAAATTTCCTATGAGTTCTCTTGCCATTTGTTGCTTCCCCTGCATATCAAAAAGGGCAAGTTCTATCGAGAAACCTTCTGGATCGGGCGCAAGCTTGAAATAGTCTTGCGCAGGGTTAGGATAGGGAAACAGCGAGTCAGGAAAGACAATGGGAGGCGGCGGAGGGGGGGTAGGGGCAATAAACATCTCATCAAATTGGCCACATGACACACCTGCTAGGGTAAATGCGCTCAGCTTATGGGTTTGCGAGCGTTTAAATTCGCCGTCTATCTTAAAGATCAGGTCGTCTGAGGCAGAGGATTGATATTGTCCCAAACCCGCGGAATGAGTTAAGCGTCCTTTCCATTCGCTTGATTGTAGCCAGCCAAAAAAATCTACCTGATCACAACTATCTTCATCTAAGGCACATCTCGAATAAATAAGCCTCATCTGACGGGCTAGCTTTATTTGGTTGCAAACTTCGATATGCTCAAAGTTAAGCTGACCGACTAAAATATATGGAGGTTCCCCTCCTCCCACACTTTCGAATGGCATTTCTACTGCTTCGTGTGGATATACATTTTCGAGATCTGGAACCATCACATCGTTCCAAGTCCCTATGGTTTCAAATGGGAAAACATGGGCAACTAATAATTCTTCCCAAATCGTGTCAGTATCTGTGCCTAGATATTCGAAGAATTCCCGATACTCGTAGCGCCGGTGTTTTTGTCGAGTTTTGCGAATGAGATCATAAGCGATACGTCCGTCGGTACGATGAATACTATCTAAAATGATATAGCGTTCAATTGTCCCCAAGGAGTCAGTAAAGCCTTCTCGATAGGGATAGTAACCCGAAACTTGGTATGCCCAAGTAGTATGTTCAAAACTATCTCCGATGGAAAAATTGTAGAAATCCTTATGAGTAGGAAACTGAAAGCCTTTTTCCGCTCCATTGATGCCGATCTGATGATAGTAGCTGTTTTGGCCATAGCCCTTCGGGTAACGCAAAATTCCGTAGGCTTTGCTTTGTTCGATAGTATCACCAGAGGAGAGGATAAGTTGGCGGACCGAATCCATAATACCATAAATCTCTCTCGCTATTAAATTAACCGAATTTACACTGATATTAGCAGCCGTATCCAACAGCCAAGCGTTCGCCGGAGGCGGTAAAAACAAAATATTACTTGACCCATAAAAACATGTACTGCCATCTAGTCGAAACGCCTGTCTTTTGCCCAAAAACAAAGCACGGTTGATATATCGACCTGAATCTGTCTCTTCGATAATCGGGTGCAAAAAGCTTAGATTTTGCTGCTGACTATCTACTCGGATCGTATAGGCATCATAGTCGGGAGTCTCATTACCGCTAGAGTCGTGGATGATATAATGATAATGCCAATCAGGATTGACGATTGTCCAATTTTGAGCATGAAGAGAGGGGGCGGCCAGAAGGCTCGTCAGGCAAAGCAAAGTAAATGTGCGCATGCTGCTAGTTTTTAAAATCCACGGAGCTAAATACAAGGTCGTTGGGTTAGCGAAAAATTTATGCTTATGTACTAATCTGGATTGCTTGCTAGTTCTGACTTTCTGCTCTATACTTGCAATTGATATGGAAGAATACAGCAAAACCCCCGTCATGATCATCGGTACGGAAGCCGAAGGTCGTATCGCCTTGGACATCGCCAATAGCTTGGATGTAACGGTCTTTGGTTTTTTGACAGATGAGCCCGAGGAGTTGAATAAACAGCTTAATGACGTTTTGATCGTTGCTGAGCTAGGTGGCAAAGACTCCAATACCTTGATGGAAGATCCTAATATCAAGCTGGTACTGGCGATGCGTGAAATCAAAGACCGCATCGAAATAGTTAGCTCTATGGCTTCTTTCGAAAAAGAATGGGTCAACCTCTTTCATCCAAAGGTAGAAGTTTCGCCTTATGCTAAGCTCGGTCGTGGGAACTTAATCTCTGCGGGAACGCTCCTTAAAGCAAACGTGATGTTTGGGAGTTTCAATCAAGTAGGTAGTTACGTAATCGTAGAACCTGATGCAGAGATAGGCGATTATTGTAATATCCAGAGCGGGGTGAAGATCGGTAGAGGCGCTTTGATCGCCGAAGGGGTAACTATCGGTACAGGAGCGATTATTTATCCCGGCGTACGCTTAGGAGCTGGATCTACCGTAGGACCCGGCTCGGTCGTACTGCAAGATGTCCCAGATCGCGAACAAGTCTTTGGCAATCCTGCTCAGGCAGTTTGATCAAAGCTGATCAATATGAAATAGAAAAAGGCCCGATGCATCATCGGGCCTTTTTTTGATTCTATTTGTTTGGCGATAAGGCACTGCCTTGTCGCAATCTGAGCATTACCTTGTCATTGAACGGTCAACTAAGATACCGGTACGCCGGTCAATTCTTTCACTTTTTCGATGATGGCATTTTTATCGTAGCCACATTCTGCCCAAAGCTCTGCTTGGGTACCGTGCTCGATAAAGCGATCTGGCACACCGAGGCGAACAACTTTAGCGCTGTAGCCATGATCGGCCATGAACTCTAGCACGGCAGAACCAAAGCCTCCCATGATACAACCATCTTCGACGGTGATGACTTTGTCATATTTGCTAAAGACTTCGTGCAGCATCTCCTCATCGATCGGCTTAACAAAGCGCATATCGTAGTGAGCAGGATGTAGATTGTGGGCAGCGAGTTCGCCAAGGGCGGCCTGCGCAAAATTACCCGGATGACCTACGGTCAAAATCGCCACATCTTCGCCATCGTTCATCTTGCGGCCTTTGCCTACCTCTAGCAATTCAAGCGCTGTTCTCCATTCAGGCATTACGCCTTGACCACGTGGATAGCGGATAGAGAAGGCACCCTTGCCCCATTTGGTGGCAGTGTACATGAGGTTGCGAAGCTCAGACTCGTTCATTGGCGCAGAAACCACCATTTCAGGGATGCAGCGGAAGTAAGCCAAATCAAAAGCACCATGGTGCGTAGGTCCATCAGCGCCGGCGAGGCCACCGCGATCGAGGCAAAAGACTACGTTTAACTTTTGCAAAGCTACATCATGAATCACCTGATCATAGGCTCTTTGCATGAAAGTGGAGTAGATATTACAAAAAGGCACCAAGCCTTGCGTCGCTAAGCCAGCCGCAAAGGTAACGGCATGTTGTTCGGCGATGCCGACATCAAAAGCCCGATCAGGCATGTCTTTGAGCATATACTTCAAACTACAACCACTAGGCATAGCAGGCGTTACGCCCATGACGCGTTCATCTGCTTTGGCGAGTTCGATGATGGTATGGCCAAATACATCTTGGTATTTGGGAGGTTGAGGCTCTGCGGGTACTGATTTTTTGATCTCACCCGTGATCTTGTCAAAGAGACCGGGCGCATGCCACTTGGTTTGGTCTTTTTCGGCATGGTCATAACCTTTGCCTTTGACTGTCACACAATGGAGAAGCTTGGGACCGGGAATCTCTTTCATGTCCTCCATCAAACGGACGAGATGATTGATATCGTGGCCATCAACTGGGCCAAAATATCTAAAGCCCAAGGCTTCGAAAAGCATGCCTGGATTAGTAGCAGCGGTAAGACCTACTTCTAATTTACGGGCAATATTACGTGCGCTTGGACCTACTTTTTCGAGTTTGCCGAGCAAATTCCAGAGGTCGTTACGCAGTTTGTTATAGGTTTTGGAGGTGGTAATGTCGGTCAAATAGTCTTTCAAAGCCCCCACATTGGCGTCGATTGACATATCATTATCGTTCAACACAACGAGCATATCTGCCTTTTCCCAGCCACCGTGATTGAGACCTTCAAAAGCCATCCCACCAGTCATCGCGCCGTCTCCGATCACGGCGATCACTTTACGATCATCTTCCTTTTTGTAGGCCTTGGCTACTGCCATCCCAACTGCGGCTGAAATAGAGGTCGAAGAGTGTCCTACGCCAAAGGTATCGTACTTGGACTCCGAACGCTTAGGAAAGCCAGAGAGTCCTTCGTATTTCCGATTGGTATGAAAGCTTTCTCGCCTTCCAGTGAGGATTTTGTGGCCATAAGCTTGGTGTCCGACGTCCCAGACCAGTTGGTCATAAGGAGTATTGAACACATAGTGAATGGCCGTCGTAAGCTCGACAACTCCTAGGCTCGCGCCGAAGTGCCCACCGTTAACTGAGACTGTAGAAATAATGAAATCTCGGAGTTCTTCACAGAAGTCATATAACTGCTCTGCGGGTAGTTGTCTCAGGTCAGCTGGCTCGGAAATTTGGGCCAGAAGTTTTCCAGGTTCAATTTTCATAGTGATCGGAAATGTTAAACGAAATGGCTGATTGTTTAACTAGGTCGTTTGAATTTTGTTATATGAAAAAACAATTATACCCTAATTGGACTACTTTCCCGAATCAGCAAATTTCTATACTGACAGTATAAACTATTAGTTGTTGCAAAATTATAGAAAAAATTGACTGATTTTTCGCAATTCCTTGACTTTTGTTTACCTACTTGCATTGTATTACAAATTGTGAAGCAATCGGTTCAAAATATCATATTGCTGTTTGGGATGAGTATGGTGCTATTGGCGCCGATTTTACCCTATGTACAGTATGCATTGTTTCAAGAACGCATTGCCAATTTTTATTGCGAAAACCAATCTCGTCCAGAACTCAATTGCAACGGACAATGTTTTCTAGCTGAGCAAATAAAAGCACAATTTGAAGAGGATTTGGCCCAAAAAGCCGCTGAGCTCCCGCCGGCACCTGTTTCTCCCGATGAGGTAGAAATTTTACCATTAGTGCGTACGCAAGTTCAGTCCCTATCTTTTCTACAGATGGCAAAGTGCCAATTCTGGGCGTTCCGCGCAGCGGGATATAGCAGCCCAGCTTTGGACATCCTCCTTCCTCCTCCCCAAGCCTAGGGAATTTTGCTTGATGAATAACAAAGCTTGCATGTCGAAGGTTGATTGGTAGCCTTTGATATTGGCTACCTCCCGATAGCTATCGGGAGCGCGGAACGCTTATTCGAATATGCTTTGAGCATTGATACTATTATTGGCGTCGCAAAATGTCGCGCCGCTACGCGGAACAAACATTCGATCCATTTTTATTCAAACTTATCATGAAATATCTGATAGGATTGCTGCTTTGCATGCTTTCCTACCAAAATATAAAGGCTTGTGATGCCTGTGGCTGTGCTTCGGCAGGTAGTATGCTGGGACTAGTGCCTAACTATATGGGACATTTTGTGAGTTTCAGAGGGCGTTATGCATCATTTAGGGCAAATGATGGTAGTGGGTCCAATGAAATCTATCAAGGAGTCCTACAGATAGGCTATCGACCTAGTTTTGCGCCTCGCTGGAATGTATTGGGTATCTTACCTTATCAACAAATGACCCACCATAGTTATGGCGAAGTTAACCATCGTATGGGTTTGGGAGATGCTTCGGCTATCCTTTCCTATCGTTTGTTGGAGCGCTCAGATACGCTAAAGTCAGTCGTCAAGCAGCAGTTACAAGTAGGCCTAGGGATAAAAATACCGACCGGAGCCTACGAAGCTCAAACGGATCAAAGCCTGACGCCAGCTAACTTTCAATTAGGCACTGCTAGTTGGGACACTTGGTTTCAACTACGGTATCAGCTACAAGTTAGAGCCTTGACGGTACTAGCTGAAGCCAACTATCGTTACAACTTTGAAAATGCCGATGATTATCGCTTTGGTGACCAACTGAGCCTTACGGCTTCTGTAGCTTACAATTATGCGACCCCCCGCATCAATTTTGTGCCCTATGGTGGCCTGAGCTACGAATATTTGGCATTAGACATTTTTAATCTGTATCGGCAGCCTCGCACGGGGGGAAATGGTCTTTATGCTGTCACAGGTATAGAGGCCTTCGTAAAACGATTTTCGGTAGGATTCAGTGCACAATTACCCCTAGTCTCCGATTATGCGCAAGGCGAATTAAGCGCCTACGCCCGCTATATGGGCAGTATTACCCTTTTTTTTTAAAACCAGAACAATCAGAATAATACCTTTTTAACAAATGAAACGATTACCGATTTTCAAACTAATTGCACTGGCAATCCTATTTAGTGCTGTATTACCAAGCTGTGAGAAAGCAGGCTGTATTGATCCCGCAGCCTTAAACTATGACCCTGATGCGACGGACGCGAGTAATGATTGTACTTTCCCCATCCTATCTTTAAAGCTGATGCCTAATGTTGATGGGCAGAACTTCACGCTAGGAGAAACTTATACGATCAATGGTACAGCAGTTCGTTTTGATATCTTTCAGTTTTATGTCTCTCAGGTCGGTATTGGCGATATGATGGATATGGAAATGCCTGAAACTTACCTATTGGTCAAAGCAGACGAAACTGACTATGAGTTAGGGCAAGTAACGGCCGGCCATAAGCATATGTTGGCCTTCAATGTAGGGGTTGACTCAGCCACCAATCATGCTGATCCTACTCTTTATGAAGCCAGTAATGTACTTGCACCTCAAAATCCATCCATGCACTGGAATTGGGATGCCGGCTATCAGTTTATCAAGATTGAAGGTCAGGTGGATACAGATGGCGATGGCGCTGTTGATGGTCTATTGGAAATGCACATTGGAAAAGACAGCAACCTGCGTCGCTTCATGGTAGAGGCTCACCAAGAAGCTGATGCTGAAGACTTTATTATTACGGTTGATTATGATATCGCGAAATTCTTTACCGACGTTGACCTCAGCACCGAGAGCGTAACGCATACAGGTGACGGACCGGAGCTAGCGTCCAAAGTAGCAGACAACGCAATTACTGCCTTTACGGTACAAAAATAATTTGTCCAAGCTTGCAAAAATATCGCTTGGGTGCTTGTTGATAGGTCTCATAGCCTGTCAACAAGGCCCTCGTATTGTCCAGCAAGCTGCCTTTGAGTGGGATTTACCAGCCGGCTTCGCCGAACCCTCAGTCCCAGAAAACAATCAGATGACGGTCGCAAGAGTACAGCTCGGTAAAATGCTCTTTTTTGACCCCATCCTCTCGGTAGATTCTACCCTTTCTTGTGCTGGTTGCCACTTAGCCCAAGCGGGTTTTGCCGATCATAATCCTATCTCAAGAGGGATAGAAGGGCGCATCGGTGAACGAAATGCGCCCACTTTGACCAATATTGGCTACCATCCTTATTTCTTTCGAGAAGGGGGCAGCCCTAGCCTAGAGCAACAAGTATTGGGACCTATCTGCAATAATTTGGAGATGGGATTCAACGCTGCGCTACTGGCTGAAAGACTCAAAAATCATCCTGTTTACGAGCCCTTGGCCCAAGAGGCTTATGGTCGTGAGATCGGACTTTTTGTGCTGACGAGAGCCATTGCTGCTTATGAGCGCACGATGATCAGTGGTGATAGTCCTTATGATCGCTTTGTGCGAGGAGAAGATCCTCAAGCGCTCAGTGCAGCGGCACAGCGTGGATTAGCGTTATTTATGAGTGAAAGGACCAATTGTACGCAATGCCATGGAGGAATAGACTTTTCTTTATATGATTTTGCGAACAATGGACTTTATGATTCGTTTTTAGATAAAGGCCGCTATCGCGTAACGCTTGACTCAGCAGACATCGGTAAGTTCAAAGTGCCGACCTTACGCAATGTCGCATTGAGTTGGCCCTATATGCACGATGGCAGCCTAAACAGTTTAGAAGAAGTGGTTCAGCATTATAACGAAGGCGGCAAAGGCCATGTCAATCAGAGTACTTACGTTCGGCCGCTAGGCCTAAACCCAAACGAAGTCGCTGATCTAGTCGCCTTTCTCGAATCGCTGACCGACAAAAAATTTATCAATAACCCTGCTTTTGCGCCTTAATGGCCTTTCCTCAATCGAACCGACATGAAACAAATACAGCAAATATTTTTCCTTCTGATCGCAGTCGTAATTTTTAGCGGCTGTAGTCGTGAGGCACCTATACCAGAAGTAGGTTCCGTCAAGATTGAATTTAGCCCTAACGTTAATGGGGGAGACTTTGCCGGTAGCGAGATTTATACCAGCCCCGAGGGCCGAGATTATCGCATCGATGTCTTCCGTATGTATGTTAGCGAAATCAGCTTGATCAAGGAAGACGGGAGTGAAGTGCTACTTTCGGACATCAATCTCTTCGATCTCGCCAATGGTGGCCCAGCTAAACGCGTTAAGCACGGCTTTACGGCTTATAAAACTTATCAAGAGATAGAGCCGGGTTCTTATAAAGGTATCAAGTTTGGCATTGGCATTCCAGATCGACTCAATGACGATCCTGCTTCTTATGCCTTAGATCATCCATTAAGTATTAGTAATCAGATGTACTGGTCTTGGCGCTCAGGTTACCGCTATATTACCCTTGAAGGTAAAGTTGACAGTACCCAAGCTATGGATGGGCTTGCCTTAGGGCAATCTTTTGGCTATCATATTGGCAAAGACTCAGTCAACTCTCCTAATGTGATCTATCAAGTATTGACTTTTGATGGTCCAGAAGATGCATTCACCGTAGTCGAAAATCAAGAAGCCCACATCGAGTTTGCCGTCGATGTGGAGCAGATCTTTTTTCCAGACTCTGATCCCATCGACCTTGTCAATGAGGCGATCAGCCATAGCGTACCAGGTGAGCAATTTAATCTCGCTAAGCGGGTAACCACCAATTTGATCGAAAAAGCATTGACCAAAAAACCGTTTTGATATGAAGCGTTTTGCTGCCGTAGCATTTATCGTCAGCGTCCTACTCGCCTTTAATGCTTGTGACAAAGGGCCGGAGATCCATGTGCCAACGCCTTATGTGCTACAAATTCCAGCTGATTTTCCAGAGCCGCTCATTCCGGCTGATAATCCTATGACCGTGGAGAAGGTCGAGCTAGGCAAAAAGCTTTTCTATGATCCGAACTTATCGGCTGATGGAACCGTCTCTTGTGCTTCTTGCCACTTTCCTGACCGAGGCTTTGCCGATACGACTGTCCTCAGTGATGGAGTCGAGGGCAAATTGGGGCGTCGCAATGCTATGGCCCTAACCAACATCGCTTATT
Source organism: Bacteroidota bacterium (assembly GCA_039024315.1). GTDB lineage: Bacteria > Bacteroidota > Bacteroidia > J057 > J057 > JBCAWW01. The sequence goes on from JBCCQN010000043.1 coordinate 19,318, forward strand.
CGCAAAGTCTCTTTTGGGATGGAGGGGTGAATAATCTGGAAGATCAAGCCCTCCATCCGATCATCGATGAAGTAGAGATGGCCGCCGATCCCGCTGAAGTGCTCTCTTATCTTACCAATAATGAGGAGTATTATGATATGTTCGCCAAAGCCTATGATGGCCCTCCAACTATGCTTGGGGTAGTTAACGCTATCGCTAGTTTTGAACGTACTTTGATCAGTGGCAACTCCCCCTATGACCGCTATATTGCCGGAGACCTTACGGCTATGTCAGAGGCTGCTATAAGAGGGATGAAGTTGTTTGAGACCGAAAAATCAGAATGTTTTCACTGTCATACGGGTTTTAATTTTACCGATGATGGCTTCCAAAACAACGGTCTCTATGATTATGCCGAGTATATTGCCAAAGGAGACGGAGGCCGTGCCGAGATTACAGGCCGCCAGTTGGATGAGCACTTATTCAAAACCCCTACCCTACGCAATATTGAGCTGACTGCCCCTTATATGCATGACGGTAGCTTGGCTACTTTGGAGGAGGTAGTGGAGCGATACTCGACGGTTAACAGCCGTTATCACCCCAACAAAAATGACGTCAACTTCATCAATATGGATCTAAACGAACAGGATAAAGCTGATCTAGTGGCTTTTCTCAAGGCCCTGACCGACGAGGAGTTTTCCAAAAATCCTGCCTTTAGACCCTAGGGAAGGCTAAATAACGAATTTTGAATGTCGAATGATCGAAGTGGTCATTCGGCATTTTGGGTTTTTAGGGGCCGCTGCGCGGAACGCTCATCCCTGCTACTGTGCGGCATGCATGATTCCTCCCCCTTAATCCCACTCCAAAGGGGGAAATGGCTTTGCAAACCGCAGGTTTTGTCCCCATTCGGAGAGGGCAGGGGGAGGAAAAATTCAGCTCTTTGCGAAGTAAAACCCTTAGCTTGACGCCTATGCGATGACTATCGGGATGAAGGGGGCGATTGACGGAAGGGGATGTTAGATTTTTCACCGCTGCGCGGAACGCTCATCACAACCAAATCAGCGGATTTCGGATAGGCACATTGCGGCGCACCTCTTTGACCGTAAGAAAATGTTTGCCCTTTTGCCACAGGCCGAGCCAATCCTCTCGCTCAAAGTGAAGTCCCCCAAACAAAAAAGCCGGATGTGCTACGGGCCAATTCTCCCAATACATCACATCGGGCGCTAATGGCCAAGTAGCCTTATCTGCTACATAGGGCTGCATATAGCCTAATGCTTGCTCGAGGTTTTGCCCTTTCTCAGCCGTAAAGGCCCAAAGGTCGTGCGCTTCGTCAGAGAGGATCAGACAATTCATCGCCATGGCGTCGAGATTGAAAAGCGAATAGCCATAAGGCTTTGTGCGCTCCAATTCAAGCGGAAAACTACCATCAGCAGCCATTTGATTGGGCAGCAGCGTATTTTGATAGTTCTGGCGGCAAAAGTTGAGGAGACTGTCATTTTCAGTAAAGGCAGCATATAGCCCAACCTGCATATTCCAGCAAGTGCCGTGATTATTGGGATGCACCATTTCCTTTTGACCGTAGGGATGAGTCGTCAGCCAAGTGCTAAAATCGGCAAACCAAGCCTTGATTGCTTGTAATTCTGCTTCTGGTATTTGGCCTGCCTCTGCGAGCAAGCGAGTCGCCTGCACCACCTCCATAAAATGGATTGCATCTATGATGCCGATTCCTCGTCCGGTATGCCGACCTTTGATCGCTTGAGCATAAAGCAGATTGGGATTCATGCGCGTGCTATCTGTAATATACCAAGCCTTGAGGTGCTGGCGTACTGCTTCGGCATATTTTGCTTCCTCAGTAATGGCATAGGCAGAGGCCAAATTACCCACAATCTCGCTTAGTCTGACCACGGCTTTGCGATGCTCGGTGAAATTGTCGGGATTGGTCATGCCATCTCTGCGGACATAAGGGCCTTCTGGATTGGTGCTATCTGGCCACCAATAATCTCCCTCGGAATAAAAATCATGCTTGCCGCCAGCACTCCTTGGGCTAGAGGAAGCGGTAACCGTGATGGGTGCTTCTTGCAGGTTTTGCTGAGCGAGCATCAAGACGGAGTCTTGTAGGACTTCGATTACCCATGCTTTTTTGTCGGTCGAGGCTTTGGGCTCTACGCAACTTGGAAGAACGATTACTAAGGAAAGCGATAGGAGGAGGAATCTGGTTTGGAGGGGCATGTTGCTGGTTTAGCGATTTTGATGATGCTAAACAAAAGCAAACTGCTTCGCAAAACGCTTTTTTTTAGCTCAGTATGAGCAAATTAAGCGTTCTGCGAAGCAGCTACAAAAAAATACACCCGCTCCCAATTAGTGGGCAGCAGGCAAATATATTTAGCTAAAAGCGCTCTTGATCAGCTCTTCTTGCTGGGCTACGTGTTGCTTGTGATAACCAGTGGCCGGACTCGGACTCGCCTCACGTGCGATCACTTTTAAGCCAGGGAAGTCTTCATAAAGCTCGCGCAAGATGAAGGTCCAAGGCCCCATATTACGAGGCTCCTCTTGCACCCAGACAAACTCAGCTTTTGGATATTTTGCTTTCAAAGCATCAAGGGCGAAGTGTGGCACTGGATACAATTGCTCCATACGTACTACAGCAACATTTTTGATTTTTTGCTCTTGCTGATGCTCAAATAGATCGTAGTAAATCTTACCAGAACAAAGCAAAACCTTCTTGACTGACTTGGTGGTAACATTGGGATCGTCGATTACTTCTTGGAAGCGAGTGCCAGGCCCAAATGCTTCCATCTTGCTCACACAAAGTGGGTAGCGGAGAAGCTTTTTAGGCGTGAATACCACCAATGGGATGCGGAAGTCGCGATGGAACTGACGTCTCACGGCATGGAAGATATTAGCCGGATAAGTACAGTTGACGATCTGCATATTGTTTTCGGCACAGAGCTCAAGGTAGCGCTCAATGCGAGCCGAAGAGTGCTCTGGACCTTGGCCTTCGGAGCCGTGTGGTAGATACTGAATCAAACCACTCATCCGCTGCCATTTGGTCTCACCACTAGAAATGTATTGGTCCATCATGATCTGGGCACCATTGGCAAAGTCGCCAAACTGAGCCTCCCAAATCACCACATTGTTAGGGTTAGTGAAGGAATAACCGTATTCAAAGCCTAGTACTCCGTACTCAGAAAGGAGAGAGTTGTAGGCAATGTATTTTTCTTGATTTTCTTCATCGATGTGATTGAGCGGGATATAGTCTTGCTCTGCGTCAACGCTCACCAATATAGAGTGGCGGTGCGCAAAGGTACCGCGACGCACATCCTGACCACTAAGGCGGACCGGACGGCCTTCTAGCAATAGCGTACCGTAGCTCATAAGCTCCCCTAATGCCCAGTCCAGACGATCTTCTTCGACCATGCGTAAACGATCATTGAAGATTTTGACGATCTTTTTGTGGGCTTTGAAGTCCGCTGGGATGGCGTGCGTTTTCTCGACGATATTTTTGAGGATACTGAGATCTACGCCTGTTTCCGGAGATTCTTTCTCAAAGTCGCTGGCCTCTACGCGGCGAATGCCTCCCCAAGTACCTTGGAGATAGGGAGCAAACTCAAGTACTTCTCTTTGCTTGGCTTCTTCAAGTTCGGCTTGGAGCTCAGCTTTGAAAGCTTTTTCGATCTCCTTGGCCATTTGGGCCTGTACCTCCCCTTCTGCTAAGAGTTTCTCAAAGTAGATCATCTTAGGGTTGGGGTGCTTTTTGATGGTCTGGTAAAGCAATGGCTGCGTAAAGGCTGGCTCATCAGCTTCATTGTGCCCATGACGACGGTAGCAGAGCAAATCAATAAATACATCTTTATTGAAGCGCTGACGAAATTCCATCGCAAGCTCTACGGCATAAACCACTGCCTCGGCATCATCTCCATTGACGTGGAAGACTGGAGACTGGGTTACCTTGGCGATGTCGGTACAATACGTACTCGAACGAGCATCTATGTAGTTGGTCGTAAAGCCAACCTGATTATTGATGATAATGTGGATGGTACCACCCGTTTTGTAGCCGTCGATCAAAGACATCTGTATGACTTCGTAAACAATCCCTTGGGCTGCTACAGCCGCGTCACCATGGATCAAGATGGGCGCTAGCTTGTTGTAATCGCCATCGTATTTACGATCGATTTTGGCGCGGGCGTGGCCCTGTACCACTGGATTGACCGCCTCAAGGTGAGAGGGGTTGGGCATCAAGCTGAGGTGAACCTCATGCTCATTGTCGGTTTTGATATCTGCAGAAAAGCCAAGGTGGTATTTCACGTCGCCTTGGAAGACAGACTCTGCATGTTCTACTCCTTCAAATTCGGAGAAGATCTCGTCATACTCTTTATTGAGGGTATTGGCCAATACATTGAGACGGGCTCGGTGGGCCATACCGATGATAAACTCTTTGATCCCTAGATCAGCACCACGTTCGATGATGGCGTCCAAGGCAGGGATAACGGTTTCGGCGCCTTCGGCAGAGAAACGTTTTTGGCCTACGTACTTCATGCCGAGGAACTTCTCGAAGTTTACGGCTTGGTTGAGCTTGCCGAGGATGCGCTTTTTCTTTTCGATGGAGAATTGCGCCTGATTTTTGACGCTTTCCATTTTGGAACGCAACCACTCTTTGATCTCGGTTTTGCTGACGTACATATATTCAGCCCCGATGGACTGACAGTAGGTCTGTTCCAGATGAGAGACGATGTCGCGCAACTTAGCTGGACCTACCCCTAACTGAGCACCCGCATGAAATACGGTATCCAAATCGGCCTCAGTCAAACCAAAGGTATCTAAGGCAAGCTTAGGGAAATATTGGCGGCGTTCCCGAACAGGGTTGGTCTTGGTGAATAAATGTCCTCGGGTACGATAAGCATTGATCATGTTGAGGACATTGATCTCTTTGGAGGAGGTTTGCTCACCCGCCTGACCGTTGAGACCAGACTCTCCGTATTGGGCGGTGGCAAAGTCAAAACCATCGAAGAAGCGTTTCCATTCTTCCGGAACAGATTCTGGATCGTTTTGAAAATCGAGGTAGAGCTTGTCTACGTACTCAGGACTTGTGTTGCTAAGAAAGGCTAATCTCTCGGCCATGTGAAATACTAATTTTTGCCAAAAAAGAGTTGAAAACGAGGGTACACATATAAAAGTGTGGGCATTCCTGTAAAACTAGGAAAAACCCAACGTATTAGGAACGTAAAAGTATCAAATAAGTGAAGATTCGTAAGGAATTTTAGCATTTACTTATTGATGTACTCGGGCTTGGGCCGTCTTGAGCTAATTTTACCCCTAATTTGAGTGATAAGACTGTATCAATTCTGAGGCCAAACTATGCCAAATAGAAAGCAATCTTTTCATTTTGAGAGGTATACGAAAATAGGCCCTTTGGGATGTGTGATTTTAGGTGTATTGATACTTCTTTATGTAATTTGTGGCGATCAAAAAAATAGCTCGTACTTAAACGAAAATGATGCCTTCACAATTCGGGGGAGAATCGTTCTGCGAAGCAGCAAAAAAAGAAAATATCGAATGCCGAATACCGAATGTCGAAGTTTGGCAGAGCATAGAAATTAGCATATGAAAGTAGAACACATAGGCATAGCCGTAAATAATCTTGCTGATGCGGACGCGCTCTTTAGCCGTTTGTTAGGAAAAACGCCTTATAAACATGAGGGTGTGGAGAGTGAAGGGGTAAATACGAGCTTTTATCAGATGGGAGAGGCAAAGGTGGAATTGTTAGAAGCAACCAAAGAGGACTCGCCTATCGCCCGTTTTATTGCCAAGCGTGGGGAAGGAATTCATCACCTAGCCTTTGAAGTAGAGGATATTGAGGCAGAAATGGAGCGTTTGAAAGGCGAAGGCATACGTCTTTTGAATGAAACACCTAAGGCAGGAGCGGACAATAAGCTCGTTTGTTTTTTGCACCCTAAGGACACTAGTGGCGTTTTAGTGGAACTTTGTCAATCCATCAAGGCGTAAGATTTTTTGCTAATACGTAATGATTCCTTAATGGCAATCATCCAGCATTTCGTAGATTTGCATCCATCCAACCTAAAACCCATGCATAACTTCTGTTTCGTCGTTTTGCTCAGTGGGCTTTTGTGGGCTATGCCTTTCGCTGCCTACGGTCAATCTCCTGACTTAGTGCGAAAGATTCCCCCCGAGGTCCTTGAACAAATCTCTCCCGATCAACAAAAAGCAATACAGAGTAGAGCTGAAGAACTCATCCTTGATGGAAAAAGTGAAGAGGAAATTGCTAAACAATTGCAGCAAGAGGGCTTGATCCCCGAAGCGATTAAGGGAGAAACTACCCCCGAGCGCGAGTCGAGTATTGCCCCCGATAATACTCCCATCGACCCTGCTATATTGCCTCCTCAGTCGGTAGATGCGCCTGCGGCGGAACGCGAAGAGGAACCTGCGGTGATCCTGCCGGTCCAAGAAAATAGTGCCCCTCGAGGTAACCAAATCTTTGGTCATCACATCTTTGATAATGCGGTCCAGTTTAACAAAGCCATCAGTAGTGCCCCTCGCTTTGACTATGTCATTGCACCGGGAGATGTCTTTGCTATCAATGTCTGGGGCTGTAGTGAATTTAGTACGACCCTAACTGTTGGACCGGATGGATCAGTGAGGGCAGAATATCTGGGCAAGGTTGTGTTGGAGGGTCTGACTTATGGGAGAGCGCGCGAAATCCTCATTGCTCGCTATCGCAATATTGTTTCCAAATGCTCAGAACTAGAAGTGTTTATCGGTAGCAGTCAACGGACGATTAATGTCAATATATTTGGTGAAGTCAAGCAAGCCGGCTCTTACAAGATCAATGCTGCTACGCCTGCTTTCAACGCTTTATTTGAAGCGGGTGGAGTGACGCCGATTGGTTCGGTGCGCAAGATTGAGATCCGCCGTAATGGTGAGGTGGCTAAGGTCATAGACCTCTACGATATTTTGATTGATGGCGAATTAGACCCCGTTTATTTGCAAGACAATGATGTGCTCTTTGTCGGCATTCAGGAAAAGATCGTCGCGATCAATGGTCCCGTAAAGAGACCGATGAAATATGAACTGTTGGCAGGAGAGAATCTAGCAGAGTTGATTGATTATGCTGGGGGGCTCAATCCACAAGCCCTGCGCTCTAGTGCGCGCATGATCCGTCCGGATGAGGAACGTCCAATACAGATTGATTTTGTGCTCAGTACCTATCTGAAAGATGACGGTGCTGTGTATCCACTTGAAGGAGGGGACCTGATCCAGATACGCCCCAAGAAGACAGATACCGAAAATACCGTAGGGGTCATTGGACCAGTGGCATTCCCTGACGATTATCAGTTGAAGAAGGGGGATCGTGTGAGCGAATTGATCCAGCAGGCCGGAGGGCTGGAAGAAGAAGCCTTCTTACCCAGAGCCTATGTCATCAGAACTGATCCTACTACTGCTTATTTGAGCTATATACCGATTAGCTTAGTTGATCTTGACAATCCTCAAAACAATATTGTACTGCAGTACAACGATAGGCTGCAAGTATTTTCTGAAAAGAATTTTCAAGAAACCCGAGAAATAGAAATCTCCGGTCAAGTCAATAATCCCGGCAGCGTTCGTTTGAGTCGCGAAATGACTTTTAAAGACCTTCTCTACCAAGCAGGAGGCTTAATTGAAGGGGTTTACATTCAAGAAGTTGAACTCTATCGCCAATTCAATCCCTTGGAACGCGGCATTAATAATCTAGGTTCTGGTGAGGATGAGATCATTCGCTTGGGAATCCCTCGCGATTGGCAATCAAGCATTCGGGCCGATAGTCTCAAGATGTGGGAGTTTCGCAAGGTAGTCATTCGCTCGGAGGATGAATTTATCCGTAAGGGCGAAATTACCGTTAACGGCTTGGTTACTCGTCCGGGCAAGTATGAAGTATTACCCAATATGAGTTTGCGGGACTTACTCTATCAGGTTGGTGGATTTAAAATTGAAGCAGACTACGGCAATATCGAGCTTTCAAGGGTAGTAGAAACCATGGGCGATAACAATGAGATTATACCCGTGCCGATTGTGATCCAACGGATCTCTACTACGCAGGATTGGCGATATGACGCAAGCCTAGATGAGATCAAAGTCAATGCTTTTGACCAGATTTTTGTGCGTCCCAATCCAGACTTCCTCCTCCAAGAAAATGTGACTATCAGTGGTGAGGTCAGGGTGGCCGGTGTCTATAATAAAATCTCCAAAAACGAACGTCTGAGTTCCCTCGTATCTAGATCGGGCGGCATCACTGAGCTGGCTTATCTCAAAGGGGCCGTATTGCAGCGAAAAGGAGTAGGTACCATATCGATCCAGCTAGAACAAGCCCTGCGGAATCCAGGTTCGAAATGGGATATTGCCATCCAAGATGGGGATCAACTCCAGATCCCTCCCAGACTAGATGTGGTAACCATCAATGGCAATGTACTTGAATCTGGGGTGAAAGTAGTTTACGAATCTGGCATCAAAAGCCTGAGGTATTATGTGCGGCAAGCCGGAGGCTTTGATCGCAAAACCGATAAAAAACAGGTGCAAGTCCAATATGTAAATGGGCGTGTCCGGAGCGCTCGCCGTTTTTTGTGGGTCTCTTTCTATCCAAAAGTGGAGCAAGGAAGTGAGATAAACGTTCCGGAGAAGCCGGAAAAGGAGAAAAGGGAAAAGGATGAAGATCGTGAACCGATTGATTTGAATCAGCTCTTTTCTGGCATCACTACGGCTTTGACTTTGGTCTTACTTGTCGATCGAACTCTCCAATAATTCGATGGCCATGGAAAATCCTTTATTTGAACGCCTCAAAGAATATCGTGCCGTCATAGGACGGCGTAAATGGTGGTTCTTGATATTAGGTCTTTTTCTCGCCATAGTCTTGGGCTATCGTGAGTACACTACACCGACCGAGTTTATTGCCGCCGCCAAATTTCATCCAGAATCAGATGGGGCCAGTGCCATCAATCTCGAAAATCCGGTTTCCCTATTGTTGGGGGGAGGCATGGTGCCCGAAGAATCCCAAAATATGATTGGGATTTTGAAAAGCCGCCGGATCGCTGAAGCGGTGGTGCAGGATACGATCGTAGCTCATAGAGATACCTTTTTTGTCTTCGATGCCCAGAAACCCTATGGCATTTATTTGGGTGATGGCGGACGAGATACTGTCTGGCTGCAAGAAGAAGAACGATTTTTGTTGGCGGATAAAGCGCTGGAAGTGTTTTACGGTGAGCCTTCTTGGTTGCAACGTACCATCGCTTCTTTCTCTGATCCAGAGCCAGAGCCGAGTTTGACCAGAAAAGTGTACTTGAGTGGCAAATTACTCGGCAAAAGGATGAGTGCTTTTGTAGGTGAAGAGGGCTTTATTGACTTTAGTGTCACCGTACCTGATCCTATTTACGCCAAAATATTGGCCGACAAATATATCATTGCGCTGCGGACTTACTATCGAAATCAAAAGACAGAAAAAGCCAAACGCAACCTAGATTTCTTTACTCTCAGGGCCGATTCGGTCAAAGTCGAACTCGATAAGGTCAATCGTCGCATCGCTAGTCATTTGGACAAATCACGCTATCGGATCATGGCGAGGGAAGAGATATTACCTCGTGAACTAGAGGCCACTTCTTCGATTTTGCAACAGATGTATATCAACTTGATGCTCAGCCGAGAATCGGCAGTATCGCAATTATTGGAGACGACTCCTATATTGCAGGTGTTGGACTATCCGCGTGGCCCATTCAACGCCAAAAAGGGCTCCTTGATCAGGGGGATTGTGTTGGGCTTTGGCATCGCCTTTTTTGTACTATTTTTGTGGTTTACTCGCAAGCTTTACTGGGCTGATCTCAAGAGATTGATAAATAATTCGCTTTCCTCTCCCCCGCCGGATTCCGCTTATTGACAAATCGGATTTTGTATGAAAACTACTATGGCCTTGCTCTTTGGTGGCAAGTCTCCTGAACACGAAATTTCTTTGCGTTCCGCTCGTAATATTTTTGCGGCCATCCCCCGAGACAAATATGAGATTGTATTGATCGGCATTGATCCTAACGGCCGATGGTTTGCTTTGGAGCATAGCGATTTGGAGACCGATGACCTAGATATTGCCGCTATGGGCCGTCCTCTTTGTTTGGTACCCGGCCTCGCCGAACGCCAAATTCGTCTGCTGGATAGCGCCGAAACATTTCCTCAAATAGAGGTGGTTTTTCCCATTACGCATGGCCCTTATGGTGAAGACGGCAGCCTGCAAGGCTTGTTGCGCCATCTCAATCTCCCTTTTGTCGGTCCGGGTGTATTGGGCTCAGCGGCAGCTATGGACAAGGATGTGACCAAGCGTCTGCTGAGTCAGGCTGATTTGCTGGTGGCTGAAGGTTTTTGCTTTCATTATTACGAAAAAGATGCCATTGATTATTTTGCCGTGATCAACCAGCTCGGGCTACCCGTATTTATCAAGCCCGCCAATATGGGCTCCTCGGTGGGAGTAAGCAAAGCCAACAATAAAGCGGAATTTGACGCTGCTATCGCTGAAGCCTTCCGCTTTGACCACAAAGTGATTGTCGAACAAGCCCTCATCGGTCGTGAGGTCGAATGCGCCGTCATGGGCAATGGAGAAGTGGGAACTACCAGCGTAGGAGAAGTGGTCGTTAATAGCGCGGAGCTATATGATTTTGACACCAAATACGAAGACCCTAATGCCGCAGACATCGTCATCCCAGCTCAAGATATCGACAACCAAATGCTGGCCAAGCTCGTGCTCGTCGCCAAAAATGCGTATCGAGCTGTGGGTTGCGAAGGAATGACTCGTGTGGATATGTTTCTCTGTGAAGATGGCGCTGTCTATGTAAATGAACTCAATACACTGCCGGGCTTTACAAGCATCAGCATGTATCCCAAACTTTGGGCTGAGGCAGGTCTCGACTATGCTGATTTGATCGACAATCTTCTACAGCTCGCCCTCGAACGAGGCCGGAGAGACGCCGCGCTCCAAAGCGCCAGGTTGTCTTGAGTAGCGACGTAAAATTTAGGTCGCCGCAATTTTACAAATGGACCAATCATATCCTAGGGAGCCGAATGAGCGTTCCGCGCAGCCGTGTCTAAAACCCTAAGCAATCATTAATACCTTAGAGGATTAATCATTAGTTCACATTGCTTGCTTAACTTGCTGATAAGCTGCAAGCTATGGTTATCCACTATACAGAGTATACCGATCTTGAATTACTAGTCTTGCTAAAATCAGGAGACTGGGATGCTTTTCATTGTATATATGAAAAATATTGGGAGAAGCTTTTCTTGGCCAGCTATCGAGTACTACAGGATGAGGACAGCAGCAAAGACGTAGTACAAGACCTATTTTTGACGATTTGGGAGCGGAGAGCAGTATTGGATATCGCTACGCTGGAAGCCTATCTGTATCGAAGTGTTAAGTATCAAGTAGCCAAAAAACTACAAGCTGCTCCGATGCGACACATCCACATTGAAGCATTCAAGGAAATATTGGCAGATAACCTCACCGAAGACCAAATCATCGAAAAGGATTTACAACACAGTATTCTCGATACCTTGTCCCATCTCCCCGAGAGATGCCGAGCCGTTTTTTATATGAGTCGGTTTGAACAGAAGTCCAATAAGGAGATTGCTGAGCAGCTCAATATTTCAGTTAGTACGGTTGAAAATCAGATCAACAAAGCACTTAAATTTTTGCGTACCCACGCGCACTACCTTTTCTTCTTGGTCCTTTACTTTTATGAGTAAAAGATAGGTGTTTCATACTTTTTGCCCCATCTATCCCTGCTGGGTCCTAGCTCAATGTTATCAAATCGTTATCGCAGTATTTTTTTTCGATAAGGTGTAGGTGCTAGCGGGCCTTTTATGCACTGTATAAAAAAGGGCAATGAGTAAACGAACTTTTCAAACATATCTCAAAAAGTATATAAAGCTAGGCCATGAGGGAGGCAGGGGCCCTTTATTTGATCAATTTTTTGATCGCTTTCAATCTGCCGGTCCTTTGCCAGAAGATTGGTCTGATAACAAAAGACATGCATTGAAGAGGGATATGTGGTCTCAAATCGAGCGAGGAGTATTCAAAACGCAGCCTCCAACTAGGCGTGGTCGGAGCTGGCTTTTTTATGGCTCTATTGCGGCTTCCGTCTTACTTTTTGCTGCCTTAGGGGCCTTGATTTTGGGGCAAAAGACTCCGCCATCTACTGAGAGAAAGGGATTAGTACTCAGACAAAGTAGCATACTTGAAGTAGCGCCAGGAGAAGCGGTGCGTGCCTTTCATTTTCCAGATGGTTCCAAGGTATGGCTAAATTCATCGAGCCGCATAGAGGTCCCTGCCGAATTTGGCGATTCTTTGCGGATCGTGCGTTTGGAAGGAGAAGCATTTTTTGAGATTAGGAGAGATACCTTATTGCCCTTTGTTGTGATGACCGATGACATTTTTACGCAAGTATTAGGCACTTCTTTCAATATCTCCGCTTATGAAAAGGAGGATTTGAGAGTATCGGTTTCAAGCGGCAGGGTAAGCGTTTTCGAAGAAAATGGCAAAGAAGAAATCCTAAATTCAGGCCAAGGAATTCGCATTTCTAATCAGGGCAGCAATTGGAGTCGGGAGCGAGTAGATACAGCTAAAATTGAGGCTTGGAGAAAAGGGGTAATACACTTTGACAATTCTCGCTTAGAAGATGTATTGAGGCAGTTTGAAAGACGCTTTGGCTATAAGTTTGTGATCACGGATAATCACACAGGCGATTGTGTCCTTAATGGAGAACTTAGTACGAGAAATATCACAGGCTTTTTGCTCAGCTTAAATAGCTTATACGGAATTGACTATCAATCAGATAGTACCCAGAAAACTATATACATCAGAAATGGAAACTGCACCTACTAAAACCTCTGCCTATGTAGCAAGCTAGTCAGTCAAAAAAGTCAAATACACATCCCGTTCTTTAAAAAAAGTGCGTGGCTTAGGATATGTGGAAGTTCCCTAAGCACACGCTGGGTAATCTATATACATAAATCATCAATCAAACTATGAAACTTAAACTACTTAATCAAAGACAATTACTCATGCGATGTAGTTGGATCATGATATTTTGCCTGGTCAGTTTTAACCTGGCATTATCAAAGCATGGAAAGTCCCAAAGCTGGGAATGGGAATATATTAGCATCAATGTTGAAGATGCCTCGCTCGTGGAAATCTTTGAAGTAATCAAGGGTCAAACAGACTTAGTTTTTTTGTATGGACCGAAGGTTAAAAGACACAAAGAGACCTATAGCCTAAAGTTGGAAAGAGTTTCGGTAAAGGAAGCTATCAAAATTTTAGCTGATCAAGTAGGGATGGAAGCTACCCTAGTTGACCAAACCATAAACGTGAAACTTAAGCCCAAGCAGGCTCCTAAAATTATCTATCGTACCTATGAGGAAAAGATCGTATCGGGTACTATCAAAGATGCAGAAAGTGGAGAAGCTTTGCCCGGAGCCTCGATCCGTGTAAAAGGTACTACTATAGGTACCATCGCCAATGAGAGCGGCAATTTTTCGGTTACGGTACCCGAAGGTTACAATGTGCTTATTGTTTCTTTTGTCGGCTATGCTTCAGAAGAAGTACAAATCGGAGAGCAAACTAGCATTACGGTGAGTCTTACCTCTAGCTATGAGGATCTTGAAGAAGTCATCGTTGTTGCCTACGGTACCCAAAAGAAATCAGACGTTACGGGAGCCATTGGCTCTGCTAGTGAAAAAGATTTCAACAAAGGGATCGTAGCTAATCCAGGGCAGCTTTTACAAGGAAAAATCGCCGGGGTAAATGTCTCAAATGTCAGTGGTGAACCGGGAGCAGCCCAAGATGTGATTATTCGTGGGGTAGGGAGTCTCCGTTCCGGAACGACCCCTCTTTACGTGGTAGATGGTTTTGTCTTAGACAACTCCACCACTGGTGTCGCCAGCAACCCCCTCAACTTTATCAACCCACAAGACATTGCCAGTATAGACGTGTTGAAAGATGCTTCTGCCGCCGCAATCTACGGGGCTCGTGCCGCTAATGGGGTAATCGTAATCACCACTAAGAAGGGTAAAGAGGGCAAAACGGAAATGAACTTTTCAGCTACTACCGCTTGGTCTCAGATGTCCAATAAAATCGATGTCTTTTCTGCAGAGGAATTTGTACAACAGGTCAATGCTATTGACGGTAATTTATTCAATGCCGGAGGCAATACCGATTGGCAAGATGAGCTGACCCAAACGGCCAACTCCAATAATGTCAACTTGTCGATGAGCGGCGCTGCCAGTGAAAGATTTTCCTACTACATCTCCGCAGGCGTAGAAGATCAGGAAGGCATCTTGCAAAACAGTAGACTCCGACGCTACTCTGGAAGAGTAAACCTTACCCAAAAAGCCCTCAATGGCCGCTTAAATGTTGACTACAATTTTTCCGGAACCAAAACCGAAAACACCCGCCCCAACGGCAGCGTGATTGTCAACATGCTACAACTCAACCCGACTATTCCGACCTTGACAAACGGAGAACCAACACTATTGGATGATCAGCTAAACCCTCTAGTGCTCAATGACATCTACTCTGGTGAATCCGACAATAATCGTTTGCTGGCAAACATTGCTTCTTCGATTGAGATCATCAAAGGGCTGACTTATCGCCTAAATCTTGGGGTAGATTACTCCACCACCAATCGCGACGTACAATTGCTGCCTTATGCTCTGTTAGAAGGTTTTGAATTGGGTTCATTGACCAGCATCACCACGCGCAATGAAAACCAATTGCTCGAAAATACCCTTACTTATCAGCTTGATCTGGATAAGAGCAACTTTACCATCTTAGCCGGACATTCTTACCAAAAAACCTTAGTCCAGCAAAAGTCTTTCAGCGCTAGCGGCTTTGCCAATAATGGAGTAGAGCCTATTTATCAGGACCAAAGCAGTACGCAAGACCAGCCTACTACCTTGAGTTCATTTGCCGTTGAAAATGAAATCCAGTCATTCTTTGGTCGAGTCAATTATCAGTACGCTGGCAAGTATCTGGCCACCGCTACCTTCCGTGCCGATGGTTCTTCCAAATTTGGGGATAACAATAAGTATGGCTACTTCCCCTCTTTTGCTTTGGGTTGGAATATCAGCAAAGAGTCCTTCATGGCTAATTCCTTCTTTAGCAACCTTAAACTGCGCGCAAGCTGGGGACAAACCGGTAATCAGGAGATTCCTTCCAAAATCACGCAGTTGAGCTTTACCGAAAGCAAAGACAACAATGATACCTATCCATTGGACCCCAATGCCTCTTCGCTTGATGACTATCCCTTCGGGACCATCTTTACGCGTTTGGCCAATCCTGATATCCAATGGGAAGTTTCTACTCAAACCGATATTGGATTGGACTTTGGTCTTTTTGATGATCGCCTAGTCGGTACGATTGATTTCTTCAACAAAGTATCTGAAAACATCCTCTTAGAAGTTGTTCCCGCGGATCCGATTCAGCCTACGGTAACTTTTTGGACCAACGTTGCGGACATGGAGATCATCAATACCGGAATCGAACTCTCTCTCGAGTACCGCAGCAATCCCATCCGTGATTTCAAATACAATATTGGCGGTAATTTCGCCTATATCGACAACCGCGTCCAAAACTCTCCTTTTGCAGTCTTGACTACTGGTAGTGCAACCGGTGCAGGTCAGACCGGTGCCACGATCAATGGCTACATCAATGGCGAGCCTATTGGTGCCTTTTACATGAAAGAGTTTGCGGGCATTGGTGAGGATGGTTTGAATACTTTCAACGATACCAATGGAGATGGTCAAGTCTTAGAAAATGACCGCTTGGTAGTAGGTAGCGCTTTGCCAGAAATGATCTATGGTTTCTACGCCAATCTAGAGTACAAGGGCTTTGACTTTGGCTTGAACTTCAATGGCGTATCTGGCAACCAAATTTACAACCACACTACCATGTCACTTTTCAATAAGGGTAGTCTGGCTTCTTCTTTCAATACTACAGCCTTTGCTATTGAGTTTCCGGAGGAGGATATCACCAACTCTAATGAGGTTTCTACTCGCTACTTAGAAGACGGTAGCTTCCTTCGCCTCAATAATGCTACGCTTGGATACACCTTGATTCCTGGCAGATTGGATTGGGCCAATAGCATACGCATCGCGATCACCGGTCAAAACCTCTTTGTCATCACCGACTACTCTGGCTTCGACCCAGAAGTAAATACCGGTAGCTCTATCGGTGGAATCCAAACCTTCGGTATCGATCGCTTCACTTACCCACGAGCCAGAACCGTCTTAGTAGGCCTCAACCTTTCTTTCTAACCCTAAATCAAGTATGGCTTTTCAAGCCTAGAAAAATATAAAATCATGAAAAGTAAAATTTTCGCCCTTGTGGCCATAAGCCTCTTTAGCTTTATCGGCTGGGGCTGTACAGATTTACAAGAAAACATCTTGGACGAGTCTTTGACGGGTATCGGCCAAGCCGAAGCCATCAGTGGGGCCATCGCGCCAGCCTATGGACAAATCTCTTGGACTTGGAGGCATACCAATTATTATGGTTTGCAACTGATCGCAGCCGATGAGGCGATCTTGCCTTATCGCGGTGGTACAGACTGGTTTGATGGTGGTAAGTTTATCGCTGTACACCGCCATTTGATGACATCTGGAAACGACCTAGTTGGTAGCTCTTGGAATGAACTAACCAAAAATATCTCACGTGCTATCTCTGCTATTGAAGTATTGCGGCCGCTTTCCGATGAAGGAGACCTTGAGGCAACTGGAGCCCTCTACGAAATGATCGCTTTACGCGCCTACCTCAACATGCTGATGCTAGATAGTTGGGGAATCGTTTTTGACAAGGAAAACTCTAGCGATCTTTCCAATATTCTTCGTGGCCAAGAGGCTGTTAGCTACCTAGAAGCCGAATTACTGTCCGTAGTGGAGGTAATAAACAATGATCTCGGACCTGGTAGATTTACTAAGCCAGCTGTCGAAGGACTACTAGCAAGATTGTATCTCAACGCTGCAGTTTATCGCGACCCTTACGGAACGCCTGACTTCCAAAGTGATGATATGAACAAAGTGATTCAATACACTGACAACATCATCAATTCCAACCAGTACAGCCTTTCCCCAGAGTACTTTGCACTCTTCAACGATGGCAATGACATCAATCCCGAAATCATCTTTTCACTAGACCAAAGAGGCGTTTTGAGAAGAGAGCATAGCCGCTGGGCTTATTGGTCTATCGCAGGCTCTTTGTTCCCTCGTCCAGAGTTCCCGAGTGCAGATGGTACGGACGGCCCAGCTTTGACTTCAGACTTTTATCAAACTTGGGCCTCGGCTTATGCGCCAGCCGATCCAGCCGAAGCAGACGCAAGATTCTACCAAGGGAACATTGAAATTCCACAAAACCTTCAAGACTTGACGGGACTTTCTCCTGCCAATGACGAAGATCAATTTTACTGTGTCACCGATATTGACTTCGAAATCGATCGGGGTGTATTGAGAGGCGTCCTATGGGGGCCGAGAAAAGGCGCTGATGGTGCCTTCCTTCGTTGCGATGATGGACAAGTCAAAATCTACCCTGTGATCCAGCGTAAAGGCAATGGCCCTGACCGCGATGTAGGCTACGTATCTCACACAGAGGAGGTAGATTTCACCAACGAAGGTCGCTTGCACAACAAAGGTTATCGCTGTTCTAAGTATCAGTTTAGCCGCACCTCTCCCAATGGCAACAACTTTAGCAGCGTCGACCTAGTCCTGATGCGTCTGGCAGAAATCTATTTGATGCGTGCCGAAGCCAAATTAAGATTGGGCGATGATGCGGCTGCCTTGGCTGATGTCAATACTGTCAGAACTTCTCGTACCGCTCGTCCAGACCAGACCCCAGCAGCCCTCAATGCGATTGACTTAGAAGTCATGTTCCGAGAAAGAGGTTTCGAGTTTTATTGGGAAGGCTTTAGAAGAAGCGACCAAATCCGTTTTGGTAAATACGAGGATGCTTGGACCGAAAAGACCGACACAGACGTCAACAAACGACTTTTCCCCATCCCTCAGAGTGCCATCGATGGGGCCTCCAATATCGAAGGTTTCTTGGTCCAAAATCAGGGCTACTAAGCCATAACAAACAGAGGAGAAGCCCATCATTCTTCTCCCCTGTTTGAGAGTTGTCCGCCTTTCCGCTTCGCGGAACGATTATTTCCTATGAATCTAGCGGCGTATTTGTTTACGTCGCTATTTTTTTGCCGCTGGGCGGAACGCTTGTCTCCTGATCAAATGATTATACGTTTTGCAAAAATGTAACGACGCAAAATTTTGCGTCGCAACGGATCGTATTGATCGATACCGCTAGAGACAAGCGTTCCGCGTCCCGAAAGCTTTCGGGAGTAAACCAACAAAAACTCAGCCGATCAAACTTCAATCGCTCTAATTTCAACATTCGACCTTCTGCATTCCCTCAGTCTTGCGTATCTTTGCCCTTCAAGACGGAAATCTCAATACATGGCAAACGCTATCAAATCCACCAATTTTGAGTTCCCTGGACAACTCAGCGTGTACAACGGTAAAGTTCGGGATGTGTACAATATCGACGATCGCTACTTGGTCATTGTGGCTTCGGATCGGATCTCTGCTTTCGATCATATCTTGCCGCGTGCGATCCCTTACAAAGGTCAGGTGCTCAATCAGACTTCACGCCACTTTTTCAAGGCAACCGAAGACTTGGTACCGAGCCACATCCTTGCCGTGCCCGACCCCAATGTCACCATCGGCATCAAGTGTGAAGCGCTGCCGGTAGAAGTGGTGGTACGCGGCTATCTCGCGGGTCATGCTTGGCGGGTTTACCGTTCCGGAGAACGTGTGCTTTGTGGCGTTACGCTTCCAGAAGGACTCAAAGAAGGCGACAAACTGCCTGAGCCGATCATTACCCCAGCTACCAAATCTCAAATCGGCCATGATGAGGACATCAGCAAAGATGAAATCATCAAGTCTGGGCTAGTAGAGCCTGAAAAGTGGTCCCAAATTGAGCATTATGCGCTGAGCCTATTCAACAAAGGCACCGAAATCGCGGCCGAACAAGGTTTGATCCTAGTGGATACCAAATATGAGTTTGGCGTGTTTCAAGGTCGTATTTATCTCATCGACGAGGTGCATACGCCTGATTCTTCTCGCTATTATTATGCAGACGGCTACGCCGAACGCCAAGCCGCAGGGGAAGCCCAAAAGCAATTGTCCAAAGAATTTGTGCGCGAATGGTTGATGGATAACAACTTTCAAGGTCTGGAAGGACAATCTATGCCAGAGATGCCGGACGATTTCCTCGGGCAAGTAACCGAGCGCTACATCGAGCTCTACGAAAAAGTAACAGGCGCGAAATTTGAGCGTGGGGATACTAGCGATATCGAAAAACGCATCTACGACAATGTAGTGCCGGCTCTCGAAGAACTCCGTAAACTTTAAGGATTTGTTGAAGGTTTGATTTGTTGATACAAAATTCAACAATTCAAACCTCCAATCATTCAACCATTATCCATGAACTACCTCTCGGTCGAAAACATCAGCAAAAGCTACGGAGACAAGCAACTGTTTTCCAATCTCAGCTTTGGCATCGACCAGGGGCAAAAGATCGCCTTGATCGGCGTCAATGGTTCAGGCAAATCCACCCTATTCAAAATCCTTTCGGGCCTAGAAGCCCCTGATGAAGGCAAAGTCAGCACCCGCAAAGGCATTCGCATCACCTTCCTCAATCAGGAACCAGACCTCCCTCACGACAAAACGGTCGGCGAGATTGTCTTTCAATCCGATCATCCCTCCGTCAAACTGATAGAGGAATACGAGCGACTCACCGCCGATCCCAATGTCGCGCCGGAGAAGCTCGAAAAAATCACAGCGGAAATTGCTGCAGCTGAGGCTTGGGACTATGAGGTCAAGATCAAACAGATTTTGACTCGCTTGCAGGTGGACTTTCTCGACACGCCCGCGGGCGCGCTTTCGGGAGGGCAACGCAAACGAGTGGCCCTAGCGCAAGCGCTCATCATGGAACCTGATCTGCTGATCATGGATGAGCCTACCAACCACTTGGACCTAGAAAGTATCGAATGGCTGGAGAAGTTTTTGGCGAGTGCGAAGCAATCTTTGCTGGTCGTAACCCACGATCGCTACTTTTTGGATGCCATTACGGATGAAATCCTGGAGCTAGATGGCGGCAATATTTACTCCTACAAAGGAGATTATGCCTATTTCCTCGCCCAAAAGGCCGAAAGAGA
The DNA here is from genome assembly GCA_039024315.1 of Bacteroidota bacterium. Classification (GTDB taxonomy): domain Bacteria; phylum Bacteroidota; class Bacteroidia; order J057; family J057; genus JBCAWW01. The sequence continues at coordinate 39,570 of JBCCQN010000043.1, forward strand.
GCAACTCGCCGAGGTCAATCGCGAACGCGCTACCAGCTTATACAAAAAGGAATTGGTTTGGCTCAGTCGTTCGCCGAAGGCGAGAACCACCAAATCCAAATCCCGCATCGACGCGGCCCACGATCTCAAAGAAAAAACCCTTCGCAAAGGCGACGATCGAGAGATGAAACTCATGGTCAAAGGCCGTCGCATCGGTGGCAAGACCCTTGAGATCAAAAATCTCCGCAAGTCCTACGGCGAACTCAATATCCTCGACAATTTTACCTACACCTTCAATCGCTACGATAGAGTAGGAGTAGTCGGGCCCAATGGAGTAGGCAAGACGACTTTGTTGCGCTTACTGGTAGGCGAGGAAGAAGCTGACTCAGGTAAGATCCGCTGGGGGGAGACCATTGTCTCCGGCTATTATAAACAGGATGGCTGGACCTTTAAAGACAACGCCCGCGTTATCGAAGTTATCACTGAAGCAGCTGAAACGGTCGAACTCTCTAAGAGTCAGACGCTTTCGGCTTCCCAGTTGTTAGAGCACTTCCTCTTTCCGCGGCATATGCACTTCAACTTGGTCTCTACACTCAGTGGGGGAGAAAAACGCCGGCTCCACTTGCTGCGCATCCTGATGACCAATCCCAATTTTTTGATCTTGGATGAGCCGACCAATGATCTCGACCTCATCACCCTGCGCAAGTTGGAGGAATTTTTGGCGGAGCAATACACGGGCTGCCTAGTGGTGGTAACGCACGACCGCTACTTTATGGATCGCTTGGTGGATCACCTGTTTGTCTTTGAAGGCGAGGGGCAATTACGCGACTTTCCCGGCAGTTATTCGCAGTTCCGCAAAGCGGTAGAAAAAGAAGAAAAGGCCGCAGCTGAATCCAAGGCAAAAGCTCCTAAAGAAAAGAAGGATAATCGCCCACAAAAAGCTACGGAAAACACCCAAGCAGAGACTGGTAAAAAGCGAAAGTTTAGCTACAAAGAGAAGCGCGAGTTTGAGAGCATCGAAACCGAAATCGAACAATTGGAAGCGCGCAAGGCCGAGCTAGATGAGCTGATTGCTTCCGGTGAAACCGACTATGAAAAACTGACCGCTTGGACCCAAGAATTGGAGCAAGTCAATCTCGATCTCGACACCAAATCAGATCGCTGGCTAGAGTTGATGGAGATACTCGAAGGCTAATTCAAGTGCTCATCTCAAAAAAAATTTAATTTATTTTTTTGCTTACCCAACCTTTTGGAGGTCGCCAAGCGTGACAATGGAAATTGCTCGATTTCCAGTGCAGACTGTTCTCCCTACCTGATATTTTCCAGCACCTAAAACATTCATTTTGAGACATTTATAGCGGTAGGGTGATCGCAGCCATTGGAATCTTTACAGTACACACACTACAAGAGATTTACTGTAAAGCATTCCCCATGTATCCTCTGGCTTCAAAGCGCAAACCTCCGTTTTCCTCAATTTCAAAGTCCCGATTGGGACAGACTTTAGCCCTTGCTTTGATTCTCTTTTTCATGCTCAATTCTGCCACGGCTCAGCTCGTGGTGAGTACCGGCTTTACTGGTCAGCAATTGGCGGACACACTTTCTGGCAGAGGGGTAGTCATCGACAATGTTGTGCTTAATTGTGCCGGAGGAGCTTCTGGGGTTTTTGATGGGGCCAATACCAATATCGGAATTGACAAGGGCGTCATGCTGACCACTGGTAATGTCAATAATGCCGTCGGACCCAATACTTCTATCAATGATTTCGGGACGCAAAATAGTGGGACCAATGACCCGATTCTAGATTTTCTTTCGGGCGGACCGACCGACGATGCTTGTGCGCTAGAATTTGACATTACCGCTGATTGCGACATCATCCAGATTGCCTACGTCTTTGCCTCCGAGGAGTATCCCCAATTCGTCAACGCCAACTTCAATGACATCTTTGGCTTTTTCGTGAGTGGTCCTGGTTTACCGCCGGGCGGAACGAATATCGCCTTGATTCCGGGCACCACAACACCGGTTTCCATTGACAATGTCAATGCCAACACCAATAACGCCTATTACGTTAACAATCCTCCGGCAGCTGGCTCAACTATCCGCTACAATGGATTTACGACCCCTTTGTTAGCTTTGATACAAGTTGAGCCTTGTCAAACTTACCGTATCAAACTGATCATTGCCGACGGAGGAGATGACACTTACGATTCTGGCGTTTTTCTTGATTTAGGAGGCATTCGTTGTTTCCAAAATCGGACGGCCGCTTACGCCACTTACGATGTAGCTGGGACAGATTATGCTGTAGAAGGCTGTAATGAATTAGATCTGGCTATCGTCCGGACGGGAGATAGTACCCAAGCCAAAACCGTGGACTTTTTGCTATCGGGTACGGCCACTAATGGTACGGACTTTCTAAGCATTCCCGGCAACCTTACTTTCGCCGCTTTAGAGGATTCAATTACCCTTAGCTTGAGCATTCCCGACGATGGCATCGTCGAAGGGGTAGAGTTTTTCGAACTCATCATTCGCGATAGTATTTGTAATACCGTAACCCGCGACACCTTGGTAGTTCGCATCTACGATCCAGCCGATGTCATTCCCGGCCCCGATACCAGCATTTGCGTCAATGCGAGCTTAGCCTTCCCCGCCCAATACAGCGATAGTAGCGGGACCATTTCTTGGACGCCTACCGCCAATCTGGACGACCCAACTGCCCTTAGCCCTGTTTTCACGCCTCCCGCTCCCGGAACCTATCAATTTATCGTGCAGCTCACGGACTCCATTGGCTGTACCGATGAAGATACCCTAGTGGTGACGGTTACCCCTTTCAACCTCAATCAGATCACCCAAGATGTAGCTTGTCATGGTGATTCGACGGGCAGCCTAACCGCTATCGTGGGAGGCAGCTTTCCGTATCGCTTTATCTGGAAAGACAATAATCAGACGGTCTTACTCGATAGTAGTCAAGTTTCGGGCACCCAAGTCCTCAACAATCTTCCAGCCGGTAACTATACGGTTGTGATCACCGATGCCCAAGGCTGTACGGATTCGATTACTTATGTGCTCAATCAGCCTGCAGCCCCCCTTAATGCTACGCTTGCGGCCCAAACTAATGTCGATTGTAATGGGGCAAGTACTGGATCGGCGACCCTTGCGGCAACGGGAGGAACCGCTCCTTATCAGTATTCCTCTGATGGAGTCAATTTTGGTAATAGTCCGATTCTCGGAACGCTCAGTGCGGGAAGCTACAATCTCGTCGTTCGCGACGCGAACAACTGCCTATTTACCGTAAACGCTTCCATCACCGAACCACCAGCTCTTGTACCAGCGATTCTCAGTCAAATCAATGTCGACTGTAATGGCAACAATACGGGCAGCGTCAATATGGATGCCTCCGGCGGAACGCCACCTTATCAATATGCTATCGATGGGGTCAATTTCAGTCCTAACCGTAACTTCAACAACCTCACTGCCGGCAACTACACTATCACCGTCAGAGATGCCAACAACTGCCTCCAAACCCAAGCAATTAGCATCACTCAACCCCCAGTCTTAAGTCTCAATCTCGCCAATCAGACCAATGTCGATTGCAATGGCAATAACACGGGAGCCGTATCGCTCAATGGCGCAGGCGGCACCGCTCCATACCAATACTCCATCGATGGCCTCAACTTTCAGGCCGGCAATCAATTTAATAATCTCGCCGCGGGCGCTTATACCTTCACGGTTAGAGATGATAGTAGCTGCCTTGCGACCCTAAATGTCACAATCACAGAGCCCAATCCGCTCGGAGCAATAATTGGCAACCAAGTCAATGTCGATTGTAACGGCAATAGCACGGGCTCGGTCAGTATTAGCCCCAATGGCGGCACCGCGCCTTATCAGTATTCGATCGATGGCACGAACTTCCAAAACAATAATCAGTTTGCAGGCTTGGCCGTCGGCACTTATACCATAACTGTTAGAGATGCCAATAACTGCCTCTTTAGTCTCAATGCAACCATCACAGAGCCTGCCGTTCTATCGGCGACCTTGGTCAATCAAATTGATGTGGACTGTTTTGGGGCTAGTACCGGCTCCGCCGAACTCTCAGCCACAGGCGGCACAGCGCCTTATCAATATTCCTCTGATGGGGTCAACTTTGGCAATAGTCCGATTCTCGGAACGCTCAGCGCTGGGACTTATACGCTCGTCCTTCGCGACGCAAACAACTGCCTCTTTAGCCTCAATGTAACCATCAACGAACCACCGATCTTAACGAAGAGCATCCTAAGTCAAAACAATGTCGATTGTAATGGCAATAGCACGGGCTCGGTCAATATCGGTGCCGCTGGCGGCACGCCGCCCTACCAATACGCCATCAATGGCGGCGCTTTTGGTCCCAACCCAACCTTCACCAATCTCGCCGCAGGAAGCTATACTGTGAGCGTTCGCGACGCGAACAACTGCTTACAAACCCAAGCAGTAACGGTTACGGAACCCCCTGTCCTCAATCTCAATCTAACAAATCAGAGCAATGTTGATTGTGA
>JBCCQN010000044.1:0-43627 GCA_039024315.1 Bacteroidota bacterium
CCAGCAGGGGAAGAATCTATCGATTCGCTTGCGAATTTCCCCTCTTGGGAGGGGCCAGGGGTGGGCATGACACCATCAGAACATGATTTTTTACCACTTTTTCGCTGAATAATCCCTTAGCTTGACGCGAATGCGATAGCTTTCGGGACGCGGAACGCTTATATCAATCGCCATCGCCGTCTATGTAGTCAACATTGATACAGAGAATCTGCAACATGTCAACTTTCATCAACGGTACGTTTAGTTGGAGCTGATCATAAGCAGCCAAGAGGCTAATCACATCCGTTTCTACTTGCTCAGCAAAGTTGGGATTCAAAGTGGCAATCGCTTCGCGACTGGCTTCAAATTGATTGTTGATTTGGGTACTGAGCAAAGTACCTTCTTCAGCCCTTTGTTGTTGTAGATAATCTAGGTAGTCTTTGAGACTAGGACCTGTTTTACCATTGACTTCACCATTGAAAAAGGCTTGAGAAAAATCAAGCGCCTCGTTGAGAAGATCACGGCTAAAGTCGCCGCGGTACAAAGCCTCTACATTTTTGCTGAGAGGAGTACCAGAAAATACACCTCCTGGGATTCCTACCTTACCAGCACGCAAGTGCTTTTCGTAATGGAAGATAAAGTCATTGACTACTAGGTCAACAGAGGCATTGGCATTGTTGCCGCTATTGTTGACAAAGCTATCTCTAAAACCACCCTCCCAATCAGCTAGTACTTCATCAGCGAGCGAGTTGATACGAGCCGCTAAATCGACAATGTATTGGCGATATTCAGCCGCCATCGCATCGCTAGTGTACTTTTCGAGTATGGCTGCGTCGGTATCACCAACACCATAAAGCATATAATCTAAGGCTGGAAAGCCCTGACGATCTTTTTGCGAAGGTAAAATGAATTTATATTCGCCAGATTCGATGTTTTCAATTATTCCTTCTACCTCTACTGGGTATGTATTGATAAAGTCAAGCATATCGAGTTCGCCCGCCTTACCTACGTCATAGATGCTGGTTTTTTGCCACTCAAGATAAGCGGTTTCCCAAGCGGTACGGAGGGTTTCGAGGCTTGAGGCATCAGGAGTATCATTGAAGGCAGCCGCTGCAGTCTCCAAATCCTCAGTTACTGCGACAAAGGCTTGAAAGCCTGGTATAATGATATTATCAGCCCAGTGAATCAACATAGGCTGACGATCAAAATCATCTACTTTAGGTTCTTCTGTGGGATCACAGGCGACGAACAATAAAGTAGGAAACAAAATCATGAGAAAGCGACGCATAGTATTTAGGATAAAAACGCTGACAGAATTTTACTCCTGTCAGCGTTGAGGTTTGGATATCTTATTCGCCAGCTTGCGCTACCGTAAAGTCAAATTTGTCTGCAATTGTGTTAGACATAGCGTCGAGAGTTGCAGGAGTAACGTCCCAGAGGCCGTTAGTACCGCTCATCAAGTCGTCTAGAAGACCATCAACTTCTGCCTTAGTGAAGTAAGGAGTAGAAGTACCAGGAATACGGGTAAACTGTAGGCTGTAGATGAAACCATAACCTTCAGATAGATCGTGGAAAGCAGCACCATAGTCAGGAGTGGTTAGATCAATACCATTCTTACCTTGCTGTAGGTAGTACACTGCACGGATGGCAATAACCTCAGACATTTTCTCACGGATGATGTCCGCTTGCTCATCACGAGTTTCGTAATCACCTGCAACGATAGCAGCACGTCCTAGCTTGAAAGCTTGGTAAACTTCGTCAGCGATACCAGCAAAATCTGAATCACCTTCAACGCGGCCCATATACTTGTTCAAGAAAGCATCGTCGCTACCGATGGTAGCATTAGGCTCAGCAGTGTTAGCAGAAGTACCGTAGATGTAACCATAAGCTTCGTCCCACTTGTGCTCCATGGTAGTATAAGACTTACCATCAGTAACAGTACCCGCATCATTTAGCTCACGGTTATCAGCTTCATCAAGTACCGCAGTACCAAGGTAGTTATTAAGCATTTGATCAAGCATCAAAGCACCGATCAAGCCTTTTACGACAGCCTGGTCATACTCAAGCCCTTTGGCGTTGATATAACGAGTTGAAGAACCATCAGCGATCTGACCCGCTTTACCGGCTTCAGCCAATTCGTTTTCAGCAGGGAATACTTCGTCGATCTGAGCTTCGATCCAAGTTTCGAAATCAGCTTTGATAGCTGCAGCATCAACAGCGTTGCTAGAAAAGAAATCTCTAGAAGCAGCCACCTTGCCTTTTACGCTCTTATCAGAAGCATTTAGATCAGCATTGCTGTAAGGGTTTGCATCTCCACCTGAGGCGGTCTCGTTACGATACATCTCAAGAAGCAATTCTTTGGTAGCGTTGTCAAAATCTTTGAGGCTACCAGCCAACTCACCAGCCATCTGGATACGAGCTGTTTGACCGCTAAAAGATACGGTAGACTGACCATCACGGCTAAAAGCATAAGTAGCCGGATTGTCGATCATTATTTCGGGTGTTTTGTCACATGCTGTAAAAATTACTGCAAAAAGCAATGCGACAGGGAGGAAACGATTCATAAGTTTTTTGTTCACTGTATTTATTTAGAATGATTCTAAAGAACTTAAATGAACCGCAAACTTAGAATGAATATTTTTAGAACAACATACCTAAAATTAGGTATTTTTAGGTATTTGGTAGCAGTTTATTGGCTACCCAATTTTAAGTAAGATCTGGGCGGAGAAAATTGGAGGATTTTCCCGCAAAAATAAAATCAATATTGTAAACGACGATCTAGGGAAAAGTGTTTGCTGCCAGGGTCAAAAGATGGCAATTTTTTTGGATAATGGGTGGTACCCACAGTATCAGTTAGGCTTTCCATAAAGCGAATGATAGCCGTTTGCTCCTCATCGGTCAAGCCCAAGGGATCTGCGCCCAAAGTTTGATGGGGTACTTCTAAGCCCATGCCAGCCCCTCCCCCTTGATTGTAAAAATTAAGTACTTCCCTGAGGGTTTCAAATACTCCGTTGTGCATATATGGAGCGGTGAGGGCGACATTACGGACTCCCACCGTCTTAAACGAGTAGCGATAGTGATCCGCCTGCTCATGATAGCGTTTGTTGAGGATACGCCCCTCGTCTTCATCCAATTTAGTGGCCTCTTTATCTGCTGGGACTCCTAAAACTTCCGTCTCGTTTTCATGATAGCTTGGAGGGACCAGGCCACTGAAGGTAGGAGGGAAGTGACAAGTACCGCAATTGGCTTTACCCATAAATAAATTAAATCCCTCAATCGCTAAGGGATCGAGTTCAGCCTTTTCTTGGCGGATATATTGATCAAAAGGCGAATTAAAGCTGGTGAGCGTACGCACATAAGCGGTCATAGCCGAGACGATGGTATGGTGGCTCAGCAGTTGTTGATCATTTAGATTGGGATACGCTTCGCGAAACAAAGCCATGTATTCACTACTTTCTTGGATCCGCTCGATCAGTTCGACGAAGTCAGTTTGAAATTCGCGCTCATTATGGAAGACATCTCTCAATTGGTTTTCGAGCTTGTCAGCCCTAAGATCGTAGAAGTGCCGTTGCGCATAGACCGAATTGAGCAAGGTGGGTGCATTGCGTGGCACGAAGGCTTGGCCACTGTTATCTAGACTACGTTTTAAGCCATCGGTAAAAGCCCGATTGGGCTGATGACAAGAGGCACAGGACATCTTGGCATCAGCAGACATGGCAGGCTCATAAAACAAAAACTTACCCAATTGCTTTTGCGCCTCGCTCTCCAAGGGCCTAGACTGATAGGTGAAGTAGAAGGAATTAAGAAAATCAGGCCCGAAAGGGCTACGGGCAGTATAATTGACGGATTGCTCACGAGAACTGAGTTCGTTATGGGTCTCGATCCCCATCTTGACTTGAAAGTCGCGTATACTGCCGTAAAGGGGATTGAGAAATTCGCGGATTAGGTGCATTCGATTTAAATCCTCAAAAGACCTATCCAAATTTTTTTGGGCCGCATCAAACAGTAGCATACTCTTTTGAAAAGCGTTCTGCGCAGCAGGTCTCACAAAGGGCTCGAACTGCTTAAAGTCTGCCTCCATCGCCGCCAGTGAAGCCTGAGCTTCGGGCAAAGCATTGAGCATACCTGGGGTATCAAAACCCGTGATACCCAAAGCTAAAATCCGCACTATCTGAAAACTCATCGCTTCTAAAATAGAGCGATCATTGAGGTAGCGTTGTGATTCATAATCTTGTAGGTCGGCGAGATGATTATGGAGGGTTTCTACCTTGTATTGTATGCCCCAATGATCCAGTTCATCTTCAGCGACCATTTCGTCTAAAACTTGCAAGCCTTCCGGCTCCAATATTTTGATATCTCGGCCAATCTGACGCACTACAGGCAGAGGCGCGCCATTGAAAAAATCCTTGGCAGCGTCTTCATCGTAGAAAGTGAGTAGATATTCGAGTTTTTTGTAGGCGAGCCGCGTCTCTAAATGAGCCTCGCGGATAGCTTCATCACTAGCGGTATGATCGCTGGCGACTTGCTTATAGTTTGCTACTACTTCTGCGAAGAACGCCCAGTTGCTGGCATAGTTCTGCTGAATTTGGGCGACCGCCTTCTTAGTTGAGCGTTCCCCGCTGGAGGGGATAAGCCCCAACAAAAACGCAAAAGCAAGTGAGAGATACTGCTTGGACATGAAGAATTAACTTAAGGTGCGGTATAAAATTAGGGCTAGTTACCGCAAAAAGAAAGGCAAAGAGGGTGTTGATCTTAGCAAGAAAATGAGGAGAAAATTCTCAAATCACTTCCAGTCAGAACGTAAATGCTTAATGGCAAGAATTCTGATTTGAGGCTCTTCTACTTTGTATAGTATTACGATTGGAGGATGCTTTACGAAAGCTCGACGTATTCCTTCTTCTTTCGTATTTACAAACTGCCATGCAAGGGGCTTGGCTTCAATCTCCAACAAGCAATCTCCAAGCGCATCGATCAACCTTTCTCCGCTACCTTGCTCACCAAAGAAGTCGATCAAAGTTAAGATATCCTCTTTAGCCTCTTCAAGGATTACCAATTGGAATGCTCTATTTGCCATTTAGCTCAGATTTTATCTGATCCCAAGTATAGGCTTTTGACTTTCCACTCAAATATTTGGCATCACGCTCTTTTGCTTCAGTTATCCATTCCTCCAGCACTCTTTGTTCGGTTACTGATGGATCGATAGATGATGCAATGAAAGTGATTAACTCCAGTCGTTCTTTGACTGAAAGACCTAATATGTATTGCTGTAATTCACTCACAACTAAATATACGTATTTGAAGGCAAAAAGTATCAATTAGCCTCTCAACAATCCAAGCATTATTGGGAAGGTGTAACTTGTCTGCCACACCTTCCTATTAAATATGATACTCGATTTCATGCGCCTCGGTAGGCGTTGGGATCTCTAGTTTGCGAATCAAGCGCTGGATCACTGCTTGAGGCACTGGATGAGGGCGATGCTGGTTTTGCTTCAGCAGCTGCTTATAAGGCACCTCGAGGTAGATGATCTTGACCTTGGCGCCATAATCAGTGAATAATGATATCCACCTAGACCGCATATCCTTGGTGATATTGGTCGCATTGAACACAAAGGATTGCCGCTGACGCATCCAAAGCTTAGCTTGTTCCTTACCCATCTGGATCACCCGACCATTGCCCTTTTTGTCCGTAGGGTCAATTTTGTGAGCGCGACGAATATCGTCCAGAGACAAAATCGGCAACTCAAAATGACGCTTGATATAGGTATCCTTACCACTGCCGGGTAGAGCACACATCACATGGACCGAAAACTTACGATCGTCAAAAGGTTCATAATCGGGACTCATTTCCTCTCGGTTGAGATACAGAAAACGTCCATAATCAGAAGCAAATTGACGCGCTTGGCCCAGACATTGATTGGCTCGGCACAAATCCTCAAACATCTCTATCCGCAACAACATCTCCTCCTGATCATTGGAAATGCGTCCCAGCACGTCTGCCTTTGCCAAAAGTGCCAAATGAGCGGTATTAACCGAAAGACTAGCACGGATCACTTCCTTGGCCGGATGGCGCTTATCAATGGCCCAAAGGGGTAGACCATGCAGTCGCACCAGCTTACAGATTTGCTCCCGATGCGCAAAAGGCGTAGGAATGTCTTGATAGAGGATCTGACGAGCTGTGTACTCCCCTTTTTGGGCATGGCGCGGGGAGACAATGCGTTCGACGCCCTCGATCATCTCACGACTGGTACAAGAACGCTTCTCGACATCATGCAAAAGGGCCGCGGTGAAAAGAATATGCTGTGATTGTTCATCTAAGTCCTGAAAAGCAGGCAAAGCAAGCAATTCTCTTACGACCATCTTGGTATGCGTCAAGACGTCCCCTTCGGCATGCCAAATCGGGTCCTGTGGCACCTCACGCATCTCTCTGAGCCAACTGAAGTTTGCTTCTAGTAGCCCCCAATCGGGCCCTTGGTCCGGCTCATAATATGGAAATTGCCAATTCATGATGCAGAGAGATAAGAATATGCATGCCAGTGATACTTCTCATAATCGATCAAAGTCGCCGGACGCCAAGTCTTGGTCCAGTGTTGATCGGTCTTTACGTGAGAAGCGCGTACCAATTTGAAAAGACTATCAAATTCATTGCTCGCCACTGGCAGTTTCCCATCATTGGTCATAAAACTAGCGGCATTGCGCACGACAAAGCCTTCAGAGCAGCTTTTACCCGTTTGGGGATCATAGCCACCAAGGAGACCAGCAGTTTCTACACTTTCTTCCCAGCTACAGCCGAGGTTAGCTTTGAACCAGGCGGCTAGGGCGTCATTTTCGTTATGGGCCTCTTCGAGGAACGCTTGTAATGGGTAAAGGATTGGGCGTTCTGGGACAGTAGGCAAATCTAAAAGAGCCGCGTAAAACTTTACTTCCTCCCAAGATAACCAGCGTTGGCCCTCTCTGACGGCAAATACGTAGAAATAAGACTCTAAATCACGGTAGGCGATGGAGTGAATGCCATACATATTCTCGCCAAAGATCTCGAGTTCTTTGAGGTCATTTTTGATCAGTTGCCAGCGCTCACGCATGGGTTTGTCCCAAGGATGTACAGTGGGACTGGTATGCGAGCGAGCGAAGACTCCTTTTTTGCTAAAGCAATTATTTTGTCCGTCGAGCTTCTCCGTCAGGACCAGCGATTCCATATCGGCAAATGCCCGGACATATCCGTCCGGCATAAATCGATCATCGGAAGTGGTCCCCAAGCTGATATGTGCGTGGAGGCTACGACAATATTTTTTAGAGAGATTCACTTTTCTAATATTGTAATTTGACAAACACGAGCGAGCGTACTTTGAGGGGATCAAAGGCTCGTTTGAAAAAGAGGTGTTTGGAAAAAATTACATCAGTGAAAAGTGCTTTAGATTACTTTCACTACGGGAAAAGTGGGGCTAAAGGTTACTTTTTGAAGTTGATCACAAAATCCATGATTTGATTTTTGGCATCCTTGATGGCTTCGGAGTCCCCTTCTACTGTACCCCCAAACTCAATTTCATAGCTCTGATTGCCGATTTGTAATTGGCTAGTACGTCCATATTCAATGGTAGCGAGATTGCGAGAAATAAGGTGGCCAGCATTGGGATACTGGATATTCTTTAGAGAGTAAGGGAAATCATTGGCTTTGAGGCGCGCTTCTATCATATCGCTCATCGTCGTGGCCGGCCAGACTTTATCGTCCTCACCCGATAGAAGTAGTATGGGTCCATTGATCTTTTCAACGGGAATAAGAGCCTCAGGGAATTGCTCTACTTGTGCTAGGCCAGATTGCCAATAAGGGAGCGTTGCTAGCTTGGAACCCTCCGGCCCTTTAATTTTCTCCATCGGTAGGTAAGGAATGGCTTCTCCTTGATATGTCCAGCTCGGCTTGATTTCATCTGAGTTGTAAGGCAAGACGGTATTGGACCAATGAATGGCGCTAGGGGCAAAGGCGATGGCACCGCTTACAAACTCTGGCAAAGTGCTGGCTATTACTAGCGTCAACTCAGCGTTGCGCGAAGCGCCAAGCAAAATAATCTTCTCGGGATCTACCTCAGGCCTCTTTGCAAACCAATCGATGGCCTTGGCAAAATATTCGACGGGGATTTCTTCTGGTCTTGGGGGAAGTCCTGCTAGCCTGGTGTAGGGAAGGGATAGTCCCACACACCCAGCCTGAGCAAACTCACTGGCCCAATAATCTCCTGCCGGCCCACCACCAATGACAATAACTGCCACTTGCTTGGCTACTGAAGACTTGACAAAGAGTTTGGCTTGGAAACCATTTTCTGCAATCTCTTGCGGCCTGACACTATCCGCGGCAACTCTGGTAGCCACGAAGGCGCCTAGTCCCAATAATGCAACCGCCAAGAGGGTTAAGAGTAATTTCCAAGTCCTATTCATATTTATCCTATTCACTTCTGGACTGCATGCGCAGTTCTACGCGGCGATTGAGTTGTTTGCCTCCTTCGGATGCATTGGTCGCGGCGGGTACTTTTTCACCGAAATATTCGATGAGCAAGCGATCCTCACTGACGCCGCGCATCAAAAGATAATCGCGAGCAGCTTCGCAGCGGCGACGAGAGAGGGCATCGTTATAAGGATTACTCCCATCGCTATCGGCATGTCCTATGATAAGGATGTTTTGATCTGGATTAAGTTGTAAATATCGGACTGCTTTATTGAGAATTACTCGGCTCTTGCCGGGCAAGTAGGTCTTATCAGATTCGAAATAGAGGCGGTCCCAAGTTGGATCGGGAATGCCACGCTTGTCTCCTTCGGGGCAACCATCGGTTTCAGGACTACCGGCCTCCTCGGGACATTTGTCGTCTTTATTAATGACACCATCACCATCCGGATCCGCATAGGGGAGATATTGACCTAGTTCGCCTTCTGGGTTGTAAGGCCTTGGGGCAACGCGAGCTACTGGCGCAGGATCGGGCGTCAGAACTGACTCTTCTACCACTTCTGGTGCTGGTTCTTCCATTACGGGCTCCTCGACTACCTCTTCTACTACTTGAGGCGCGGGCGCCTCCATGACGGGTTCCTCGACTACTTCTTCTACTACTTCAGGTGCTGGCTCCTCCATGACGGGTTCTTCAACTACCTCTTCTACTACTTGAGGCGCGGGCGCCTCCATGACAGGCTCCTCGATGACCTCTTCTACCACTTCTGGTGCTGGTTCTTCCATTACGGGCTCCTCGACTACCTCTTCTACTACTTCAGGTGCTGGCGCCTCCATGACAGGTTCTTCCACTACCTCTTCTATCACCTCAGGATCTGGCTCTTCCATGATGGGCTCCTCCACTAGCTCTTCTACCGTCTCGGGTTCGGGTTCCTCCATGACAGGTTCTTCCACTACCTCTTCTATCACCTCAGGTTCTGGCTCTTCCATGACAGGTTCTTCCACTACCTCTTCTACCATTTCGGGCTCTGGTTCTTCCGCAGTAGGTTCTTCTGCTACCTCTTCGACTACAGGTTCTTCAAGCGTTTCGACCACTTCAGGTTCTGGTTCTTCTACTGTTTCCACTACTTCAGGGGTAGCTTCCTCCACAGTTGGTTCTTCGATTTCTTCTACCTCAGTGATCGTTTCCTCTTCCGCTGGTTCTTCCACTTCTTCTACTAAGACCGGCTCAGGACAACCTTGATTAGAAGCAGGACCCGCTTCTTTGGGACAATCATCAATCTTATCCGGCACCCCATCCCCATCTTTGTCTTTGTCTTGCTTTTGGAGCAGGCCAAAACGTACGCCAGCGTGAATGTCTAAACTGCGGATATCATCATTGATAAGAAAGGAGGCTAAGTTTCGCGAGCCGATCACTACTGGTCCCATCCGTACTGTGGTACCCAGCGTCCAATCTCCATAATCCGAATAGGAAAGCGGTACTGCGATATCAAAACGCTTGCTTTCAAAGCGTGGGGTGATGCTGATATTATTTAGCTCATGCACCCCTGCTACCTTTAAGTCCCGTTGCAGGGCGATATGCGGCGTGACATTGAGATAGAAGTTTTTCGTTACGCGAAAATCAGCTTGGACGCTAAAGACAGTCGGTAAAGTCATGCGGAAACGATCCACCCCGGGGGCAAATTGAAAGTTGGCGGCAAGCGTACTGTCAACGGCAAAAACCCCATTGCCTTCCACCTCTCTAAAACGGAAATTGAGCAAGCTGCCGCTGAAATCACTGCTAAAATCAGAGTTGTCAAAATTAATCCCTCCAATATCGAGTAGAGAGAGGCCGATTCTGGCGCGATATTTATTTAGGTCACGGCGGGGCCGAACGTCAGATCCTACCACGGTGGTGTACTCTGCTACTTTGGGACGCCATTCGTACACCACCCCAAAATCCCAGCCCCAGCCGGTATTAATGGTACTAAAGCGTTCAAAATCAGTCAGCGGATTAAAGGAGCCTGCAATCTGATCTAGGACCGTCGAGTGCGCATATTGGGCGTTGATGTCATGAATATTGAGGGTATTGGCATCGTCAAAGGAGTAGGTCAGACGATCCGTATAGAGGTAGGCAGCGGCTTGGCCGCTGAGCCATTTGGCTTTGACCCCTGCTTTGAGGAAGTGAGATTGCTTGTCCAAGATAACGCGACTGTAGCCTAGCCCAAACTCCAAATAGGACAAGGCATTGATACTTAGGTTATCGCTATTGTATTGCGTTCCCCAAAGGGAAGGTATCCTAACATCATCATAGGCAAAACGAGCCGCTTCTTCTCCAAAATTGTCAATATTGGCGATACTCCGTTGACGAGAGGTAAAACTGATACTATGCTTAGGTGAGAGTGAAAGCATGAAGGAAGGACCGTAAAAGTCATAATTGAGATACAATGACTTGGCCTCTCCATTGAGAAACTCTGGGAAGAGCATTCGCTTATTGGTAGAATCTACCTCTGGAAAACCCAGACCAAAAAATCCCTCTCTTAGGTAGGTTTTACTGATGCCTACATAGTCGTTTTGGAAAGTAGTACTAAAACCAAAGAGGCTAACATCTAGTTTAAAACGACTGTCAGCTGTGGAAGCAGGCTGGAGGTGTGTCCCTAAGACGCCAGCATAATTGCTGTTTTGATAACCCAAAAAGTTCTGTGCTGTAGCAAATGTGCAAATCAGACTCAGACCAAAAAACAGGTAAATTTGTTTCATTATATGTGTGTCAGTATCGCTATAAATTAGACATTTTCTGTGTAATTTACCCTCACAAGCATGGATCTCAACGCACTAAAAAGACTGGTACGGCAAGGAGAAGGAGCTCAACTTGAGTTCAAACGAAAGGCCAGGCATCCGGACAAAATCGCTCGGGAGGTAGTCGCCTTCGCCAATTCACAAGGTGGCGTGCTACTAGTAGGCGTTGATGATGATGAGACGATCTATGGCTGTAAGTTCCCCCAAGAGGATGCCTTCGTCCTCAAAAAGTTTTTCGACGAACAGCTGAGCCCTCGTATTGATTATCATTTAGAATACATTCCAACTTCGGGTACTAAGGCAGTTTTGGCCTTCCATATTAAGGCGGGTAAGCGTAAGCCATATTTCCTCAAGCCCCAAGCTGAAGGTGAATCCAAAAGTGTCTATGTGCGAGTGGAGGACATGAGTATCAAGGCAAGTCGGGAGATGGTACAGATCCTTCGTAGAGAGCGTAGATCAAAGGGGGTGAATCTCCGATTTGGCGACAGAGAAAAAGCCTTGCTCCAACACCTCGAACAAGAAGCAAATATTACCCTTGCAAAAGCGCAAAACTTGCTAAAAACCAATCGACGCAATACCTCTCAGCTGATGGTTTTGCTGGTCAGTGCAGGCCTACTCCGCATCCTTCCATCGGAAAAAGGAGACCGCTACAGCCTAGCTGAAGAATCGTTTCAATAATCATACTTTACAAATCATGTAATACTATTCGGGCTATTAATGCGCCCGTTGGGACGGCATCGCAGCAAGGTGGTGTAAGATTTTGCTGGCTGAGGTTACTTTTTTGGTACTTTTGGATTAAGACACTTGGGAAAACGGACCATTTGTAGCTATATTTTTCAGGTTGTGAGCCACTTACATACGTAAACTCCCTTTTTATTCGTTCTTTTGACACGTAAGATTCCCTTCACAGCTGTTCCGATTTTTCACTAGTGCTTATGTAAAAGATGTACCGAAAACTACACATTCTTCGCACCCTTTTATTCGCTTCTGTTTGTTTACCTTTTGCCCTCCAAGGGCAGTTACTGCCTCCCTTCCAGCCGGAACAGGATTGTATCAATGCACTCACAGTGTGTCAAAGTGTCTTTGTGCAACCGGGTAGCTATCAAGGTGAAGGATTAAATCCCAACGAAATCAATAATGCTAACTCCTGCCTAGGCTCAGGAGAAGAAAATGATGTATGGTATATCTTTACGGTACAGACTGCCGGTTTGCTTGATATCCGGATCACTCCATTTAATATTTTTGATGATTACGACTGGGCAGTTTATAATCTTACCAATCACAATTGTGCCGATATTTTTGGCACTCCTGCGATAGAGGTCAGTTGTAATTACTCCGGTACTCCAGGACTTACGGGTGCCTTTCAGCTCGGTGCCCCCAACAGTCAAGGCGGCGGCGGTGCTCCTTTCAATGCCCCCATCAATGTGAATGTGGGTGAAACTTATGTATTAAACGTATCAAACTTTACCGGTTCAGGCACTGGCTATACCCTTGATTTCTCTAATTCTACGGCAGTTATCTTCGATAACGTTCCTCCTCTAATGGACTCCATTGCAGTTGATTGTGGAGCAAGCGTGAGTGTGAGATTCTCAGAAAATGTAGTTTGCCCCACAGTAGATGCGACTGACTTCGTCGTAACAGGGCCTGCTGGCAATCATGTGGTAACCGCTACCGCAGGTATTAACTGCGCGGCGGGTGGATCATTTGAAGATGAATTTACTTTGACGCTGACTCCACCCATCACGGTGCCAGGCATGTACTATATCTCAGTAGTAGATACAATCCTAGATAACTGCGACAATGTCGCTATCTATAATACTGACAGTATTTTGGTCAGTTTTCCCAATATTAACGCTACGGCAAGTGCAGATTCGGTTTGTGCGGGCGATAGCGTGCTGCTTTCTACCCCCGCGACTATCGGCTATACTTATGCTTGGAGCAATGGTACTCCATCAGCTTCCACTTACGTAAACCCATTAGCTACCACTACTTATACCGTGAGTGCTACTGACGCCATTGGCTGCGTCTACAGTGGCTCAGTAACGGTCAATGTAATCCCTACCCCTACAGGCAACTTCAGTTTTGCCAATCCTTCTGTTTGTGCGGACGATACCATATCGGTGCTTTACACCGGTAGTTCGCTTCCAGTAGCCAACTTTAACTGGAACTTCGGGGGTGGCAATGTCATAAGCGGAGCTGGCTCAGGCCCTTACGTGCTGAGCTGGCCGATCGCAGGCACCCAAACGGTAAGCCTTGATGTAGATCAATATGGCTGCCCTAGTGTTCCTTTTACCCAATCGGTTACTGTACATCAAATCCCTACCTCTAGCTTCAATATGCCGGCCCAGACATGTAGCAATGCGCCGACTTCCATCTCCTACATCGGTAATGCCTCTCCAACAGCAACTTACACCTGGGATTTTGATGGGGGCATTGTGCTTGCCGGCGCGGGTGCAGGGCCTTATTTGGTCGAATGGGCCATTCCTGGTCCTAAAAACATCGGTCTGATCGTAACTGAAAACACTTGTATTTCAGATTATACCGAGCAGCAAATCATGGTCAATGCGCTGCCAGTTAACAGTATCGCCGCGCTCAGCGATCAATGTTTTGATGGCAACAACTTTAGCTTTAGTTATGATGGGCCAGCAAGTCCGGCTCAGTATAGTTGGGACTTTGGCGATGGTAGCCTAATCAATCCAACCGCCAATCCTAGTCATAGCTACAATGTTTTTGGCCCTCAGACGGTAACGCTTCTCATCACAGACGGCAATGGTTGTCAGTCGACGGCTACTCAGAGTTTTGTTATTCATCCTCCGGTGAACGCTGATTTCAACTATAACCAGGTATGTGAAGGTCAGAATACGCCTTTCACAGACTTGAGCAGCATTCACAATAGTGGCGCTATTACTGGCTGGAGTTGGGCGTTCGGCGATGGAGCCGTCAATAATACCGCCAGTCCATCACATCAGTATCCACAGCAAGGTACCTATACCGTAAAGTTGGTTGCCACCTCAGACCAAGGCTGTCTAGATAGCATGACTAAGCTCATAGAGGTTTATGATCAGCCGATTGCGGACTTTAGTTTTGAAGATAAGTGCCAAGGCTATGAAGTGCCATTTGTTAACCTCAGTCAGTTTGACGATCCCTCTTTGACTTATACTTGGTTATTTGGTGATGGCAATAATACCAACCAAATCAACCCTAAGCACCTATACAATGGCTATGGAGACTTCAACGTCAGCATGACACTTACCAATACGGATGGTTGTAGCGATACTCATACTGAGTTGGTGCAAGTACATCCGCTCCCAGTCCCTCAGCCTACATTTGATGAGACTTGTCAATATGCCTTCACAGAGTTAACAGATAATAGCTACGTTCCGGGCGGAGGCAGCATAGTCCAATACTATTGGAAGACGACGGAGAATCGTGGATATGCAGGTAAAGGTCCACAACCCAGATTCAGTGTAGCAGGTGTCTATCCCATCAATATGATCTTGACTAGCGATCAAGGATGTGTGGACTCATTAGTGTCTGATCTAACGGTATTTCCGATTCCTAGGGTTAGTTTTGTAGCCATCGATGCTTGCTTAGGAGATGAGGTAAAATTAGGCTCCACTAGTACCATCGTTGATAGCCTTACTCAAGATTATATAGCCGATTGGCAATGGGATTTTGGTGATGGCCAAAGCAGCAGCGGACTCTCGGCAACCACCCATACATACGCCCAAGCTGGGACCTATGAGGTGAGTCTCACCACCATCTCCGATAAAGGTTGTGTCAGTCAAAAGACGGAGGAGGTGATAACTCACCCACCTGCGGCGGTTCCGGAATTGCAGCCAGATACGGTTTGTTTTGGCGAATCTGCTATCCTCTGGGCATTACCAAGTAGTGATGGTGCCACGATAGAATGGTTTGACAGCCCCAGCGGTGGCCTAGCGTTTCATACCGAAAGTGCTTATTTGATCCCCACGGTTCCTTTTGGTCAGACCTACTATGTGGAGGCTATTTCGCCTTTTGGATGTGTGAGCCCTCGGGTGCCGATCAGCACCAAATTATACTCTCCTGGCCTCAGCAAAATCGCCGCCAGCAGCACTGTGGTGGAAATCCCTAATTCGAGCATCCAGTTTGATGTAGAAGGAACCCTAGAGGTCGTCAGTGCTGAATGGATGTTTGGGGATGGTAGCAGCAGTGTGGAGCTAAAACCCGTCTATACCTATGAGTTACCGGGGCGCTACGAGGTTTCAGCAAAAGTGATCACTGTAGAAGGCTGCGAACGCATACTCACAGAGACTATTGAAGTAAAAGCACCTATTGCGATTTATATCCCATCGGCCTTTACCCCTAATGGAGACGGCAGAAACGATGAGTTCTTTTTAGGCAGTCATCTGTTCCAACAAGTCCAATTTGAGGTCTATAATCGTTGGGGTACTTTGGTCTATCAGGCAGAGCAGCCAGATTTTCGTTGGAATGGCCAAGACACCAAGGGGCAAATGATCCCTGAAGGTGTATATGTATATAAATTGCAAGGTCAAGATATCCTTGGAAAACTACACACTCGGAGCGGAACCATAACAGTTGTCAAGTAATCATCTTTAGGCAGAACATTTGATGAGAAATCTACTATTACTTTTACTGCTACTCGTGAGTAGTACAACAGGCCTACGTGCGCAGCTTACGGTCGCTGACACTTTGCCCAAGTTTGACCTCCTGCAAACCTTATTTGGAGGTGGGGTCGTAGTCAGTAATTTGCAAACCATTTGTGATACAACCGTCGCAATGTGGGAATTTGATGCCACCAACTCCAATCTGGGTTTGACACGGGGGGTATTGATTTCGTCGGGTGAGGCTCAAGACGCCGTCCCCAATGGCGCACCAGCCTGTACCAATTTGGCTTCGACCAATGTCACCACGGCCTCTTATCCCCCCCTGGACGCGCTAGTCCCGAATATTCCGCAAAACTTTGATGCTTGTGTGATTACTTTTGATATCACCCCTTACTGTGATACCATCGGTATTAAGTATGTTTTTGCCTCTGAGGAGTACTCAGACTATGTCAACGCAGGCGTAAACGATGTTTTCGCCTTTTTTATTTCTGGACCAGGTTTTGGCCCTCCTCCGGGTCAGAACATTGCTTTGATACCAGGTACTACTCAGCCCGTAACTATCGACAATGTCAACAATGGTGCCGTATTGGGCCAATGTAATGTTCCCAATGGTCCTTGTACTAACTGTGCCTTTTTTGTAGATAATACCACTGGCGCCACGGTGGGCTACGATGGCTTTACTACGCCTCTACTGGCCCAAGCAATTGTAACTGCCTGTGAGACCTATACCATAACCTTGGCGATTCAGGACTGTGGCGACCAGATTTTTGATTCGGGGGTATTTCTTGAAGCAGGTGGCATTGGCTGTACTTCAACCGTACTGGCTCTACAGGCGACCAACAATACTGCCCTAGGTTCCAATATTGCGGTAGAGGATTGTGTAGATGGTGCCTTTACTTTTGCGATACCAGCTCCGCTGAACGATACGGTCGTTTTTCATTACAATATCGGCGGCACGGCCACCCCAGGGGTTGATTATACGGGTCTGCCAGATTCGATCATCATGCCTCCGGGGCAAAATTTTATTACGGTGCCCGTAACGATCATCAATGATAACATCCTAGAAGGTACAGAGACGATTGAAATCATCTATGTGGATTCTGCGCTTTGTGCCACTTCTATCTATACAGATACCGCGGTACTGCAAATTTTAGATCCGCCCAATTTATTTACGGCACCGGATGAAGTCCTCTGCTCAGATGATACCATTGTGATAGGGGTGCCGACCAGTATCGGCCAAACGTATAGTTGGAGCCCTGCTGCAGGCATATCCAATACGTCTTTTAGCAATCCAACGCTTAGCTTGTCCAACAATACCAATCAAGCCGTCAGCTATGACTATATCTTGACGACTACAGCGGTGCAAGGCTTTTGTGAATTTATAGACACTATCAGTGTAACGGTCTTTCCTGCCAATCAGGCAGATTTCATAGCCGATACGGTCTGCCATGGCTTCCCGACGGGTTTTGTGGATTTGACCTTTGCGGACTCTTTGGTAGCATGGAATTGGGACTTTGGCGATGGCAGTCAGGCCACCGATCAAAATCCGTTTCATACCTATGCCCAGCCGGGTGTCTATGATGTGAGTCTGATCACCCTCAATGCTAGTGGCTGTCCCGATACCATCATGAAGAGTGTGTTGGTAGATTCGCTGCCGATTGTTCAGTATGTAGTGGACAGCGTTTGTGCCAATAGCGCCAATCAGTTTAGCCATTTCGTGGGCCCAGGGGTCACTTACAATTGGGACTTTGGCGATGGGGGGATCGGCAATACTGCGCAACCGAGCTATACCTATCCGACTTTTGGCACCTACAGTTCGCAACTTACAGCTACTACGGCTCAAGGTTGTGTAGCGACCAATACGGTTGACGTCATCGTTTATGAAAATCCGACCGCAGCCTTCTCGAGTCCTGATATATGTCAAGGCCTTGTATCGAGTTTCACCAATACTAGTATTAGCGGTACTGGCAATACCCTTTCTTACAGCTGGGACTGGGATGATAATACCCTATTTGGCTTTACCTTTGAGCCGACACATACTTACGCCAACTTTGGGGTCTATGATGTAAGCCTCACAGTAACGGATGAATTGGGTTGTAGCAATACGGTAACCAATGCAGTGGAGATATTCCCTGCGGTAACGGCTAATTTCAACTACAATCAAGTCTGCTTTGGCGATAGCACTCCATTTACAGATCTGTCCAGTTTTGTGACGGGCAATCCGCTTGTCGGCTGGAGTTGGACGTTCGGCGATGGAGCCGGCTCTACCCAACAAAACCCCTCCCATAGCTATGCCGCTTATGGAAACTATCCCGTGCAACTCGCTATCATCTCAGTAGATGGCTGTGTGGATACCCTTGATGCGCCTATTACGGTTTATGATCAGCCGATAGCAGACTTCAGCTTTGTAAGCGACTGTGATGAGCAGCCAATTGCCTTTACCAATTTGAGTAGTTTCAACAATACCAACGTGAGCTACAGTTGGGACTTTAGCGACAACGGTATGGGCAGCCAGATGGAAAATCCCAGCTATATCTTTAGCAGCTTTGGGACCCGCACTGTGAGTATGACAGTGACCAATAGTGATGGTTGTAGTGATACCCAGCAGTTGGATGTGGATGTATGGCCTTTGCCGAGGGCAGACTTTATGCCTGATCCGGCCTGTACTAAGGAGCGCTTTAGCTTACAAAACCTTTCCACGGTAGCCTTAGGAGATATAGTGGCGCATCGTTGGGAGTTTGGAGACGAGAAGGATGATAGTGCGCTTCCGGAGCCATTTGTAGGTTATAATGCCCCAGGTAGTTACCCCATTGAGTTATTGGTTACTTCCGATAAAGGATGTGCTGATAGTTTGACCCAAACGATTGATATTTATCCGCTGCCTTACGCTGACTTTACTTTTAGACGGGCTTGTACCTTCGACTCATTGCCCTTTGCCAATACGAGTACGATTGTAGATAGTCTCTTTAATGACCGAGTCGCTAATTGGAGTTGGGACTGGGGTGATGGCCAGCAAAGTGGGGCGATCCCAGCGCCCAAACACGCTTATCAGAGCGCAGGCGAATACATAGTCAAATTGACTGCGGTTTCAGACAAAGGTTGTGTAAATGCCAAAGTCAAGACTGTCGAAAGTTGGCCACTACCAGAAGCTCCGGTACTAGAAGAGGATAGCGTCTGCTTTAGCGAAGGTGGTCTCCTTATAGCCGTAAGTAATCCTCCAACCGAAAGAATCGACTGGTTTGAAGAAGCCGTAGGAGGCGAAGTCATCCATACCGGCAACACTTGGATTAGTCCACCGGTAGTCTTTACGAAAACCTACTTTGTAGAACCCGTAACTGATAATGAGTGTCGTGATGGCCGCTATCCAATTACCGTATTTTTGCGTTCTGCGACGCAGAAAGCCTTAATGGTGTCTGATAGCGTCGTAGAAACGCCTAATGCCTTAGTTAACTTTCAAATCGCGGGTACAATCCAAGTAGCTGAGGCATTTTGGAAGTTTGGCGATGGTAATCAATCAGAAGCGCTCTCCCCATCTCACCAATATCAGTTCCCTGGTCGCTATGAGGTCAGCGTAACCGTGATTGATAAATTTGGTTGTGAGTCATTATTAAAAACAGTTATTGAAGTAAAAGAGTTCATCACACTGTATGTGCCTTCGGCTTTTAGCCCGAATGATGATGGCAAGAACGATGAGTTATACATTGGACATTCGTTGCTCACCCAGTTTAACTTTCAGGTCTTCAATCGTTGGGGAGAAAGAGTTTACACAAGCGATAATCCCGATTTTAGATGGAATGGAAATGATCTAAACGGACAAGCGCTCTTGGAAGGAGTCTATGTATTTCATGCTCGAGGTATCGATATACATGGCAATCTTGTTGAAAAGTCAGGGACCATCACAATTTTTAGATAAGCGAGGGTGGTTTTCATAGGCTGGATAGTCTATATAAAGAAGAATCTAAACAAATGAACCTGCTGAAGTATTTTTATTGCCTGCTATTGCTCGCTTTACTGCCGCTTGGCTTGAGGGCAACCCACATTACCGGTGCGGACCTCATTTACGAATGTGTCAATCCGACAACTAATACTTATCGGATTCGGCTCACGATGTATCGAGACTGTGTCAATGGTCAGGCCCCTTTTGACAATAGTGTACGCTTGTATGTCTTCAGAGGGAGCAATAATTCTCTTTACACTACCCAAGTCATACCCTTTAATGGTAATACCGTAGAGGTGATTCCGGTTTATTGGGATGCTTGTACAGGGGCTCCTTACAATCTCTGTATCGAGTATGCCGTCTACGAAGCCCTGATTACCTTACCACCAGCCTTTGGGGGTTACAACATTGGTTGGTCGCGTTGTTGTCGTAACAATGTCGTAACCAATATCTTTGGGCAGCAGGGAATCACCGTTCTCGCCAAGGTTCCAGGCACTGAGGTAGGTGGGGTATGTAACAATATGCCGACTTTTAATGATCTACCGCCTGTATTTTTATGTGTGGGAGCTCAGTTCAACTTCGATAATTCAGCCACTGATGTTGACGGTGATTCACTCGCTTACGCGATTTCCGATCCTTATACTGGTCTTAACTTCCAAGGCTTTGGTACTACGGCGATGAATCCAGTAATCGGGCCAGGCAATCCCTTGGGGCCACCGCCTTATCAAAATATCAACTTTTTGCCGGGCTATAATTTTCTCGATCCTTTTCAATCTGGCAACTTTAGTATCGACCCACAATCAGGCCTACTACAGCTGACGCCAACGCAGACAGGGCTTTCAGTCTTTGCGGTCTCCGTATTGGAGTATCGAAACGGAGTCCTGATTAGTGAAAACAAAAGAGATTTCCAGATCAATGTCATTAACTGTGCCCCACAAGGGCAAGAGCCAGTGATTGGGAGCAACCTAGCGCCTGTGCCTAATACTAGTGCAGATACGATTTTTGTAGATCCGACACAGCCATTTTGCTATAATATCACCGTCAATGATCCGGAGGCCATGGATACGGTGGTCCTCTTTCCGGTGAGTGCGGTATTTGGGATTGGGGGTACTTTACCACCTCCCTATGCAACGCTTAGCTATACGGGTACCAATCCTGCCCAGGGGCAGGTTTGTTGGACACCTTCTTGTGATTATGAAGGGGACACCATCAGTATAGTGGTAGGGGGACGTGATACCTCCGATTGTCCTGGTTACAACATCGTCTTCGACACCACCTACGTAGTGGTGCGAGATATCATCCCACCGACGATTAGTCATACCTTGCCTGGACCTAGCAACGACAGTATTTTTGTCGATCCCGGTGAGTCTTTTTGCTATACTTTGCAGGGCAACGATGCCGAAGTGGGAGATAATCTGAGCTTCGTCCCGCTCGATGGTCCATTTAATGGCTTAGGGGGCATTCCTCCCTTTGCGACCATCGCAGCAAATGGTAATAATCCCATTAGCGGTAACGTCTGTTGGACCGCCCCTTGTGACCAAGGAGGTACCACAGTGCAATTTATCATTGCCGTAGAAGATGATAGTCCCTGTTCCTTCCAAGACTATGATACCGTAACAGTAGTAATCGCCCCCAACCCAGTGGTGGACGCAGGGGCAGATGCGGTGATCTGTTTTGGAGAAACGACTCAACTAAATGCCTCAGGTGGAGTCAGCTATAGCTGGACTCCGACAGCAGGGCTCAGTAATCCAAATATTCAAAATCCAAGCGCGAGTCCGACTACCACTACGACCTATACGGCTTTCATTACAGACCAATATGGCTGTGTATGGCAAGATACTATTAGAGTAACGGTCAATCAGTTACCGCTGGTTGATGCGGGACTCGATCAAATACTTTGTCCGGGAGGAAACGTTCAGCTGCAAGCTACCGGAGCTGTTACTTATGTCTGGACACCGGCCACAGGATTGAGCAATGCCAATATTGCCAATCCAATCGCTACGCCCACAGATACAACGCTTTATACGGTTACCGGTACAGATGCCAATGGTTGTGTCAATACCGATCAGGTTACGGTAACGCCGATGCAGGCCATTGCTTCGCAAGACGTAGCCATTTGTATCGGAGATACGGTCACCATTAGCGCGATTGGTGGCACTACCTACAGCTGGGACAATGCAGGCAGCTTAGGCTCTCCTAACAGCGCTACGACGACCGCCTTCCCTACCGTAACTACCACTTATACGGTTACGGTTACAGACCCTAACGGATGTGTCGATACGGATGTAATTACGGTTACGGTCAATCCACTACCTCCGGTAAACGCTGGGCTTGATCAAACGATCTGTGTGGGCCTAAGTGCTAATCTTCAGGCAACTGGAGCCCTTACCTACCAATGGTTCCCAACGACGGCCCTCAGCAATCCCAATATTGCCAATCCAGTGGCATCTCCTACTGGCCCTATCCGCTATTATGTAGTGGGTACAGATGGCAATGGTTGTAGCAATATCGATTCTATTGACATAGATTTCTTCCCTCAACCTGTGCCGACGGTCAGCAATGATACGGCAAAATGTGGGCAGGTAGGCGTTCCGCTGCAAGCGGGAGGAGGAGTAGCCTACGCGTGGACCCCAGTCTTAGGGCTAGACGATCCTAATATCGCTAACCCGATCGCTAATCCAGATTCTTCAACTCTATACACGGTCAATGTAACTGATGCCAATGGCTGTACGGATAGCGTCTCCGTTTTCGTGAGAGTAATGCATGCAAACGCAGGCCCAGACATTGATCTCTGTATCTTCGATACGACTATGCTGAGCGCCTCTGGTGGAGTTTCCTACGTTTGGGACCCCAGTCCAGATTTGATCAACCCTAATGGTCCAATGCCAACCGTATTCCCAACCGTAACCTCTGAGTTTTATGTTACCGCCACGGATACAACAGGTTGTACCGACCGCGATACCGTAGTCGTAACGGTTAATCCATTGCCTGTTACTACGGCGACGACTACCGACCCATGGGTTTGTAGTGGAGGTGCGACCACCTTCAATGCAACCGGCGGTGTAGAATACGCTTGGTTCCCAGGTCAGTACTTTGCCGACTCCACCTTGGCGAGTCCGACGGCCTTCCCCACTTGGGTAAATGGTTACCAATCCGCTATGATCGATACGGTTATCACTTATTATGTCATGGTAACCGATGCCAACGGCTGTCAAAGTCTTGACTCTGTGCAGCAAACCGTCAGGAAAACGCCTCTAGTCGTGGCTACAAATGATACCTTCCACTGTCCGGGTGGCAGCGTGCAGTTAAACTCTGCCGGTGGCGTTCAATTTGAGTGGACGAATGGCCAATTCCTAAGTGCAGACAACATTCCAAACCCTATCGCTTCGGTTGATACTACGACCATCTTCCAAGTCAAAGTAACCGCTGTATGGGGTTGTGCAGACTCTACGGATGTATTAGTCTATCACATCAATCCACAAGCTGGCATAGATCAGACGATTTGTGCCGAGGATACCATTCCGTTGCTGGCGACGGGAGGGGTAACTTATGCTTGGGATAACCCTGCTACCTTAGACGATCCTAATATCGCCAATCCAATGGCTTTCCCGTTGGTTACAACTCAATATGTGGTTACGGTTACTGACAGTGTAGGCTGTGTAGATACAGATACGCTTGACATTTTTGTCAATCCTCTACCACCTGCTGATGCAGGTCCAGACCTTGAGATCTGTATCTTCGATACGGCTCAATTGGTAGCAACAGGAGGTATTGCCTATGAATGGCTCGTTACCGATAGTCTTTCAGATCCATTTAGTCCTAATCCAACGGCGCACCCTCGTCAGACTACAACTTATGTAGTGCGGGTAACCGATGCCAATGGTTGTCAAGAAACGGATACCGTAGTACTAGTGGTCCATCCATTACCGATCGCAGATGTAGGCCCAGATATCACCAAGTGTGGGGAAGATTCCATTCAGCTCCAAGCAACGGGTGGCGTACTCTACAATTGGGCTCCAGCTACGGCCTTGAGTAATCCCAATATCGCTAACCCCATGGCCGAACCCGATAGCAATATCACCTATGTGGTAACGGTTACCGACCAATTTGGCTGCGTAAATTATGATACGCTCAATATCCAAACCATGTATGCCGATGCAGGCCCTGACCAAATCAAATGTCCAGAGGACTCGGTATTGTTTGGTGCTAGTACCATTGGGGGTATGGCCGCAGCTTATAGTTGGGACAATGCTGGTACGCTGAGTGATCCTAATATTGCGGATCCATTTGCCTTCCCAACAATAACAACGACTTATGTAGTTAGCATTACGGATACTAGTGGTTGTGTGGATACTGATACGACTCTTTTGACGGTATATGCTCCACCTCCGGTGAACGCTGGGCCTGATTTTGAGACCTGTATCTTTACCGAGGCGCAATTGCAAGGGAGTGGCGGGGCCGTCTATAGTTGGACCCCAGCCGCGACACTCAACGATTCTACGCTCGCCAATCCAATTACCAATACTTTGGTCAGCACTGAGTTCATCCTTACCGTTATTGATACCAATGGCTGTGTAGCTTCGGACTCGGTATTCCTGACCGTCAATCCATTGCCAATCGTCGAAGCGGGGCCCGACCAAGAGATTTGCCGTCGTGATGAGGCTACCCTCAGTGCTTCTGGGGCGACCTCTTATCAATGGACCCCAGAACAAAGTATCAGTAATCCTCTCAGTGGGACAACTCAAGCCTTCCCGCAGTTCACTACCCTTTATACTGTTTTGGGTACTGACGATAATGGTTGCCAAAACACCGACTCCATGACCGTCACAGTCTGGCAATTGGACACCATACAAGGCGATGATTATGCCGAGATTTGTATTGGTCAAGGCATTACGCTCAGCGTTGATGGGGCGGCTAGCTACGAATGGAATACTGGCGAACTAGACAATGATATTGCCGTCTCCCCTGCCTTCTCTACCGAGTATTGGGTGATTCCATACGAGGAAAATGGTTGTCCGGGCGATACCTTCTTTATTGATCTATACGTGGAGCGCAATCTTCCCATCGCAGAGTTACGGCCTGACCCGCAGGAAGGATTCTACCCATTGGTGGTCAATTTCGAGAACCTAAGCCGAAATGCTACCAATTACTTCTGGGACTTTGGGGACGATAGCACCTCCATGGAGATCAATCCAACCCATACCTACAATCTGCCGGGACAGTACATTGTCACCTTGGTTGCAGATAACGACATTGGATGTCCAACTACCATTGAATATTCCTTCATTGATGCCTGGGACTTCGAAATATTCTTCCCCACCGCCTTTAGCCCTAACAATGACGGCTACAATGATGAGTACAAAATCGTGATGAATTCCATCGAGTTTTTCAACATCAAGATTTATGACCGCTGGGGTCAGGTTGTCTTCGAAGCTAATGATCCGCAGTTTGGCTGGGATGGCAACAAAAATGGGCGTGCGGTACCAGAAGGCGTTTACACCTATGTGGTAGATGCGAGAACCTTTAAAGGCGATCCGATTCGTCGCGGAGGTACAATTACCCTGATCCGATAATGGTTTCTCCCTGCGGGGAACGATAAATTATAGAGCCCAACGCTTTTGAGTGTTGGGCTTTTTTGTTTCGCGTTTAAGCACAGAGTAGCAAGTATCCCGAAAGCTTTCGGGAGTATGCAGTACAGAAAAAGAGTTCTAGATGAACCGCATAGCTCAATTTTTCTCGGTCTTAATACTCAATACTATTGTCTAAGTACTTAAAAGCTCGATTCAAGCAGACAAAAATCAAGTCTTTCCTCACTGCTGCGCAGAACGCTTATCTCTAGCGCTAGGAAATGATTTGTCGGTGTTTATGAGTCTCCCAATGAGCCAATTTCTCTTTGAGTATGGTAATCCGCACTGGTTTGCTGATATAATCGTCCATCCCAGCAGCAAAACAACGCTCCTTATCTTCCTTCATGGCATTGGCAGTCATCGCGATAATGACGGGGCGTTCGGCGAGGCCGTCATACAAACGATGAATCTCGCGGGTAGCCGTCAGACCATCCATCTCCGGCATCTGAATATCCATCAAAATCAAATCGTATTGAATCTGCTGGATCGCCTCTAGGGCCTCTAAGCCATTGTTGGCAATATCAGCTTGATAGCCAATCTTGCTCAACATCTGTAAAGCTACTTTTTGATTGACACGATTATCTTCCGTCAAAAGGATGCGTAACTTGTTTTGCGGCTGAGCGTTCTGCGGAGCAGTACTCGTGATCAGAGGCTCTACTTTAGTGCCCCAATATGATTGGCAAACCCGAATCAGTTGCTTACGACGAATAGGCTTGGCTAGACAGGCAATATGCAGGGCCTTATCTTCAGGCGTAGGAGTAGTTGCCTTATCTGACAACATCAGTAAGGGTAAATCTTGGTACTGAGGGATCTGTCTTATCGCTCGGCTCAAACTAGGGCCACGCCCATCGGGCAAGCTATAGTCCAGCCAGACCATATCCACTTTCTGATCTGCCATCAAAAATTCTTGAGCCGATGCAATAGAAGTACACAGATGAGGTTTCATCCCCCAATTCGTGGCATTTCGCATGAGCGTTTGCCCCACGACAGGATGATCTTCAACGATGAGAATATGTTTGTCCCAAAATTCGGAATACTCAATGCGCTCTTGCTGTTTGCCCTCCGCCGAGATGGTAAAATGAAAGGTAGAACCTTGATTTTCAACGCTATCAACCCAGATGCTTCCGCCCATCAGTTCTACGAGTTGCTTACTAATGGCCAAGCCCAAACCAGAGCCCCCATATTTGCGCGTAGTCGAGGCATCTACTTGGGAAAAAGACTGAAATAAACGCGCTTGACGATCTAGCGGGATGCCGATACCAGAATCTTGAACCGAAAAATGATAGAGTAGCTTTTGTACATTGGCAGGATCAGGAGCAGCACTCAAGCGCAAACTGATATCCCCTTTTTCGGTAAACTTGACGGCATTGCTGATCAAATTGAGCAAAATCTGCCGGATACGGGTGATATCACTTTTGACCAAGAGGGGCACATCGGGATTGATCTGGCAGGCGAGTTCCAATTGCTTGGTACGTACCTTGGCACCCATAAGATCAAAGACTTCCTCTATGGATTCATAAACATCAAACTCTTGGATCTCCAATTCGAGCTTGCCCGAGTCAATTTTGGAAAAGTCCAATATATCGTTGATCAAGGTCAGCAAATTATCCCCACTATTTTTGATGGTAGATACTAAGTCAACTTGCTCGTGATTGAGAGGCGTTTCGGCGAGTAGCCCGGTCATACCAATTACCGCATTGAGAGGCGTTCTGATCTCATGGCTCATAGTAGCAAGAAAACTAGCTTTAGCTTCTGAAGCGGATTCAGCTTTATCTCGAGCATCAACTAAGGCCTCATTTTTTTGCTCGATTTCCTCTTTTTGAGCGGTGATTTCGGCGGTTCTTGCTTGAACGATTGACTCAAGTTTCTGGTTTTGTTGCTCCAGTTTTTTATTGAGAGAGAAGACTTTTGCTGATTCTGCAATTTTTTCTTGTAGGGCTTTTTCTCTATCCCGCTTGAGGATATTGATCTTTTCGGTCATCCCAAGGGTAAGAATCGTCATCAAGAGGACTGAAAGAGCAGGCATCGCGAGGACGAAACTGGGAGGTACCAAGGGGAAGCCCGCAATGTGAAAGGTGTACAAAACACACATCAAAAAAATACCACTGAAGTACGCGAGCAGGTATTGGGATTCTCGCTTCCCTTTTCTAAATCCAATTATTGATCCTATCAATGGCAAAGAGTAACCAGAAATGATCACCACAGGGATGGCAATAAATAATATGGAGCTAGGCAAGACTCCATAGCAGAGTAATACGAGGCATGCTAAAATCAAATAAATCCGCCCAGCCTGATAAGTACGAGGAGCAAAATTTTTGATCCCCATAAAATAGCTGGTGAATAAGGTAAACGTAATGACGAGCATCATGGCGGAGACGGCATCCCCTGTGCCACCAGCCCAAATCACTATTTGAGGAAAAAACTGCCCCATCGTGCCATCCATAAACAGATTGGCAACCAAATCAACCAAGAGAAAAAGCTGATAAAAGAGATAATTACGGTCTTTGGTAGCTCGAAAAAAGAAGACGTTGAGGATCAAAAACACCAATAAAAGTAGGTATTCACCTCCTCTGAGAAAGTCGAGAAAGCTCTGCGTCTGTAAAAATTCATCCTCGCCAATCACGTTCAAAGGAATGCCTGCCAAACTTAAGGTGTGGATCCGCAAAAAAGCTTGATATTGAGTATGAGATTGGGCCTCAAAGGGGAAGGCTAGCATATGGCCTTGATGGGCCCGCTTGGCTTGGACAATACTTTCTCCATTCAAGCCGTGATATACCTCTTGCCCTTGCTCATCAAAAACCCACAACTCAATCTCAAAGAGGTCGAAGTTGTCCAGCCAAAAGTAGATATCTTCCCTTTTATCTTGGGGATTATGAAATTGGAATTTGAGCCAGTGATTGCCAAAACCAATAGGAAAATTGAGGGATGCTTGAGTTTGTACTGCAAAAGTAGATGCATTTATTACATCCTTCAACTGCATTGATTGGGTAGAATCGTACAAGGCCTGAACATAAAGGCCGATTAATTGTTTAGGCTGATCTGCTTGGAGGGCGAAGGATTTTTCTTGCGCAGATAGTTTACTTTGTAATCCAAAAAGTAGAATTAAGCATAGGGTAGGCAGGAAATATCGAATTGTAGTCATCGTGAGGGGCAATTTGGCTTGTCACAAAATAGCCCACCAATCACATAAGCAAAACTATATACTTACTTGATTCTAAGGCGCTCAGTGTGTGGAATCCTCTAATTTTTGGTTTAGATCTTTCACTAAAACTCTTAGAGAAGCGAGTTGTTTCAAATTGATCTTTTGAGCCTTAAGTTGAATCTCTATATCAGGGATATAAGGTTTTAGGCTATTTATGGCTTTCTTTTTTTGGGGGGGAATGTAAATCAAGTCGGTTTGAAAATAGAGATAAAATTTTTCCTTACGCTCTATGGTCTTTTCGAAGGAAGCTGTCTGGAAATATGTTGGTTCCCAAAACTTAATTTCAGATTTACGTAACAAGGTCCAAGGACCTTCCAATAGGACTTCAAAGAAACCGGATTCGAGGCCTTCCTGCGCAAAGTATTGCGAAGGATTTACAAAATGATGCATTGTTTGATCGTCTGCTTCAATGAAAAACTCCGTAATCATATCAACCGAGAGGAATTTGGTCTCTCTTCCTAGAAAGACTTCTAGTCTTTGCCCCTGGAGATCAAAGCGCAACGGAAATTCGTCAACTACTGACCCATTCTTAAATTTGATAATCCCCTTGCTCCACTGTAAACGCCAATAGGTATTGCTTTCAGTCTCGTCTTCCACTCGATTATTCACATTCATCATGGCCCCATTGTAGAGGTTTTGTATCCTCACGTCAATGGGGGCTAGGGTTTGAGCCCATCCTAAGGAGATGGTAAACGAGAGCATCCAATAGAGCACGAAAATTTTCATATGAAGTAGGATTATTGGATGAGTTTAGTAGCTAGTCAAGTATTATTCCATATAGGAAAATAAGCAATGGATAGGAAGAAAAGAAGTACTACTGATGAGAAGACGACTGCATTAACCCCCAAAGCGTAGTTTTGCCAGCTGTGGTAATGGATTTATAGTCATGCCGCTTAGGGATCGCGTTTAGGGTTACTGCTGCGCAGAACGAGGGAAAAATAGGGCCTCATGGCTCATAAAAGCCATTTTATTTGTACTGAATACTCCCGAAAGCTTTCGGGATGCTTTCTACTCAGTACATACTTTTTACGCTTTGATATAAGCGTTCCGCGCAGCGGTAATGCCCAAAGAATCAGCAAAAAACTAAGCTAGATTTAATCTCAATGGTAATAATCACCTACTTTCATCTTCAAGGCTTGCATTCAAATCCACCACCAAGAGTTGCAGAGAGGCGAGTTGCTTAAAGTTAATTTTGTCCACTTTGACCCGAGCTCCGATAGTCGGTATATGAGGTTTTAGCGCATCAATGGCTTTCTTTTTTTGTTTGGGAATCCGGATCAGCTCTCCTTCGTGAAATAGGTAGAACATATCTTGCCTGATGGCGGTCTGACTGGTGGAGCCAGCATCTAGGGCGACTACGTAATTAGGTTTGAGAAGCTCAATTTCAGATTTACGGAGTAAGGTCCAAGGCCCTTCAATAAGGACTTCAAAAAAGCCATCTACAAAGCCATCATAGCCAAAATAGCTAGTAGGACTTACAAAATGATGTAATTCTTCACCTTCCGCTTCAAGATAAAACTCTTCAATCAAGCTACCGGGCAACAGTTTGGTCTCACTACCCAGAAAGATTTCTAGCCCTTGCCCCATCAAATCAAAACGCATAGGGAAGGCATCTACTTTGCCGCCGTTTTTTAGCTTTACTGTACCCTTGGACCATTCTTCATTCCAATAAAGACTGCCTTCCACTTCTTGGGAGCGAAGGTCGTAAACATCAATGGCTTCGCCGCTATAGAGATTTTGCAATCTCATCGTAAAGGGGTCTGAACGTTGGGCGAAGCCAGTAAAAACAATCAGGGTCAATAGGAGAGTCAGGAAACAGGATTTCATGAGGATTTTCATTATAGCTTAAGGAAAATAAATCTTCAATTTGGTCCTTAATAATCGGCAAAAGCCCAAGTGTCAGAGCTCAGCAAAGCTCCTCCTTGACGCATAGTAGCAGCTTGCCAGTTGGTGTAGTTAGTAGTTTGTTCGATTTCTGGATACAGGAATCTGACTGGAATTATTCCATTGGGGTTGAAGGCAGAGTTGCCAAAGGGATCAGGATCAAGTTCCGGATATCCAGTACGTCGCCAGTTGGTCCATGCTTGTTGTGGTGCATAGCCAAAATAGGCATAATAAGCCTCTTCTATAATGCGGCTTAGACTTTGGTCATAGTCAAAGTTGCTCAAATCAGCTCTTTGATTGATGTAGATTTCAGCATCCGTTCCGGGAACGCCTATATCAGCCATATTAGCCCGAATCGCCATTTTGAGGGTTTCTTCAACTTGGTCCATAGAGGCTTGGGTATAAAGGAGGGCTTCGGCCTTGAGGAACAATAATTCGGCATATGCGATAATAGGGATAGCCGCATCAGAATCACTCCAGCGCAGGGAGGTATTAGGGTCAAAGTATTGATAATCCCAGCCATCAAAAACCATATAGTAATCAATCCGAGGATCTGCATGATTGGCAAGGCTATCCTGGAATCGCTTATCTACGGCCATGGTGTTTGGCCGTGCGTAGCCATAAGTAGCTAAGGGATTTTCGGCACCTTCTGCTTTATTCCATTGAAAATTTGCTTGTTCAGTAAGGTCAGAGAAGCTTTGCTTGATCCACTCTAGCGCCTTGGCTCCAGCATCCTCGTCTCGACGGCTTAAATGCATAGCATATCTTGCTTTCAAGGCATAGGCGCAGGCAATCCAAGCTTCAGCATCGCCCCCGTAAACGAGATCATCTGAGGCCGGTCCGGCCGCTGCCGGAGGCATCTTAAGGTCTTCAATGGCTTGATCCAAGAGATCTTGCACACCCGCATAAACGACATCTTGAGGATCATATGCTGGTTGTAGCTGATTGCTCCCTTCGAGGGCCTCACTAAAAGGAACCTCCCCAAACATAGAGGCTAGCATACCATAGTTTTCGGCCATGATAATGCGAGCAATAGCACGATAATAAGGTTGCTCTTCTTCAGTCGCCTGGATTACGATATTGTTGGCATCCTTGAGTGCTCCGGCATAAACGCCATCGCTCCAAAATCTATTGGTGGTTACGGGGGGTACAAAGTAATTGGGCCAACAACCAGAGCCATAAAAATATTGCACGAAACCAGCACTAGCTCGTCCTGGAGTCCCCCATTGATTTTTAGCCGTTTGCAGTAAGGCAATCGGTAATTGCTGCCTGAGCGCTACTCCAGAAACTCGGGTAGGATCTATATTGACTTGGGTCACATCACAGCCTGTGATGAGCAAGAAGCTGAGACATAAAAATGGCATCAGAATGTTTCGCATGGTGAGAGAGTTGTTGTGCAGATAAATATACTAAAAGAAAAGCAGGTGCCAGCAAAGCCGACACCTGCAAAAATTATATGCCAGGAAGTAGCTTATTCAAAAGCCCAAGTGTCAGCGTCAAGAAGGGCACCTCCTTGAGCAGCCTGAGCAGCTTCCCAATTTTCACGATTAGTCGTTGACTCACTATCAGGATAGAGGAAACGACGAGGGATTACACCACTTGGATTCAAACCACCAGAGCCACTGGCAGAAGGAGTCAAAGCAGGGTATCCATTACGACGGTAATTAGTCCATACCTGCTGGAAGGCCATACCATAAAGTCCTACGTAAGCTTCTTCCATAATACGCTCCAACTTCTCATCTGTACCAGACAGACCAGACATATCAGCACGGTCAGCGATATAAGCATCGATAGCAGCAGTGTCGGTTACGCCGACTTCAGCCATACTAGCAGAGATCGCATCTTCTAAGGCAGCTTGTACAGTAGCGTCATCAGCACCTGTCCAAAGCAATGCTTCTGCCTTGAGGAATGAAAGCTCAGTGAAAGAGATAATCGGAATGGGAGAATCGTTACTTGACCAACGAAGACCAGCACCAGCATCATAGAACTGCCACTCTGAACCGTTGGTAGTCATGTAGAAAGGTAGGCGAGGATCGCTATTACCGTCCATCCATGCATTGAAACGAGCGTCAATTACCAGAGTGTTTGGACGCTGGATACCGAAAAGTGCAATCGGATTGGCTGCAGTCTGCACAGTTGACCAGAGGAAGTTAGGCTGATCTGCAGCGCTAGAGAAAGCACTATTTTCGATCAGGGCTAGCGCGGCGTTAGCAGCAGTAGCACCATTGCGCTTAGTGAGGTGCATGGTATAACGGGCTTTAAGCGCGTTAGCTGTACCAATCCAAGCAGCCGCATCACCACTGTAGATCAAATCATCAGCAGCGGGTCCACCTGCTACTTCTGCTTGAGATAGATCATTGATCGCGTCGTCTAGCAGAGCTTGCACTCCTGCATAAACTGCTTCCTGAGAATCGTAAGCAGGCGTAAGGTTTTCAGTACCTTTTAATGCTTGAGAAAAAGGTACATCACCGAACATAGCTGCAAGCATACCGTAGTTTTCGGCCATCAATACTTTGGCGATACCAGAGTAGTAAGGCTGCCCTTCTGCAGTGGCTTTGTCAATAATAACTTGGCAGTCTTTGAGAGCACCAGCATAGGTACCCGTACGCCAATAGTTATTGAAAGTGTTTTGTGGCAACTGATAGTCAGTATAGGCCACCTGTTGTGCATCAAAACCAATCATCTGTTGCATGATGATACCGCTGATACGAGCTGGGTTAGAAGACTGATTGTAAGCAGTCTGAGTAATCAGAGCAGGAAGAATCAATCTCAAATCTACGTCTGCGGGACGCGTTGGGTCAACGTTGATAGTAGATAGATCACATGCAGGAGCTACTAAAATCAGGATACCCAGAAGCGCCGACATGTATATGTTAAATAATTTTTTCATAACAAGTGTTGCTTCTCAAATTAGAAGGTGAGTTGAAGATTCACACCGTAGCTCTTAGCATTTGGCATGTTGAAGTAATCAAGACCGATACCATTAGAAGCACCTGTCAAGTTAGTTTCAGGGTCAATACCTGGGTAGTCAGTTTGCAACCAAAGGTTACGACCATAGACTGAAACATTAAGTGAACCGATAGGTAGGTTAGCTAGTGCAGAAGAAGGCACAGAGTAGCTAAGTGTCAATTCACGTAGTCGACGCCAAGAAGTATCGTAGATACTCATTTCGCCGATACCACCAAATCCGTAGCGTACCCAGTAGATATCACCTAGTCCACCGTCTTCTTTGTAGAGTGCCACTGGAGTAGTATTGGTAGAACCATCTTCTTTCACACCGTCAAATACGAAGTTGGTGTTAGTACGCTGTTCACCAGAAGCAGCAGATGTACCGAAGTAATCGATTACTCCACAAGTACCACACCACATATCGCCACCTTGACGGATGTCAAAAAGGGCAGAAACGCTAAGCCCTTTGAAAGTAAAGGTGTTACGGACACCAGCTAACCAATCTGGGTTAGGATCACCAAGCTGCTTAGCAACTGGATCAACAAGTGGCCATCCGTCTTCACCAATGATAGTATTACCTGCATCATCCTTCTGGAAACCGGTACCAAATAGGGCACTGTAAGGAGCACCTGCGATCGCACGGGCAGAAGTAGAGGTAAATCCAGCTAGGAATACGTTTTCAATACCGTCAGCAAGAGAGTCAACAGTGTTGGTATACTGAGTGAAGTTTACACTAAGATCCCAAGAGAAATCACCTGCTTTAACTGGAGTTGCGTCAAGTACAATCTCCCAACCTTTGTTAGAGATTTGACCAGTATTCTGAATGAAGTTGGTAAAGCCGGTTGGGGCTGGCAACTGTACAGAAAGGATGATATCACGAGAAACAGAGTTGTAGTAAGTTACGTCAAGACCTAAGCGACCTTGTAGGAACTTCAATTCACCACCTATTTCGAAGGTAGTGGTTGTCTCAGCTCTTAGCTGGTCATTACCCAATACAGTAGAACGCTCAAATGCATTCAGACCAAAAGCGGGGAATTGAGTACCACCGATGAAACCATCACCGCCTGCGAAAGCAGAACCGAAGTAGTTTGTGGTAGCGTAGATAGGCGCGTCATTACCCACCTGACCCCATGATAAACGAACTTTACCATAAGGAAGGATAGGATTGTTTTGCATACCCAAAGCTTCAGTGAAGGCAAAACCTAAACTAGCAGCAGGGTAGAAGAAAGAGCTGTTGGCTTTTGGTAGAGTAGAAGACCAATCGTTACGTCCAGAAACGTTCACGAAGAGGTAATCTTTGAAGTTAAAGTTAACTGTACCAAATACACCTACTAGCTTTCTTTCGCCGAAAGACTCACCAGCAATCACGTCAGTTGCGTTAGAAATGTGGTAGAAGTTCGGAGAGGCCAAAACATTACCAGTTGCAGACTGAGTAGTACCGCGAGTGTGGTAGTAGTTATGACCGAGGGTAGCGTTTACACTCAAATTAGAACCAAAGTTCTTATTGAATTGTAGTAAGAGATCAGAGTTCAAATCACGGCTAGAGCGGAATGACTGATAAACCTGACCTTCACTCCAGTTGTAACCAAATGGAGATGGGTTGATATCAAAGGCACCTTTGCGACGATCAGTAAAGAAGTCCATACCAAGCTTGTAGCTAAGAGACAACCAAGGAGTGAACTGGTACTTAGCAGAAGCATACCCGATCATACGATTTACGTCGTCATTAAATGGGTTTTTGTTGATAGTCCAGTATGGGTTGTCATATACACCCGCACGATAGGAGCGCTGAGATCCGTCAGGTAACTCATAAGTACCCACAGTTTCAGCAGCATCAAATCCAACCTGACCGTTTCCGTTGTCAAAAGTAGGCGTAGTACGCATCAAACCTAGCATGATACCATCAAGGTTTGAACCACGCTGGATACGATAACCACCAGACTGAACAAAAGTAGCAGACATACCCACAGTCAATTTCTCAGTCATATCGGCTTCGATACGGGCTTTGAAAGAATTACGGGCAAAATCCGCAGTTGGTACGATACCAGTACTATACAGACGACCAGCAGATAAGTAGTAGTTTACACGCTGAGTACCACCAGATACAGAAGCATTCATGTCAAGGTTTTGACCGTTGACAAAGAAGTCATATGGATCATATGCTTGGGCGGGCACACCATTACCGGTACCTTTGGCAACAAGAGCGCCGTTGTTGTCATAGGGGTAATCAGTATTTCCATCGTATTCTAGTTCCTCGATTGCTGGCCCCCAGCTAAATCCTTCTGCAGTCTCAGGACCACGATAAGTACCAGGACGACCTTGAGCGAAAGAGCTCTGACGCTCAGGCATTTTGTTGTACTGATTGATGCTATAACCAGCAGACAAGGTAACTTTGGGTTTGCCAGTAGAACCAGACTTAGTAGTAATAATGATCGCACCATTTGCAGCGCGAATACCATAAAGTACTGTAGCGGCAGGGCCCTTAAGTACAGTCAATGACGCAATGTCATTGGGGTTGATGTCGATGGCACGGTTTGACTGGTCAACGCCAGCGGTACCATTACCAGACTCAGAGTTGTCGATGGGCACACCATCAACTACAAATAGCGGACTGTTAGATCCGTTGATAGAGGTACTACCACGCACACGAATGTTGGCAGAAGCACCAGGAGAACCAGCAGAACTAGTTACTGTTACACCCGCTACTTTTGAGCTAAGGGCGTTCACGAGGTTAGTTTCGCGGGCATTTACGATGTCATCAGCTTCGACGTTTTGGATAGAATAACCAAGCTCGCGACGGTTTGTCTCGATACCTACGGCTGTTACAACAACCTCATCTAATTCCAATACGTCTTGCTCCATCGCAAGATCAATAGTCGAGCGACCATCGATAGACACTTCTTGCTTTTTCATTCCGACGAATGTAATCACAAGAGTGTTAGCACCTTCGGGTACGGTAAGTTCGTAGCTACCGTCTCTGTCGGTAAACATCCCGATGGTGGTTCCTTTTACCAGTACAGCTGCGCCCTCGATAGGTTCACCTGAAGCGCCGTTGCTGACTGTACCGCTGACTGTAGACTGGGCCCATAGAGAGACCGACAGCATACATGCAGCCAAGAGTAGAATTACTCGTTTCATGTAGTAAAGGCTTATAGTTTGACTTGTAGTTAAGAAATAAGAAAAGAACGATTTTGACTTGTTGACTTGAAACAGGGAATGTGACTAATAGACCCTGTTTATGTTACCTTAACTTAAATTGTTAAGCGAAAGTTGCTTTGTTAGAGAAAATAATCAAAGTTTTCCCCAACTTTTTTTCATAAATCTCGTAAAGGGCGCGTTTTGTTTTGTATACCTAAAAGCATACTTCGTCTTAGCTACTTTTTTGCAGCTTGTCCCTACAGAAAGGGTAGGTTTTTCGACATGGATAGAGCTTAAGTCAATCGGAAAGGATAGGAGGGTGTTTAGGAAACTTGCCGGTCGAACAAAAGCTATTTTTTGCCACAAGCTAGTGTTGTAACGTTAAGTAAAATTAGAATCTTATTAGTTTTTCTGCAACAGATAGTTAATTTTTCATATAAAAAAAGTCCTCTACCTTCAATGAAGATAGAGGACTCTAAGATTTATGAAATAGTCTCTAAGACTTATTCAAAATCACATAAAATACTAGTAACCAGGGTTTTGTACTAGACTTGAATTTGCATCAATATCGCGCTGTGGTACAGGCCATACCAAAGCATCAGCACCAGTTGAGGTACCTTTAACATTAACACCAATACGGTTCAAATCATGAAAACGGTTACCTTCAAAGGCTAGTTCTACTCGGCGCTCCAGAATGATAGCATCTAAAAGTTCCTGAGCATTAGCAAAATCCCCCGCTTCATAATTTACGTAAGTGGCGGCATCAACAGCGGCC
Organism: Bacteroidota bacterium; assembly: GCA_039024315.1. Lineage (GTDB taxonomy): Bacteria > Bacteroidota > Bacteroidia > J057 > J057 > JBCAWW01. The sequence continues at coordinate 37,302 of JBCCQN010000044.1, forward strand.
CCGGCACCATCAGTAGCACGGAAAGCACGAGTACGAACTTGATTTAGCAAAGCAATGGCATCAGCATCAACTTGATCCCCTACTCTAACCAGTGCTTCTGCACGCATGAGTAAGAATTCCGCGAGGCGGTAAATTGGAGCATCGTCGTCATTATTTACAAATCCGTCATACTTCTCGATGTTAACTCCACCCGTTTCAGTGAATGTACCCCCATCAGAAGTCAAAGTAGAGAGACGAAGGTCAACTAGAGATACGCCATCACCATCAGCCGCAGCTTGCTGGTCCGTAGTAATTAACGCACCAAAACCGTTGTTCATCAAGTCCATTGAAACTACAACATCACCGCCACGTCCATCGATATGGTGGAAAGTAGGGAGTGAACCGTTTACCCCAGGATTGTCCTGCGAAGTATGGCTAGTTACAAAAATAGCTTCGGTATTACTCTCGTTAGTGAAGAACTCCTTTGGTTCATCAGTCAAAGCAAATGGTCCAGCAATGATTTCTGCGGCAAGACTAGAAGCCTCCGCATACTCACCTTTCTGGAAGGCGATTTCAGCTAGATAAGCTTTAGCAGCCCAAGAAGTAGCAAAGCCAACTCCGTTAGACTCAGGCAATAGACCTTCGGCTGTGGTCAAATCGCTAACAGCTTGCGCATAGATAGCTTCGACAGAAGCACGAGCTGGGAACAAGTCAGCATTACCAAGAGCCGTACTAGCGGTTACTAACGGTACTGCAGGATCAGAAGAAGAGCTGCTACCAAATGGCTTACCAAAGAAGCGTACCATTTCAAAGTAAGCAGCGCCACGTAAAAATAAGGCCTCGCCTCGGATACGAGGTCCAGCAGTAGCGATATCTCCATCATCTACATTGTCAATAGACTCAAGGATCAAGTTTGCATCATTAATAACGCGAAAACCGTTGGCCCAAAGACCTAACACCTCACCATTTGTAGGATCAACTGCTTGGTTAGATACATCTACAAATGAAGGGAAAGAACCTCTCCAATCACCATTGTCAGCAATGATATCTGGAGACATGCTCAAATTACAACCTGCAAAGTCAGAGTGCTGGAAAGCATTATAAGCGCCAACCAATGCAGTTTCAAGGTCAGTTGTAGTTTGGTAAACCCCATCCAGTGGCAAAGACTGTTGTGGGCTCTCATCAAGGAGACCTTCGCAGCCAAATGCAAATACTACGAGGGCCCCAAGGATATATTTTGTGATATTCTTCATTGTTATCTGAATTAATACTTAAAGGTTGAAGCTTCTTAGAATCCTAGGTTGAAACCTGCAGTGATCGTACGAGACTGAGGACGGCTAAAGAAGATATCGCCAGAACGTGCAGTACCAACAGCCTGTCCACTCGCTTCAGGATCAAGTCCAGTGAAATTGGTGAATGTCAATAGGTTTTGGCCCATAACAAATACACGGAGATCAACAGGACCTAGTACATTAGGTGCAAAGTTGTAAGCTAATGTAGCAGTCTTAAGACGTAGGTAAGAAGCATCTTCTAGATAACGAGTAGAGTGTTGGCTACCATTGGTAGTAAATAAACGTGCTTCAGGAACATCAGTAACGGTGTTTTCTGGAGTCCAAGCGTTTAGCATGCGCACATCTTGGTTCCACACACTAGACATATTGTTCATGATGAAACGTCCTTCGTTACGATAGATCTCGTTTCCAACACTATACTGGAAGAAAGCAGTCAATTCAAGTCCTTTGTAAGTGAAAGTATTTACAAATCCACCAAAGTAATCTGGGAATGGGCTGCCCGCGATGATACGGTTAGCAGTAGAATAAGCACTAGTTGCTTCGCCTTGGTTTCCTTCAGCGTCTAGCTCATAAAACAATGCATCACCATTAGCTTCGTCAACACCGGCGTACTCTACTAGGTAGAACGCACCTAACTCTTCACCAACACGGTAGATCTGACGACCAACTAAGATATCATCTGGCTCCCCGTCGCCATCGTTATCGGCCAAGGAAGTTACTTCATTGTCAATAGTGGCAATGTTTACAGATAGATTCCAGCTAAAGTCGTTGGTTTTCACGATATCAGCAGCAAGCTCGATTTCGAAACCAGCGTTACGTACACTACCTACATTTTGTAGTGCCACTGGATTAGGACTTGCAGTTTGGCTCGCAGAAGTAGCAATACCTGTAGATAGTGGCTGAGGTACGTTCAACAAGAGATCGGTAGTATTCTTGTTATAGTATCCGATAGTACCATTGATGCGGTTGAATAATTCAAACTCCAAAGCAAGATCCAACTGAGTAGTGGTTTCCCAACGTAGGTTAGGGTTCTCAACGGAAGAAAGCTCGTATCCAGGTAGACCAGCATAGTCGCGACCAAAGGCCACCAAACCACGAGAAGCAAAGTTGCCAATCTCAGCATTACCAGTCTGTCCTAAGCTACCACGGATTTTCAAGAATGAAATCGCATTGTTGCCTTGGAGGAAGCTTTCTTCAGAAATCGTCCAACCAGCCGAAACTGCAGGGAAGAATCCGTAACGGTTTTCTGCACCGAAACGAGAAGAACCATTGTAGCTACCAATAAAAGATAGAAGGTAGCGATTGTTGAAAGAGTAGTTTACCCGTAGGAAGTTGTTCTGGAAAGCATAAGAAGTTCCAGAGCCACCACCAGCAGTAATCTCAGCTGCAGAGTTCAACGTTTTCAAACGGTCATCTGCAAAGGTGTTACCCGATACGTTAAGGTTAACAACATCAACACGCTGGAAAGCAGAACCTAAAGTGGCTTGTAAGCCGTGTAGACCGAAAGTACGGTTGTAGGTAAAGAAATTTGCCCAGTTAATGTTCAAGTTGGCATTACTGATTGCGTTAGCTGCACCGATTGGGAAACCATCAGTAGTGTAAGAGGCTTGCTTACCAGTCTGAGTAACTTGGATAGAAGCAGCGCCTAATTCTGAACGGAAAGTCAAATCTTTAGAAAGCTTTACGTCAGCAAAGGTGTTTACCAATAGCTGAGTTGTGACCAGCTTGATATCCTGTCCTTCGATATTTCCAAGAGGAGTACCGGCAAATTGACCACGGCCATTTTCTGGACGCTCAAAAGAAAGCTCACCATTATCGTCTCTCGCATTTACATGAGGGAAGTAAAGTGCTCCATAAGTAAACGGAGAAGCAACATTGTTATCCTCGTTCTGACGATTGTTCTCAGTACGAGATGGGTTCAAAGTCATCCCAACAGTAAGGCGATCATTTACTCTTTGGTTGATATTAGCGCGGAAAGAGTAACGCTTTAGGTTGGTAGAAACTACATAACCATCTTCATCACGGTAAGTACCAGAGATAAAGTATGAAGTATTCGCATCACCACCAGAAGCACTCGCACTCACTTCCTGTAAAAACCCACGTTGGGTAACAAGGTCAATCCAATCAGAGTAAGGCTGCTGACCTTCAGTCAACAATTCGTTACCGATAACTGTATCCTGAAATCCTTGGGTGTACCAGTCAGAACGCTGAAATCCACGAGCAGCAGCCCATGCTTCACCCGCTTGGTTCCATAGCTGAGCGTACTGCTCACCATCTAGGATATCATAAACCGCAGTAGCATCAGAGAAACCGCCATAGTAGTTGATTTCAACTCTAGAGCGTCCACCTTGACCGGACTTGGTTGTGATCAAGACCACACCATTAGATGCACGTGCACCATAAATTGCAGTTGCAGCAGCGTCTTTTAAGATTTCTACTGAGGCAATTTCTGTTGGGTTGATGTTGATCAATGGGTTGGTACCAGGGCCCCCTAGAGCTGTACCTTGGATACCATCTAAAGGCACCCCATCGATCACGTATAGTGGCTGGTTACTAGCGTTGATGGAGGCAATTCCGCGTACGCGAACGTTTACCCCTGCACCTAGAGTACCAGAGTTAGCTGTGATATTGACACCAGCGACACGACCCTGTAGGGCTCCTTCAAAGCTAGAAACTGCTACGTTTTTGATTTCGTCAGAACCTACTTTTGCGATAGAACTGGTAAGATCACGGCGCTTTTGACTACCATAACCAGTTACGATTACCTCGTCAAGCGTAACGTCCGCATCTGTCATTGTTACATTGACAGTAGAACGGCCATCAATGGCAACTTCTTGGTTTTGCTTTCCAACAAAGGAAAACACCAAGATTTCACCACCCTCTGGCACTCTTAAGGAGTAGCTACCGCTTTCATTGGTAAACATCCCCACGGTAGTACCTTTTACATTTACCGAGGCACCTTCGATGCCATTGCCATCGGCATCCGAGACTGTGCCGGATACGGTAGATTGTGCCCAAGCAGAGTAGCTAAATAGGCAGACTACCAGTAAAAAAAACAGTCGTTTCATGTACATAATAGTAATTTGAATTAGATAAAATTAGCTGTTAGCAGAAAGAACGTTAGATCATTCCAGACTATGGATTTAGCAATTTTTACAGCCCTGTTTCTGCTAACAAACTATCGTTAGTTAGCAAAAATTGGCGCATAAAAAATCTGGCCCTCAAATAGAAGGAATGGATCAAAATTGGTTGAGTGTAGCTAAAATATGCCCTATTCAGGCTTAGAAGTGATTTTTGACTTAAGTTGGAGTTTTGGAGTTAGTTAGCGTTTATTATTTGTGTATTAGATGAACTTGTTTTAAAGGAAGTTGTTTTCGGTACATTATCGTAAGTTTAAGTAAATAGGTTGGCTAGCCTAAGAAAACTTATCTCATTCTAATGAGGATTCCGTATATTTGTGAAGCAATATGAAATGATCGTTTAGGATTTATTGATATGAGCTGGTTTAAACGTGTGAAAGACAACATCCTCACCAAAACCGAGGATAAGAACGACACCCCCAAAGGTCTGTGGGAAAAATGTCCTAATTGTAAAAAAGCCCTCAATATTAAAGGACTCGCCCGCAACCAATATGTCTGTATGCATTGCGACCACCACCTCCGCATCGGGAGTGAAGAATACTTTCAACTACTTTTTGACGAAGGGCAATACACCGAAATCAATGAATCCCTGACCTCCGCTAATCCGCTTGAGTTCGAGGATACCAAAAAATATCCAGATCGTATCAAAGCTTCCATTGACAAAACAGGCCTAGCAGACGCAGTTCGTACTGCCTATGGCCCCATCAATGAAGAAACCGTCATGATCGCTGCGATGGATTTCCGTTTTATCGGCGGTAGTATGGGTAGCGTCGTCGGTGAGAAGATCAAAAGATCCATCGATCACTGCTTAGAACATAAACTTCCCCTCATCATTATCTCCAAAAGTGGGGGCGCAAGAATGATGGAAGGTGCCCTGAGCTTAATGCAAATGGCTAAGATCAGCGCCAAATTGGCTCAGATGGGTCAAAATCAACTGCCTTACATCTCTTTGCTTACTGACCCTACTACGGGTGGGATCACGGCGAGTTTTGCAATGCTGGGCGACCTAAACATTGCTGAGCCCAATGCTTTGATTGGCTTTGCAGGTCCACGCGTTATCAAAGAAACCATCGGTAGAGATCTACCTGAAGGCTTCCAACGCTCTGAATTCCTGCTTGAGCACGGCTTCCTAGATTTTATTTCTCATCGCAAAGAGCTGAAAGAAAAGCTATCCAGCGCCATCGGTATGCTGCTTAAACGTCCCGTTAAAGTAGAAGAGTAGCTTTACTCCCATTTGCTTTAGATTTTTCAACTACCTGAGTTTTCTTGCTGCTGCGCAGAACGCTCAGCCTTTTCAGATCCCTGCTCGATGAATTCGCTTGGGCTCATTCATTCGGCTGGGATGACGTTTTGAAGTTTTTTCCAGCCTATGGCAATAAAGAAAGCGGTCATGCCGGAATGTGAGGTACGAACATATCCGGTATCTTTTGACTTTTCTCAGCTTCGCAGAACGCTTATCTCAAGTCGCTTCTCGGAATCCCGAAAGTCGGGATTCGGGATTTTGCCCTTTTGTAACCAAGACAAAAGGACAAAGAGATTCAAATAGAACGATCCAGCAAAATCTGATTTCCTTTGTCGAGGTACTTACTCCCTCAATCGTCTCTACCTCACATACGTTCGACGCCCCATTCCATCAATTGACGCTCTTGGGCTTGTAGTAAGGGGAGACGCAGCATATAATATCGTAGGCGTTGAGTATTGCGCAGCCATTGCACGACTAATAGCAATAGTATTTTCCCCACAAACGCATAGATCAGCAAAAAGACCGCCAAAAACTCAAAAAAGATCAATGGACCTGAGGTGGTGCTGGCTTCCAGACTTTGCGTAATAAAGGGTAGGCTGGGCTGAATAATCGCATAACCCACCAAACAAACCATCACCCCTCTGGGCACATCCCAAACTTTGCTGCTAAAAC
>JBCCQN010000045.1:0-43498 GCA_039024315.1 Bacteroidota bacterium
GGTTGCAGTATGGGCACCAGCCGCCGCGATACCAAGTCAGGATTACAGGACCATGTTGGAGCTGATCGGCCAGCCGAACGCTTTTACCCCTAGCATTGCTGAGGCTAAAATCCGGTGCTTGGTCGCCTACTTGCTTGGCGTGGGTGAGCACACCTTGCCTGATCGCATCCGCGATGCCTTCATCATAAGCCTCTTTGGTGCTATCGGGTGCTTTTTCGGCCCATTGTGCTTTGCGTGCGTCTAATATAGATTTTAAGCTTTCTGCCATGAGATGAGTTTTGAATTTGTTCAAAGCTAAGGCATTTGTCGCTTGGATCAAGAGGCCATTTTTCCCGTCGGTGGGATGATTTTTCCTAATAGTAGGTGAGTTCGCGTTTGATGGTCTTGAGCAATTGGTCGTCTAGGTATTCCCTTTGCTCAATCCAGTTGCCTGCCTCGTCGAAACGGTACTCATAGGTATATTCTTTTCCTGCTTTGCCGCGATGATTGGACAACTGAGAAAACATGCCCGAAGTCTTAAATACCTTCCGCTCGATCAGTAGATTTTGCGCATTGTATTTGGCTTCAAAATGATCGCCCAATGTCCAAAGGGAATTGCGAACGGTTCGATCATCTGCACTGGTACTCACCAAGTTTCCTGCTTTATCGTACTGAAAACGAGTAGTGAGATTGATACAAGAATTACTCGGGAAACAAGCGTCTAAATGGTGGCTGTTGATAATAAGTCCCGTTTGGGGATCCCGTTTATAAGTCGTGGTATAGGCATACATCCCTTGCATGCTTTCTCGGATCAGATGGCCATTGTCATCAAAAGTAAATTGATAGTTTTCGGTTTGACGGCGTTCGTAGAAGGTTTGAGGATGGGCGTAATTGTAGGCGACCTTCATCTTTGTATGTCCCTCACTATATTGAATATGGGTGCGAAAATCTAGACTGGAATCACTTGCTGATGAGAAGCTGATTTCGTTTAGATAGCCCTGTTTGTCAAAGGTCTGAGTCATCCAAAAGCCGTTCTGGTGCTTTTCATATTGGCTGACTTTTTGGAGTTGGCCGGCTTCGCCGAACGCATATTTACGGTATTTGAAATTGTAAGCGGTTTTGATACTGTCTCCTTGCATCCAGAATCGGAGTCTGCCTTGCTCATCAAACTGATAAAGCATATTGAAATAAGGCTCCGGCTCATTGCCGTCTGAGAAGGTCGAGATCTTCATGCTAGCAACTGCCGCTTTCAAATCCCAATCGCTCAGCACATAATGATGGTTTTGGGCTAAAATAGAGGCATGATAGCTTTCAAATTGGTCCAAACCTGAGTTTGGGAGATTAAGGGAGCCAAATTGACAAAGGGCAAAAAGAGAGAGTAGGAGAGTCACTTTCATAAGTAGGTTGATCTGCCAATAGGACAATCGAAAGCGGCAGATTCCACAATTTTCCTGTCAATGGGTTGGGGGTGCCAGCATGTATACGGACCCAAGCGTTCTGCGCTCCCGATAGCTATCGGGAGTAAAAAAAAATCTAAGCTTCCAAAGCCTGCTCTCGCCAATACAAAAACAAAGGCAAAGCTCCGCCTAATCCCAACAACATAGTCGCCCCATACAAGTAGCCCATGCCCTTGATCCCGAGGCGTCGGCTCTCTCGCCACGACCAGACAAAAAAGACCAATAGTACCCATAACAAATCAATCATGAATATGCTCGAAATCCGCGTAGCAAACATGCCCTCGATGGTGGCTATGGGTTGGGCATACAGCAACCAATTAGCGGTTGCCAGAGACTCTTGAGCGACGAGGATATTGGGTAAAATAAAGCCGATTATTGCGCTAATGAGATACAATCGTTTCATCCTTTTGTTTTCTGCAAACTCTGCTTTTGTGCAGCCTTTTGCATTGACTTTGGTTATGATTTACGACCTGCGTGCCGCTTTTTGATACGACTAAGAGACTCTGGCTTGACGCCGATATAAGAGGCGAGATAATGTTGTGGCAGGCGTTGAAAAAGAGAAGGTTGAGTATCCATGAGATGATAGTAGCGCTCCTCTGGATTCAGGCTCAGCAGATTGGCGATAATGTGCTGCTTGGCGATTAGTTCCTCTTCCATGGCGAGTCTGGCGATGACCTCAAACTTAGAGGATGCTGCCAGTAGGGTAGCCGCGGCTTTTTGGTTGATCTCTATGAGTATGCTCGGCTCCATTACTTGCAAATTGAGCTGGGCGGGCGTTTGACGGACAAAGCTTTCATAAGCCGAAATAAAGCTGCCCGCATCATAAAAATAAGCGCTCACCTCCCGCTCTTCTCGCAAATAATAGAGTCTCACCAGCCCACTAATGTTGTAGTAAAAGGCCCGCGAAACGGCTCCTGCTCGTAGCAGATGCGTCCCCTTTGCCAGTTGTAAGGTGCGACAATGCTTAGCCACGAGTGCTTTTTCCTGCTCTTGGAGCGGAACGCTAGTGTCTAGATATGCGAGGAAGGCATCCATCTGTGGGGCAAAAATAAGCAGAAAGCCTTTAATGCCGGCTTGTTATCGCTGTGGGGCTATGACTGGCGCCAGCTTTGCTGAATAGGGGAATCCTTGTTGTGATGGCACGACCTACGATACTTATGGTAAGGTCGCCAAAGAAATGACTGAATTGTCGGAATCCTTGTTATGATGGAACTACCTACGTGCCCCAGTTGAATTGATTGGAGATACTTTGACGAAAATGTCGGAATCCTTGTTATGATGGAACTACATAGGTGACCAGGCGAGTGGACTCTGGGATTAATTTTTCAGACGTCGGAATCCTTGTTGTAATGGAACTACCTACGATACAAGTTGTTTCGTTTATCTAAAACAATAACTAATCCCAGTCGGAATCCTTGTTGTGATGGAACTACCTACGTGACGTGAGCGCAGACACCTGATATCATCCAAAGTATTTGCCGAGTCGGAATCCTTGTTACGATGGAACTACCTACGTGACTCAATATTCACTAGCTTTCATGGGTTCCGTAAATGTGTCGGAATCCTTGTTGTGATGGAAGCATTGTGTTCTTCCTTCAGGGGAGCTCTTTCAGTATTTCAATGAACTTGTGGTAGTATATGGTTCAAAAGCCATGCTGGATGTATCTTTTCTACTTAGCGGATCTATCTCATTGCTGCATTTTCCTAATTCGGATTTTGTCAACTCCAATTACCGAAAAAGCGTCGCGAAACTTCTCGCTGTGTTGTAAAATGATTTGAGAAACATATTTTCCCTTTTCTTTACTTTCTAGCCCACTTAGTCTGATAAGTATAATCCCTCGATTTATCATTTTCAAGCGATAGACCAACTCCCCAAAATCCTTGTCTTCGGTGATAAGGATCGCATTTTCTGTATTGGCTAATTCCAAAACCGCTACGTCATCTATCCCCTTAGCTACTTCTCTTACATAGAGGACCTCTATCGCTTTCTCTCTCAAGATAGATACCAAAACCCCATCCACATTTTCATCAGCCAAAAACTTCATATAGTATTTCTCTTATGAAGCTTTGGGCAGTATAATTTCGTTTCTCACTGATTCTGCGGCAAAAGCAAGACAAGCAAAGACGGCCGTTTCTTCAAGATCGGGATAAGCTTGTAGCAATTGCTTCATGGACTCCCCCAATGATAGCTTTTCAAGGATCAGCTCCACTGGGATCCGAGTCCCTTTGATCACGGGCTTGCCAAACATAACCCTAGGGTTTGATTCGATATGATTATGCCAGTTCATAGGTTCTTCAAGCAATTTCTAACTTCCTTCTCCAATATACTCATTTATTGGCTTTTCTCGTCCTAGGATCTGTTGGCTAATAGGAGCGTAGCCTTATCCTGTAAGTGAGGGGTAAAAATCCTTGTTGTGATGGAAGTGTCTACTTGACTTACATCTTGAAAAAAATCATCGATGCCCTCCTAAAGTCGGAATCCTTGTTGTGGTGGAACTACCCACGTGACGATGCTTGTAGAACCAACTATAGCTTCTCAATACATGTCGGAATCCTTGTTATGATGGAACTACCTACGATACGAATATAACCTTGTACGATCTTATCTCTTTTCCTGGTCGGAATCCTTGTTGTGATGGAACTACCTACGATACCACTAACCTCCAACTCGGTACCGCCGAAAATTGGAGGTCGGAATCCTTGTTGTGATGGAACTACCTACGATACTTTCGATATGAAAACTTTCTTTGTAAAAAAACCACTGTCGGAATCCTTGTTATGATGGAACTACCTACGCGACCTGATCATCTTCGCTGTTCTGCATAGTCTTGATGTGTCGGAATCCTTGTTGTGATGGCACGACCTACGATACAGCGATCAGCTTACCGATTACTCACCATTGCACTGTCGGAATCCTTGTTATGATGGAACTACCCACGTGACGATGTTTGTAGAACCAACTATAGCTTCTCAATACATGTCGGAATCCTTGTTGTGATGGCACGACCTACGATACAAAACAATTCCAGAAGCAAGGAAGCCAATTCCTGGTCGGAATCCTTGTTGTGATGGCACGACCTACGATACCAACGTTCCAGCAACGTGTCAGAAAAATGAAAAACAGTCGGAATCCTTGTTGTGATGGCACGACCTACGATACTCAAGGGCTTGGCTGATACCATATACTATGTGCCAGTCGGAATCCTTGTTGTGATGGCACGACCTACGATACAAGAACGTCGGAGCAGGTAGTAGTTACAACTAGGTCGTCGGAATCCTTGTTGTGATGGCACGACCTAGGATACCTTCACCTGTGGTCAGTCCGCCAGTTTTTCTGCAGTCGGAATCCTTGTTGTGATGGAACTACCTACGATACCTGGTGATGACTATGATGATATCATGGATAGGTAGTCGGAATCCTTGTTGTGATGGAACTACCTACGATACTAGTTTGATTGCAAGTGATCAGAGCTTTTTATGGCTGTCGGAATCCTTGTTGTGATGGAACTACCTACGATACATGATGGAATCCAGGGTACCGGTGAAGCAATAGTAGGTCGGAATCCTTGTTGTGATGGAACTACCTACGATACATGAATTTTCTACGACAGGGAATGTTTTCTGTCCGGTCGGAATCCTTGTTGTGATGGAACTACCTACGATACCACTATGCCCTAAGTACTGGTAAAACTGACGTTACCGGTCGGAATCCTTGTTGTGATGGAACTACCTACGATACATTCTGCATGGCATCACTCTCCAGACTAACCTGGTCGGAATCCTTGTTGTGATGGAACTACCTACGATACCAATTCAAAACGTCAACGGCGAAACCGTTGCATCTGGTCGGAATCCTTGTTGTGATGGAACTACCTACGATACCCGTTCGCTAATTAGTTGTTTGATATTCAGGTGGTTACAAACCATTTTCGCTGCTAGAATGCTCATTTTGACCCTCAAAAAGGGCCGTTTTTCCTACGAATTAGTGGAATTTCCACTAATTTTGAATGCTTGTTCAATATTTCAATAAGCGATGGCTAATGATCGCTTATTGGACCCTTAGATGCTTCAATTTATCCTTCTGTCCTGCAAAATACAAATGCTGCAAGAGCATTGTTTTAAGTACCGAGTAGCCAGTATCCCGAAAGCTTTCGGGAGGATTCAGTAGCGAGTACAAAGGTTCTGCTGCACTAGGTAGCCCCATTTTCCTAGGTCCTAATACTGGATACGATTGTCTAAGTACTTAAAAGGTATTTTTCAATTGTCTTCTTATGGGTATTTTGTGCTGCACCCCTCCTGTTCAAAAATAAGCCGCCACACTTTCCTTCCCGCTTGCTACCAAGGTACTCACTTGCTGCTCCGACAAGCGCTTGATCTTGGGGCCGATATCCTTGCAAGATACCAAGATCGTACGCTCCCAATCCTCGGGCTGCATCTGGGCCCGATTGAGGTTTTCGAGCGCAAATACATAAAAGGCTTCGATATAAGAGCGAAAGCTATCTATCTCACGCGGGCTGAGCCCTTGTTGTTGATGATCATACTCGATTTGCTCATCATCGTCGATCTTGATGCCGAGCGTCTCTGGATTGGGGATGCGTTGGACTTGGCCGTCTGCGACGAACGTACTGTCAAATATTTGGATAGGATAATTGCCGATAATGCCGCCATCGACGATAATGTCTAAGGCCTTGCCCTCCTGTGGCCTGTCGTAGAGATTGCCCGCCTCGTCGATAAAGATCGCTTCAAAATAAAGCGGAATCGAAAGCGAAATGCGGACGGCATCCTTGATCTTCATATTGGGATATTGCTCCCGCGAAAAGACCATCATCCTCTGTTGGGTCAGATTGGTGCCCACCGTATAGAGATCTTTGCCCCGCCATGCGTAAAGTTCGGCAAAGCTCAGGTCTGCATTGCCGCTTTTGGCTTCGATCAATCTCCCCAGCCAGCGTACAAATTTGTCCCCTTTGTACCAGCCGTAGCGATTTTTCATGCGTCGCATACCGCCAAAACCCAAGAAGTTGCCGTCGTTGAACTTTTGAAACTCAGTCTCTTGCAGTATGTCTCGGATTTCTTTGGCATCGTAACCGAGCGCTAGGGCCATTGCGATGACCGCCCCGGCAGAGGTGCCGCCATACTTTTCGATACCTTGCAGCACACCGGCCTCTTCTAAGCCTTCGACTGCGCCTGTATAGGCAATGCCGCGGATACCAGCGCCTTCAAAGACCAGATTTTTGTATGGGGTATTTTGACTAAAGCTAAACTGAAAAAAGCATAAAAATGCAATTAGAAAGAGGGTTCTCATGAAAAGGTGCGAGATGCGGATAAGTGCTACTGCCATTACGCAAAAATAAGTAATCAGGTTGTAGCAGGCTCACTTAATTTCTCCGCCCCTTGACGATCCCAAAGTTTGAAGATCACCACCCAAGCCGCAATACAAATCCCTACCAAAATCAAGCGCTCATTTAAGGGCATATATTTTTGCAAAAAGGCGCTAAAAAAGGCGATGTTACCCATGGCATGAAAGGAAGCACAAATCAACAGGGACTTCTTCTGATCTGCCAAACGCCCGATGCCCAGGGCGGCAAAAGCTAATAAACTAGCTAATAGCAAAGAGTTCCAGGAAATGCTAGTCTCCCAATGCCATACATACCAGACAATCCCGATCAAGATATACTTAAGCCATTCTCGCTTACTGGGGAGCGCATCTTGGAGATAACCCCGCCAACCATATTCTTCCAATAAAGTATAAACGAGCAGGAGACCGCCCATAAAGAGCCCAAAGAGATTTTCTTGAACGCCATAATCGTTGTTTACCCCAAAGGCTACGAGCAATCCCACGGGTAAAATGGCGATCATTACACTCCACTTAGCACTATGACCAAAAAAGCTAGGCGGGGCTGGAGAGGGATCCGTTCTGCGCAGCAGTAAGCTACCCAAAAACATACCCAAAGGCGGTAGCCAAGCCAACAATAGCGCCCAATGACCCCAACCTAAGTCAAAGACAAAGTTCAGAGGACGCTCGACCAAGAAGACGTATGACCAAGCGAGAGAAATGATCAAAAAGAGGCTGATAGGGAGAATACGTTTCATTTTTGTAGGATTGATGATGTGAATAATGAGGACGAATCATTACAGTTGAGAGAGCAATTCCCAAAGCTGGATGAGCTCTTGGCTGCGTTGGACAAACTGGCCCAATGACCAAGCGAGGGAAAAAGTCAGGTATAAGCTGGTAGGGAGCATAAACATGAGAGTAGAATTATGGATTGAAGGGTAAGGCTTAGGCTACTTTAGGTTTAGGGCTGTAACGGTTTTTCATCACGCGAATGATGATGGCTCCTATGATCGTCGGCATGATCCAAGGGATGACCATCAACTGCTCCGCAAAAAGATCTGCCATCAAGCGTCGGGCACCAAATGCAAGGAAGGCGGTATAAGCGGCGATCCCAGTTCCAATCATACCGCCTAAATGATCGATCAACCAATTGGCAGAAGCTTGGGCTTTAGCTACGGGAGTAAAAACAGGGCGGGAGGAGAGGATCCCGATAATGCCAAAGATCAGCAGTAAAATAGCCCCACCCTGTAGTTGTAACTGGATGCTCCAAATGGTGATGCCAATAGATCCTAGCAACAGAATCCCACTCAATACGCGACGGATATTGATGATATGGGCTGGAACTTCGCGCTTGTATTTGAGGATGACGATAGCGTACCAAAGAGGATGTGCTGTCAGTACGCTGATGACCCCTAAGAAGGCCGCCATGATCAAGCGATCTCTAAAGATATTTAGGCCACAGAGGATGGCCGCACTACCGACTACTCCCCACATGGCATAGACATAAAAGCGACCTACTTTGGCGTGCATACCTCTGCCTTTCTTGACCAAGACGGGGATCCAAAATAAGACCAGACTGATCACGCCAGCGGCGATGTGGAGACCTAAGATGGTATTGAAAATAGATTCCATGTTGATTGATTTTTCAGCAAGTAAAGCGCTGGATCAATCAGTTGCTGGAAAGAGTGATAGCTAGCATGATTATGGGACGGATGACAGCCAAATGGGCCGAAATGCAGCTTTCTTGACGAATGACAAGCCTAATTTTGGCGAAAATCAGGAATATATTTACGAGAGACAGGTACTTCAAAGTCTGCAAGCCCCTGCAATTTGAGTTTGAGCCCTTGGGCGTTACCGGAGACCGCGAGTATCTTTTGGGTGTTGACGAGGAAGGAGCGATGGCTGCGTTTGATGGGGCTAGTTTCGAGGGCGGATTCGATACGGGCGAGGGTGTTGCGTAGCATCTCTTTTTGGATCCCCTTTTCGGTCAGTAGGCAGATGCGTACATAGTTTTGCTGCGCTTCGATAAAGAGGATTTGATCTACCGCTGCGCGGAACGTTTTGTCGGACTGATGGATGGGCAGTTCACGTATATCACTGGCGGGCTTTGATACGGGTTGGGGATGAATATCCTCCGCGATCTTTTGGTTGGCTTTGAGGTTGCGGATCAAGTTGACGGCCCCGAACAGGCTAACAGGAAAGATTGCAATCAAGAAAGTCCCATAAAGCACATTGGCAAATACTCGGAGATCAGATACATGGCGGGAGTAAAATAGATAAGAGGCAGCATAATTAGCGAGCGAAATACAAAGGATCAGCCCAATCACCGAAAGGGTCCACTTCCAAAAGGTCCAGCTAGGGGTATCCTTTTTGATGCCCAATAAAAAGCGTTGCCCTAAGTCATAAAGCAAGGCTACTCCCATCGAGATACCCCCAAAAATGAGACAGACAGATACCGGACGATTGGACTGGGATATCCCAAATGGCTGAAATACAAAAAGAATAAAAAAAACCACTAAACCTCCTACAACAGCCCCCTGTATCATCGATGGGACATCATCCCGATCTGGATAAGGTTGATTGAGAAAGGCTTTGAGTCTTTGTAGCATGGAGTGGCCCCAGAGATTTATGCTTCAATATAAGGATTTCGCCGCAGAGGTCGATAGGGCTGATTTTTTGTGGACCGCTGCGCGGAACGCTTATTTATGCGGGCGGCACCCTGAAGATAAGCGTTCTGCGCAGCAGTCCACCTAGAGCTTGACCACCTTGCTCAAATGAACCGGCTGCCCTTTGGCATCGAGCAAACGGACGAGGTACATACCCTGAGCCACGCCCGCTAGACTTATTTGAGTGTTTTGGCTCCTTATGTTTTGGGCGGCTATGACCCTCCGACCATTCAGATCTGTCAACAAAAGTTGATAATGTGGTCCCTCAAATGTCTCAAATGACAAATGCAAGCTTTCTTGGGCTACCCACAACTTAACTAATGGGCGGAGATTGGCTCCCACACTACTCGCAAAAGCGGCTACATTGAGGGTGTCTTGCTTATCTCCACAAACAGAGTAGCCCGTGACAACCACTTGATAGTTACCCGATTGAGTGTAGCTATGGCTAGGATTGGGGCCGCTGGCTATATTGCCGTCCCCAAAATCCCAACTCACACTATCGACATTGCTGGCGTTGCTGATGAAGTTGATGTCTAGCGGCGAACTACCGACGCTAAAACTGGGCTGTAAGACGGGAAAGGTTGCAAAACTTACGGTGAGCGTATCCATAATACTGCAACCAATCGCTTGACTGACCACTACGGTATAAGTTCCTGCCTGATTGCTATCTATCACAAAATTAGGGCTATTGCTATTGTTGGACCAGAGATAGGTCAGAGAGCTATCTGTGCTGCCGACAAGCACGGATTTATCACAGCTAACGATATCTTCAAGCGGGACCCAGTCGGGATAGGCATCAATATCGAGTTTGATATTGTCGTTGCCACTGAGGCCGGTGGCGATAGATAGGGTGCTTACGGTATAGTTGATACTAGAGTCTGCTACGATCACTACTTGATCAGCTTGGATGTTGCCAGGCATCCACACGCTTTGAAAACCACTAAGGCCAGTAAAAGGGGTCGTCAGTAGCACCGAATCCCCTTGACAAATGTTGTTATTTGATCCCATGCCTTGGACCATGATACCCGTATTGAGGTTGGCGATCGGCAAAGGGGTGGTATTGACGGAGTCTTGGCTACAGAGATAGACCACATCAGCAGTCAAGGCCACGCTAAAAGTCAGGAGTTGGGCGGGCGTAATTTGTGGATCTAGGTAGAGGGCAATCGAGTCTGCAAAGCTGCTATCGCAGCTAAGAGGGGTGGCGCTTAGGATAGGGATGATTAACCCATTAGGGTCTGTTACCACAAAGTCGCCTGAATCCACTTGAGAGCAGAGGATGGGTTCATTCATCAGCACCAAAAGGCCGTCAAGCGTACTGAGATTGGTGATGGTATGTATCGCGATATTAGTGGTATCATAAGACAGGCCAGTCGATAAGCTAAAATCAAGCGTGAAACCTGAGCCAGAGCCACTCCAATTGCTAACATTGATGACGTAGCTTTCCCCTGCGTAAACTGGAAAAGGGGCATTAAAAGGGCCTCCTACTGGGCTAGTGGAAGTAGGACCTGTATTGCCCGATAAACCTGAAAAGTTGCAGGACACCTCTAGACTTGCATTGGTCGCAATATCAGTACAGCTGGCGCTGGTCATATCATATATTGCCCAATCATAGTCATCAAAAGGATCTACCGGAGTAATAACAAAGTCTAGTACCCCGTCATTGGCGATAAGGATCTCAAACCAAACGTCATTTACCTCGCCTCCGCCGAGGCAGGAGAGGGTGCCGTCAATTTCATTGGGATTGAGTCCTTCCCCTTGATAAGTAAAAGGTATCGGTAAGATCGGAGAGCAAACGGGTAATGCACCAATGCAGTCTTGCTCTGGTTGCAAGGGAGGGACGATTTGGGCCTTAAGAGGGAGAAAGCTGCTAAACAAGCAAAGCGATAGCAGGACAAAAACATAAATATGTTTCATGGTAATGGAGTTGGATTGATGTGCTAGTCGAAAACTGTGCGATTTTCGACCTTAAGATAAGGAAAATTCGGTTTTAAGCACTGAGACAAGGGTATTAAGTACCTAGACGATAGTATGCAGTATAAAGACCTAGGAGTGTGAGCTTTATGGTCCATCAAGACCTTTTTTATCTGTCCTGCATACTTTTTACGCTTTACTGAAATAGATAGAGACTATTGGGGCATTGATTTGAGGGATTTAGTCCCAATTGCAACAATCATCCCACGGATGCAAGCTGCGGTGAGCCCACTGCATGGACCCAAGCGTTCTGCGCAGCAGTCCCAAATCTAAGGATATAAGCTCAGGCGCTGACTATTGTGAAAAGTCAGAATCCCAAAAGCCGCCACCGGCGGGATCACCTTAGCCTCGAAAATGAGCGCATCATTGGGGCGGTCTATCTCTTGCACCAAACCATAGGCCTCGCCATTAAAGGAAATCGCCCCCGGACTCAAAAATACGTGATCATCTGGCACCGAATAAGTAGTCTTGGACACCACACGGCTAAAGCCTGCAGCACCATTTTCTTCACCAAAATCCCAGACTTGCTGGATGGTTTTGGCGGCTGCGTCGATCTTATACTCCACCGAACGAGAATAAGAATTGGGGCCATTGCCCTGATAATTGCGATTGTCACCATTGTCAAACAGGAGGAGGTTGCCATTGGGCAAGACCACCGGCGAATGTTGGTACCAAGCCCAAGCAAAGTCTGGATGATCGACCTGCCCCTCGAGCACCAAGCTATCGGTGATGGCATTGCCTTGGGCGTCTAGCGGTTGGAGTAAGTATTGGTTTAGGTCCTCGCCATTGCCGGCTTGTTGCCAATCCTTATGGGGCGCGATGATCCAAATGACTTCATTGTTGGGGCTGAGTTTGACGGTGCATTGACTGCGACCGGATACGATGATACCTCCATCTGCCTGATCATAGGCCAAACCATTGCCATGAAACCAATCGACTTCTAAATCATGCAAGTCTGTAGGCCAAGCCCGACGACTGTTGTCCAGAGATTCGTTGAGGTCCCAGAGATTGGCGATATTACCGGACGTTCTATCCAATTCCAGCACGATATCTTCTACGGTTGGCTTGTTGGGGTCAGTAGCGGTGAGCAAAAAGTTGCCATTGGGCTTTTCGATCACCATATGATGAAATTTGTAGCCTTCTAGCCCCCAGGCGTTTTGGATTGCCCCGAGCATATCGATTTCGTAAATCGAATCCTTATTGTTATTGCCAAAAAAGAGGTTGCCATTTTGCAGGCGATTGAGGCCAGTATCATAAAACAGATTGCTCAGGCGCGGATCATCCTTATAGTCCAAATACCAGCGGATATCACCATAAGTATCAAACATAAAAGCCCGCAAAGGCAAGAAATTTTGATCATAGCCAAAATAGCTCACTAGGTTCATACCGGGCGTCATAGCAGCTGCTTGGGCTAGCCTGATTTCTATCTCTGGCATATCAGCGATCAATGGCTCCGTTTGGATCTCAAAAGTATCTTTACCGATTTCGAGGCCCGCGGCGTCAAAAAAGCTTATTTCTACTTGATTGAGATAATCGGCATAGAGTCCGACTACGGTCCATTGGTGATCTTGCGTCAAGGCTGATACCGCGTGAATGACATCCGAAAGTGCGCCATTTTTGCCGATGATACGGAGCTGGCTACTCGCGGGTGCATCGGTTTTGAGGGAGATGAGGGCCCCTAGCGGGGAACGCTCAGTCGGATTGAGGACGATCTCAAGTTCGCTAAAACTCAAGGGCTTGATTACTGGGGTTTGTTTACAAGCACCCAATAGGCTGATCGTCAAAAGTGAGAGAATGAAGAGTCTGTTTCGCATTTCGCAATAGGATTGGTTTGATTTTGATCCGATTGCCTTAATGTGTGGAGTACGAGTTGAGCGTTGATCTTGCCGATCATTAATCAAACGCTGACGCCCACTGATTTCGTTTTTTCAGGAGCTATAATTGGTGCTTTTCTATTTAGCTCTGCTCAACAGTATAGCCTACAAACTGTTTTCGCCAAACGTAATATCCTATAAATGAAGCGATAAAGTACACCAGGGTCAGCACTGAATATATATCCAAATCCTTGCTCAAATACAAATAAATCGTGACCCCATTGATCACGATCCAAAACAACCACCCGCTTAGGATCTTTCTCGCTTCCAGATAACTAGCGATGAAGCTAAAAATGGTCGTATGAGCGTCTAGGTAGGCACTTTCGGCATCAGTATAGGTGTCTAGGATATACCCTAAGCCCCAACTCAGGGCCGAACCCAAAAGCAAAATACCCCCTATGCTCAACCATTTGATATCTGTAATCGGGAGCTTTTCATTTGTCTCTTCGGCTTTGTTCCAGACCCAGTAGCCATAGATACCCACCAACACATAATAAATATAGAGGATAGCCTCCGAATACAGTTTCGTGCTGTAAAACAGGTAGATACTAATTAGCGAACCCACAATGCCAAATAACCAGCAAAGCTTCTTTTCAGCCATGAGCAAAATCAAGTATGCAAAGCCAAAAACAACGGCGACGATTTCTAAAATGGTATTAACTTCCAAGCCTGAGGATTATATATGAAACGAGAAGACGAAAATATATTTAATGCGGGGGTATTTCAATTAGACATTGCGAGTTTTGATCCCAAACTACTGAAGTCCTGCTTGCAAAGCTTCTTGGCACGTCCGATGCCTTACAAAGCTCAGTTTCTACAAAAGCATTATGCCTATGGCTTTGATGGTTATTCTTTTTTAGGGCAGGAAGATAGCACCAATCAGTACCAGACCGACCTCTTACATTCTTTTGTGCTTTCTGATTTTCGTGCGCCAAGGGACTTTCCGGCAGAATTTTGGCCCTTTTTTGCGCAGTCTTGGTCCGCTCTACAAGCTCAAATCAGAACGCTCGAACGCGATTTGATTAGGCGATTGGGCTTCCCAGCCTTGGCCGATTTTTATGAAGCGAATATTGGCCACATGATTTCCTGCAATTATTATCCGCCCACCCAAGATTATAATTTCACCGCCGAAGGTAATACTCGTCTTTCGGCCCATCCAGATGTCTCTCTATTTACGATCTTTCCTTTTGGTTTTGACAGCGATTTCTACTTCCAAAATACTAGTGGTCATTGGGTAAATATTTCCCCAACAGACAAAATTGTGCTCTTTCCTGGCTACTTACTTGAGTACTTTAGCGGTGGGCAGATCAAGGCCCTTTACCATTGTGTAAAGTTGCCAGAGGACCGCTGCGCGGAACGCTTCTCCTTCGCTTTTTTCTCGCTGCCTTATCCTCAGCTGAGCTTTAGTATCCGTGGTGAACAAACCACTAGTGAAGCTTATTTTAAGCGTTATCTAGGGCTTTTTTGAGTTAGAAGATTCCCTTTTTCTACTTTTCGGCAGATCTTCTGTGGGTGGTGTATGCAATACAGCGCTACAAAATGCTCCTTTTGAGTCCTTGGACAATCGTATCCAGTATTAAGACCTAAGAAGGTGAGGTGATGTGGTCTATCAATACCCTTCTTCTCTGTACTAAATACTCCCGAAAGCTTTCGGGATACTTGCTACTCTGTGCTTAAAGGCAGCGGCCTATTGAATCCGCCGCCTGGGATAAGCGTTCTGCGCTCCCGCATCCCGACCATCGGGATCGGGAGCGAAAAACAGTAAAATGGCTCAGCTAGCTATGCTAACCGAGCCACTAAATACTTAAAAAACTGATTTTGATTAGTACGCTTGTCTTCTGCGACTCCTTTTAGATTTGAGGTAACGAGCGATTTCCATATGGCCCTTTCTTTCAGCCGCTTCGATCGCCGTTCCGTGCGCGCGGGAGCGCTGATTGATATCTGCTCCGTTTGCAACTAGCAGCTTGATAATATTCATTTCTCCATGTCTAGCGGCGGCGTTTAGGGGTGAACCATGACTTTTATTTTGCACATTGGGATCCGCCCCTGCACTTAACAATATTTTGACGGTTTCGAGATAGCCATGGCGGGCTGCCGCATTGAGGGCTGAGCCATGACCAAGGGTTTGAGCGTTGATATCAGCGCCGTTGGCCAGTAAAATTTTGACGATTTGATTGTGCCCATGTCTAGCCGCAGCATTGAGCGGAGAACCTAAGCTGTTGTTGTTGACATTAGGGTCAGCCCCCGCCCTCAGTAAGACTTTGACGGTTTCGACATAGCCGTGTCGGGCTGCAGCATTGAGGGCAGAGCCTTGGCCATTGGTTTGGGCGTTAATATTCGCGCCATTGGCCAGTAAAATTTTGACGACCTGATTATGCCCGTGCCTGGCCGCAGCATTGAGGGGAGAACCCAGCCCATTGTTTTGAATGTTGGGGTTAGCTCCCAAAGCCAATAAGAGTTTCACTGCCTCAACTTGCCCTTTTCTTGCGGCGGCATTGAGGGCGGAGCCCTGCCCATTGGTTTGGGCATTGATATCGGCACCATTGGCAACGAGAAGCGGAATTAACTCATACTGCTCTCTCCGTACTGCGGCATTGAGCGGAGAACCCTGCCCACTGTTTTGCACATTAGGATTGGCTCCAGAACTGAGTAATATTTTTACAGTTTCTGCCTTCCCGTGTCTGACGGCAGCATTGAGGGCGGAGCCTTGGCCGTTGGTTTGGGCATTGATATCAGCGCCATTGGCCAGCAGGATTCTGACGATTTCATTGTGCCCATAGCGCGCGGCAGCATTGAGCGGAGAGCCTTGACTGTTGTTTTGGACATTGGGATCAGCTCCTAATGCGAGTAACAATCGCACTACCTCGGCATGCCCTTTTCTTGCGGCGGCATTGAGGGCGGAGCCTTGGGCGTTGGTTTGGGCATCGATATCAGCACCATTGGCTACCAATCGTTTGATTAAGGAGATATCGCCCTCTCTTGCGGCCGCGATCAGTGCGGCCTCTGGATCATCCTTATGAAGCTTAGGACTGACCGCCCAACGCTTGCTTAGATCTAAGGTAGGGAGTTGATCGTTCCGCGCAGCGGCACTTAAAGTAGAAGCCTGCCCATCGACATAAGCACCTGAGTTTAAAAGCAATTTGACGATCTCATTATGTCCGTTTCTCGCGGCTGTGCTGGGAGCAGAACCTTGATCTTCATTTTGGAGGCTGACATCAGCGCCACGGCGGATTAGAGCATTTGCATCGGTCTCTCTTGCTGTAATGGGATTGGCGGAGGATTCTCTAAACATGTCTTCCTCAACCCTCGAGCCTTCGTTTAAGGTAATCGGCATGAGTAGATTGTCGAGCATTTGCACTGGTGCAGCAAACGGTGCATTAATTGGCGCATAAGAAACGCTGGGTTTATTCAAAAAGAGCGCGAGTCCAAACACGAGGGGAGCGACAAATGCATACTTCCAATAACTGTACTGCTGAGATTTCTTGCTATTCATTTTGAGGATTCTTTGTTTGATCAATGATTGATTGTAATTCGTCGTTATGTTGAGGGGTTTGGTCCCAGAGGCGATCTTGACCAAGTTCAGTTGGTAGTTTTCCTTGGTTTCAGCGGCATTGCGAAGCAATAAGTCATCTGTCTGATACTCAATGTTTTTCTCCACTTCTTTGCGGAGCAGCCATACAAAAGGATTGAACCAGAGGACGATCAAAGCGACCTCCGCCAACAACAAATCGAGCGTGTGTTTTTGTCTAACATGAATCTTCTCATGCGCTAAGATCTGCTCATAGGTATCGTAGTTATATTGGATAGGATTGATAAAAATGTATTGGAAAAAGGAACAGGGTGCTACCTCTCCTTCTAGGTTGACGATGATGCCATCTGCATCTTCAATTATGTCCTCTGTCTTGGCAATGCGCCAGAACGTACCTACAATTTGGGCGAGCAAATTGAGGGTTAAAACTAATACTCCAAAGAGGTAGAGCATCAGTAGCCAAAAGCTAAAATCCATAGCTGCAGATGGGGATCCCGCGAGTGGTTTTGGCGCAGGAATCACGCTTGGAAGAGCCTGAGACTCACTTATCTCTTCTACTTCAGCCTTTTCTTCTAGCCATATTTCTGCTTCTCCAATGGGGCTTGGAGCGGGAATAGGCCTTATATCCATTATAGGGGTAGGCAGTGGCTCTACCGCACTTTCTTGCGCTTCTATTTCAAAGACCTCACTCAGCCAGCCCTGATGGTTGACCAGCTGAGGTAGGGATACAAAAGGCAGCCCACAAGCTAGTAGGAGGCAGGCCAAGAGGTACAAACGGTTGGCCGCAAAAAAGCTTTCGCGTTCTAAAACCAGCTTATAAAAGCCCAATAAGACCGCAATAACCAAGGATGCTTTTACTAATACTACCAGCATGGCTTATTCCTTTTGAGATTTGATGATTCTGATTAATTCTTCCTTCTCTTCCTCCGTCAGCTTTTCCCTTTTGGCAAAATGAGCGAGCATCTTTGGGAGAGAGTTTTCAAAAAACTTCGATTTGATTTCCCCAATTTGTTCGTCCCGATACTCATCAAATTCCTGCGTTGGGCTGTAGCGATGGGCATTGCCAACTTTTTCGGCCTGAAGCACCCCGCGCTTGACTAGGATTTTGACCAAGGTAGCCACCGTATTATAGTGCGGCTTTTTCTCCGTTTCTGACTCTGGAAACTCATCTACTATATCCCTGATGAAGGCGCTTTTGAGCTTCCAAACAATCTGGACTATCTGGTCCTCTCTTTTTGTCAGTTTTTTCATTCTGGATAATGATTACAATACAAGACTACTAAAAAATTCGTAGTCCTACTAATTTTTTAGTAGATATGATTTTTTGATGATATGTTTAAAGCTATATCTGTAGAGTATTCATTCTTCGATTTTTGTCCCTATTTTGATGGTTAAATCCTCCTATTATGTCCATAGTCGCCGATTTTCTGTGCTCGCTGGTCCCCTTTAGTGATCAGGAACTCTCGCTATTGAATTCGCTTTTTGTGGCGAGTTCTTGGTCCAAAAAAAGCTATTTTGCCCGTAGCGGAGATTATCCCCATCAAGTGGCTTTGGTCGAATCTGGTGTCCTTAGAGCCTTCTTTCGCAACGATCAAGGAGAAGAATACAACAAGACTTTTTTTAGGGCGGGGACTATGGTTGGAGCCTATTCTGCATTGGTTAGCAGCCAACAAAATCAGATCAATTTACAGTGCTTGACCGATTGTAAACTATGGGTGGTAGACTATCAGCAGTTGACGGCCTTGTATGATGAGTACCACCTTGTGGAACGATTAGCTCGATTGCTAGCAGAGCAGTTTTTCGTTCTCAAAGAGAAAAGGGAAATAGAACTCGTTACTCTCGATGCGAGGGCCCGTTATCAAATCTTCCAGCAAGAACATCCGGGCCTTGAGCAGCAAATTCCCCTCTATCACATTGCCTCTTACCTGGGGGTGAGCGCCACTCAACTCAGTCGGATTCGCGCCAAGAGGTAAGCATTTTCTTTACCTATGTAAAGGTTTTTGTCTTTTGATGGGGCCTATTTGTGAGCAGAATTAAAGCTTAACAAATGAATCTCAGCAATCATAAAATCCTGATTACCGGCGCTACCGCCGGCATAGGCGAAGCCTTGCTCAAAGCTTTCCTAAAGCACGATAATCAAATCATCGCCCTCGGTCGCAATGCTCAGAAACTGGCCCAACTCAGTGCCCAATATCCTGCTGTGATCCCCTTTCAATGTGATCTCGCCGAGCCCGCAGACTTAGACCGTTTGATCGTCTTTGTCGAACAAGAACATCCTGACCTCAGCGTCCTTATCAATAATGCAGGGATCCAGTACAACTACCAATTTGAGGAAGAGCAACAAGCCTTAGCTAAAATCCAACGAGAGATAGACGTAAATCTAATAGTTCCTATCAAACTAATCAGTTTATTGATCCCAACCTTGCAAAATCAGCCCGAATCAGCCGTCGTCAATGTGAGTTCAGGCCTAGGCCTTGTCCCTAAGATGGCCGCTCCAGTTTACTGTGGTACTAAAGCAGGGCTCCATATTTTTACCAAAGCCTTGCGCTATCAACTAGCCAATATCAAGCTATTTGAAATCATCCCGCCCTTGGTGGACACCGAAATGACCCGCGGTAGAGGCAAAGGCAAAATCTCCCCCGATCAATTAGCCGCTGAATTTATCCGGGCCTTCGCGCGCGACCACTATGAGCTCAGCGTAGGCAAAGTAAAGCTTTTAAAGCTCATCAATCGTCTGAGCCCCCGCCTTGCGGAACGCATCATGCGTTAGCAGCACAAAATTTGCGCTGCCACGACCTTGGATATAAAATATTTAAACTTTGAACTTCTACAGCTTGTCTACCACTAATTTGTAGCGCGGATCTTCGACTACGTTGACGTCGATGATGGCTTCTGCATTGGCGAGTAGCTTACGACAATCGGGACTGAGGTGCTTAAGGTGGACCGTTTTACCCACTTTGTGATAACGTTCAGTGATCTTGTTTAAGGCCTCAATGGCGGACATATCTACCACTCGACTTTCCTCAAAGTCGATGACGACCTCATCAGGGTCGTTGAGAACATCAAACTTTTCGTTGAAAACCGTAACACTGCCAAAGAAGAGAGGGCCGTAGATTTCATAGTGCTTGGCACCATCTTCATCTATGCGTTTGCGAGCACGAATGCGTTTGGCATTGTCCCAAGCAAATACGAGTGCTGCGATGACTACCCCTACTAATACCGCCAAGGCCAAATTGTGTAGTACCGCCGTAACCAAGGTTACGAGAACCATCACAAAGATGTCTGACTTTGGCATACGGTTAAAGGTTTTGAAGCTGGCCCATTCAAAAGTACCAATGGAAACCATGATCATCAGACCCGTCAAGGCCGCCATGGGTAAGCGTTCGATGAGGCTTGAACCAAACATAATGAAGACCAATAGCATGATAGAGGCTACAATACCCGACAGGCGGGCTCTGGCTCCAGCAGAGGTATTGATCAAACTTTGACCAATCATGGCGCAACCACCCATTCCTGAGAAAAATCCCGATAAGATATTGGCTGTCCCTTGGGCTACGGCTTCCTTATTGCCTCGGCCGCGAGTCTCGGTGATCTCATCGACGATATTGAGCGTCAAAAGACTTTCGATCAAACCAACCCCAGCCATGATGCCTGCATAGGGGAAGATGAGGATGAGAGTATCTAAACTCCATTCGATATCTGGGATATGAAAGGGGGGGAAGCCTCCTTCGATAGAAGCAATATCTCCTACCGTTTTGGTATCGATACCAAAGGCTACCACTATGCCAAATACCGCCAAAATTGCCACTAAGGAGGCCGGAATGGCTTTGCTAATCTTGGGGAGTCCCCAAATCAAAAGCATGGTAAAGCCTACTAAAGCTAACAAGATATAAAGGGGCTCTCCCGTCAACCAATGGCCTGCTCCGTCTTTAAACTGATCGAGCTGGGACATGAAGATGATGATAGCCAAACCATTGACAAAGCCAAAGATGACGGGATGAGGCACCAAACGCATCAATTTTCCCAGTCGTAAAAGACCAGCCCCCACTTGCAGGATGCCGGCCAAAACCACCGTGGCAAATACATATTCTACCCCATGAGATTTTGCCAAAACTACCAAGACCACGGCTACTGCACCAGTTGCCCCAGAAATCATGCCTGGACGACCGCCCAGCAAGGAAGTTACAAATCCCATCACAAAAGCCGCATACAAGCCCGTCAGAGGCGATAATCCAGCGATCAGGGCAAATGCCACTGCCTCGGGCACCAAGGCCAAAGCAACGGTCAAACCAGAAAGCACTTCTGTGCGGTAATCTACTTTTTGAGAGAAGTCGAAGAGATTCAAATATTTTTTCATGCAATAGTTGTCTTGACGGGCGGCCTGCAGCATGCCGATCGTCATAGAAAATGAATATGTTTGGGGGCTAGAAAATGAAGATTTTAAGCTTCATAAATTTCGCGGGTAGGATGTCGGTTTTTTATCGAGGCCGCAAACCTAAGGATTTTTTCGTTCATAAACAGCCTTCTTTAGACTTATCTTCTAAGCCCTGTTTTTTCTGTGATCAAAGCAGATTTTTTGGCACACAAAAATCCCACAGAATTTTCCATTTCTATGGAAGCTTCTGTGGGTTGAAGACTTGGAAGATGCTTTTAGTCTCCCTACCCTAGTTGCCAAACTCTACAAAAAGGGCGATTCTCGGTCGTTTATAAAAGTCCGTACCACCAACAAAGGATTGATAGCCAATGGTTTGGGAGTAGTGAATGCCTCCTCCTACTCTAATATTAGCAGCAGTGGGTAAGGCCCTGCTCACGCGCAGCCCTCCCTCCAAGAGCCAGCCAAAACCGGCATCAGATTCGCCCATCAATTCATCTTCCCATTCCGATACACGACGACCGTCCGGGGTTTCTCGATCTTCACCTACGAGATAAAAACCTGCCCCTAATTGCCCAAACATGAGCGGCACTTCTAACTGCCAGTCTGAACCAAGACTAAAGGTAGGGCTGACAAATAGTCCGAATGAGGCATGATCCGCTCTCAGCTCTAGGCTCGTTTTGCCTTTATAATCCATACCCTCGGGCAGATTGAGCGTAAAGGTTTGAGGGTTGATTGGGCCACTACGGCCTTAGTAAAAGAATCCTGTTTTGAGATGACCATTGGCAAAAGTAAAGCCTGTCTGAAAGCCCATATTCCGACCTAAATGATCACCATGGAGGATGAATCCTGCTTCTGGCGTGATAAACCATTGCAGTTTGTTTTCTTGAGCTAAGACATAAGAAAGGCTAGCCCCGATGAGGAGGCAAAATATGATATATCGCATGATTTGTTGTTAAAAGTTAAAAATTAAGGTGCTTAGAGGGGTGCTGTTTTAGGATTACTCCCGATAGCTATCGGGAGCGCAGAACGCTTAGTCAAGTACTTAGTATCAAGTATCAAGTATCAAGTATCAAGTATCAAGTATCAAGTATAAAGTATCAAGTATCAAGTATTTAGTATTAAGACCCTGACCTCAACTGGGTAAAAGTACTTGCAACCACTTTCTAGGTACTTAATACTATTGTCTTTCTACTTAATACTCATGTCTTTCTACTTCTAGTTAATAGAGCATCAAAGATGATAAAACTGAGCGTTCTCCGAAGGAGTAAGCCAAACCTACTTGCAAGAAGGAATAAAACTTCATACTATCTCCGCCTGCCCCAGAAGCTGGCCCTGCCTGTCCTTGAAGGCTGATGGCTAAGCGGTCTGTCGGAGCATAATTAAATCCTAATAAAATGATGCTTGACAATTGCTGCTCCAGTAGCGGCTCCGGTGAAAGCTCGTAAATCGTCTTCAAAATCACGCCTGATTGTATCTGCAAGCGATCTCCCAAGGGCATGGTCAAGATCAAAGCTGGGTCAATTTCAAGAGAGGTAGATCGATTGGGCTCAATGTCCTCGGCAAAAGAGATAAAGCGTAGGCGTGGGCGAAGGTAAAAATCTAGGTGCAAGGCATCGCTCTTATAAGCTTTATAACTTGCCGAAACGCCCACCCAACTTGCATTGCCGGCTGGTACTACTTTGGCCCCAATAAAGCGATAATTGTATTGACTCCATTGTCCTTCGACTCCTAGATTCCAGCGTTCTCCGAAGGAGCCTTGTAAACCCGCTTTGACAAAAAAGTCGTCTTGATTCGAGCTGCCTACTTGTAGATGTAGGTTTTGGGCTTGGAGGCTAAAAAGCCCCCCCAAAAAGGCGATAGTGAAGAAAATTGCTTTGTGCATAATGAAAACTTTAAGATTTTGCTACAAAGCTATGGGCTCAGATAGGCGGCTTCATTGATCCAAATCAATAAAGCTATTTTTTGTTAGCAAGGCGTTTACGGATACGACTCAGGGCCTCGGGGGTAATACCTAAATAAGAGGCCAGATGATACTGGGGAACTCGTTGTGGTAGCTTCGGTCTAGTCGCCAACATCTGCAAATAGCGTTGCTCGGGACTGTCATTGAGTAGGGAGATCTTACGCCGAAAAGCAAAGGTATAACCCATTTCAGCCTGTAAGCGGAGGAGGTGCTCGATTTGGTGGGAAGATTGGGCCCATTGCAATACTGAGGCGCGGCTAAATACAAAGGCTTCAGAATCTTCCATGGCTACGATATTGAGTAGGGCAGGGGCTTGCGGCATAAAACTAGCTGCGTCCGCGACGAAGGCTTCCTCCATGTGAAAGTTGTCCGTTACTTCGTCGTCATTGGAGAGAAAGTACTTGCGAAAGAGACCCTTGGTGATATATCCAATTTCCCAACGGTGCTCCCCCTGACGCAGAAAATATTCGCCCTTTTTGTAGCTGCGAAACTGAATGTCAGGTCCAAATTGCTCTAGTTCTTCGAGGCTGATGGGAACGATCGATTGAATTTTTTGGAATAAACGATCCATAGATTTTGATTAATGCAAAATTGACGCTCCCATATTTACATTAAGGGGCGAAAAGATCGAAGCTAAGGAAGCGGTAAATCAGTTTCATTGATCCAGATCAATAAAGATGGCTAAGGATCACGAACAAAATAACTGTCCGAATTGGCTTACATCCTTGGGCTTAGTCTTTGTTGCAAATCATTTAAGTAGTAAGACCATAGTATTCAGGATTAAGACTTTGCAAAACGACCTCAATGGGATACAGAAGCGATTATTCTTCGTACCAGATACTCCCGAAAGCTTTCGGGATACTTGCTACTCTATACTTATATCGCCTGCTATATGCATGCTTTACGCCTTGATCCGCTCTATCTGGACATTTATTTCGCCTATGATCTTAAGCGTTCACCAAAGGTGCTACCTCCTTGCCAATCAGTTTTATCGCCTCTAGCAACTGCTGATGGCTCAGACCGGCGTTATCCATTTGGAAGGAAAAGCGATCTACTCCCCCTAAAGCCTCACTGTGGCGACGAATTTTGGCGGCTACCTCCTCGGGACCGCCCACCACCAAAGCACCGCTAGGACCCACTTGAACATCAAAATGGCCTCTTGTAACGGGAGGCCAACCTCTTTCTTTCCCGATGCGAGTAAAGGTCTCAGCATAGCCAGGGTAATAGTTTTCGATGGCTTCCTCATTAGAGGGGCCAACATAACCTAGCGAATGCAGGCCAACTTTCAATTTTTCGGGTGAATGTCCGGCTCTTTTGCCTGCTTCCCGATATAAATCAACCAAAGGTCTGAATCGATGCGTTTCTCCTCCAATGACCGCTACCATCAAGGGTAAACCTAGCTCGCCTGCTCTCACAAATGATCCGGGCGTACCGCCCACTCCCAGCCATATCGGTAGTTGATCTTGATGAGGACGGGGATAAATAGACTGTTGCTGCAGAGCTGGACGAAAACGTCCGGACCAGTTGACCGTTTCTTTTTCTCGAATCTGGAGTAGCAGCCCCAGCTTTTCGGCAAATAGGGCATCATAATCGTGGAGATTCAGGCCAAATAGGGGGAAAGATTCCGTAAATGAGCCTCGTCCTACCACCATTTCAGCCCGTCCTTCGGAAATGAGATCGATGGTGGCAAAGTTTTGAAAGACTCTTACCGGATCAGCGGCACTTAATACGGTGACTGCGCTACTGAGAATAATATTTTGGGTTTGGCCCGCCGCCGCCGCCAGGATAATAGCTGGGGCAGAATCTAAAAATTCTTTACGATAATGCTCTCCGATACCAAAATTGTCTATCCCCATCTCGTCGGCATAAACGATGCGGTCGATTAGCTGGCCTAAAGCCTGGCTACTGCTAAGACCTGAAGCTGGGTCATAGCCTGCAAAACTGTCAATTCCGATTTCCATTTCTATCTTTTCTTAATAAGCCCAAGTTACGACTATTGCTTCAGCCTATAAACAAAAGTCCCGGTGCTTATGTCAAAGCCACCGGGATACAGGGAAAAACTGCCCTGAAAACAATACTCAAAAATCTATTTTTTAGCGATTGTTAATCTCTCGTAACTAGTATTTTGCGAGTGGTACTATGGATTTCGTCCGAAATACGGATCAAATAGGTGCCACTATATAAGGTCTGAATATCAAAATAAGCGATGGTACTGCCTCGGGTCAACTTGGTGCTATTGATGCGTTTGCCAGTGATGTCGATGAGCTCTACCTGCAGGTCTTCGTTGATCAAATCGCCCAATTGAATGGCAACTAGCTCAGAAGCTGGATTGGGATAGATTTCGATATTAAGGGCACCAAATTCTGCCTCAGAAAGGCTGTTGGCGCTAGGGGTATAGATGGTCGTCGGCTCATTGACAGAGTTGACACTACGGTTGGCGGCCACGCCATAATAGGTCGGACCCACGGCATAGGGATAAGCCGAATTCCAATTTTCGTCCACGGTAGCGAAATAAGCATAGGTGCCATTGGGATACTCAGGAGTGACACAAAAACGCCCATTGTGAATATCGAGATAGTCTTCCTCAGCTGAATGCTCGATCCACTCATAATCCTCTCTAAAATAACCCAAAAAGTAAGTCCCACTGACATCTGGCCCATCATCGACATCGGTGCCATCGGCCCATTCGGTCCGCTGGGTGATATTGCGCAATTGGTAACCAGATTTGATACGAGCGATCCCACCAGTACCATCTGCATTTTTGTAACCATAGGCTCCGTAAATAGGGAAGCCGTCATAGGCAAAGCCAATCAGGGGCGAGTGTGCCGTGCTATCCAGCATATAGAGACCATCCGCATCATAAAGATTACAGATAGTAGATACTACCGTCAGGTCAAGATCAAAGGCTGAGGGATTTTGATGATGGTGATAATTACCCATGGCAGGGTGTCCTTTTGAACAATCAAAACCCGCCATTTCTGCTGGGACAGCATCACGGTTCCAAGCTTGTGTGGCCATGGGGCCGCCGGGACAGGGCGAGAAGCCAGGGCCGCCGCAGAGGGCATTGGTAGCGGTATTCCAGGCTACCCCGTCTCGATAGTCAAATAAGGCTACTCCATTAATAAAGAGGCCAATATTGCCTCCAGTGGTATTGATGGGGGTGCCAGTATTTTGTTGAGGATTGAGCGGAATTTGATAAAGGCCGTTTTGGTTGGTGGCTTGTGAGGGGTTACCGTCCAAAAATGGGCCAGTCGGATAGGCAGGGATCCCGCTTGCCGTTACATATACATAATCAGCTGAATATTCCACCTGCTGGCAATTGACCAATTCGCCATTGCTGATGGCAGTTGAGTTGCCAGAAACATAATAAGTTCCTGTCACAGTTGTGTTTTGCAGCCAAGAGGTGATAGCCGGACTCAACTGCGCTTGCGAGGAGAGTACACCGACTAAAAGTCCTAATAGCAAAGTTGTTTTTTTTATCATAGGAGTTGATTTTTTTCTTAGATGCTCCTTTTTCTATATACTTTTGTTCTCATTTGATTTTTTTCTCCGCCTCCGTTTCACCGCTTAAAAATTAGTCATGAGCACCGCAGAAGAAAGAGCTGAAATGCCAGAAGGATCCGCTCCCATTTTAGACAAACGCACTTTAGAGAAAGACTACCGTACCCTAGTGCCGCTGATCCAAGTAGGTATGCGCATTCTGGATGTGGGTTGTGGGAGCGGAGCCATTAGTCGCGGCCTTGCCGAACGCGTAGGTCCTAACGGTTTCGTTTGGGGGATCGATAGTAGCGATTACCTCATCGAAAGTGGCCAAAAACGCCACGCTGATATCCCTAATCTTCGCTTTACTTATGAGGATTTATTTGCCTTCGCGCCAGCGGAGAAATTTGATCTCATCGTTTCGGCTAGGGTGCTACAGTGGCTAGACGATCCCAAGGGCGCTTTACAAAAGTTCAAAACCCTACTCAAGCCCGAAGGCATGATTTCTATTTTGGATTACGATCATACCGCCCTCGAATGGACTCCAGCCCCTCCCGCCAGTATGAAAAGCTTTTACGCTGCCTTCCTACAATGGCGAGCCGAAGCGGGTATGAACAATCAGATCGCCCGCGATTTACCAGCTTATTTTGAAGAGATCGGGATGAGGGAGATAGAGGTTTTTGAGTCTAATGAAGTCTATCAAAAAGGCGCTCCTAATTTCCCCCACAAAATTGGTATCTGGTCTGCTGTTGCCCAAAGTCGCGGCCAACAGGTGGTAGCAGACGGGTATTTTTCCGAAGCGGATCGTCTCAAAACGATTGAGGAGTATGATGCCTGGGCCGCTACTGAAGCCCAAATGATGGTAATGAAATTGCGAGAGGTAAGAGGGAAGCTGCCTATTTAGAAGGACCGCTGCGCGGAACGCTTATTTATGTGGGCAGCATGCATGCGCGCTCCTACATTTGGCTATCTGTAGTGGCCTATTGCATAGGCCGCAAGTAGAACTAAGCGTTCCGCGCCGCGGAAAACGCCATAAATGATACCCATCGCAATCAATCAATCCGCTTAAATAGGATATCTTTTACCGTGCCCTCAGCTGCAACCGCAAAAGAGATGATTGCCCCTTGGGCGTTGCGGTGGAAGGTGTACTTAGTCCTACGATTGGCGCCGAGTACGTCGGTTTGGATCTCTCGCAAGGCCAGCCCAGATTGATTGGGATAGCTCAATAGTAATTGCTCTCCTTGCAGTCGGATTGTGTAGTTGACGGCTAACTCATCGGAGTAATATTGACCCACGAAATCGTCTAGACTTTGGTTAAGATTTTCTGCGACTTCTATGCGCTCAAAATAAAAGATGGCCCCACCAAAATCTACTTCTAAGCTTGTACTCGCTTTGCTCCTCGGCTCAAAGACATAACTCACCGATTGATCATCAAGTCTACAAAATAGAGCCTCGCCTTTTGATTTTAACGGAGTCGCCTCCCTCCCAAAACTGCTCAGGGCCTTGAGCGTGTCATTTTCCACAAAAACGCTCATTCTGAAATCGCTATTCAGTTCCTGATAGGTACCACAAAAGGCTTCCAATTGCTTTGTCGTGTGGATAAATGAAGCTTCCTGCGCTACTTCCCTTACTTGCGCATCCATAAACAAATCCAATATTTGATACGAAATCCCGACGGCATCTAACTGGGCTGAGTTAGTATAAACGATAAGCGCTAAATCTAAATCTGGTACACAAATAAATTGAGCGCGCATGCCCCAATTTCGCCCACTATGATTATAGGTTTTTTGACCCTTATAAGCTGAGACAAACATACCTCTTGCGTGCTTCATAGGTTCGCCGCTATTCAGACTGTCTAGTTCCGTAATAAAGTCTTTCAAATAAGAAAACTTATGATTTGGATCTAAGAATATTTGGGTCCAAATACTCATGTCTGCAATACTGCTGATTATGCCTCCGGCCCCAACGCATAGGTTTAGAGATCTTGGCTGCTTATAATATTGCCTTGTTTTGACATGCTCTACGGCCTGATTAAGAACGATGGCCTCTACATCACTTTTGTAAAATGTTTGTACCATGCCCAAGGGCTCAAAGATTTCTCTCTCCGCAAACTGATGGATAGGAAGGCCCGAAACTCGCTCCACCACTAGCGCCAATAGCACATAGTTGGTATTGGAGTATAGCATCCGCTCTCCAGGCGGATTATTTACACCCGCTTGTTTAAACATTAGCTCCTGAATCATCTGATTGGTATAGCCTCGATGTTTAAAATCGAAACCTTTTAAGTCTAGAAGGACATTATGATTTCTGATGCCACTGCTATGATTGAGCAAATGTTTGATTCGGATGGTGTCCCCATAAACTGCTAGTTCTGGAAGGTAGGTGCGGACATCATCTGTAACCGATAGCCTTCCCTGATGTGCCAATATCCCGATGCATGCAGCGGTAAACTGCTTAGTAACAGAAGCTAAGCCAAATACCGTCGAATCATTGAAAGGAAGCTGATAAGCCATATTCATACTGCCCCTACTGCCTTGATAAATAAGCTGCTTTCCCTGGACAAGGCCGAGGGTGAGGCCGGGAGTGGATGGGTCGGGTACTGCTTGTGCTAAAATGGCATCTATACGTTTTTCGATACCGCTTTGTCCCCACAAAGAAATCGCCGAAAGCATGATGAGCGAAAGAATAGCGTACTTCATTTTTTCTCTTCACAATGCTCTCGGCCCCAAAAGATACAGATTTGATTTACCGCTGCGCGGAACGCTTTTCCTTGGGGGGCGTCATGCATGCGCGCACCTACCGGATAATCATTTTGACAGAGGACCGAGAAGCGGACCGACGAGAAAACTCCTGGGCACCCCAACGTAATTACCATTCGGCGATCGGAGATTTCTTTTTGCTGTGCTCTCTGGCAATGATGACTCGGTAGGTACGGCTAGGTATGCCGCACCCGCGCTTAAGCGTTCCGCGCAGCGGTAATAAAACTAGCGCAACTCCTCCATCGCTTTTTCGAGCATTTTGTCATTGCCTGCGGCCAAATCCTGCGGACTGTTGACGATCACTACTTCAGGTGCGATACCGATACTTTCTAGGTTAATATTGTCCGCATTACGGTAATCTCCTACTGATAGTCCGTATAACCAGCCGTTGGGTAGTTCGCGGGTAACTACATCTGAAAAAGCTCCCGTAGTCTTATCCCCTACTTGGGTCACTTGTGGGAAGGTCTTCATGGCAAAGCTAAAGGTCTCAGCGGCGCTTATGGTAAAACGATTGGTCAGCAGTACTACTGGCTTGTCGTAGCGTTCTCCCTCGTAGGGGCTAACATACCACTCTCTGGGCTCCTCAAACGCCTCTGGTCCAGGACCGATTTTGTAGCGAGAAATCATGTAAAGGCGGCGCTGGTCGGCAAAGAAACTGGCGATCATTTTACTGCTCTCGTCCTCACCGCCATTATTGTCGCGAATATCGATGATAATACCTTTGGTCTCTTTGAGATCATCGATAACTTGGGGCATATACTGCTCAAAAAAGGAGGGCTCATCGTAGATCTCTGGGAGATAGATATAGCCAATATTATCTGCCAAAGTGCCATAATAGATGATTTCAGAAACACTGTCGATGAAGGTCAAATACTTGTCAAAAACCAAATTGAGGTCGAGG
Organism: Bacteroidota bacterium; assembly: GCA_039024315.1. Taxonomy (GTDB): domain Bacteria; phylum Bacteroidota; class Bacteroidia; order J057; family J057; genus JBCAWW01. The sequence goes on from JBCCQN010000045.1 coordinate 30,284, forward strand.
TCTTCGTAATCTTCTCGGCTGAGGCGTCCAGAAATGCCTCCTTCAAAAAATATTGGATCATGGGTCGGGGAATAGAGAAACAGATGGGAATCATCCAATTCGGTGATAAGGCCCGTCAAGGCATCAAAAAGGCCGGTTTCGGTTGCATTGGCGACGAGGGGGGAGCGGTATTGAGCGCTTAGGTTTGTCCAATCGACGCCCTTGACTTGAAAGAGGCCGTAGTGTTTTTCAAAGTCTTCTACAAAAACTTCGTAGCTGTCGATGACGGTATTGGGTACACGTTCGCCGAGCAAAAGATCATTGCAAGCAGTAGTGCTCAGCAAAAGGCAGAAAGTGAGAAGATATATGAGTGATTTCATTGATTTAGGATTTGATGAGTGAAGTGAGATTACCAGCGGCGACTTAGGCCTAGGGTGAGGACGCCTTGATAAGCCCAGAGATCTTTGGGCTGAGCATCGTGATACCAGGCCCAATCGTAACGACTGCTAAAACTCCATTTTTCGTTCCAGTCGTAGCGGTAAGCCAGCCCGAGATCGACTCTTTGGTAGCTAGCCCAAAAAGGGCTGCGAGTCCCAACCACAAAAACCGTTGCTACATCCGGTACTCTATCTTCTAAGCGGGGAATTTGATTGTAAGGCATGTCTGTGATCCAACTAAAAGCGGGTAGTCCCAGCTCCGCCGAAAAGTGGTGTTGGGCTCCGATATGGTAATCAGTTTTGGCCTTCAGTAAGAGGTTGCCCTGACCCAAAAACCAAGGAAATCCTCCAATCGCCCCAAAGTCTAACAGTATCTCTTGTCGTAGGCCTACTCCTGCGGAGAACGCCCAGTCGCCGCGTTCCGCGAAGCGGTAGAAGTAAGAAGCCTGCAAGCCTACTGAAGTCCCTCCTAGTGAAGTAGCGCGCCACTCCTGAACACTGGGCTCCTGAGGCGAAAAAGCGAGTACTCCTCCACGCAGATCATAGGACCATTGATGACGTTCGTTTTGGTGTTGGTAATTGAGCCTCAACTGAGGGCCAAGACCCTGATAAGGTATCGGGCTGGCCTGTCGATCGAGAAAGTTTAGATGTTGGCCACCCAATTGTAAACTGATTTGTTTTTGTGCGTGCAGTTTGGGGACTTGCCAGAGGCAAAAGAGCATCCCAAGCACGAGCATGATTTTCTGATTCATGTTTGTTGATTGTTTGCTCCAAATACCTATGAAATCAACCTAGGTTGCTCGTGAAGGCAGCTTTTGTGCGCCAAGCGGACCTAGGACTCGACGAAGCGGACAAAAAGTTTAAGCATGAAACCATTGCTTGAACTGGGCCAAACGGTTCTTATTGAGGAAGGCTGGGTTTGCTAGTGCTGGTTGGAGGTTGATTAGGGTCTGGCGATTGCCCAAAACCTCATAAGATAGGATGGCATTGCGGTTTAAGAGAAGTTGCCGATTGACTCTGAAAAATGCCTTTGGATCCAACTGACTTTCTAGGGCGCTCAAGGATTGATCCCAGATCCATTCTTTGCCATCAAATTGACGTAAAAAATTGACTTGATCTTGGCGGTGTAAATAGGCGATTTCCGCGACAGGGATCTGGTAGGTTTTACTAGCCTTCTTGAGGCTGATGTGAGCAGCAAAACTAACTTGCGCTTGATTGACTGCTAGCCGAGCGGGCTCAGGTTCTGGATTGATAAGTTGATGTTTGAGGTAGGCTTGCTGGAAGAGGTACTGGATGATTAGCAGCATCAAAATCAGTATAGGAAAATCGGTGTACCAAAAAATATGAGAAATGTATTCTGAACCCAATAATGCGTTGCGGATATGAACCCCATACCAATCGATCAAAAGTGCCCCAGGCACGCTAAGCACGATTTGCCAAAACCATCGCTTGAGCTTTGGACTTGTCTCCCAAGGCATTTGCCCATCAAAATATAGGACAACTATCAAAATCAACCCCCAGATGAGACCGCCAGTCAAGAGATTGAAGAGGATCTTTTGATAGAGGATGGCTTCGCCAATCGTGTGGGGCGTCCCTAGTACGGTCGCCGTAATGACACTGACTAGCAGACCCGTCAACATCCAACTCAGTTTATAATAGGACGGTATTGTTAAGCGCATAGCAGGACTAATCTAAACATTCTCCCCGCAACTTTCTGTAACTTGTCCACAAAGCATCAATATGAAACTTATCGAGCAGCTCAAAGATACTCAGGCTCAGACTTTGGCATATTTTGACCTCTCCGAGGAACGCTTGGACCTAAACTACGGCCCAGACAAATGGAGCATCCGGCAACTGCTGCATCATCTTGCCGATGCCGAAACAGTGCTTTACGAGCGGATTCGGCGCGCCATTGCCAAACCCAATCAAGTCGTTTGGGGCTTTGATCAAGATGCTTGGGCGCTTGGTCTCCGCTACGCGGAACGCCCAGTCGGTCTCAATAGAGCCGTTTTTACGGCTGTGAGGGAAGCAATTATTGATTTAGCCGAGCGGCATTATGAAGTTGATGGCACCAATCCCTATATCCACAGTGAAACTGGCAAGCGAATCCTCAAAGAAGAGTTTGATAAAGTAGTTTGGCACAATGAGCATCATCTCAAGCAAATTGCTCAGGCCTTGGAGCCGGTCCAAACTTGAAGATAAACCAAGTTAAGAGTAAAAGTATTCACTACAGAGAAAAATGGTCTTGATGAACTAGACAACCCTATTTTCCTCGGTCTTAATACTGAATACTATGGGCTAAATACTGAAACTAATTGCTAATGAAAACCTTTAGGTTTGATCGCAAAGACCAATCGGGTTTGGCCATGGATTTTGGCCGCTTTGATTCAACCCCTCAGTTCTTTTTCGAAAATGAGCAGCATCGGACTGATTTTTTTGAAATCCTTTTTATCAATGAAGGGAAGGGATCGCTTTATTTAGATAGTCAGAGCTTGACGCTAGAACCCAATAAGTGTTTCTTTATTTCGCCTTTCCAGACTCGGAGATGGAAGCTGGAAAGTGGAGTTCCTGAAGGGTTTTTTGTCATCTTTAAAAAGGAATTCTTCGAAACCTTTTTCGAGGACAAACTCTTCATCTACCGTCTCAATTACTTTTATAATCCTAATTTCCCCTTCGAACTCAACACCTCGAGCCAAACAATTGAAAACTTTAGTTGTATCCTCGAAGAAATCGAAAGAGAGTCTACCAACCTCAATTATTTTAGCGAGCATGTGGTAAGGTCATGGCTATACCTATTGCTAGTGCAACTCAATCGAGCTTTTGCCAAAGCGCACGGTATAGAGGAAGAAGATCGCCTCAATAATGCTGCCTACGAGTTTAGGAAGGTAGTAGAAGAAAGCGTGCCCCAAATCCATTCTGTAGAAGAGATTGCGCAGAGCTTAAAGATGAGTCGCATTACCCTCAACAAAAAGGTCAAAGAGCATTTCAAAGTAAGCGCCACACAATTTTTAAAGGATCGTCTTGCCATAGAGATAAAAAAGAAATTGCTTTACTCCGATCAGACGGTCGCAGAAATCAGTAATGAGTTAATGTTTAGTGAGCCAACAAATATGATTCGCTTTTTCAAGCGTGTAATGGGACTTACTCCGACCCAATTTAGAGCTGGTTTATCAAATTGATCATCCTATTTCGGTATTGATTGCGATGCTGTCTAAGCAATGAGGCTATTTGAGTTTCAAATTAACTCAGTAATTATGAAACAGATAATAGCTAGCTTTTTCTTAGCATTTGCTTTGTTGTATGGGGCAAATCTATTGGCTCAGGATGAGCCTACTAATCGGGAGCAGAACATAGGTTTAGCCTTAGGCTCAGGCAATGATTTAACGGCCTTTCGCCTTGAATACGGGCACTACTGGGGGTTAGGAGAAAGAGGGAGGTTCAAAATAGGACTTGGTTTGCGGGCTCATTACGGTTTGGGTAGCGATCTAAGAATGGCTATCGTAAATACTACCAACAACAATGGCGATGGTGCGCTAGATCAAGATGCTTTTGTGGTATCAAACTTTGGGGTGGGGGGGCTAAATACGGTTTTGGGAATCAAATACTCATTTAATGATAAATGGGACTTAGGCTTGAAGTTTGACGTGCTGGGGCTTGGTTTTGGCGCTGCTCAAGGAGGCGATTTTACAGAGCAAGAAACTAGTGAGATCACCGCTGTAGATACCAAATCACCAAATCCCAATATCGCTTTTACTAGAGGACAAGTGATGAGTGATAATCTATGGCTGGGATATACCTTAAAGCAAAAGCATCAAATAATATTGTCCTTTGCCTTCTTTGGGACAGAGTACGAGCTGAGCGATAATTCAGCCTTGAATTTGGAAGACCCTCGTTTTGAAAGAATCCATCAAATGCTCTTTGTCGGTTACAACTTTCGTTTCTAAGCAGGTGCTCAACTTAGTTATCCGGCGAACTTTAGCAATAGAGCTCGCCGGATTTTTTATGCTTTTATCAATTTTGCCTCGCATAATCTAATTGCGCCTTCAATTGCTGCAGAGAATTCTGCCACTCCTGATAGCTCAAGGCATCCGCGTGATTTTGGTCGGCTTCTAAAGTGGCGGCCTCAATCTGCTTTTCCCACTGATCAAGTAGAGGGATAATTTGTGCCTCTGCAAGAGGACCTGTTTTTAGCTGCTGTAGCGCTTGTTGGTATTCAGTAGTAAAACTCGCCCAGCCAGCCGTGAGTTTGTCGCATGCTGCGGAACGCTGACTGCTACGGAAGGTTCCGTAATTAAAAGGCGCGCAATTGTTGCGTGTTTGGCCCCAAGCATCGGCTATGGGCGTAACAGGATTGACATTGTTGATGATGTTTTCAAAGGCATTGTCTAGATCCCAGGGGATGAGATGCAGGCTTTCCTCTTTAGGGTCTTCATACCAATAGTAATTATGATTGGAGCAATCACCCCCTCCACAATACCAATGAAAGGGGCCATCATCATGCCTGATAGTGCGGTCCACGGCTACGTAAGCCATGATTTCGTCAAGCTTCATGCGATTGTTGATGACCTTTCGTAAGGCTACTGAGTCCGCCAAGTTTACTTGTATGGCAAAGGAGCGCATGATGGACTCAGATGGATTATCATCTTCATTGGTCTTTAATGCTTTGATGTAGGCTCCATTTGGTAATGGATCGCCCGAAGCATCGAGCGGCCATACTTCTTTGTATAGATTACCTTTGCCATTTTCAAAATGGTAGCGAGTAAAGCGACCATCTATTTGCTCAATCAAAGCAAAAAGGCCCACATAAGTCCCGTTGATCACTAATCGGGCATGCGTTGCGCGAGGCGCGGGCACTCCCATCTCCCTAAATAGCCAATAGCCGAGACGATCTCGCATCTGCGTTGGGTCTAAGTTCATGGAGTGGAACTGTAGTTTTTTGAGCTTAAAAAATTGAGTGTCGGAGTCATTCCAGTTGATTTTGACTTTCATCGAGAGCTTGGTACAGGTCTTATAGCCGGAAGGGTTGGACCAGTCGTCGCCAGAAAGGCAGTTGACAAAAGCTCCGATAGAGCCTTTGTATCTCACTCCCACGGGACTGATGGTATCCCCTTCAAATATGAGCATGGCCTCTACATATTCTTCGGCGCTGGGATCGCTGTTGATTTGAGCTAGATCTGGACCAGAAATGCGCAATTCGAAGGTGTGCAGTTTGCTTTGATCATAAATATAATCGGAGTCCATATTGAGGTAGTTTTCATCCCCTTGGGGAACGATCGTCTCTATCTCAAAGGGTGGACCCGTCTCAGTGACGCTAGGTGGCAGAGGTTCCTCGCAAGCCAAGGCCAAAAGGCAAAGACTCGCCCATAAATAATAGCTCCGAAGCTTCATAAGTAAAGAGTAGAAAGTAACAAGTATTCAGTACTGAGACGATGGTCTTGATGAACCATACGGCTCAACGATCCTGAGGCTTAATACTAGATACGATTGTCTAAGTACTTAGTATGTAAGATACAAAATAGAAAGCTAAAGCAGTGGCTTAGGTCCTGATCCTAAAAAAGTAGTGCCGCTAGGTCTCCCACTCCTACCAACTGTAACGTAGCCCTAATCCCAAACCATAATGCGGATAAGGAAACTCAATGATTTGATTGTAATGGACCTGCGTTTGCGTCGTCGCGATCAAATCTATAGCATGGCCCTGAATATCAAAGCGGTAGCCCAAGTCGAGGCGCGGTCCTATCAAAAGCGCAAAGTACTGTTGGGTGGCTCTACTGAGGGGAACCCATTCACCATTTTCGTAAACGTATTGTGGGTCAGCATTACGAGTATGCGCGAGCCCTGCCTGCAGGCGGAGGTTTACAAACAGACCCGCAAAAATATTTCTCTCCCAGCCGATACCCAATTGCAGCGAATTCCAGCGCTCGTGATAGAGATTGCGGTAATGCCCCAATTGTCCACTAAAAAAGAGGCGGCTTTTAGCTCGGACCCTGAAATATCTTTGAGCCTCTAAACTGAAGGCAGGCCTAATATTGACATTATGAGTTACGCCTAAGAGCCCAATATCGTAGCGAAGGAGTACATCTTGATGCAAAGTGTTAAACTGCAAGGACCAATGGGGGAATTCGGTATTTTCTTGTGCCTTTAGGTGCTGCGGCTGTCCGCCGAACGCTAATATCCCCACCCAGAGACAGATCATGAACTGACGCATGCTACTCTTGGATTTTGGAGTAAAACAAAATGCCCATCTCATCTTCTGAAGTAACGCCAAACTCTATGTCGCGCTCAGTTTCATTGTCATAATAGACCTTGGTACGAATACCCGTCCCCGCAGCAAACTCCAAAGGTGGATCAAAGAGTTGGTAGGGAGGATGCTGATAATCGAGAGAGACATACAATAGCTCGCCATCATTATCTCCGCCTTCCCTAAAGACTTCAAACTTATAACCACGCTTATGCATATGAGCAAACATCTGCCGGATACGAGTGGGGCGTCTAAAGGTCTCCGCATGATCAATTACAGTGGCGGTTTTAGCCGGCAAAAAGAGAACCTCATCATTATTGATATCATCGATCTCTAAGGTCTCCTTGACACTATCAGCAGGGATGGTTACCATATTGAGAAAGACTTCCCCAAAAATGGTCTGCCTAGAAAAGTTAAAATAGTGCGAGTTGATATCAAGACTCGAATTGGCTGGAATCCGCACTGCGATACCTGGAGGAAACTGCTGAATAAAGCTGGGCTCCTGCGCCCCACAATACATGGCTCCACTACCCATAGTGAGGGTGAAATTGGCGCGCCCATCGGGTAAGTTTTGATCCCTCATGACTCCCACGCCAGGATTGTTGGGATCATCTTCGTTTCTAAAGCCGTAGGCGATCAGGTGATGGGTGCCAGGGCGGCAAAGTACTTCGAAGCGATTGACAAAGATGTCTTGGGTATTGCCAATCTCTTTGCGGATAAATATCTCCCGCTCATAACTAGCCGGTATAGGGAAGGGGTCCACATGGATCTGGTAGCCCGTACCGGCACTGGGAGCGTCTAAGCCCTCAAATTCAGGGATATCGGCAGGATTATAATCAAAACTTCTCTCACATGAAAACATCAGGAAGCTCAGGCAAAACAAGCCCCAGAGGTATTGGTGTTTGCGCATGGGGGTAGATTTAGGTGTTTGTTTTTAAGGACGACATAAGATAATAAAATGCTGGGGATTAGTTTAAGTCGACAGCGTTTCTAGCCCCAGCTAAGTAGTCAAAATCTACCAGCATTAGGCAAGTAAAGATTTGTTTGTTGAAAAAAGGGCATAAAGAATCATAGAGCAATAGCTAAGGGACCATCAAAGGCCAATGTTTTTATCTATGACAATTGTCAAGTCTCCTTACCCCTACTTTGGGCTGGATAAATTATTGCTTACTGCTGCGCAGAACGCTTATCTCAGATCAAATGATTGGGAGAGAAGCGTTCCGCGGCTGAGCGGAAAAAATCAATAAACTAGCCTAATCCTTGACCCGATTTAAATTCTTCTTCCCAATCCAAACGTAGGTTTTCTTCCGGCCAAAATATGCGGTTAATCCAGCGGTATTGCGTTAAATAGCGCTTTAGTGTTTTGCGAATATATTGCTCCCCATTGATCTCAAGATAGGTTTTGGGTAGTTGACGGGCGAGTTGTCGGACTCTCCGCGGCGAGATTTGGCCATTTACGCTCAGTAAGCCAATGTCCAACTTTGCGATGCGCTTGGGGATTTGGACCTCGTCTATAAAGCTTAAGGAAAGACTAGAAAGCCGCTTGTAGGAGAGAACGGATTGGGGGAACTGGTTGAGATTTCCGAAACTGAGGCCCCCAATTTGCGCTTCATCAAAGTGGATTTTTGCTGCTGCTTTGGGATGAGCGACCATCCAACTGATGTGAGGTCGGAGGGCATAGTTTTTAGCGTTCTGCGAAGCAGCCACAAAACCTGAGACAAATTGCAAAGGAACCGTATGTGTACCCAAAGGCGTATGATATTGATGGGTAAAATCTACTTTTACCAATTCGTCTGGAAGATGTTTAATATCCAAAATGGGCATTCCGACTCGCTTCCTGCCATCTCGGTCGTAGGGGTAAAAGCTAGTGATCCAGCCGTCAATACGACTAAAGTCTCCACAGGATCTTGCAGTATGAAATTTAAAAATACCCCGCCAAAAAGCTTGATCAATTTTGCCCTCAAATGCAGCGATAAATTGGTCCAAGGGTTCCACTAGTTTATCAATCCACCAACCTAAGTCATACTTTTTTAAGGCGATTACCTTGGCTTTGAGTTGGACCCAATCGGCCTGCTGTCCTTCAAGCGTAAGACTGGGGATACCACACCAATCGGTAACTACTACATAATCAAAAAAAGCCTTCAGCGTATCTAGCATGCTGATCGTCGCAGCAATCCGGCTGGCAGTGTCCGTAGTAGAAAAATCACAAGCCAACTCCTGGCGAAAATCGGCTCCCATCCGCGCTTGGACCAAATCTTCAAAACCAAGTATGACCTTTTCCCACTCCTGAGCACTTGCATCCGGCCTTAGGCTATCATCACGGACGACTAAGGCTTCCTTTTCGGTACTGAGTCCCCATTTTTGGGCAAAATGAGTGCTGTTGTAATTGATATGACGGGAAAAGCCTTGCAGTACCAAAAGCCAAATCATGTCTGGGGCAAGGACAAAAGGGCGGTGGTCGGCATAAGCTTTTTGCAGGCTGCGTAAAAAAGCGTGACTCCCAAAATCAAGCAAGTTTCGTTCGCTAAAAGGACTCGCCGAAACAGACTTGACAAACTGCTGGGCAAGCTCGCTGCCTTTAACTTCTGGGAGTAGTTCGTTGGGTGGCCTCAAGCTTTCAATTTGAAAGCTAATTCCGCGGGAGTCTTGCGATTGAGTGGGTTTGGGCTGGGAGATGGACATTTTTTATTTTCATAATACTGCGGATGGGATTGGTTACAGCTCTTTATGCCCTGCTGCGCAGAACGTTTGTCTCATGGGGCGGCAAGCATGCGCGCACCTACCAAAGGCTCTTTTTTCATATAGGCCATCATCACCTTAAGTCCTGTACCATCCCAATGATCAGAATACAGTGTCTCCCAATTTGTCTTGCTGAGCGAAGCTGAAGCATCTTTAGGGTTTTCACTGCTGCGCAGAATGCTTATCCCCTTAAATGAGGATCGATAGCTAATCCGAGCAAGCTATTTCGCAAGATCGGTATAGAACCTTTGGCAACTGAACATATATTTGCGTCCTTAATGAAAATAGTAAGGGCAGATGACTGAGATTAGGCAGGAATATATCAAGCGAATCACTGGGGTCTTAGATCATATCGAAGCTAATCTTGACGTTGATTTATCACTGGAAGCCCTCGCGCAAATAGCTTGTTATTCCTCTTTTCATTTTCATAGGGTGTTTGCCACCATTACAGGCGAAAATGTAAATCAATACGTAAATAGAAAGCGGATTGAGCGTATCGCCGCGATTCTCCTTAGCGGAACCGATCAGCCCATCAAGGAACTTGCCTACGCCTATGGCTTTAATAGTGAAAGTTCTTTTTCTAGAGCCTTTAAAAAGTTTTATGGCCTAAGTCCTACTGCGTTTAGCTCAGAGGGCAAAAAAGTACTCCGCAAGATTGGTATAGCGCCTTTTGGCCCTGAAAAATACATTTGTAGCGTTAATGAAATTCAAAAATGGATGAAAATGAATGCACAAATAGTAGCCAGCAAACTAGCAGAGATCAAACTGGCTGGGATCATGCAGATAGGGGCTTTTGATAAGACTGCTGATATGTACCAACGCTTGATGCGTTGGGGCCATGAAAAAGAAATACTGGACATGGCTGCATTTAAAGCCATTACGATTTATCATGATAATCCCCATGTGACGGAAAGCGCTAAGGTCAGATTTAGTGCCTGTGTTACTATCAATCATGATTTCAAAGCCGAAGGCGAAATTAGGCCTTTATCCATAGCCGCGGGTATTTACGCGCTCGGCCGCTTCGAAATAAAGGCCGAAGAATTCCCCAGAGCATGGCAAAGCATGAGTGTCTGGGTAATCGAGCAGGGATACGAATTTAGAGATGGAGACTATTTTGAAATCTATCATAATGATCACACCGCTCATCCGGAGCAAAAATTCATCATAGACATTTGTATTCCGTTGGAAAAGACCCCAAACCTCAAACTGGATACATTGAGTGAGCTTAAGCTCCCCCCGATTGCGGAAGCTAAACCAAATAATAAGCAACAATTAGGCTACCATGACTTAATCGACTTCATGAAGGACTTAAGGGCCTTCTTTGCCAAAGAATATGATACGACTTTCAAACTTGGTAGCATCTATAAAGGCAGTCCGGATTACTCCTGTCTCTCTTTGACGACCGAAGAACTAAAAAAGCAAAAGCTAAAATTCGTACTCATTTTAGATCATCACAAGCTATCCTTTTCCATCTGTTTGTCTGGCCAAAATAAAAGCGTCCGCAAAAAATACTGGCAGATGTTTCAAGGCAGTGATTGGCATAAGTATCCGCTAGTGGAGACCATTGATGAGCGTTTATATATCATGGACAATGTGCTGGTGGAAGATCCTAATTTCAACGATAGGACGAAGCTGATCGATCAGATTGAATGTGAAGCATTGAAGTTTATCAATGAGTTGAGGGGAGTGCTAGAATGAGCAAATAATCAATCTACAGTATCCACATTATTCGTATGTAAGTAGGCTCTCTAGGAGGAGGTCCGCTTCGCGGAACGCTACATTCCATCCCTAACGGTAGCAAGACCCATCTCGCCTTTTGAAGGGGTTGATCGGCGAAAGGGGATGTCTGAAAAATCCGGCTCCATAGGATAAGGGATTGGCTGCGCTTCAATCCCTGCCTATTGATGAGGAAGGACACAACATGAACATGGCAATAGGCCCAAAGGGCCTTGCAAAAGGTGAAAAACCAGAAAGCTACTGATTCCTAGCAAGGCGAAAGCCTATAACGTAGCTGCGACGATCGGGATAGTCGCTGTCACGATCGGAGACACGACAGAACTCCGCATCGCTGCCCCAACTGCCCCCGCGTATCACACGATTGACGGCTGATGTCGGGCCGCCTGGATTGAGCGTAGTGTCCTGCGCAGCGGACAGTTCCTTATAGTAATTACTGCCATACCAGTCCTGACACCACTCATAGACATTGCCGCTCATATCGTAGAGTCCATAGCCATTGCCCGCTTTTTGACCGACTGCATGAGTTGTCGAACCAGAATTGCTCACCGCATTGGGATCATCGCTACCGGCATACAAAAAGTCTTGCCCGCCGCGCGCAGCATACTCCCACTCTGCCTCCGTGGGCAGGCGGTAGCCACCGCCTAGCCATCGAACGTAGGCCTGGGCATCATTCCATGAAACACCTACGATTGGGTGATCCAAGTTGCTAAGGCTCGCTCCTAGATTTTTATAGTCAAGTAAAGGGTTCGCTGCCAGATTGAATAGGTAGTATGCCCCAGACTCCAGCCACTCCGGTTTGTTGCCACCGGTCTTCTCCACGAAGGTCAAATACTGCGCCACCGTCACCTCATAGCGTCCCATCTGATAGGCATCCAGCCTGACCGGATGGGCTGGTTTTTCCCGATCCAAAGCATTCTGGTCGCGGTCCAGCGCCCCCATCATGAAGCTACCGGCGGGAATATCGACCATTTGTGGTGGCGCGGCATTAAAAGAGAGGCGGATAGTGCCGAATGTAAGGCGTGAAAATGCATTTTGGATCTGGGCGCTGCTAATCGTCCTACTGGCAAAGTCCTTGTGGCTGATCTTTATCGTAGCCTTTGATGCTGAGCTCATAGATACCCATAGAGAGAAACGGCCACTGTCATTAGTGGTAGTCTGTTGTTCTTCAAATTCAACAATGGCTTTTTGCACAGGGATACGTGATTCAAGATTCCAGCCGACGTAGCCGCTGATCAGGAAGGAGTCGGCCGAGGAAGTCGTTGCGCTAAGTGTATCGAGTTGACCATCCCCATCGTAGTCATAATATTGTACTGACCCATCTGGCTGATTGAGAATCCGGATATAGGCAGGCTTGCCCGCTGCTAAGTGCTCGGCGATGAGCGGGTAAACTTTGCGATAGGCCTTGTCAGAGCCCAATATCCTCCTCTTTACCTCCAAGTCATTTGCAAGTGTGAGATCAACTTGATCCCCTATCAATATTTCTCCAGAGGTATGGGCATCGTGATTACCTTTAAGGAGGTAAATAAATTCAAATCCAGGGACATCCTGTAGCCATAGCATGCCTCTTTGCATGTCTGGATATATCCGAAGATAAGAAGGGTGCCTCCCTCCCTCGGTCCGTAGGCGTAACTGATAGTTACCGGCAGGGATGGCTGTTTCGCCACGTACCTTTTGATCGCGGTATTCGTCCTCTAAGGTGAAGCATTGAAGCGTATCATTGATAAAAAGTTTCCCCAAAATATCGTGTTGACCAAACGAGTAGCGTTGTAACTCGATTTTCAGCGTATCTGGCTCTATTGTAAAAGGGATTGTCGGATCAGTAACCAAGGCTGTGTTATCCTCCATAGGGGGAATACTATCCAGGCGCACAAAGAGCGTAGATAATAGCTGTTGGTCCAACAAGCTATTATTACGCCAAATGTCTGTCAGTTTAGCTAGCAAAACATCTCTAGAAGCAGGCATTTCTAAACCAAAAGCATTGAGAGAATCACTGCCAAAATAGTTAGCAGATAGGCCCAAGAAGCGATTGATGGCCGCTAGTTCTGCTGAGTCGCTGTCCATCATAAGCTGGTCTAAACCTGCTAA
>JBCCQN010000046.1:0-43228 GCA_039024315.1 Bacteroidota bacterium
CCGACAACATGGGTAACATCCTCGGTCTCCCTCCGGGCGACATGGTTGACTTTAGCGGTGCAGGTACCGGCGAATGCTGGGTCTGGGGACTTAGCTATACTGGCAACCTTACTGCCATGATGGGCGATAATGCGACTTCCGTAGCCCTATCTGACGGCTGTTACGATCTATCCAGTAATTTTGTCGTGGTATTTAGAGATACCATCGTTGGCGGTACCGTTTCTACAGCAGCTGGCGATACGGTTTATTACTGCCCTAGCAGCATGGGAGGCCCAACTGGCGTCTTCAATATCGATAGTATGGGTGCCCAAGGCCCTAACTTCCAATATGTCGTTACCGATAACCAAGGGACTATCCTCGGTCTGCCGCCTGCAGACATGGTTAACGTCACCCCTGCAGGTCTGGGCGAATGCTGGGTCTGGGGTTTGAGCTACTCTGGTGAGATCACCGCAATGGCGGGTGATAATGCTATGAGTACTACTCTTACTGATGGTTGCTACGAGCTATCCAGCAACTTTGTGGTCATCTTCCGCGATTCTGTAGCCGGCGGTATGGTTTCGACCCAAATGGGTGCTGACACCGTAGATATCTGCCTCGGCGGTACGCCTGAAGTAATGCGCTTTGATAGCACCGCTACCTTCGGCAGCAACTTCCAATATGTCGTTACTGACAACATGGGTAACATCCTCGGACTACCTCCTGGTGACATGGTGGACTTTAGCGGCGCTGGTCCTGGTGAGTGCTGGGTTTGGGGTTTGAGCTATACCGGAAATCTCACCGCTATGATGGGCGACAATGCCACTATGATTGATTTATCCGATGGCTGCTATGAGCTTTCTAGCAACTTTGTGGTGGTCTTCCGCGATTCTATCGAAGGGGGTACCGTAACTACTATGGAAGGGGACACAGTATATTACTGCCCAGGAACCATGGGAGGCCCAACTAGCGTCTTCAATATCGATAGTATGGGTACAGTAGGTGCCAACTTCCAATATGTTGTAACTGATAACCAAGGTACTATCTTAGGTCTGCCACCGGCAGATATGGTAGATGTAGGGCCAGCCGGTCTAGGTGAATGCTGGGTTTGGGGACTAAGTTATAACGGTACGCTTCTAGCCCAAGCAGGCGATAATGCGACTAATACCGTCTTAGCCGATGGCTGTTACGAATTGTCTAGCAATTTTGTGGTCATCTTCCGTGACTCAGTGGCTGGTGGTATGGTTTCTACCCAAATGGGCGCTGATACTGTCAACATCTGCCTCGGTGGGTCGCCTGAAGCTATGCGTTTCGACAGCACGGCTACTTTCGGTAGCAACTTCCAATATGTAGTTACCGACAATATGGGTACCATCCTCGGACTACCTCCAGGTGATATGGTTGACTTTAGCGGCGCGGGTACTGGTGAGTGCTGGGTCTGGGGCTTGAGCTACACTGGTAATTTGACCGCTATGATGGGCGACAACGCCACCATGGTGGATCTAGCCGACGGTTGTTATGAACTCTCTTCCAACTTCGTGGTGGTCTTCCGTGATTCGATCGAAGGCGGCATGATACAAAGCGAACAAGGTTCTGATACGCTATTGGTCTGCTATAGCGGAGGCACCTCTTTGGTCTATGCCTTTGACAGCACCGAGACCGTAGGAGCTAACTTTAACTATGTGGTAACGGATACTGCAGGTAACATCCTCGGGCTACCACCAGCAGATATGGTTGACTTCGGTGGTGCTGGCCCAGGTGAATGTTGGGTTTGGGGTCTAAGCTACAATGGCGAATTGACCGCTATGATGGGCGACAATGCGTTGACGACTGACTTGAGTAGCGATTGCTTCGAACTCTCTTCTAACTTCATAGTAGTGCTAAGAGATAGTACTGGAGCGCCTTGTGCGACCGCTATCGACGATGAGCTTGACCTCCAAAGCTTCCGTCTCTATCCGGTACCCGCTCAGGATCAAGTAATCGTAGAGTTTGAACAAAGCAATACACAAAATCTCGACGCTCGTCTAATCTTGATTGATGCCGCAGGCAGACAGATTAGCAATACTACGCTTCAAGCAGGTGCTGGACAGCAAGTACGCGAAGAAATCAATTTGCAGGGCTTGGCTAAAGGAGTTTACGTACTACGTATCACTTCTGCAGAAGGCCACCTAAGCAAAAGATTTATCAAGTTATAATTTGAGAAATTTGGTTAAGGGCCTCCCAGCAATGGGGGGCTTTTTTTGTTTTGGATTACCGCTGCGCGGAACGCTTAGTCTATTTGTTGAAGGGAAGAGTTTTTGATTTGTTGAATGAATTGCCGTGAACAGGAATTGGACAGGGAAGAAAAACTCAACAATTCAACAATTCAACAATTCAACAATTCAACAATTCAACAATTCAACAAATCGTGTAAGCAGCCCTAAAACAAATACGGAATCACAAACTGATAAAAGAGCACCAAAAGTCCGATTGCGACTAGGTTTAGGAGAAAGCCCGCCCTTGCCATCTCATGGACCTTGATATGCCCACTGGCAAAAACAATTGCATTGGGAGGCGTAGCCATAGGGAGCATAAAGGCACAGCTCGAAGCCATGGCAATCGGGATCAGCAAATGAAGCATATTCACATCCAAACCCATCGCAATACCCGCAATCACCGGCGCAAAAATGGCAACCAATGCAACATTGCTCATCAATTCTGTCATAAAGAGCATAATCGAAATCAAAATCGCTCCCACTAGTAAGAGGCTGATCCCAGCGTTCTGTGAAACAGCATCCCCAATCAACTCAATAATGCCAGCCTTAGACATCGCACTCGCTAGGGCCAAACCTCCACCAAAAAGGATTAATATGCCCCAAGGCAGTTTCTGAGTATCGGCCCAAGTCAAACTAAACTCCCCTTGATTGAAGCGAAAGGGAATCGTAAAGAGCGAAAAGGCCGCCAACATACTAATCCCAGCATCTGTAAAGTGTAAAAAGTCAAACCACTCATTGAGATAGCCTCTTAGTATCCAAAGTAGCATCGTAATCACAAAAATGATGATGACTCGGCGCTCTGTCCTTCTAATAGGCCCTAATTTCCGTAACTCTGTCTCGATGAGGGATTTGGAATCTTCTCTTTTGCCAAGATGATTGGGGTAAATCCACTTGACCATAATCCAATAACTCACGCCTATGAGGATGCTACTAAAGGGCACTCCCATGACCATCCAATTCAAAAAGGAGAGTTGGATCTGATATTCATTCTCCACAAAGCCCACCATAACGGTGTTAGGCGGTGTCCCAATGATCGTCGCAATCCCACCAATATTGGCAGCATAAGCAATACCCAGCATAATACTCAAGGCAAAGTTGCGGTCGCCTTTGGTAAAGCCATCTTCATCATTGATCAGTAGATGGATCACCGACAAAGCAATCGGCAGCATCACAACCGTGGTAGCCGTATTGCTGATCCACATGCTCAAAAAAGCGGTCGCAATCATAAAACCAAGGATCACCCGATCAGGGCTAGTGCCCGTAACTTTGATAATCGTGAGCGCAATTCGTTTGTGAAGATCAACCTTTTCCAGGGCTAAGGCCATCACAAAGCCCCCAAAAAACAGAAATATGATTGGGCTGCCATAACTGGCCGCTACCGTTTTGATGTCAGCAATCCCCAGTAGAGGAAAAAAAGTCAAGGGGATCAGAGCGGTTACAGATATAGAAACCGCTTCGGTAATCCACCAAATAATCATCCATACCGCTATGGCCACCACTGGGTCAGCAGCATCACTGATAAGGATACTAGGAGCATTATAGAGGAATGAAAACAAGGTCGGGCCCAACATCAGGCCGATCCTTTGGTAGGAGGAGTAGGAGTCTTGAGTTGGTAGCATAGCAAAAACACTAAAATGCAGTATGATTCAGAAATCTTCAAAAAAGAAAGGCCTTTGTGCTCACAAAGACCTACTTTTTAAAGGATAGAGGGCCTAACTACACGAGTGTTTCCTCTTTTGCCCGTGCTTTGAGCTCTGCAATAGAACCCACGCCTAGTTGCACCATATTATTTCTGAGGTCATCTTTCATTAGGGCCGCGACATGGTCTCCACCGTATTGACCGAGAGCTGCTACCCCATAGACAAAACCTCGGCCCATGAGGACAAAATCAGCCCCTAAATACAAAGCTCGCATGATATTGAGACCCGTATAAATCCCACTATCAAATAGAATGGGAACCTGACCATTTACGGCTTTGACGATAGAGGGTAAGGCTTCAATGGCCGGTAAAGCACCGTTGAATTGGCGTCCGCCATGGTTAGAAACCAAGATGCCATCCATGCCGGCATCCACGGCCTTTTTAGCATCCTCTGGATGCAAAACCCCTTTTAAGACTACTGGACCGCCCCAAGCTTCCTTCAGTTCGCGACAATATTGCCAAGAAAGCGTTCCGCCCATGCGGTTACCCACAAAACCACTGACAAATTTCAGATTGTTGTTACGGGTATAATGCTCTACAGTCCGTAATCTTGGGATGCCGTTGAGCAGCGTATTATAAGTCCAGACAGGATGGGTAATCCCTTCCCAAATCATCTTAGGAGTAATGCTGGGCGGCATCTTCAGGCCCGCTCTTTTGGTGCGTTCCCGGCGACTAGCCATGGGTACATCAGCGGTAACCAAAAGGGTATGAAAACCTGCGGCCTTCGTTCTTTCTAGCAGGGAGTCTCTGATCTCACGATCTTTGGGCGGATAAAGCTGAAACCAACCCATGTCGCCGATATGTTCACCTACCGTTTCTGGCGTTTCGGTTGCCACCGTACTGAGGGTATAGGGGATCTGGTTACGTTGAGCGGCAGCGGCGAGATAATGCTCGACCTTGGGCCACATCAAGCCAGTCAAACCTACTGGAGCGATCCCAAAAGGGGCGCTATACTTACGTCCAAAGAGGGTGGTTTCTAAATTGGCCTGTAGCTCTCCTTTGCAAAATTGAGGACGAAAGGTAATTTTTTGGAAGGCCTCTTGATTACGCTGGAGCAAATCTTCATCCCCGGTGCCAGATTGCAAATACTCCCAAGCAACTTTGGGAATCCGCTTTTTGGCCTTCTTGGCTAAATCTTGGATGGCAGGGTAGTCGTTGAATAAACGTTCTCTTTGTTTTTCGTATCCCATATCTGGTTCTTATCAGCTATGTTGCCTCAATAATCGTTTCGCGAGAAGGTCTGGTTTTTCAAGTATTGAGACAATAGTTTTCAAGTATTAAGACAATAGTATTAAGTAGAAAGACTAGACTTTTTGATCAGCGAGGACAAGGCTTCTTTGTACTTTATACTTTTCTCTTTTTACTTATTCTCCTTCTGTGAAAAATTTTCACAAAGATGGATAAAAACTCCCAGAAAAGGAGTCCATTTATCGCATTAAAATGACACTATACGTCCTTCTTTGGCACTGCGCTCCGCCATATCTATGATTCGCATCACATCTCGGCCCTGAGAAGCCGAAACCGCCAACTCCTCCCCTTCTCTGATCGCAGCATAAATATTTTGGTAATAATCCATATAATTGCCTGCCAGACTCTTAATGCGTCCTTTGAGCACGAGGCCGTTTTGTTCGGTATGGATATGGCCATAGTTTTCTTCCGTTTCTTCACCCCATTGGGGAACGCTAGGTTTGATGCCTTGCTTTAGGGCATCCTCTTGAGGGTCCAAACCCCACTTATAAAAACTGCCTTTTTCCCCTAAGACCTTATAGCGAGGACCAGGTTCGCGTACGAGATAAGAGCTTTTGACGATCGCCTTAAGGCCAGGATAATACAGGTGGATTTGAAAGGCATCTTCGATTTTACCACCGGCTCTTTCAATCCGTAGATCCGCAAAAACGCGTTCGGGGAAGCCGAAAAGCACCAAAGTCTGATCAATGAGGTGAGAACCTAAATTATACAATAAGCCTTTGCCGGGTCCAGGCTCTTCCTTCCAACTATCTTGTATATAGGTCCGATAGCGATCATAATGCGCCTCGTACTCCACTAGTCGTCCCAACATTCCCTCTTGAATCAATTTTTGTACCGTCAAAAAATCCCCATCCCAACGACGATTATGGTAAACCGAAAGGCAAAGACCTGAGCGTTCCGCGAGGCGGACCAACTCATCAGCCTCAGTAAGCGTAGTCGTAAAGGCCTTCTCAACTACAACATGTTTTCCCGCTTTGAGAGCTGCTTCGCAGAACGGAAAGTGCGTGGGTTCTGGCGTATTGACCACCACCAATTCTATCGAATCGTCGGCGAGAATTTCTTCAAACTGACGGGCAATCTTAATATTGGGATAGGACTCGGAGGCGTCGCTTTTGCTGCGTTGCCAGATGGTATCGAGGGTGAAATCAGCATGTGTATCTAACAAAGGCGCGTGGAACACCTTACCGGACATGCCAAAGGAACAGAGGGCGGTCTTGATGGGTTTCATGCAGTAAAGTAAGTATTGGGTAGAGAGTAGCTAGTATTGAGACTTATCATTTGAGGTAAGTTAGTCAAGACTAGCTACTTTCTACTTAATACTCTGTACTTTAAGCTTATTCCTAAAACTCTGCGGTTTTAGGCGCACGTGGGAACGGTATCACGTCGCGAATGTTGCCCATGCCAGTAACGAAGAGCATCATACGCTCAAAACCGAGTCCGAAACCACTGTGGACACAGCTACCATATTTGCGCAGCTCCAGGTACCACCAAAGCTCCTCTTCAGGAATGCCTTGATCTTTTACTTTTTGCAGCAAGACATCATAACGCTCTTCGCGCTGTGAACCACCTACGACCTCACCGATTCCAGGGAAAAGAATATCCATGGCCGCTACCGTCTTATCGTCTTCATTGAGACGCATATAAAAAGCCTTGATGCCTTTGGGGTAATCGGTTACGATCACAGGTTTACCAAAATGCTTCTCTACAAGGTAGCGCTCATGCTCAGATTGCAAATCTTTGCCCCATTCGACGAGATACTCAAACTTCTTCTTTTTGAAGGGCTTGGAATTGCGTAGGATGTCGATGGCTTCGGTATAGGTAATGCGTTCGAAATCGTTGTCCACCACAAAACGGAGGGTATCCAAAAGTGGCATCGGACGACGCAATTCTTTTTTCATGTTTTTCTCCTCCTGCTCGATCCGATCATGCAGCACTTGCAAATCATCGGCATTGTGCTCCATCACATACTTTATGATGTAGCGGAGAAAATCCTCGGCCAAGTTCATATCGTCCACTATATCGTGGAACGCCATCTCTGGTTCGATCATCCAGAACTCTGCCAAGTGGCGTGTGGTGTTAGAGTTTTCGGCCCGGAAGGTTGGTCCAAAAGTGTAGACTTTTCCTAGCGCCAAGGCACCAATTTCTGCCTCTAGCTGACCAGAAACGGTAAGGTTGGTCTCCTTACCAAAGAAGTCTTGGCTATAGTCCACCTTGCCGTCCTCGGTCATAGGAGGATCGGTAGGCGGCAAAGTAGTAACTCTAAACATCTCCCCTGCCCCTTCGGCATCACTACCGGTGATAATTGGGGTGTGGAGATAGAAAAAACCCCTATCGTTGAAATATTTGTTGACCGCAAAGGCGAGGCTATGACGGATACGGAAGATGGAACTAAAAGTCTTGGTCCGCATCCGTAAGTGCGCTTTTTCCCGTAAAAACTCTAAGCTATGCTTCTTTGGTTGAATCGGATAGGTCGCAGGATCTGCTTCGCCGAGAACCTCAAGGGATTCGGCGAGAAGTTCCATAGACTGGCCACGGCCTTGAGAGGCAACTAAAGAGCCAGTAGCGGAGATACAAGCACCGGTATTGACTTTTTTGAGTAGTTCCTCGTCAAAATTTTCGAAATCAACTACGATTTGAAGGTCTCTAATCGTAGAGCCATCATTGAGGGCGACGAAACGGCGAGAGCGAAAGGTACGCACCCAGCCTTGGACGGTGATGGTTTGTCCTTGAGGATCTGTCTGTAATAAAGTCGAAATGCTTGTCATAGTATATAAACTAAAAGAGGACGCAAAATTGCGTCCTAATCTCTATTTTTTCAAGTCCGATTTAGCTTTACTCACTTACGGAGAGGTAGATATCTTCGCCGGGCTTTTTCATCAAGTGTTTTTCGCGGGCGAAGCGCTCCATCTCCTCGAGGTCGCTGTAGATTAGGTCGCGTTGGTAGTCGAGGGACTGAATCGCCGAATTATAAAAGTGGAAATTAGCCTCCAACTCGGTAATCCGCTGATCCATTTTTTGATGGGCTTGCCAATTATAGCGATCAAAAAAGAACATCCATATACCTGCAGCCACCAATACTACCAAGTATTTGTTGGTTAACACTTTGAGAACAGGGGCAAGTGCAGATTTTATAGTAGGATTTTTATGTGCCATTGGCGTGTCCTAATTACGCTTTCAAATATATTAAGTTTCGGAGAAGAAGCAAAAATTTACTTTAAAAAACGTGATAGATGTATCTGTCACTCAGCAGATTACCCCAGTCACCAAGTAAAATCGGTGACTGGGGCATCTAAAGGCCGATTTGTCGTATTATCGGCTGGCTATGATTTATTTATTGAATCAATAATTTGCGGCTGGCATAGTATTGACCTTGGACTTTGAGTCTCACTAAATAGACGCCGGGGCTCACTTTTGGCAATTCCCATTGACCTTGAGTCTGGCCGTTGCTCACTGCAACATCGCCTAATTTAGCCCCGCGAATATCGTATAGCTCTAGGCTAGCCGTTTGCCAGTCCGTTGGGCCTTGTAAGCGGAAGTTGGCGGTGTTGGCATCAGAAGTTTGGATCTGAAAGTCAAATGGATGCTCTCCCCCTACTTGATTTGGCCGTCCGGAGAGTGAGTAGCTGCAATAGCGTAGTTCCCAGTCTAGCTCACGTTCAGCGAAGCTGAGCGTGCTGGGAGTAAGGTTTTGATAGAGCGTTCCCACAGGGAATGCCTGAAAGGAATGACTACCCATAAAGAATTCTAATTCTGAAGCACAGTCGCCGTCTTGGACATCAATATTGCCGTTGATAACATTACTACGAACCACCATGGCCGCTCTAAAGTCTAATGCGCCACTCCCTTTGATGTAGCGGGAGATGCTACCGAGCGTCATAAACTCTGTACTGTTAGGGATAAAAAGAATATCTGAAAGTTCTTCGTCAAACTCGAAATCTGTCCAAGGTGAGAATACACTATAGGTTTTCCCCCACACCACAGAACCATCTGCTCTAAGGTTGAGCACAAAGGACCGGCGTTCGGCGGCTGAGCCGAACTCATTATAAGAACCCGCAAGGAGATAACCGCGATCACGACCGTCTACATTAGTGGTGTATCGGGTGAGGCCAGTGAAGCGAACCTGCTCATCACCCCCTAAAAAATAATTGTAATAGAACTGTTCACTCCCATCATTTTCTAGGCCAATCAAAAATCCGGTCTCTTCTCCACTCATGATGCTGATACTACTACCAGAAATCAATAAATTTCCACTACCATCTGTAGTAACATCCGATACCTCGTGCGCAAAATCAGCGTTTTGGTATTGATTGGCCCAAATTAGGTTGAGGTCTTCATCAAAGTAGGCCACCAAAACCTGGGGAATATTATCAGTATCGGAGCTGGCAACGGCTACATAACCATTGGTCGTACTTACTAGCTTAACCGCATTGTCTTTGGTCGAAGTAGAAAGAGTATTGTGGTTGATAAGGTTTCCATTTTTGTCGTACTGGCTAAGCATGATGTCGGTTTCAGGATTGACGTTGCCATCATTATTGGAAAGCGCCACGACATAGTCTTGATTCTCATCCCAAACTACAGAGACAAAATCATGTTCAGATTGACCGACAGTATTCAATACTTTGCCCTTATCGCTCACATAATTGAGCATTCGTTCTCCTCCAGCCGAGCCAGGGTTTTGATTGGTACTGCCTCCTAAGACAAAATTACCGCTCCCATCTTGGCAGATAGACTTAAGATTAATTTGGTGCTGAGTATTGAGCTGAGTTGTAAAAAGGCCACTGTTCATAGATTGGTAGCCATCGGGATTGATGCGCATCAAATAGGCCATGGCAGTGAAATTAGGGGCGCCTTGCTTGATAGCACCTGCAATTACAAAATCAGATTCGTCACGCAGCGGGATGATTTCATTGGCAGTAAGCTTTTGGGGTTTTCTATCGTCTTCAAAGACTAAATATGATTTGTAGCCTTGCCCATAGGTTGGCAAAACATTTCCCAGAATTAGGCCGAGCAAAATGACCAAAAAAGTAAAGAATCGCATATTTAACATTGTGGTTCGGTTCAGGTATTGATCGAATACTCACAATTTGCCCATAATATACCGTATGGAAAAAGCGATTTTAAGGAAAGTATAACAGATGTACTTTTCTGACTATCAAAATTTACTCCTTCTTGACATATAGCAGGCTGAGATAGTTCATCGCATTAGAACCTAAGCCCTTAACATTGGGTTGGAGCATCCTAAAACTCCGGTCATAATAGAGCGGAATAACCGGTGCTTGAACCAAGATTAATCGTTCCATGTCATGGTAAAGCAAATAACGAAGGCTATCAGTAGTTTGCTTGAGACTAGCCTCATATAGCGCATCATATTCTGGAGAAGAGAAGTGAGAGGTATTGGGCCCGTCTGGAGAAAAATTGCCTGACCAATAAAGAGAGAGGTAATTTTCGCCATCAGGATAATCTGCAATCCAGCTAGCTCGCCAAAAATTGAGTCGCAGACCATCACGGTCGCTGCGTAGGGTGCCCCCATCTAAGTTTTGAATCTCTGTTTTCACGCCTATTTGCTCGAAGGATTTCTGAATAAATTCGGAGATAGCAGCATACTTTTGGGTGGAGTACAAAACGATTTGATCGAGGCCTTCGCCATTGGGATAACCGGCTTCACTAAGGAGGGTACGAGCCCGCGTAGGATCATAGGTAAAGCCTTGTACCGCCAGAGGATCAAAAGCAGGTAAGCCCTTGGGCATAAAACCCGACTCAGCAGGGTAGCCCATACCATTGAGCAGAAAGCGAACGAGTTTGGGACGATCAATCGCATAATTTAAAGCTTTACGAATTTTGACATCCATCAGAGGATGGCCCTGAGTGATCTCTAAGTCAGGATCAATCTGAATCCCCAAATATTCGGTGTTTAGTTGCGGAGAAAATAAAAATTGATATTTTTCGGCATAAGCAGGCTTAATAGAACCGTCGCGTTCGAGAAGCTCGTCTCGATAGGAATCGTCCAAATCCCCAATAAAGTCAAGCTTACCGTGGACAAACTCAATGAAGGCAGAAAGTCGACTCGGGATAAAGCGGACCTTCACCGCATCTAAATAAGGCAAAGATTGTCCTTGGGCATCCCGTTCCCAATAATGCGGATTACGGTGTAAAATCAAACTTTGACCTTCTTGCCAGCGATAAAACTGAAAAGGTCCTGTGCCGACGGGATTTCGTTGAAAATCTCTTCCATAATAGTCTGCAATCTCGCGAGGCACGGCATAACAATAAGGCATGCTCAATAGCCCTAAAAAAGGCGGAAAAGGCTTAAGTAATTGAATCTGAAAGGTAGTATCGTCTAAAGCTTTGAAACCGGAGATCGTTTTGGTTTTGCCATTTTTGAAAGCCTCAATACCAGCAATCTTACCATTAAACACCCATTTACCGGTAGAAGCTACTTCGGGATCAAGAATGCGATTTAAACTAAACTCAAAATCCTGCGCCACTAATTCCCGCGTACTATCGGGATATTGGTATTGGTCATAAAATACTGGATGGCGATGGTATTTTATCCCCTGATTTAGATAAAAAGTATAAGTTTTGCCATCTGCAGAAATTTTCCAGCTTTTGGCAATGGACGGGCGTACGATCAAATTGCTATCCAAACGTACTAAGCCATTGAAAATTTGCGCGCTCATCCAAATAGGAGAGCGAGAGCGAGCGTAGGCGGGGTCTAAAGTGGTAAGTCCAGCATCTAAATTCATGTGGAAAACTCTAGAGTTATCCACATCCTCTCCCGCAATTTCTCCACAACCAGCGCATATCCAGCAGCAAAAAAGTGCACTTATACACAATTTGTTCAGCAATCGGTGGATTTTTATCGTCGTCAATTCCGTATATTTGTAAAGTCAAACTTACAAATCATTATGGGAAAAGTCATTTCGCTCGCCAATCAGAAGGGCGGGGTTGGAAAAACTACTACTGCAATCAACCTCGCAGCAAGTTTGGCTGCACTTGAATATAAGGTACTGCTAGTTGACGCAGACCCACAGGCCAATGCAACTATGGGAGTAGGCATCGATAAAGAAGATATCGAATACTCTCTTTATGAAGCTATGGCTGAGCTCGTCAATCCGGAGCCACTGGCCGAAGACGAAGAAGCCTTCACTTTGAAGGATGTCGTGATGGAGACTGAGTTTCCTAATCTATATGTAGTGCCTGCTGACGATGGACTAATCAATGCGGAAGTCGAGTTTGTCAAGGCTGAGAACCGCTATTTTCTGGTAAAGGAAGTGATCGGACAAGTCAAAGAGGATTATGATTTCGTCATTTTGGACTGTTCACCTTCTCTGGGCTTGATTACCTTAAACGCACTGAGTGCTTCCGATTCTGTCATCGTACCCGTACAATGCGAGTATTTTGCTTTGGAAGGACTGGGTAAGTTGCTCAATACGATCCGTCATATCCAAAAGACTTCTAATCCGCAGATTGAATATGAAGGCTTTTTATTGACGATGTACGATAGTCGTCTCAACCTTTCACGCCAAGTGGCCGAAGACGTTCGTACTCAGCTACAACATCTCGTCTTTGAGACAATCATCCACCGTAACACACGCATCAGTGAGGCACCCAGCTTTGGTTTGCCAGTTTTGGCTTTCGATGCCCGTTCCAAAGGGGCCATCAATTATGTCAATTTAGCCAAAGAGATCCTCAAAAAGAATGACATGCCTCTAACCAGGGAGAGTGCCATGGCCCAGTAGTAACTTACTACTGACCAAATAGTTACGCTAATATTTTTCACAAAACAAAATCCCCAAGTGTTGAGACATTTGGGGATTTTCTTAACATATAGATAATATTTCATTACCTTGTCGGCATATTGTCGTCTCAAAAAAGATGATTAAATTCAAATTGAGACAAGGTTCTTTTTTAGCTACTACTCGTATTGACAAAGAAGGAATCGCCTGCCTTTGTCCTTGGTTTTAGACTACTATATGGAATTTATACGAATACTTTTGTGTACGCTTGGAGCTTATCTCATCGGAGCGATCCCTAGCAGCATCATACTCGGAAAAGTTTTCTTCGGAATAGATATCCGAGACCATGGTAGCGGTAGTGCCTCTCACCGAAACGTAAGCCGAATCATGGGTCCTAATATGAGCCTGATCGTACGTATTCTTGATATATCTAAAGGTTTTTTGGCAGCTAATCTAGCCTTTATTGTTCACAACAAATACGGGATCTTCTCTGATATAGAGCTGCCTATTATCATGATGAGCTTAGGCTTGGCAGCCGTTTTGGGGCATATCTTCCCTATTTTTGCTAGTTTCCGTGGGGGTAAAGGGATTCACGTTACCCTAGGAATGCTGATTGCTACACAGCCTTTAGTAGGTAGCATTTTTATCCTCATCACTCTTTGTGCTTACTTGATTTCACGCTACCCTAATTTAGCGTATATGGTAGGTGCTTTGGCCATTCCAGTCTATTATCTCGCTACCCGCCATCACCATGCCGAGATGTTTGTACCGTTACTGGTATTTGGCGGTATATTGTTTGGTTTGCTCTTCATGACCCATCGGGAAAATTTATTGGACATTGTGCACGGCGATGCCGAACGCGTGGATCTATTAATTGATTTTAGATCCAACCGTAGCTAGGAGTATGCGGTCCTAACATAAATCACCCTCGAGAGTGCTTTTAATGATTCTATGCTAATACTGGCTTAAGCAAATTTGGCAAGCATTTATACCAGTATTAGTATCACCTATGGCGGACTCCAGAGGAGCCTCTACTCGTTTACTAGACATTCAAAGGGTAGTTAACTACCAAGGCAAGATCATTGCTTTTCTCTCTAGCATTTTGATTGCCCTATTTCTCACCTTCCAATTGAGGGATGTGGGATTTAGCGAGACTCAAGATTACGTCCTATTTCTACTATTTTTTGCGACTGGCTTATGGGTCAGCGAAGCGATTCCCCCATTTGCTACGGGCATCATGATCGTTGGTTTCTTGGTATTCTTTCTTGGGAGCGATTATTTCAATACCCACCCAGAAAGCGTCAAAAAGTACGTAAATACATGGTCTGATAGTGTAATTTGGCTCATGTTAGGAGGCTTTTTTATGGCCGAAGCCTTGAAGAAGCTTAGACTAGACCGAGAAATCTTCCTCCTGGCAAGCAAGCGCTTCGGAACGGATTCTCAAACCTTGCTTTTGGGCTTGATGCTTGCCACTACTTTCGGTTCGATGTTGATGTCCAACACCGCCACGGCGGCGATGATGGTTGCATCTGTTGGTCCCTTACTGACGAAACTGAAACCTGATAGTCCCTATGGCAAATCCCTTTTGCTAGGTATTGCCGCCGCTGCCTCTATCGGAGGCATGGGCACTATTATCGGCTCTCCAGCCAATGCTATTGCTGTAGGCTCATTGGAAAACCTTGGCATTAAAATTTCCTTCTTGGGTTGGATGTCTATCGGAGTGCCGCTTTCGGTATTATTTACCCTCGGATTATGGTGGCTCTTGATTAAACGATTTCCGCATGAAAATAGATCCTTAGATCTCGGAGAGATCTTTGACGAAAAGCCACAAACAATCAGTCAGGGGCGCATTTTCCAGCGAAAATTGGTCTTAGGCATTTTGGTGAGCACCGTTTTGCTTTGGCTTAGCAGTGCCTGGCATCAGATTCCAGTAGCCGCGATCTCTGGCGTTCCGATCTTATTTCTCACCATGCTAGGCATCATCAATGGGGATGATGTCCGCAAATTGCCTTGGGATACCCTGATGCTGATTGCTGGCGGCCTGTCATTAGGTTTAGCCATTCAAGAAACGGGACTGGCACAGTACTTTGTCTCCAAATTGCCAACTGATCAACTCGGGCTGCTAATGCTCCTCCTGATCTTTGGTTTGGGCACTACCCTATTTTCCAATATCATGAGTAATACAGCAGCAGCAACGGTTTTGATTCCTTTAGCTGGGGTACTGAGTCCACAGGAGCCTACTAGCCTGGCAGTAACTATTGGTCTTTGTGCCTCCTGTGCCCTATTTCTACCCGTTTCGACCCCTCCTAACGCCATAGTCTTTGCTACAGGTAAGCTACATCAAAATGATTTTCGGCTGGCCGGTATCAGCGTAGGCATATTGGGACCCTTATTGATTATTGCTTGGGTCATGATGGCTAAGTTCTGGCTCTAGTGCACGTAGCTCCCAGCATTGATATCGATGCTACAACCCGTGGCATGGTCCATGTGGCCACTGGCTAAAAACAAAACAGTAGGGGCAATGTCCTCAGGCTCGGTCAGATTATTCAGAGCAAGATCAGATACTGCGTAATCTTCCCCGTATTCATCAATAAATTGCTGCGCCATGGCCGTCCGAGTAAAGCCAGG
Source organism: Bacteroidota bacterium (assembly GCA_039024315.1). GTDB lineage: Bacteria > Bacteroidota > Bacteroidia > J057 > J057 > JBCAWW01. The sequence goes on from JBCCQN010000046.1 coordinate 15,543, forward strand.
CGCGACCACAAAAGATTTGATCCCTTGCTTTCCATAGCCACGAGCGATAGAACGACTAAGGGCCACCATCCCCCCTTTGGAGGCAGCATAGGCCATATATTCGGGTGTATCTCCTCTAAAGGCGGCTCTAGATGCAATGTGAATGATTCTGCCTCCCCCTCTTGCGCTCATCTGCGGGATCAAGCTACGACACAGACTAGCAGCGGCCACCAAATTGACCTGTAGGGTCTTTTGCCAAGCCGCCAACCAAGCGAGCTCAGACATCTTATCCTCTTCTGCTATGGCTACACCGGCATTATTGATTAGGATATCTACCCTACCATAGTGCTCAATTACGCGTTCGGCTAGCCGGACCACCTCCTCTGGATCTTGCAAATCTGCTTGAAAGTTTTTTGAGTTGCCACCTATCTGCGCCCTTATCTTTTCTATTTCCCTCCGGGAACGCCCATAATGCAAGGCAAGCGTGGCACCTGCATTTCCTAACTGTAGAGCGATCGCAGCACCGATTCCTTGACTGGCTCCGGTGAGGAGGATGATTTTGTCTTTGAGTGAAATTTCCATAATCTTGCGGCACGAAAAACTAAACTACAAGATATGAAAGCATTGGTATTCCCAGGTCAAGGTGCTCAGTTTGTTGGAATGGGACAGACGCTCTACGACAATTTTGATAAGGCAAAAGCGCTTTTCGAACAAGCAAATGAAATCCTGGGCTTTGATATCAAGTCTTTGATGTTTGAGGGGACAGATGAAGATCTCAAAAGGACTTCTGTAACCCAACCTGCTATTTTTATCCACTCTGTAGTAGCGGCTAAAGTCAATCAGTTGATGGAAGGTGCCGCGATGGTGGCGGGTCATTCCTTAGGAGAGTTTTCGGCTTTGACCGCCGCAGGGGCTCTGAGCTTTGAAGATGGCCTTAAACTGGTATCCATTCGGGCCAATGCCATGCAAAAGGCTTGTGATTTAGCAGAGAGTACGATGGCCGCTATTTTGGGTATGGAAGATGCGATAGTAGAAGAAATCTGTGCTTCTATCGAAGGAGAAACCGTCGTTCCCGCCAACTATAATACACTAGGTCAATTAGTGATTTCAGGCAGTAAAGCGGGCATCGCCCAAGCGATTGAAATTGCCAAGGAAAAAGGCGCCCGTAGAGCCCTTGAGTTGCCGGTAAATGGAGCATTTCACTCTCCTTTTATGGAACCTGCACGCTTGGAGCTTGCCGAGGGAATCGAAAAAGCGGCTATCGCCAATACACAGATCCCCGTTTATCAAAATGTTGATGCCGCTCCCCATACCGAGGCCAGCGAAATCAAGACGAACCTTCTCGCCCAGTTGACGGCGTCGGTCCGTTGGACTCAAACGGTACAAAATATGGTAGCAGCAGGCGCCAACGAATTTATAGAGGTAGGACCGGGCAAAGCCCTAAGCGGCATGATCAAAAAGGTAGATCGTAAGCTACCGGTAAGTCAAGTCAACTAATTTGAAAACTCGTCGTCGGTAACCTTGGTGTCTTGATAAAAACACTGAGAGGGATTGCCTCGATTCATATCGAAGTAAAAGCTTATTTCGGTCCGGAATGGCACGGGATTACCATTTAGTAAAACGGGAACATATTCTACGTCGGGCAGTAGGTATTCACAAAGCCGGGTAAGATAGGGTAAGCTAGCCATTACTTCGTGCCGGATGTAGTGGCCTTCTTCATCAATCCAAATCCGGAAGCGCACTTCCCCTTCTAGCTCGAGTTTACGGGCCGTTTCGGGATAGGGAATACGATCAAGGATATCCTGCATATTCTGTGGATAGATGGCAACTTCTGGCATCCAAGGAATGTTTACTTCGCGCTCTAGATCCCAATAGTCAAGTCCTGAAGTAGGTATTTCGGGTCGCCAATCAAAACTCATTTCCATTACAGGCGAGATTGAATTATCAAATTCCAGATGATGTTCTAATGCGCTCAAGTCCTCCGTATCTAGAAATGTGCGAAACCTGAACGAAGGTCGTTCCACAAATATCACGGGCGCAAAAAAATTAGGCGCGCTCAGACCTGCAAAACCTTTGACAATAGGCGTAAGTCCCTTGGTGTCGATAGGATCAAATAAGGGAGCAAGAGCATAAACGGGGGCTTTCCAATCTGGAATCCTTTGCGAAAAATCATATAAAACTGCTTCAAAGGGTAGCGGCTGCAAAATGTGACTTAGCGCTTCCGTTTCCAATGGCAGGTAGAAGGCTGAGCGTTCCACGGAGGGGACAGCTAGCCCTAAAGGCATCTCTATTTTACGGCTCAAAACAAGCGCAGGACTTAGCTCAATCGAGACAGTATCTAAGCCTTCACAATCCAGCGGCAAATAAAAAGCCGAGCGTTCCACGGAGGGGACATAAACCCCCAACGGTATTTCCACTTTATGAGTCAAACACCTAGTCAGTTCGGTTTTCAGCGGGAGAGTGCTAATTGCCTCTGTTTCGAGGGGTAAATACTGGCTCTTCCATCCCAGCAGAGGCTGCATATCTAAGCTCGGCCAAGATAGGACAGGAGTAATATCTGAGCTCTTGAGACGGGAAAGCTCAATACTTGCTAGTCCTTCGGTCTCCAAAGGAAGGTAAGCCTCCATAAACTCGGGTACGGGAACCACAGGACGCTTTATGGACAGAAATGAACGCTCTACAATAGTAGCGGGCGGTATCTTTTTATTGACCGCTACCAATTCGTTTGCATCCAAACTGATATAAGGCAATTGGTAGGGGATATGCTGAATATAAACACCATTTATCACCAAAGGAGTGGTGTAGCTGTAGTCCTTCGCTTCGACAAATGCTAAGGCAGTAAAAGGAGGATTTGCCAGAGGCTTGAATTCGAGTCGGAGGTCTGTCCAGCCTGCTTCGATGCTATCATTGCCCCAGTTTAAATGCGAAATATATTGCTTGACCCAGCTAGCCAGCTCGGCATTGGTATGGGCGAGTACTTCGGCTCTTTCGTATTGTATTTGTGAATCTAACCAGACGCGGACAAAAACCAATCCTTCAGACTTGGGGGCACGCACTGAGTCTATCTTGCTTAAAAACTGATCTAGATTTTGGGGATAGGTGTCCTGACCTTTGGGGCTCTGATTTTGAGCCGAAAGGCGGGGTAAAGACAAGGGTAAAAATAGAAGGATACAGAGCAAATAGGTTGTAAAGATCCCCTTCTTCAAACTAGTAAAGATTAAATCGGTCAATTACCAGAGTCAATCAAAGGTAAAAATACAAAGTCAGCGAATAACAATGCGGGCTAGAAGTGTATTCTGTTGATTTTCAAGGTTCATAGGTGATTTTGGGACGGCGAATGAAAGCCTCCAGTAAGTGCTCAAGGGAATTATACTCACCGGACCAACCCAACAATTCGGCACAGGCTTGGTAAATTCGATCAGCTTTTGCCCCCTCTTTACGCATCGCTTGGATCGACATGCTGCCCGCTGATTTGGAGAGTTTTTGCCCTTTTGAGTCCAACAAAAGGGGATGATGGGCCCATTGGACGGAGGCTAAGTTGGTAAAAGTTAGCTTTTGGTCAAGCCAAAGTTGAGCAGCAGTAGAGCTAATCAAATCTTCCCCTCTCACGATGGTATTTACGGCAAATAGGCTATCGTCCACTAGGGAGGCAATTTGATAAGCGGGAATCTTATCCTTACGTCTAAGGACAAAATCTGCCATTTTGGGCGGCAGCTTTATCCGCACGTCCCCGCGCCAGCGATCTAGCCATTGGATGGAGCTACCCAGCTCCGTTTTTACTCGCCAAGCAATTTGGTTTGCCTCAAAATCTAAGGCTCGATGATAGCAGCGACCTGTATATTGTCCGTTTTCAGACTGAGCAACTATCTGGGATCGGGTGCAATCGCAAGCAAAAAGAAGGCCTTGCTCTCTGAGCTTTTGTAAAGCGTGATCATAATGTTCGAGACGAAGGTGTTGGCTCCAATTTTGTTCAAAATCCGCTGGGCCATCTGGTCCCTCGTCCCAATCTATACCTAACCATTGGAGGGTTTGAAAAATATCCTCTACGTACTGGGGGCGCTTACGCGAACGATCCAAATCATCAATGCGGAGCAGCAACTGGGCGTTCTCGGCACGAGTCCAAAGCCAAGTCAGCAAAAAATTGCATGCATTGCCAATGTGTAAATAACCACTAGGCGTAGGGGCGATCCGAGACTTGAACATGTCTCAATTTACACTACTCCATCGACTTTCATTTTTTCGACAGCGATAATTCCACTCAGACAGGCACCGGGGATACCTTGACCCGGATAAGTACTATCCCCGCAGATATAGGCTTTTTTACCGTCTAGCCGAGCATCCAACATCTGCCATGGTTTGATGTTCATGTATTGCGGATAGCCACCGACAAAACCCCATTCTCTAGCCGTCCATTTACGCCATGCACCAGGTGTTGACGCATGCTCAAATATCAAATTGTCGCGCACCAAAAGGCCTTCCCGTTCAAGCGCAGCATAAATAGCATTTACCAATTCGTCTTTGTTGGTAATTATTTGATTATCAGGATCATGTACATGGGTTGAAACAGAACCCACAAATTCATCTGGGCCGCAACGAAGAGAATCATCTGGATGGGAGACACTCAAGAAGATGCTATCAGATCCGGTTTGTGGTAAGGGTTCGTCCAGATGTACTTGATGATGTAAACAATCAAATTCACGGTGCCGCTTGGAGACAAAGCCAAGAGAAAAAGCACTATTTAGTTCCTTTGATTGCATCACTTTTTTACCTATTCCCCCCTTGAGCTCACCATCATTAAACAAAGGTAAGGTATTGTTGATCGGGATGGATGAGACCACCGCTTTTGCTATGTGGGTATTTTTGTCCGTAGTGATTTCGTATTGACCGCTGCGCGGAACGATTTTCTCGACTGTTTCACGTAGCAAAACACTCCCTCCTTGGCGTTCGATATACATGACCATAGGATCTACTAGTTGTAGCAAGCCTCCGGGCATGTAGTAGTTGGTGTAGTTGGTATAGCAAAGCGCGGTAGCCCCAAAAAGCACATTAACTTCTTCGAGTTTATTTTGGGCAGTGATCAGCAATTGTTCATTGACAAAATCGACAAATCGTTGATTATCCCTCAAGCCGTACTTACGCAATAAGCTGTCCATCGAGCGATAAGCGAGCGTGGCAAAGCTCAGCTGTTTAGGGCGAAAATTACGGGCAGCATGCCATAAATCGATTAGTTTCGAAGGAGGAAAGACTCTTTGCTTGAGTGAGGTTTCCCAAACAAATTGGCTGATTTTGAAACAATATTGCCAGAATGCCCTTTGTCCTTTGGATCCAAATACCCGTTCCGCTTCGCTTATCCATTGCTCTAAATCATGATAGCGAGTCATCATGCTACCGTCCTTGAGATAGACTCGCATCGGCACCTCTAGCACCGTAGGATGCAGTTGGATGCCAGTGGTATCTAGGAGGTATTTTAGCGGCATGTGTTGGTCTAAGCCCACCAAGGTTGTAGCCCCGCTTTCAAAGATGTAGTGTTTTCTTGGATAAGAGCTAGAGCAGCCACCGGGCAACCAATTTTGTTCGATCAACTTGACTTTATGCCCCTCTTTGGCCAGCAAACAGCCCGCTGTCAGGCCAGCCATGCCACTGCCAATGACGACAATTTCTTCACTCATTTGTTTCACAATAATCCGCTTCACTTTTTTGCACGATCTCCGATATAACCAATGACTTTGTTAAAAGTTTTTCATCAAAAGATTAAACAAAAAGAAATGAAACCTTGTTGGTGGAATGTCGAATACAGGGAGGGACCTGAAAAACCCGAAGAGAAAATTAATAGATCAAAAAATTGAGCAAAAGAGTTGCTGTATATCGCAAAGCCCACTTTAACGCTGCCCATAGGCTGCACAACCCAGACTGGGATGATGCCACTAACCAAAAGGTCTTTGGTAAGTGTAACAATCCTCATTTTCACGGTCATAATTATGATTTGATCGTAAAGGTGGTCGGGGAAATTGACCCTAGAACCGGTTATGTCTTAGACATGAAACGGCTCAAGGATGTCATGAAAGCCCATGTGCTAGATCGTTTTGATCACAAAAATTTAAATCTCGATACTGAAGAATTTAAAACCCTCAATCCAACCGCCGAAAATATCGCCATTGTCATCTGGGAGATATTACGCGAGCATTTGGATCCTAAATTGGAATTAACAGTTAGATTATATGAAACCGAACGAAACTTTGTGGAATTCCCCGCAGCCTAATGGGGAAAACGGCCACGCAAATGGTAATGGCTACCACCTAGGGAAACACGGTCATGATGAGGAGATAGGAGATGCCCACATTGCAACTTCCGTTGATACCCCCTTACGACCCGATGCCTTTGATATAGACGATGAAACCAAAATGGACCTCATTGCAGGCCATTTTCGCCACATTATGGAGATCCTGGGACTCGACCTCACCGACGATAGCCTCAATGGTACCCCGAGACGAGTAGCGAAGATGTATGTCAAGGAAATTTACAGTGGCCTTGACCCCAAAAATAAGCCAGAAATGCGCTTGTTTGACAACAAATATCAGTACAATGAGATGCTCGTAGAGAAGGATATTACTTTCTATTCGAACTGTGAGCACCACTTTGTGCCTATTATCGGCAAAGCACATATTGCCTACATTTCTTCGGGTAAAGTGATTGGGCTGTCAAAGCTCAACCGCATCGTGCGCTATTATGCAGCGCGTCCCCAAGTACAAGAACGACTGACTCGTCAGATCGCGGAAGAGCTCAAACAGGCTCTCGGTACGGAGGATATTGCGGTGGTGATCGATGCCGAACACTTATGCGTTAGCTCACGTGGTGTACAGGACATCACCAGCTCAACAGTAACCTCGGAGTACGGTGGCAAGTTCAAAGACCCAGAGGTAAAAGCTGAGTTTTTGAAGTATTTGGAGATGTAACTTTAGCTTAGATAATGATTTACTCAAAAACGCCCTCCAACAAATAATTGGAGGGCGTTTTTTTATCGCTAAACCTTAGGGAATCAGGGGCGTTTAGTAAACAATGTCTGGTACCAAGTGCCGGTAAAATCAACCCAATCATTTTTACCATTTTCTTCTATGTGGTTCGGTTGATAGTGAGTTTTCATTCTATTGTACTCCATCTTAGTAACTCCATCCCCTTCCGTACCTAGATTTCCGGGATCTTTGAGGATAACCATTTTTTTCTGAGAGGAGCCTTCCCCTTCAGTGTAAACACCCACCACTAAAACTGCATGAAAAAAACTCTGTGATTGATCAGGAAACATCATATCAAAGCGTAAAGCAACCGGCCTCCCTGCTTCCATTTCTTTTTGTAGTGCTTCGAAAGACACAAAAGGTTCTACTGCATCAGCACCAATGGAAGGAGGAAAGGCTCTGTGCCATGTAGATCGCCCTAGAAAATTTCTATCTCTAAATGAGGCAGTAAAGTCATATCCTTTTTCACACTCACTTGAGTTGGGATCTTTACAGCAAGTAGTTTGTTCAAAAGCATCATTTGCTAAGGCACATTGAGAAATTGCTGAACTAGGGTTATAAAATTTTTCTACAGAATAGGTTACTGCTGCCCAGCACCAATATGGGGTTTTTTGTCTAGGGACATCAATCGACAATTCAGTTACATTTCTCGTCTCCTCCTCTACCGGATCGGGGGCACCTGCCTCATCTGTACCGGCAACATGATAGACCAAAATATTTTGCTTGAGATTGGGATCTCTCCTACTGGTGCCTGTGGTCGTATAGCTCGGGACGTAAATATTTGCCCCTTGCACGGCAAAGCAACCATAAACCTTTAGGCCGGCAGGTATTTGTAAACCATTTACCTTTACCCATTTCCCGCCACTTTTTTTATAAACCAAAAAGCGAAAAGGATCGGTAGTACTACTGCCTTGTCCCCCAAGGACCAGCAGCTGGTCAGACATCTTGATATCGGACACATAAGAAATAGCCTCAGGCGCAAAAGACAAATATTCTTCCTGCTGCCATTGGCCATCTGCTTGGCGGTGAAAAATTACCCCTGAAACAGGATTGGCTTCCCCAGCTACCTCTCGAGGACGACTGGACCCCATGACGATATAATCTCCCGCTATCGCCGCTTGGGAGCCTAAGAAGGAGATCTTCTTCTCAGAGTCAAACCGGACAACATTATCCCAACGCTGGCTTGCATTTAATTTGTAAAGGCTGCATACATTCCGATTGGTAGAGCTGTTACCTCCTAACAGTAATTGATTGGTCTTTGGATCTGAGGCAACATCAAATCCAGGGTTTAAATCTTGTACCTTCAGACAAGTTTTGGCCGCAGCATTAAACTGAAATACTTGTGTATTACGATTCCAATTGCCCGTCGTAAGAACCAGTAGATTACCTTCTAGCTTAAAGCGTTTAGAGAGCCCCTTGACAATCTCTGCATTAATCTGGACTCTCTGATCTTCCCACACATCAGTATTTGGATTTCTTTTATAGATATACATCTGCCTGTTGTCTAAACTACCGGCGACAAAAGCCAGATCACCTGATATCGACAGATGAAAGCCCAAATAGTTGGCAGAGGTCTGGGTTAATTGCTGCTTAAATACCCAATTATCTTGGGTACCTATTTTCTCGTTTTTATAAACATATACTGCTCCACTGTAAGCGCCTTTTTCATTTTGGGCATAGGGAAATCCCACTATCATATAATCACCCGAAACATCAATCGTATTGCGATTATCAATTTTGGTAATCTTTATGGGCGCTTGCGGGCTGATAGGAATGGAGCCCTTGGACTCTAGCGCTTGCCCCGCTAGGGAATTAAGTAGCAGACTTAAGACTGCCACTAAAAGGATTCTAGTCGTTTTCATTAGAATTGGGTTTGATGTAGTCGCTTACTCTTTTGCGGATTTTCAGCTCACTCCTTATTCCAGATTAGTATTATATCCGATTCTATGGATAAACTATAAAATTTTATTTTATGGTTCTCTAGACAATTATCAAACGGTAGCTTGAATTATCCAGCGGTTCGTATCTCTCTCAAATCGTTCCCCTGTAAGCTCCCTATTTCATTAGCTTAATTTTGTTTTTATCGGCTTCTGCGAACAACTTCTCTCTTCCTCTAGTTGAAAGAAGAAAAATTGTCTAAATGCAAAGCATTCAAAATAAAAAAGTCCTTATAATCGGTGCTACCGGTGATATCGGTAGCGAAACGGCCCGCCTGATCAAGCAGTCAGGGGGGCACCTTTATCTTAGCGGTCGTGATCAAAACAAGCTACAAGCCCTAGCCGCAGAATTAAATCTCACTTCTGACAAAGTCTTTCCGCTCGATATTACCGATGAAGCCGCTATCATTGATATGGCTGCCCAAATTCACGCTCAAGTAGGACAGCTAGATGTGCTCATCAACGCTTCGGGTATAGGGGTGATCAAAAGTGTAGAAAGCCTCAGTTTAGCTGAGTTTCAAAACTCCCTCAACACCAATTTAGTAGGCCCTTTCTTGCTGCTCAAATATTTTCTTCCTGCCATGAAAGCGGTAAAACAAGGCCTCATCATCAATATACCTGGAGTTCTTGGCAAAACTCCTATGGCGGGCGCAGCCGCTTATGCAGCCTCAAAGTATGGCCTCAATGGGATGCTCAAATCGGTCCGAGAAGAACTCAAGCGCACTCAAATCCGGATCACTAATATTTATCTTGGCGGCGTAAATAGCGCCTTTTGGGATGATATTGATTTGCGCGTACCGCATGACAAAATGATTACCCCCAAAGAAGCAGCCCGCTCCATTTGGTTTTTGTGTCAGCAGCCTAGCTCCAGTGTAGTTTCCGAAATGGTGCTGCAGCCTTTTTATCATCAAGCGATTTAAGTATTATTCGGGATGCAATCCCGACGTCAATTCATCAAATCAAGTGCGGTTTTTAGTGGAGCCATCCTAGCTCAGCCCCATTTATGGGCTCAGATGGCCCCGAAACGCAAGTTCAAGATTAGCCTACAGACTGGCGCCATCGGTGTATCGGCTAGTCAAATGCAAGTTCTAGATATGGCCTCAAACTTTGACTTTGAGGCAATCGCCCCCTACCCTGATACGCTACAGGACTGGTCCACAGAACAAAAAGAAAGCTATGTGGCCAAGATGACTCAGGGAGGATTAGTCTGGGGTTCGGCTGGCTTACCGCTAGAATTTCGAAAGGACGAAAAACTTTTTCGTGAGGGTCTTAAAGCACTGCCTAAGCAGGCAAAAGCCTTGCAATCAGTAGGAGCAAAACGGATGCACACTTGGATCATGCCGACCCAAGCAGAACGTACTTATCGTCAGAATTTTGCCCTACATAAATATCGATTATCTGAAGTCGCGGATATCCTAGACTACTATGGCATTCAATTAGGTCTAGAATACGTAGGTCCCAAGACGCTCATGGCGCGGGATAAATATGCCTTCATCCGTAGCATGGCGGAGCTAAGAGAATTGATTTTTGCCATTGATGCACCAAACCTTGGCTTTGTCCTAGACAGCTTTCACTGGTATTGTGCAGAAGAAAGTCAGGCAGATCTCCTAAGTCTAAGTCCCGATGAAATCGTTGCAGTCGATTTAAATGATGCTCGCATCAATCTCGGACCGGATAAACAAATAGACAACAAACGAGAGTTACCAGGGGCAACTGCGGTAATTGATATCAAGCGCTTTCTAGAAGCTTTGGTGCTCTTGGGATATGAAGGGCCCGTGAGAGCCGAACCCTTTAATCAAACGCTCAATGATATGGCAGATGAAGCTGCCTTAAAAGCAACCCGCCAAGCGATCCAAAAGTGTATTGACCTACTGTAAGCGCAAAAAAATGAAAAAGCTAATCATCATCTTGCTGGTCGTTCTATCTCAAGGATGTAATGACGCAAATCAAGCCCCTACAGATAATCCCGCCACTAAGAAGAAAGGCATACCCATCATTATTGATACAGATGCCAATAATGAGCTTGATGACCAACATGCGCTCGCCTATGCGTTTTTCAATGAGGAGGTATTCGATATAATAGGAGTTAGCGTTAATGCTACACATAATGGAGGAGATATTGAATCCCATCTACTTGAGGCTAAAAGAGTCATGCAATTGTGCGATGTTGAAGGCCAGATTCCCCTGAAAAAAGGCGCAAATGGAAATTTCTCCACAATTGAGAGTGAAATAGTAAAAGCAGATTTCGATGGTAGGGAAGCCGTAAACTTTATAATTGAAGAAGCCCTAAAACCCAGAGAAGATAAACTAGTTTTAGTCCCCATCGGCAAACTGACCAATATCGCATTAGCCATAAAAAAGGCGCCTGAAATTTTAGGCAAAATTCGAATCGTCTGGTTAGGTTCTAATTATCCCCAAAAAGGCGAATACAACCTAGTGAATGATATCGAGGCGATGAATTATCTTCTAGACCAAAAGGTGCAATTTGAGATGGTGATGGTACGCTATGGGGAGCCTTCCGGCTCAGATGCCGTCCGCATTACGCCAGATGAAATCACAGAAAAAATAAAAGGTTATGGTCCCAAGGTAGCCGCGGTTGGCGGCAGACATGGAGCCACATTCACCCATTTCGGAGACTATGCCGAAAATTTATTCTCACATATTGAACTCCATGGCGATCCCCCTTCCAGAGCCCTTTTTGATGTTGTGGCCTTAGCCATTTTGAAAAATCCAGCATGGGGAGAAAGTCGTCTCATTAGCAGTCCTATTATGGAAAATGAAAGTTGGGTTGATAGGCCTAAACATGCTCACAAGATTACTATTTGGGAAAACTTTGATCAGGAAATGATCATTGAGGACTTCATCAAAAGTATACAAGGAAAGTGAGACCAACGCAAATTCGCCGATCGATCCTAGGCTATATGTCTCAGTTGTTATAAGCGACCAATAGTCATCCCTCCATCTACCATCACCACTTGGCCGGTAGAATAAGGAAAATCGCCACTGGCTAAGGCCGCTACGGCTTTGCCTACGTCTGATGGCGTTCCCCAACGGGATTGTAAACTCAAGCCCTCCGCAAACAGTTGGTCGTATTTTGCTTTGACTCCGCTTGTCATATCGGTTTCAATGATGCCAGGACGCACCTCAAAAACGGATATGCCATATTCCGCCAAACGTGTCGCCCAAAGCTGCGTTGCCATCCCGATGCCCGCTTTGCTGAGACAGTATTCCCCTCGATTGACCGAAGCCAAACTAGCTGAGACAGAAGAAATATTGATGATAGTGGGGCGAAAATCATTATCTCCCCTCCCCTCTCCTATCATCCAATTGGCAATAGCTTGGGTCAAAAAATAAGGTCCCTTGAGATTAATATTCATCACCCAATCGTAACTAGACTCAGTAGCTTCCAGTATATCATTGCGTTCGCGAGGAGCGACTCCGGCATTATTGACCAGCAAATCTAAACGACTAAAATTAGCCTTAAGCTCCGAGAGCATGCGTTCGCGATCAGCGCTACTCCCTATATCGCCTTGGAGGTAGTGGGCTTTGGTACCTTGCTTCGCAAAACGCTCAGTTATGTTTTGTACCTGCTCCGCAGAACGCACCCCATTCAAGGCTAAATCATAGCCGCGACTAGCCAATTCCTCTGCGATACCAAGTCCAATCCCCCGTGTTCCTCCGGTGATAAAAGCAGTTTTCTGACTCATGATATTGGTTCAATTGAGGGTACATCCAACCAACGCCTTTCTTGCCAACTTTTCACTCCTAACTCGGCTAATTGCACGCCTTTTGCGCCTTCTAGCAGGTCATTACTAAAGGGCTCATCCTTGACGACATAGCGTAGAAACTGCTCCCACTGCACTTTAAAAGCATTGTCATATTCTTCTTGGTCTGGCACGGGCAACCAGCCAGCAAAAAAATCAATAGGCTGAGGGATGTCAGGATTCCAAACGGGTTTGGGAGTATTGCCATAGGCTTGAGTAACGCATTCACGTAAACCAGCTACAGCAGAGCCTTTGGTACCGTCAACTTGCAAGGTCAGCAAATCGTCGCGCCGGACCCGTACCGCCCAAGAAGAATTGAAGTGGGCGATAATCCCTCCTTCCAACTCAAAAGTGGCATAAGCGGCATCATCAGCATCGGCGACATATTCATTGCCGTTTTCGTCTACACGAAGTGGAATATGTGTAGCGCCCAAACAGGAAACTGATTTTACGGGCGCAAAAATCCGATCCAGTACATAGCGCCAATGACAAAGCATATCCGAAATGATCCCCCCATCATCAGCAGAGCGATAATTCCAACTAGGACGCTGAGCGGCTATTGTAGTTCCTTCAAATACCCAGTAGCCAAATTCGCCCCTAATGGAAAGTATGCGTCCAAAAAAGCCGGACTCAATCAGTCTCCTCAACTTTACCAATCCGGGCAAAAATAGCTTGTCCTGTACTACTCCATGTTTGACTCCTTGCGCTTCACAATATTCATACAAATCCAAAGCATCAGCAAGACTCACCGCCGTTGGCTTCTCACAATAGATATGTTTTCCTGCTGCCGCTGCTTGTTTGACCGCCTTTACTCTCCTTCCCGTCGTTTGTGCATCAAAATAGATATGCATTTCTGGGTCAGCTAATGCCTCTGCGACCGAGGTGCTCATTTTTTTGATACCCGTCATATCACAAAGTGCCTTGAGCTTATTGGCATTTCGCCCCACCAAGATTGGGTCAGGCATGATGACCTCTTCAGGACTAATCTGTAGTCCTCCTTGCTCAATGATAGGCATGATAGAGCGCAGTAAGTGCTGATTTTTTCCCATACGGCCCGTAACGCCGTTCATGATAATACCGATGCGGTGGACTTTCATATTTGTTCTAAACTTTTGGAAGCGGTGAGTATTTGTGCAAACCATTGGTCGCCCGGGAGGGACCAATATTCTTTAGAAAATATTTCAACTTCTGAACGGCCTTTGAAACCCGCATCGCGGACCCAGCCGGTAATTTGATCGATATCGATGCAGCCTTCCCCCATCAAGCCTCGATCCAATAGCAAATCTGTAGTAGGTACTTTCCAATCACAAATGTGGTAGGCAAAGATGTTATTGTGCTTCCCACAACGCTCAATCTCAGCTTGTAGATCAGGCTCCCACCAGACATGATAGACATCAATCGCAACGCCTACATAAGGGGAATCAATCGCTTCAGCCATATTATTGGCGGAGGCTAGGGTATTGATAGCAGAACGTGTGTCCGCATACATTGGATGCAGTGGCTCAATGGCTAGTTTGACATTCAGTTCCTCAGCCAAGGGTAGGATGGCCTCGATGCCAGCTTGGATCTGAGTGCGGGACTCTGCGAGGGATTGTCCTGCAGCAGCGCCACAAACCAAGACAATTAGAGGCGCGCCTAAGGCCGAAGCCTCCCTAATCATAGTCAAATTATCATCAATTGCGGCTTGGCGTTCTGACGCAGTCAAAGACGGAAAAAAACCGCCCCGACAATAAGCCGTCAAATCTAGCTTATGCGCTGTCAATAAGGCTTTTACCTCTTCCACTGAGCGTTCGCCAAGGGCGTCCCGCCAAATCGTGATACCGCCAATACCGGCCTTGCCGAACGCTTGTATCGACTCCTCTAAGGACCACTGCTTCATCGTGATCGTGTGCACACAGAGTTGGTTGAGATCAATCATACTGTAATCCTCCAAAAAAGGTGTAATAGGCTTCTTCCCTAATCAATTTGGTGAGATAAAGCATTACCTCCCGCATATGATAGTCGCCCCACATACTTGACTCCCCGCAAGCTATTTTGCTACCCTCTGGCACATAATCCCAGCCATTGGGTTGGTGATAGATACTATGCAAAGTCAAGCCTTGGTGTTTGGGACTAGTGGATAGATAAGGCTCTTCCAAGAGTCTTTTCACCACAGTCAAACCTGCTTGCCAAAAGGACTGTCCTTCTATGCCTCCCAAATAGCGCCCGAGTCGCAACAAACCCTGTGCAGCTATAGCCGCCGCAGAACTATCAACGGGTTCGAAATCATTGTAGGGCTCAGCAGGACGAGCCAGATAATCACCTAATTGATGGAGATTAGGAGCTCCAGTATCCCAGTAAGGGATACCATCAAGGGCGGTGTTTTCGATATAAAAATTGGCCGTTGCCTTAGCGGCTTTGAGCATAAAAGCCTCAATCTGAGCTCTACCACCAAAGGCATCTAATTCGCTATCATCAAGCGTCTTGACAAATTCTAGTTGTTCGGCGAAGCCGGTAATTGCCCAAGCCAAGCCCCTGGTCCAAGTAGTGAAGCCTGAAAAGCCCTGTTGGGCATTGGGACAGCGAAAAGCCCCATCTACGGTATTAAAGACTGATTCGTGAGCCGTACGCCCAGATACATCATAGCTATCTCGGCCCTCGCCATAGAAAATTGCATAATCCGCCGTGGCTTTAGCATGCAGGAGACTGCGTTCCAAAAGATTGACCTTCTGATCGTTTTCTTGCCAGATAGCATGCCCTAATTGATGGCTATAGACTACGGCTCTTAGTGTCCGGATGGTATCTACAAAAAGAGAATGAGGCCCATTAAAGGAATGAATAAAGCCTCCACCTGGGATCTCCGTCCAGCGCCTCGCCTGCACGGCACCGGATAACTTCAGCGCTAATTCGTAAAAATGCTGTTCCCAATCATTTTGTGGGATCTTTCCCTCCCGCATCAAGCGGTGCAGATTGCCATAAGTACTGACGTTGTTGAAACCATGGTCGTGGACCCCAAAATGTCCGACATGAGAAGCCATCTTTTCCAAAGTAGCCTTGCGACCATATTCAAGAAACTCATCCTCTCCCGTAGCGTCAAACTGCAAAATAGCAGAACCATACTCAAAGCCTTGGGTCCATTCTGTCCAGCCACGACTGGTATATTCTCCTCCCGCCGTAAAAACCGGAGAGCCCTTGCTGCGATCATAATGATCGCGGATGAGGCGAATCTTTTGGCCAGAAAGCGCCCAAAAACTATCTAATTCTTTTTCAATGTCTGCTAAAGTGAGTAGTAGATCAATCCTCATTCTTTCGAATTTTCGGTTAAATTATCTTTTTCAAACTGATTCTGATGCGTATTCTCTTTACAACCGTTCCCGTGCTATTGCTACTTTGGGGATGTCTCAAATCCGATCAAAACCCTCCCTCAGAGCCTCAAAATGCTGAATTTCTAAGCAGCATAAGCCTTAGTATCGAGGGGAAGGATATCTTGCACTATCAATTAGCAACTCAATATCCCGCTGATAGTTTGCCAGCCTATTATCAGCGATCGGGCTTTATCCATCCTCTTTATACTCCTTCCGGGAACGTTCTCACCGCTGCCTTTCCCGAAGGCCACGTGCATCAACATGCTTTGTTTTTTGCCTTGGTCAATACACGCTTTCGAGGAGAGTTTACGGATTTTTGGAACCAACAAAAAGAAACAGGTACCGTCAGAGCCGTAGAAATTACCCATCGCTTTGAAAATGAAAGTCGAAGCGGTTTTCATTCCATACAAGAGCATTTAGCTTTACAAAATGGCGATACGATAGTGGCGTTGCGCGAACGTTGGGAAGTAGAAGCAAGTCGTCGAGGGAAGTTTAATGTAGTTGATTTTCATTCTTATCTCTATCCTGCAGGCGAGGATAGCCTAGTTGTCAAAAAGTATAAATATGGGGGTCTGGGATTTAGAGGAGCCGAAGAGTGGAACGATCATCACTTTGAACAGACTGAAGGAGCGGAGGTAAATTATATTGGTAAAAAGGGTAAAGGAGGCTTTTTAACTAGTGAAGGTAAGGGCCGTATCGAAGCCAACCACAGCCGTCCAGAATGGCTTAGTTTTCATGGCCAAGTAGGAGGGGATTCCGTCGGCATGGTCATCATGGGGCATCCTGACAATTTTCGTTATCCGCAACCCGTGCGGACTCATCCGGTGATGCCTTATTTCAGTGTCTCTCCTATGGTGCTGGATAGTTTTGTGCTGCATCCGGGCGACACCTTGGTTTCCAAGTATCGCATATTGACCCATGATGGTAGTCCTCCCATCGCTGATATAGAGGCCGAGTGGGAGCGTTACCGCGACGCGGAACGCCCAAACATAGTCCTTATCATGGCCGACGATCTGGGCTACGAAAGCCTGACTGTCAATGGCGGAGAATCCTATCAAAGCCCCAATTTAGATCGTATGGCCGCAGAGGGTATGCGCTTTACCCATTGCTATGCCACGCCATTGTGTACCCCTTCTCGCGTGCAACTGATGACAGGCAAATATAATGACCGAAATTATTTTGCCTTCGGGCAATTAGACTCTAGTGAGCAAACCTTCGCTCATTACTTGCGGGCCGGAGGTTATCGGACCGCTGTAGCAGGAAAATGGCAGCTATACGGCAATAAAAGACAGCGAGAGATTAGTGGCCGAATTGGTTCTTTACCGCCTCAAGCAGGCTTTGAGGAATATTGCCTTTGGCAAGTCAAAGAGCGTACAGGGCCCAGATACAAGGATCCTAATCTCGACCTCAATGGTGAGGAAAAAATCCTAAGCGGAGAATATGGTCCCGATATCTTTGTGGACTTTTTGGGAGCGTTTATGCGCACAGCTGATGATCGTCCTTACTTAGTTTATTTTCCCATGGCTTTGACGCACGATCCCTTTAGGCCTACACCAGATAATAAAGCAGAGTATGCCATTGATTCCCTTCACAAAAAGAACCAGGCCAAATACTTTGCCGAGAACCTAGCCTACATGGACAAAATGATCGGACAATTGTTAGACCAGATTCGAGAGCGACAAGAAAACACCCTCGTTTTATTTATCGGCGACAATGGTACAGATAGAGATGTAACGAGCCGTTGGCGGGGACAAGAGATTAAGGGGCAAAAGGGATATCCAGTAAGAGATGGCACTCATGTACCCATGATTGCTTGGTGGCCGGAGCATATTGTAGCAGGGCAAGTGAATAATAATTTGATCGATTTTAGCGATTTTTTACCTACGCTCATAGCAGCAGCTAGGGTGGATCAGTCAGTCGATCCAGAATTAGATGGGCTCAGTTTTTATCCGCAATTATTAGGACAGGCGGACAGTGTTAGATCTTATATCTTTTGTGATTATGCGCCGCGTTGGGGTAATTTTACGGACGCTCGTTGGGTACAAAACAAGCAATGGAAGCTATATGATGATGGGCGTTTTTATGATATTCAAAGCGATCCGATGGAGGAGAAGTCTCTCTCCGAGAACGCTTCTAACCGGGCCATAAAGGCAAGTTTTCAAGCGATTTTGAATAGTAGACCCTAGCTAAGACAAAAAAAAGTCCCTCCTAGGAGGGAATGAAATCCAATTTTTAGGTACAAAGTAAAAAGTATTCCGCACTGAGAAAAGAGGTCTTAATATTGAATACGATTGTCTAGGTACTTAAATGCGCAGGGATTGAATAAGCGTTCCGCGAAGCGGTGCTAACGGTCAACATCTCTGATCTCGCCCTCCTCAAACAGTTCTCTCAAGTCAGACTTTGCGAGCATGATGACATCCTGCGAAAAACGAGAATCCTCCTTAAGGTCGCCTAAGCCGGATAGTTTGTTTGTAACATACTCATTGTAACGTAGTGCCACCGAGTCCTCCGTAACTGCCGCCACTTTGAGCAGACTATAACCCTCATCCGTTTTGACTTCATAATAGTCATCCACTTGAGGATTTTGGATGTAAGTTAGATTGTCGGCAGCGTTTTGTTTGCTCTGAAAGGCTCCCCAAGCGATCAAACAAGCGATCAAGCCTAAGCCAGTAAAGTGCCAAAAAGGGATCTTGATATCTGACTTCATATCGGTCAGTCGATTTTGCATGTCCAGCGGTAGTTGCTTGGTTTTGAATTCAGTACCGCAATGGGTGCAAACTGTTTTGGTACTTTTGCCAAGCGAGAAGAGCGGAATCCAATAAACGTGGGCGTAACGTGAGTAAGCACCAGCCTCCAAAGAATCAGGAGTCTGACAGTTGGGGCATTCGATACCATTAAAACGCTGCGCGCGCAGGTCTTTGGCCCCAGAGGTTCCATAAATAATCATAAAAGTATTGTGTAAAAAAGATTGATTGTACTGCTGTAAGAGACTGTATATACGGCTGATTCTAGAAAAGTTTCAGATTGGTGAAGTTTTTTCCATCTTAAAGCCAAAAAAAGAAGCCGGAGCACAATATCTGCACTCCAGCCTCAACAAAAAATTATACGTTATTCTTAAGTAGGTGGACATTAGTATCCAGTATTAAAACCTGGTAAAACTGGACTATATAGTTCAGCAGCACCTTTTTCTCCGTACTATATACTTTCTACTCAGTACTTAATGTATTAGCAGTTTCTGGGTATAAATACTACCGTCCTCCAATCGCATCCTAAGGAGATAATAGCCTTTGGGCAGCGCTCTCAAATCCAATCGTTCCTGCACCGTAATCACTTCAGCTAAGCTTTTGCGTTGGATCTGATGTCCGAGGAGATCCGAAACGATGATTTCTAGGTTTTGGCGTTCTGCAAGGCTGACCTCTAACTCAAACAATCCATCATTAGGATTAGGAAATAGCTTAAATTTCAAAATATCCTCCGGACGCTCAATCTCCGTCAGGAAGGTAAATTCAAACCAATTCATATTAAAAAGCGGCTGCGTGATCAGCATGCGGAGCTGATGTTCACCTGCAGGAAGGTCCAGCTCACTATTGGTACTCGTCCAAGTCTGCCAGCCACCTGTGGACGGGAAGGTAACATCATCTAGTATGGTTATTGCCCCTGTTGGATCGATCAATTGCATCTGGACCGCCCCCATTTCGCTTTCTGCGGCGGTGCGATACGCTACATTGTAGGTACCGTTTTGGCCTACGTTGATGTAATAATCAAGATAATCTCCGGCATCTAGGAAGCCAATATTTTGCCCTCCGCCTGCGTCTGTGGTATTTTCTAATTGAACCCCAACTTGGAAATAGTAGTCCTCAGCTTGCACCTTACCCGGTACCGCATGGATAATCGCTACGGTGTTTTGCACATCTCGTTGGCTAAAGGTATTGAGCGTTGTCCCATCGGTGGCATCAATTTGATTGCCAGAATAGGAAATTTTGATTAGCTCACTCGATTTGAAGCTATGATTGACCGTAAAGGTAATGATACGAGGGTTGTTGGGATCGAGATTAACAGCGGAGATAGGCACTGAGCCTCCATTGACAAAGATGCTAAAATTGGCTGGACTCGCAGGTAAAGGCCCACTCAAGGGTTTGTTGAGATTTAGCTGAACGGTTTGATCATCAAGGGTAACTGCCGATTGAAATTCAGTGGGCAGGGTGGTGGTAGCCCCTTTTTGGGTAAACTTCATCCCTCCGAGGTTAAAGCCTTCCACATCTACATAAAAACGCAGTTTACTATCGTTGGCATCAAGGATCACATCACTGACCGTAACGGTTTGCCAATTTTGCCAGTCTCCAGTGTTAGGTACGCTTCTTCGACCGGTGATATCAGCGCCATCCATCTCTAGGTGAAAGCGTCCGTCTGTGCCAATCGAAGCGAAGCGGATTTCGACATCATAAACGGCGCTAGCCGCTACACTAACATCATATTGCATCCACTCATTGTTGCTCAACCAACCAACATTATAGCCATTAGTATATAGGATGTCATCGGTTTTTTGTAGATCCACCCCATCATTGCGGTACGCCCAGCCATTGTTCCAAGAAGTAAAATTGCCGGTAGTAACCTGATAGTTAGCCACTTCATTGTCCCAATAGGCCTCTCCAACTACCCCCATATCAAAGTCAGTAGTATAGATGATACCGGGTATATCCTGGGTATTAAAAGGCTTGGTCTCATTTGAGTAAACCTGACGGAACATAGCATCGATTACATCTTTTTGATAGACACAATTTTCTAGCTTGAGATTTTCAGTCAATTGCATCAGCGAGGCTTGCGCCACCGCAGCGGAAGGAGCTGAGCCATTGCCATCCCAATAATCCAAAAGATCTTGATAACCTTGATTTTTGACGGCTGAGAGAGGTCCAGCAATCGATTCCACTTTTTTCATCGGCCACCAAGCCCAACCAATGTCATTGTCTTCGAGCAGGCGAATCGCATCTCTAAACCAGACGTTGGAGTTCTCCCCACTCTCCCCAAGGTATAGCGGTACGTTGTAAGTTTCGCGCATATCAAGGACCCATTGGATAGAAGCCTGATCATTGACAGACCAATATTTATGCGGACTATAAACCATATTATCGTCCCAAGGTGGGGTCAGTCCCGTAAAGTCATTGGCAAACCAATTGCCTTCGATAATGATGATATGGCTAGTGTCAACAGCACGAATACTATCCGTAATTTCAAAATAGAGATCACGTAAAGGTGTATTTCCACTCATGTTCCAATTGGTCTCATTGAGGAGATCATAACCGGCTACCGTTGGTTCATTGACGTAAGTTTCGGCTAGTCTCTTCCAAAGGGCCACGGTTTTGTCTCGATTTTCTTGGCTTTCCCATAGAGAGGGTTTGTTAGGGTCATAGTCAGAGATACCTTCGTCATAGCCCTGACCACCGGGAGCCGCATGCAAGTCTAAGATCACATACATATCATTTTGCTTGCACCAAGAGATGAGGCTATCGGTCATTTCAAAGCCTTTGCTCAGCCAAGTGTTTTGACCGGCCACTGGCTCATCTTCGATTGGGAGGGTAAAGAGATTGTAATGCATCGGCAACCGCACCGAATTAAAGCCCCAAGCTTTCAAAGAATCGATGTCAATTTTGCGGACATGATTGGCATACCAGGCATCGTACCAAGCATCCGTATTGGCAGGACCGATCAATTGCTCGACTTTTTCTCGAATTTTGTGTTGAGCGTTGGCAAAGCCAGCGGTCTGCAACATATAGCCCTCTTGCAGCATCCAGCCTCCCAGACCCATGCCACGCAAAATGATGGTATCACCAGAGGTATTGACGATGGCTTTACCATTGGTTTTTAGAAATTCCTGCGCTTGGGTAGGAAGTGTCAGCAAAAGGCAAAGAAATAATAGTAGTAGTTTTTGATTCATAGTAAGGAAGATTAGTAGCCTTACAGATTAGCTTAGCCACATATATAATTTACTAAATATCTTAATTATTGGGGAGAACTTTAGCTTTATGAGGTTTTTTTTGTGGGGCCACTGCTGCGCGGAACGCTCAGTCGAAGGCTACAGACATCTCTAAAAGGCTCCTGCCTCCTATACCTCATAGAAGGTGCCTTTGCAATAGTAGATAATATCAGTTGTAAATCTGCTCTCTCTGTCTGTCTGCTTTAATTTGGCACAGGCGAATCGTTCCGCGCTGCTAAACGCTTTCGGGAGGCAAAAAAAGCACAAAGCCCCAATAATACCACAATCAACCAATTGAGGTTCATCCCTAATACTGCTTTGGGAATCAACCCAAACTGGCTTGCTAGAAAGCTCAATAGTCCTATCCCTGTAACGATAATCATCCAAGTTGCGGGAGGGCGATTTCTCAGGATAGCAGCTAAGATCATAGGACCCAAGATGGCGGTGCCGGAGAAACCTGAAAGGGCTAAGAGGGCCAATTCATCGCTGGCGATCTGCGAGAAAATCAAAGCGCAAACTGCAAAGGCCACTATCGCAATCCGAGTCAAAGCCATGCGCGAACGCCCTGCTTCGAATAAACCCCTAAACTCAGTCCCCATCGCAAACAATTGGGAATCACTAGTTGAGATAGCTGCTGCCAGCAAACCAATTACCCCCAAGGCTGCTACCCAAGGAAGTTGATCAAAAAGTAAAACCTGCGAAAGGAATTCAGCCGTGCTAAGATCAGCATAATTGATGGCACCGTAAAAGCCGATAAAAAGGGTCGGTAAAATCACCAAGACAGCAAAAATCCCGATCCCGATGGCCATACGATGGGTTTCTTTGATGCTTTTCATGATCACCAAGCGAGTCGTAATATGTGGTTGCGTAATCGGCACAAAGGCGATAGCAAGCATGCTGGCGAACAAAAATTGGGGGCCCAATAAACCTTTGGGGCCAGGCGAAGAGAGTAGCGCTACATTTTCCCGTTCCACTTGCTGGAACATAGAAGCCATACCCCCCATCTTATCCAAACAAACCGAAGCAATAATCCATACGACCCCAAGTAGTAATACGGCTTGGATCACATCGGCAAATATAATCGCCTTAAGTCCTCCAGTTTCACTGTAAAGTAGCATCAGTCCCACAATGGCCAAGCCCCAAGCCCAAGTAGGCATAAACTCCGGAAAGACAGCCGTCAAGAAGATGGTAATCCCTTTGATTTGGATGGAGACATAAGGAATCAAAAAGATAAAAATCCCTAAGAAGTACATACGGCCCGCCCAAGGGGTTTCGTAGCAAGCATTGAGCAAAGGCCCTACGCCACTAAAGCCCTTCTCGGCCACCCTGCGGCGAAGGTAGAAAGCAAAGCCCACGATCACAAAGATCATCACCCCATCTGCCACCGCTAAGAAAATCCAGGATGCGACTCCATGCTGCCGAAAAAAGTCAGGCATCCCCTGTAAAGTAAAAGTACTAAAAAGCGAGGCTGCCGTAGTCAAGAGTCCCACCATCAAGCCTAGCTTAGCGTTACCGAGCAAGAATTCCATTTCGCTTTGGTCCGCTCTCCGCGAGCGCCAAGCCAATGTACCCAATACAATGACATAAATAGGTCCCAAAACCATCAACCATGCTATCATGGCTGTTCCTCTTTATCTTCATGGACGGGATGTATCCAAGTACCGATTATCGTCAACAGGATGAGCAGCCCCATAGCCAAAAACCCAAACCACAAATTAAAGGGTAATCCGAATAGTTTCGGGTCCAATTTGTTGGGGCTCAGGGTCCAGGGATTGTAAATGATGGCAATTAAGGCCAATACTGCCGTGCAGCAGAGTAGCCAAAGTCTATTTCGGTTCATATTTTGTAGCAGTAGAATCAATTTAGAACTAAACCAAAAGCGCAGAAAATCCCAAAGGTATCGTTCCCAGCATGGGTTTTTGCCACAAAAAAATATGGAACTAATTGGACTAATCCCAGCCGGCGGCTCGGCCAAACGTTTGGGAAGACTTGCCTGCAGTAAAGAAATATTTCCTGTTGGCTTTGATGAGCAAGGCAGACCTAAAGCCATCTCTCAGCATTTATTAGAAAAATACCAAGCCGCAGCCTGCCAGAAGGTCTATTTTATCTTGAGAGAAGGCAAGTGGGACATCCCAACCTATTATGGCGATGGTCAAGATTTTGGGATGGACTTTGGGTATTTGATGCTCCGCCACCTCTATGGCGTACCTTATACCGTAGACCAAGCTTATCCATTTATCAAAGAGGCCCGAGTGATGTTAGGATTTCCGGATATGCTCTACGAACCTGCTGATGTGTTTGCGCAATTAGTTGCCTTGCATCAAAGTTCAGGCGCAGACCTAGTCTTGGGATTGTATCAAGTAGAAAACGAATACGAAGCCAGCAAAAGCGATATGGTCGCTTGGGACAAAACGACTGGCGACATCATCGACATTCAGATCAAACCAGCCCAGACAGATCGACGCTTTGCGTGGACCAATATGGTCTGGGGACCCCGCTTTACAAATTTTTTACATGAATTTATTGGCTTAGATTTGCAAAAGAGGCAGGAGGATACGAATATGCCTGAAATTCATTTCTCGGAAATTTTACTAACTGCAATAGAGGCAGGTTTGAGGGTAAAAATCAAAGCATTTGCTGAGCAAAAATTCCTCGATGTGGGAACCCTTAAGAGTATGCGAACCGCTTGGGAGCGAATGCTCTAGCGATGTTTACTGCTCAAGGATGGATATTGGCCGTTGGGCATGTATGTTAGTAAACTGGATGCATAAGGATTGAGAGAAACGGCTATTTGCTTTATTTTTGTCATAACAGAAAAATTAACCCTGAAAAGGTCCAATATGAAAGTTTTACTTCTTGCTGGTGGATTTGGCACCAGACTAGCCGAGCTCACCAATGTCATTCCCAAGCCTATGGCAGAGATTGGCGGACGCCCCATTTTGTGGCATATCATGAAGAGTTATTCTTTTTATGGCTTCAATGAGTTTATCATACTCTGCGGCTATAAAGGTGACTATATCAAAAGCTACTTCGCCAACTACTTTTTGCAGCGAAGCGACCTCACTTTTGATCTCCGCGACAACTCTATGGAGATCCATAAAAATAGAGCTGAGCCTTGGAAGGTGACCTTATTGGACACAGGCCTCAATACCATGACCGGTGGTCGTATCAAGCAAGCGGCTGATTACATTGGGGATGAAAAGTTCTTATTGACCTACGGAGACGGTGTATCCGATGTCAACATCAGCAAATTGATGGACTTCCACAATGCTCATAACGGTTTGATTACCATGACTACTGTTGATGTTTCCGGACGTTATGGCGCCCCTTATATCGGCGATAACCAACAAGTAGAGTCTTTCATCGAAAAACCCACCGGTGAAGGCAACTGGATCAACGGAGGTTTCTTTGTTTGCGATCCTAAGGTTCTTGAATACATCCCTGAAGGAACGGAAGGGAACAAGCATATGTTCGAGCACATGCCCATGCAAAACCTAGCCAAAGACGGCGAGCTTTATGCATATAAACACCAAGGGTTTTGGCAGTGCATGGACACACTAGCCGACAAAAACAAATTAGAAGGTCTTTGGAAGCGCAACGAGGCAGCTTGGACACCTGAAAAAATGTCAGCGCGCTATGGCATCGAGATCATGAACTAATAACAAAACTGATCGATAAAAGAATCCCGTTCGTATAATGAGCGGGATTTTTTTGCTTAGTCTTTTGGGGTTTACTTCCCTTCAGCTATGAGGGAGCGCTAGTCGAGGGACCTTTGTAGTTCTTCTCCGCTGCGCGGAACGCTTATCCCTCAAGTTACTTCGGCCCTGCTCCAGCATGACAATACACGGGTCTTGACCAAGGTCTCAAATTCTCTATTATTTTCCCACACAAATAAGTACTGAGTAAAAAGGTTCTGCTGAACCATATAACCCCATTTTCCTAGGTCTTACTACTAAATACTCTTGTCTAAGTACTTAAAATGAGCGTTCTGCGCAGCAGACAAAAAAAACCCAGTGAATTAATCACTAGGTTCTATCTTTTGAAGTAGTTAAGGCTTAAGCTTCTGCTTCTACGCTTACTACTTTACGGGTTTTTTGATTGAAGGTGCGATCAGTAAACTTCACTACTCCGTCTTTCAAGGCATAAAGTGTATGATCTTTACCTAGACCAACGTTGGCACCGGCACGAAACTTAGTACCGCGCTGGCGAACGATGATGTTGCCTGCTACTACTGCTTGGCCGCCAAACATTTTCACGCCGAGGCGTTTCGATTCTGATTCACGTCCGTTACGGGAGCTACCTCCACCTTTCTTGTGAGCCATAATGTTTTTTTATTTTGCGAATTGTTGAGTTTTGAAGGATTCAAATATTCAACCATTCAGTGATTCAACAATTAGTTATCCGATGCTTTCAATTTCAATCTGAGTGAGCGCCTGTCGGTGCCCGTTCTTTTTGCGATAGCCTTTACGGCGCTTTTTGTGGAAGACAATAATTTTCTTGTCCTTGACATGGTCTATTACCTTGGCGGTAACCGTAACTCCGGAAACGGTAGGCGTACCAACGCTTACCTGATCGTCATTGTCAACCAATAACACATCTTCGAAAGAAACGGTCTCCCCGGCTTCCTCTTGGAGGCGATTAACCAGCAATTGCTGGCCGGCTGCGACCTTGTACTGCTTACCTTTAATACTAACGATGGCGTACATAATGTTCGAAATGATTTTTTAGAGTCTGCAAAGGTAGGAATTTTGCGCATTAAGCCAAAGCTTTTATCACAAATCCTACTCTTCTAACCAAAGTATTTTCCCTGCCGTGCCACAGACTAAAGTTTTGCCTCCTCCCAGCATTTGCACTTGCCACCAATCTGCCTTGATGTCAAGCTTTATTCTCTGCCAAGTCTGACCTCCATCCTGCGTACGAAAAATCAAGCCCTTATCTCCTACTACATAGCCATTTTCAGGGTCTATGAAGGATACATCGTGATAGCGGTGAGCTGGATTGGTGGCTAAATTGCCATTGCGCAGGCGCTCCCAGGTTTCTCCTTGATCAGTAGTTTTCATGATGGTACCCGTCCGGCCTACTGCATAACCAAGCTGCTCAGTAGGAAAAGCAAGGGCCGAGAAAAATTCTCTTCTCGCTTCGGTAAAGTCCCAACTATCCCCTCCATTTTCTGATTTGAGGATCACTCCATAGCCACAAGCAAAGCCAATAGACGAATTGACAAAAGCGACATCCCTTAGTTCGAAATCAAAGGTATCGACCAAAGCCCAATTTTGGCCTCCATTTAGGCTACGCTCCATGATGCCATAAGAGTAGCCATTGCCCCCTACCGCAAAAACTTTCTCCGCATCGGCATAAGCAATGGCTTGCATCTGTTGCCAGTATTGGGATTGTATCACTCGCCAAGTCTTGCCTCCGTCTTGGGTAAATAAGTACTTACCACCAATCCCACAGGCGACACCGTGCTGATCATCAAAAAAATTAATATCAAATAAAGTCTGATCGAAAACGGGTTCCAAGTCGATGGGATTCCAACTCTCCCCTCCATCATCAGTAGTTTGCAGGACAGTTTCGGAGAAGCGTTCGCCACCGGCAACAAAGCCCCGCTCAGCATCAAAAAAGTAGGCCCCTCGCAGCGGTCCTTCGCTATTGAGTTCGACGAGTACAAAAGCGGGAGTTAA
>JBCCQN010000047.1:0-43087 GCA_039024315.1 Bacteroidota bacterium
CCTCAAGACTCCCTCTCTCAGCTTAAAGCTTTTGCGGCGAAACATCACTTTGCCTTTCCTTATCTATGGGATCATCAGCAGGCCCTGGCGCGAGCCTTTGGTGCGAGCAGGACACCCCAATGCTTTCTACTCGCAAGAGACGAGCAAGCTAGCCTGCGCTTGAGCTATGTCGGAGCCATAGACGATAGCCCTCGAGATGCTAGCTCTGTCAAGCATAAGTATCTTGAAACGGCTTTGATGCAACAACTGCAAACAAGTCCGATCCAACAATCCTATACACGCGCTGCAGGCTGCGGGATCAGATGGGCCCAATAAAACCAAAGCTTGTAAAAGACAATGGCTCCACCCGGGGAAGGTTGGAGCACATTGAGTTTGGGGTATTAGGTAGGTTAATAAGAAGACTACACATGGCGTAAAGCCACTTTCATCTTGATATAAATTTATAGAAAAAAAGCTGCGATCACAAGCCAGCCAAACTCAGATGCGGTCTGAATCAATCGCTTTTAGCTAATTTAGAGAGGATTTATTTACAAAAAGGGCCAATTCTTACGTCTAATAATGCTTCCAAGTATAAACTTTTTACTATGCAAAAGATTTAAAAATCAACCAAAGCACTAACAAGCAAGCAAAAATAGATGCAATAACATATAAAAAGGCTGCCGCAAACTGCTGATTTTCCAACAGACGAAAGGTTTCCACACTAAAGGTAGAAAAGGTAGAAAAACCACCGCAGAAACCTAACAGCACCATAAGTTGTAGAGAGTTTGAAAAGGATTCTTTTTTGCTGAACCACACAAAAGCGAGAGCAAAAATCACACAGGCCAAAAGATTCACGCTAAAGGTACCCCAAGGAAAACTCCCATGCTCAGGATTGAGCCAACGCGAAATGGCCACCCTAGCGACACTCCCTAGCCCGCCACCGATAAATATCCCCAACCACTCACTCATCATAAGTCGCTTTACCACTAATCCATGCATTGAAGCCCGATCCCATCAAGGAGACATCATTGCTTACCTTCAAATTATGTTCGAGATAGCGTCCTTGCTCATCAAAAAAGATTTCTATATCCACGTCCAAACTGTAGAGCCAATTGTCTTTAGCATAAACACTTTGCCAATACAGTAAGGTCTCCGAAGATTCACTAAAAATGTATTTTTGGCTTTTCAGATCACTTTGGTTGGCTGAGGAGGCTTTGATCTGTATTAGCACGCTATCTCCATTTGTTTGGCTTTCATAATATGCCTGCATACTAGGGGCATCATGAAAGCTTTTGGTGGCCCATTCCAGTTCTGAGATCAACATGCACTGCATGGAATCGGCGCCACTTTCGGTTTCACCTACTCTTATTTGGGGGAGGCTTGTCCAACTGGAATCCTCTTTAGTAACTGGATTTGTGCTAAGATTGCTTATCTCCTTTTCAAAACGGGCCATCTCTGTTTGACAAGACATCTGAATTTGGGCTTGCAGTTGCTGCTCTAAGGATGAGCGTTCGCGAGTAGCGTCCTCATCCCCACCGCAAGAAACCATAGTGGTAAAAAGAAGGAGCAGGCCCATAAAGGGACCTGCTACTCGTATCAATTTATCTTGTATCAGATTTTGCATATTGTGGCTCCATTGGACCGTAAAGGTACAATTTAAGTACAGAGTAGAAAGTATCCCGAAAGCTTTCGGGAGTATTTAGTATGTAGAAAAAGGGGCTTCTTGAACTGTGTAGTCCACTTTTCCTAGGTCTTAGTAATGAATCCTATTGTCTAAGTATTTATTTACGCAGCAATAAGCTATCGCCTGTCATCTCTGTTGGCTGGTCTAAGCCCATGATATCTAAAATGGTTGGGGCTAAATCGCCCAACTTACCCACTTGTTCGACTAGGTCTAAGCTTTCATCACTAGATACTAAAAATAGCGGCACTAAGGCCGTAGTGTGGGCAGTATGAAGGCTTCCGTCAGCATTACGCATCTTATCTGCATTGCCGTGATCAGCAGTGATCAGTACCGTATATCCGTTCTCTAGCGCTACTTCAGTAACCTCTTTGGTGCAGCCATCAACCACTTCACAAGCTTTGACCGCAGCCTCAAATACTCCCGTATGCCCCACCATATCTGGATTAGCAAAGTTGAGACAAACAAAGTCAACTTCCCCCTTCTTTAGCTCGGCAGTTATTTTATCACGGATCTCATAAGCGCTCATCTCTGGCTTGAGATCGTAGGTTGCTACTTTGGGAGAGGCACATAGGAGATACTCTTCTCCTGCCATTTTTGCTTCACGTCCCCCATTAAAGAAAAAAGTTACGTGTGGATACTTTTCGGTCTCGGCGATGCGAATTTGCTTCTTACCATTATTAGAAA
Source organism: Bacteroidota bacterium (assembly GCA_039024315.1). Taxonomy (GTDB): domain Bacteria; phylum Bacteroidota; class Bacteroidia; order J057; family J057; genus JBCAWW01. The sequence continues at coordinate 2,348 of JBCCQN010000047.1, forward strand.
GGTACTCCCCTAGCCCATTGACGATCTTATCCTTATCATAGAGGACATGGACACCTTTAAAAGACTCATCATAGCGGGTGAGGGTGGCATAGTGAAGATCGAGGGTTTGCATCCCTTCTTCTGGCATATCTGCTTGTGTGAGGACATGCGTCAGCTCTCTCCCTCTATCGGTGCGGAAGTTATAAAAGAGGACTGCATCTCCTTCCTGAATTTTGGCTATAGGATTTCCTCCTTCTGTGATCACGCAGGGCTCAACAAACTCGTCCGTCTGGCCCTGTTCATAAGCGTTCTGCACCGCAGCAGCAGCAGACTCAAAAGCCGCCCCTTCTCCTTTCACCAACAGGTCGTAAGCTTTGCGCACTCGCTCCCAGCGTTTGTCCCGATCCATAGCAAAGTAGCGGCCGATGACAGAGGCAATTTTACCCGTACCAGTTTGCGCGATCGCTTCTTCTAATTGAGCCACATATTTGATCCCACCATCAGGGGCGGTATCACGGCCATCGGTAAAGACATGAATGTAAACCGCCGGAATATCTTCTCTTTGCAACACAGCGAGCATCCCGATTAAATGATGTATACTACTGTGGACACCTCCATCTGACAATAATCCCAGGAGGTGTAGGGGTTTTTGATTGGACTGGCAGTACTCTACCAAATTTCGGAGTTCTGCATTTTGGGCAAAGCCCTCGCCTGCAATTTCGCGATTGATCTTGACAAGGTCTTGATAAACGATCCGGCCGGCTCCTATATTCATATGGCCTACCTCCGAATTACCCATCTGTCCTTCGGGTAGGCCAACCTTGAGCTCAGAAGCTTCTAGTTTGGTAAAAGGGTAGGATTGGAGCGCATGATCGTAAAAAGGGGTCTTGGCGGCGTTTATCGCACTTACTGACTCATCTTGAGCCATCCCCCAACCGTCCATTATGATTAAAATTACTTTTGGCGTATGCATGCCGCAAATGTAAAATATAATCGTTGAAATCTACACGAAATCTTAGCTATCTAAGGTTATCAAACCGTTAAGACTGAAAAAATAACCATTCACCCTCCTCAGAAGGGGTAATTACTTAAAACCCAATGCGATTGGCACGGTCTTAGCATATACCCACATGAATTGTGATGACAACAAGGTTCTGAAGTATGAAGTTTTTAAGCACCCTAACTTTGCTTCTCGTCATCTCTGTTATCGGAGTGGGACGGGTCCAGGCACAAAACGACGTGGTCAACGCGGTCGTGGAGAGCCTTACCGCCGGAAACGGAGAGGCTATGGCAAACTATTTTGGGGATAGGGTTGAGATCACGCTTTTTAATCAGACGCACATTTATTCCGCGACTCAGGCGCGTTATGCCATTCGTCAATTTTTTAGCGACTATCCTTCGGATAATTTCACTTTGCTCAATACTGGCAGTACAGGAGAGACCTCCTACATTCTCGGTACGTTAATTACAGCCAAAGGTAATTTCAAGGTTAACGTTCACATCCGGACCGCCGGCAATGGTGGTGCCATTGAGCAAGTTCGCTTTGATCTACGATGATATAACGCGGCAATACTCACTAGCAATAACATTAAGGTCCTGCTTTGGCGGGACTTTTTTTGTGACTGGGTCTGTATTTAAAGTACTTAGTATTTAGATGCTAATGTATCGACCTATTGTCAATCCCTCTCTTCTCTGTACTAAATACTTTCTACTTAATACTTTCTACTTAACTTGCAGCCTTAATCCTATCTGATCATGATCGATTTTCTCAACCATCCCGAAACCGAACGAATCATAGACGAAGCTTTACGCGAGGACATTGGTCCTGGTGATTATTCTACGCTCTCTACTGTTCCGGAGGGCCATACTTCCGCCGCTCGCTGTATCGTCAAAGCGAAAGGCATTTTGGCTGGGGTGGCTATCGCCGAACGCATATTTCAAAAGGTTGACCCTCAACTAGTCTATGAGGGTATATTGCAGGATGGCGCAGTGATCGATGAACTGATGACGGAGGCATTTTATGTCAAAGGAGATCCTCGTTCTATCCTGCAAGCAGAACGCTTAGTTTTGAATATCATGCAACGCATGAGTGGGATTGCCACCTTGACGCGAAAAGTGGTCGATCAATTGGAAGGCACCAATTGCCGCGTTCTGGATACGAGAAAAACTACCCCTCTCATCCGCCATCTAGAAAAATGGGCGGTTAAAATTGGGGGAGGCACCAATCATCGCTTTGGACTTTATGATATGGTTATGATCAAGGACAATCATATTGACTACGCCGGCGGGATCGCAGAGGCCATTAGTTCCTGCAAGGACTACCTAAAGACCAACAATCTCGATCTCAAGATCGAAGTAGAAGCCCGTAATCTCGACGAAGTCCAGCAAATCTTAAAGGCAGGCCCTGTCCACCGGATCATGCTCGACAATATGTCTTTGGAAGATATGCGCACTGCCGCGGAGCTAATTGACGCACGCGCCCAAACCGAAGCCTCAGGAGGGATCACCCCTGATTATGTCCGTCCTATTGCTGAAACAGGCGTTGATTTTATCTCCATGGGAGCCTTGACTCACTCGGTGATGAGCTTGGATATCAGTTTAAAAGCGGTATAGTTTTCTACCGATTACAAACTTCTTTGTAAGGGCAAATACGGCACTTTTTTTCGTCCTCAGTCTGGGAGAAGTCGGATTCAAAAATCTGGTGGATGAGTTCCGCGAGGCGGGTCTCAAACTGATACAATAACTCTGGATTGAGCGGCTGGTTACCATCGAGATATTGGATACCGTCCTTTAGCTTGCGCGCCGTATAATAGCCTACCTTAATGCGAGCATCAGGATTTTGGCGATGATAAAGCCATGCATACAGATAGCCCTGAAAAGCTTCTTTATACTTATTGTCTTTGAACAGATCATCTATCTTTGTCTTTGAGGTCCCCAACTCCACTCGCCCCGTTTTGTAATCCAAAATTCGGATGCTATCCTCAGCTATTTGATGATCGATGCGGTCAAAAGCCCCATTAATACGTACACGATACTTTCCGGTATCAAATTCGGTGAGGTAGTTCTTATCATCTTCGCGGCTCAAGAGGGTAAAAGGATCACCACTGACATCATGCTCTATAATCCGCTTGCATAACTGTTCGATAACATTACGTAGCAAATAATTTTGCCCTTGCAGATCACTAGGTCTTCCTAGATTATTTTTAGCCAAAGCATCCTTTAAACTAGGGGCTAAGCGACGATTTAGCTCTGCTTTATCATTGGGGCCGATGGTCTTGCCTTCGTAGCCTTTATAGACATATTCCAACGCGTGGTGGAGTACGCTGCCAAAGGTGTTAGCCTCCATGCTTTCTTCGACTTCCTCAGCCTCTTTGATCATCGCTACGTATCGAAAATAATAGCGCAGTGGGCAGCCCAGATAGGTATTAAGAGCAGTAGCGGAGAAATAGCCCTCGCTGTCCGTGGCGATGTAACGCTGGTGTAATATAGTCCTGATCTCCGCTTCATTGGCTACATTGATCACAGGACTTTCGCCATAAGCCGCTGGCGTAGAAACGATGCGTTCGTGCACACGAAGACGATCATGCTGCTTAGGAAAAAAATGTCGAATCTGCCGAATAAAACGGCTCAATTCTTTAGCTCCTCCCCCACTACTGTCATGCACGACGGTATTATAGATCAGATGGATTTCTTCCGTTCGCTGCAGGAGGCGATAAAAGTGATAAGCATAAATAGCGTCCTTCTCCTCAAAAGTAGGCAGCCCAAAAGCCTTGCGCAGATTATAAGGAATAAAACTATTGCCGGAGCTAGTATCGGGCAGATTGCCTTCGTTGGCGCCAAGGATATAGACCCGCTTAAAATCTAGCACCCTTGTCTCCAAAAAACCCATAATCTGCAATCCTACTAGAGGCTCGCCCTCAAAAGGGATCCTTACCCTTTGCATCACCTCACGAAACAAATTGACAAAGCCACGCAGCCGAATCGGCACTGGATACTGACTCAGGATGTCTTGGAGTTGATTGAATTGGGTATGGAAATGATAGATGTACTCAGCCTCTAAAACGGCATTACGCTCTTTGGCATCATCCAGGAGAGAAAGAAAAACCGTCTGTAGATAAGCATTCAAACTTTTTAAATCTGACAAGGGCTGTTCAGTGCTCAACTCTGGAGGATGGAAAATATGACTCAGCAGTGGTCCAAGCGGATATTGTGCTAAGCGCGCTTGCGATACATATATCAGGTTCGAACGGCGGACGACCTTTAGGATTTCCTCACTGACTTGGGCATTCTCCGCTTTGATATAAGGGTTATTAAGAATTTCTTGGACCTCTCTGTGGGCAAAAGCAACTTGACCTTGGTGCCAACGTAGGTTACGCAGCAAACGGCTCACCACCATCAAGAGGCTAAAGATATGGGTTTGGCGCAGCGGAAAGCCCATAGTAATATTGAGGCGTTCGACCTCTGCAGGCATAGCGTAGAGGGTTGGAAAAAGGAGATTTTCGTCTGCCAGCACTATGGCCGTTTCCCTACCTTTGAGTTTTGCAAGCTCTTGACCTCGGAGGAGGTTGCCGAGGTATTGAGACTGACCTACTTGCAATGGTACCCCAGTGTGGTAAATATCTTTGGGTTCCTGCCGCATATCGTGGAGGATGAGGCGAGTGTCCCAGTTTTTACTGCCCCATTTTTTGTGGTATTCCTGAATAAATTTTGCCGGTTCTTCGCCCGTGAGATGCGCCTCACGATGAGGGCGTTCTCCCGGAGGGGTGTAATAAGCCCAGTCAACATCCCAATAGACGATAGCCTGTTTGGAAGCCAAAAGGGAAGCCATGATTTCCTCTTCCGCTTTTGACAAAGCATTGAAGCCCACGAAGACAATTTTTGGGTGCTCGAGATTTAAGGCCTGAGGATCCTCCTTTAGTTGCTCAACGATATTGAGATAGGCCATACCATCGTAGCCAAGGCCTTTTTTAGCTAAGGCTGCCTTGAAGCCTGCATAGACATCATATAAGGTCTGCCAGATTTTGAGAAACTTTTCCTGAGTCTCGGTAGGCCCCTCATCATTGGCCCGCAGCGTATTCCAGAAGCGCCTTAATGCCTGCTGATACTCTTCTCCCTCAGGCAGGTTAAAAAAGAGTTCGATCTCCTTTAAATCTTTGACATTGGTAAAGAGCTGACGAGCATCTACGCAATATTTATCGACTTCATCAAAGTCCTTGACCAGCATCTCACCCCAAGGATAAAAACGTTCAAATGGCTCAAACCAATCTGGCTCCTCTTGCCGCAGACGCTTCATATAAACCGCGTACAACTCAAAAACCAAGGGCAGCATGTCGGGAAACTGCCAATCAAACTGCTGACGGACAAAGTCTTGAATCGAAAGCATGCGTGGGGCCCAGATAGTTTGCCGATAGGCATCAGCTAAGGCTTCTCGCAAAAAAACCACGGCCCTACGGGTAGGAACTACTATACAGACTTGGGAAATATCATCAGCAAATTCTTTTTTGAGGTCAGTAACAATTTGCTGGAGAAAGGTATTCATAAAAAATTAGCAGTGTGTGTAGTTCCTAGTTTAAAGCTAACCACAAATTCATAATTTCCGTATAATTAGATATGTTATTCCTCGCTATTTTTCTCGGTTTATTTTTTGCTGGCGTAGGATTTCTCCTTACCACCAAAAATGCTTCTACCTTGCTCGCAGGCTACAATACTATGTCCGCTGCGGAAAGAGAGCAAGTGGATATAGAAGGCTATATCCCCTTCTTTCGTAAGTTTCATTGGTTCCTAGGTGGCTCTACTGTCCTACTTAGCCTAGTGGCTTACCTTTCCATGGGAGAGTTAGCCTTAGGTTATGTGATTGGGCTATACCCCATTCTGGCCTATGTCTATTTTATCCCCGCAGGACGTAAGTTTTATCACAACAAGTCGCAGACTTGGTTGTCCAATGTAGCTATGGGAGTACTGATCGCTACCGCTGTTGGTGTAGCATTGTTGCTTTCCTTGGCTTAGGGTGGCCATTTCATGGAACGCTCAACTCATTTATAAGGAACCTTAACGGATCAACGTTATGGTTCCCCCTTTATCTACCACAAAGCCGTCATTGAGTACGGCTTTTATACGATATACATACACCCCTTCTGGTACTGCTTGCCCTGCTCGCTTGGTACCATCCCACCTATAGGCGGGATCATTGCTTTGCGCCAAAAGCTCTCCCCAACGATTAAAGATCATCAAATCAAAGCTGAGAATCCCTTCCCCTCCTACAAAAAAGAGATCATTATGGCCGTCACCATTGGGGGAAAAAGCATTAGGTACAAAGATTTCGCCATCTGGGATGATCTCCAAGTAAATGGTTGTATCACGCGGACAAACAAAATAAGAATTGTATGCGGTCAAGGTTACCGGGAAACGACCCGTATTTTGGTAAAGATGGTTCGGATTTTCGCGTTCGGCGAAGCCGCCATCCCCAAAATCCCAATGATAGGCTACGCCTCCAATAGTCAAGTTTTCAAAAAAGACATTGGCTTGGGAGAGCAAAATGGAATCTTCATGAGTGGGCGAAGTCCTGAAATCTGGTCTGGCAGGCGGGGTAAAAGGAATTGGTAGCTCGATCGTCGTCACACAGCCACTAAAATCACTGACACTCACATTATAAACGCCACCAAAAAGGCTATCTACCTCAGGCCCCAAGCGCGTATTTTGCCCTTGCCAGACGATATCATGTGGGAGGCGTCCGCCAGCCGAGACTACCGCAGCAGCCCCATTGGGCCAACCACAAAAAGCCTCCGATATAGAATTGGGTACGACTGCTAAGGTCAGACTATCTGGCTCATTGATCATAGCAAAAACAGAATCTCGACAGCCATTTAGGTCTTCTACGATCAGTTGGTATTGTCCTCCGGCAAGGCTATCTATTTCAGGAGAGTTGCGTTCTGGCACAGTACTCCAAAAATATTGATAGCCGGCAGTCCCCCCTGCTACTTGCGAAAAAATCTGCCCATCATCAAAACCAAAACAACTGATATCGAGAGTACTAAGTGAGACCTCCAGAAGGCTTGGCTCAGTAATATCAAAACTTAGATTTTGTACACAACTACTATCATCTATCACTTGTAGCAAATAGCTAGCAGGAGCCAAATCCATAAAATTACTATCACTCTGCAAGGCTCCTCCGTTCAATTGAAATTGATAAATCGGCACGCCCCCGCTCACCTGAGCTTGTATTTGACCATTAGCATTGCCAAAGCAATCTACTTGCTGAAGTTCGGCAAGACTGAGCAAAAGCGGCTCAGGTTCCGTAATCGTAGTGCTGATAGTGCTCTGACAAAGGCTATCATCTTGGACGGTAAGATCATAAGTTCCTGCCCCTAATTGAGTAAAAAAACTATCGGCTTGGAAAGGCTGATTATCAATTTGGTATTGATATAGCGGACTTCCGCCACTGGCTGCTAGATGGACAAAAGCGGTAGGATTACCATGACAAGCTACATTGGCCTGAGCGGCAATCACTAAGGCGAGCGAGTCAGGTTGGCGGATATTTACGGCTAAGATGGTCTCGCAAGCCGAGTCATCCAGTAAGCGGATTTGATAAGTACCCGCCATCAGCCCAGCAAACAGGGTGTCTGTCCCCAAAGCCATAGTGTCGATCGCGAGTTGATAGGGAAGCGTTCCGCCCTGCGGTGAAACCCAAAGCGCTCCTGAATTATTACCATAACAATCCACATCCTTTTGTTGGACATTGAGGAGTTCTAGTAGAGGGGGTTCTGTGAGGGTAAAAGGGACCGTCGTTTGGCAAAGGCTATCGTCTTGTATGATGACATTATAGGTACCGGCGACCAATTGAGTAAAGAAGCTGTCTACGCCAAAGCTAAGCCCATCAAGGGAATACGACCAATCGCCGCTACCACCAGAGGCTTGCACCCTGAGGGATCCGGTATTATTGCCAAAGCAATTAATGTTTTGCTGGGTAATGGAATCTCCTAAAAGCGCTGGCGGTTCGGCTATGCTAAAGGGAATGCGCACCTCACAGCCATTTTGATCGACCAATCGGACCGTATCTATGCCAGGACCCAGATTGTTAAGATTGAGGCCATTGACATAATTTTGCCCGTCTAGCGTAAGAGCGTATGGCGCAGAACCGCCAGAGCCAACCAAACTGATTTGCCCATTGTTGTTGCCAAAGCAATCGATATTACGCTTAGAGATAAGATTGCCAAAAAGGCCGGTAGGCGAGACGATGGTATCGCTAATGCTAGTCGTACAACCATTGGCATCTTGCGTTTGGACCGTATAAATAGTCGCCCCTAAACCTGCAAAGATCCCATTGGCTTGAAAGCTAAGTCCTCCATCTATAGAGTACTGATAGGGCATGGTACCACCATTAGCTTGAGTTTGAATTTGCCCACTAAGATTGCCAAAACAATCGACGTTTTGGGTACTCAGGATACTGATATCAAGCGGCGCTACGGGTTGATCGATCTGAAAACTGACACTATCAGTACAGCCCTTGGCGTCAATCACGAGCCCTTGATAATTGCCAGGTTCGAGATTGCCGATGTTGATCGGAGATTGGTTTTGGACTCCACTACCTACTGGTACTCCCAAATCATCCGACCAGAGAAAGGTATAGGCAGGACTACCCATTACAGCCATGGAAGCCGTACCATTATCATTGCCAAAGCAGTCTATGTCTTCGGTACTTAAGGTCAATTGTAGATCATTGATGATCACCTGAGTATTGGCACTATTGACACAGCCAAAGATATCGGTGAGGGTCAGTGTTAGGTTTACCGTTCCGGGAACGCTGGGACTGAATACCGGCTGCAAGATGTTGGGATCGCTCAAGAGATTGGCGGGATTCCAGACATAAGTGCCAGGGACATTGTTTGGATCACCAATCGTAATGGTCTCGTAGAGACAGATTTCTTGCACTGGCCCAGGATTTACGATAGGTAAAGGTCTAGGATTGATAGCGACGGTATCGGCAGCTTGACAGCCATTTAGATCGGTTCCCAACACGCGATAGAGGGTTGTATCTAGGGGCGCAACTATTTGGCCAAGACCGCCCCCTATGGTTTGATTGAGATTGATGTTGCCCCAGAGATAAACGGCCGCTCCACTTGCAGTAAGTGTTACACTCTCTCCGAGACAAACCGTCGTATCTGGTCTAGCCACGACATTGGGGAGCGGCAACATATCCACGACTATGGTATCGATCCAAGTGGCACATTCAGTAGTGATGACCCAATAGGTACCGGGCTGAGTAACCGTGAGCGTCCCATTAGTAGAGCCATCGCTCCAGAGGTAAGAGCTAATAGGTAAGTTACTGTTGAGTAAACTTGACTCAAGCAGCACGCTTTCACCAGTACAAAAACTAGCCGTTTGGTTAGGCAGATCGTTCACCACGGGTGTAATCGTAATAGAAGCCGAATCAGGATTAGGAATCGAAAAAGGATCATCAGAAAGCACCGAATCGCCCAAGGCTGGCGGTAATCCTCGCAATACGGCTTGGCTGGTCAGAGTGCCTCCCCCTTGCGGCTCTACGATCACAGTAAAAAGCATCGTATCAACCCCAACGGGGATGGTAACATTGGGAATAGAAAGTAGATTGGTACCAGTTCCACTTTGGATGGTCCCTACAAAAGGATTGAATACAATCTGGTCGATCAAGAGCCCCGATTCAAGTTGTAATTCGAGGTCCAGCCCAGATTTATCCCCGCCTGAGTTATTGGCGATTTCGACATAATATAGCACCGTATCACAGGGTTCGGCAGCATTGGGGGCGACCCAGTGGTTCATCTCAATCGTAAAGGGGCAAGAGCAGCCGTCGTTTTGGTTGGCGCCAGGACCGGTGGTGATCGCGACCATAGTGCCCGTATTTTTGTCGATATCGTAAAAGGTGTTTTGGGAATTGCCGCCATTGGGACGGCCATAACCATGGAGTTCGCCGAAGGCATCAAAATATAAAGCGCCAAAAATATCAGCTGGCTGCCCTGCAGGGAAGGTCTGATCGTCGATGATACCCGTCGTAATATCAATCGTAATCAGGCGCTCGGCCCGACTATCGTAACCATAAATTATTCCTGTCAAAGGATCAATGGTCATATCCGCCGTAAACACATCAGAGTTCCCCCCGCCAATCAAATTGAGAAAGGTGATAGCAGTCCCATAATTACCACTGACCAAATCAATGGTGTACATCACGCTACTAAAGTTGCCATTGCCTTGATTGGCACTCCCCAACACAACCAAAGCACTACCATCTGGCATGACATCTCCAGCTAAGTAGCTGTAATTATTGTTGAGATTCAGATTGGCGACATTAAAAGCTTGCCCGTCCGCCCCGATCCGATACAAGGCATTGCCATTGGGATTGACCCCATAGATAAAGTTATCGGTAACTCGATAGCCCATTGCATTGACCGTAGCGCCAGAATTGTTGCCTGGAGAAAAACCATTGAAGGTTAATAAGCCTGTGGTAGGATTGCTTTGCACGCGGTAAAAACCAGTGCTCATCCCATTGGAACCCAGCGATAAAAAGAAATCGCCATCACAGACAAAAGGCACTTGGGCTACGGATATGAGGTAGCCTAGGCAGAAGCCAGAAAGTAGGAGTAGTTTGCGCATATGTATTAGACCAAGTTGGTGGGAGATTAATTCCCGACTTGATAAAAATTTTAATCCCTAGCTATGCTTTTTTTAAATTTAAGTAATTAAGCAGGACGCTACTTGAAAAATAATACCCTCCCTTTTCGGACCCACTTGGGCTATGGCTTTGGTGACCTTGGTCAAAACCTTGTATTTCAGACTATTGCCATTTTTTTACTGCCTTACTTCACCGACGTTATAGGTCTGAGTCCTGCATTGGCAGGGCTCATTTTTTTGATCGCTCGACCTTTTGATGGTATTACGGATCCTTTGATGGGTTATTTGGCCCAAAAAAATCGATCCCCTTGGGGCAAGTTTCGTCCTTTTTTGCTTTATGCGGCCCTACCAGGAGCCTTATGTTTTGTCGCTTTATTTAATGCCCCAGTATTAGCCGGAAACTGGGCCTTTGCCTATGCGTTGGGCATGTATTTAGTCTTTAGTATTTTTTTTACTGCTTTCAATATTCCATATGCCGCCCTTACTGCAGTCATGACAGAGGATTACAACGAGAGGGGAAAACTAACCGGATTTAGGATGACCTTCGCCTTGATTGGAGGGATCATAGCCGGATATCTAACTCCAGAATTGTTAGGAATTAGTGGCTACAAGGGGATGGCCGGCATCTATGGAGGCATACTGGTATTTTGTCTCTTAGTGGCTTTTTTCTCTGTCAGAGAACGCTCAGACACGACAGAATCAGCACAAACAAGCGTAAAGGACACTTTGCAAATGCTTAGGACCAATCGCCCTTTTTGGGTGATTACGCTAAGCTTTTCCTGCTGTTTTGCCTCGGCTTTGAGCTTTTCAGGTATGGTCCAATACTATTTTAGCTACTATATAGGAGATACCAACTTGATGGGGTTGGGATTATTGTGTTTTTCGGGCGCAACCGCCCTATCTATCCCTTTTTGGACATGGTTGTCAAGCGAGACGAGTAAAAAGACGACCCTTATTTTAGGGATATGCGTGTCATTTTTGGCCTATGTGAGCATTTTTTTCTTGGGACCTCAGCAAGCAAATCTGCTCTTGATCCTTTTGGGTTTGCACGGAATTGGTAATGGGGCGCTGGCCTTTGCCAGTTGGGCTATGCCAGCCGATAGCATCGAATATGGTGAATGGAAAAGTGGCATCCGAGCCGAAGGCATGACCTTTGGTGTTTATGGCGTCTTCTTAAAAATCGGTATGGCTATCGGCAGTAGCTTGATTGGGCTAGGTCTAAGTGGTGTGGGCTATGTAGCCCTAGCCGAGCAAAGCCCGGAAACCTTGCTCGGCATCCGGGCTTTGATGACCTTGTTGCCTGCTTGCTTTTTGCTGATCGCTTTGGGGAGTATCCTGACTTACAGACTAAGTCCCGAGCGCCATGCGCTGATCCGCGCAGAGCTAAAGCAAAAAAGAAACTAAAGCATCAGGGGTCGAATAAGCGTTCCGCGCAGCGGTACTACTCCTGACTCTCCCACTCTTTGACCTTGAAATAACTCATACCAAGATCAGTATCGCCAGTAATCGTAGCAAAAATTTTGGCGGGTAATACAGATTCATTGACGAGTACGGTACTGGTTTTGGCGGGGATTTTGAAAACTTTGGTTTCCCCCGGCTTCACTTCACCTTGGAAAGCACGCTCCTCATCTGCAGTCAGCGTAAAAATCTGAATCGTCTGTACTCCTCGATTTTGGGCTTTGACTTTGTAGCCTTTGTTGCTTTTACCGCCTAGCTCGAAAGCCTGCTTGGCAGGAATGGTCAGATTAGACTTGATTTGACCCATCGCCATTAGGCTCAAAGCGAGTAAGCTAAGACCCAAAACTGGCAAAAAGGAACGAATAGCAATTTTGATTGATTTAAGCATAATTTTGAGATTTTGAAGCAAGAAAGTAGATTCTAAGCCTCTCATCGCCTCAAATTACCATTTGAGACCTTATTTTTCAGCGCGTGAGATGATGCAGCAGCTAAGGCCAATCATTCGTCTCATACATAAAACACCCTTGCTTAGCTATGTCCTTAAATCGTATTCTTAGCTTACTCCTCCTAGTCTGTCTTGGCCTACCGCCAAGTCTTAGCGCGCAGATTTATATGAGTGGCTCTGTGCATGATTTGTTGGACGGGCAAAAAATACCACAGGCAAAGATCCGTTTACAAGCCCAAGGACTAAGCCTTGAAAGCAATGCATCAGGTGATTTTTTCATCCAGTTAGGGCAGGCGAATCCCCAATTTCCAAATGAATTGGGCTTTCGTTTTTTTCACAATACTGTACTTTGGGAGGATGCCGCGAGCCTTAGTTTTCGCCTTGTTAGCCTAGATGGTCGCAGTCTTTTATCAGAGCAAAGTCAAGCTGGCTATTACCTACTTCCTAAGCTTGAGCAGGGATTGTACATATTACAGCTAGAGCGAGAGGCAAAGCAACATGCCTTCAAAGTCTATTCTGATGGCTTGCAGACTTTTATCGCAGAGCCAAAGGATCGCCAAGTTCACTATCAAAAAAGCCCCCAAAAATTGCCACTAGATACCCTTCGAATCGAGGCAGAAGGTTACTATCCACGAGCCATCCCTCTATATCCTCAAGACACCGTACTGCGAGTACAAATGCTTAAAGGGGACTTTGATAATCTGCACTTTCTCAATGAATTGATTGACCCGATCGCGTATGAAGTTTTGAGTAGTTCACCCTCGAGAAGTAATCTAGGAAGTGTCAAGGCAGTGAAGGTCATTTACAATAGCGAAGATGGCCTCATGTACTATATGAATACCAAAACCTACCAATATCACTCCCAATTTGCCGCCATTCATTTAGACTTTCGACAGGGTAATGCCATTTTTAACCAGACCCAATATCGAGACAATCCGCAGCGCTACCTTTACCCTGCCAATCTAAATTATTTCGAAAAGATCGATAAATATGTCCTCCAACTCGTCGCAATCAACGAAATGAGTTGTGAAAACCTCAAGATCCTCTATGATAAACTGCTTGAGACATCCTTTTTTGGTGATAAACTAGTCTTTTTTTCCAATAAGATTGACTGGGATGATTGTATGGGAGTACCCCAAATCAGCTCTGAGGAGCTATATCAAGGCCAAAACTATCAAGCCCTCAACTTAGCGCAGAACTACGGCTACCTCAACAAGCTCTCAGTCTCAGACTTGGCCAACACCTATCTAAGCCGCAGAGATATCGTTTTGCTCGATGGGATTCCCAATGAAGTTTCTGTGGTAGCGGGCATCATCACAACGGACTTTCAAACACCTTTGAGCCATATCAATGTATTGAGTCACAGTCGTGGAACGCCTAATATGGCCCTGCGGGATGCTTGGGATAATCCTAAGTTGGAGCCACTTTTGGGAGAATTAGTTTATCTAAATGTGCAATCGGATTCTTTTGTCATTCGTAAAGCGAGTCTCGCGGAAGCCGAAGCGTTCTGGGCCCAGAAAGAACCCCAAACGCCTACCATTTTAGCAAAAAACACGCAATTGAGTGGTTTGGTTGATCTCAATCAAGCCAATCATACTTGGGTAGATCGCATCGGCGGCAAGGCAGCCAATTTTGCCGAACTGCTCAAAATCAATGATGCGGGGCTGAGCGTTCCGGTACCGGAAAAATCCTTTGCCATCCCTTTTCACTACTACGAACAACACCTCAAGCAGGCTGGCTTGGATATCTACATCGAGCAGTTGCTCAACGACCCAGTTTTTAATAGCGATCAGGGGGTCAGAAGAGAAATGCTGGCGAGCTTGAGAGATAGTATTCGCAATGCGCCGATCGATCCAATCTTGGTCGGTGTAGTACGCAATTGGCTAGGCGATTTTGCTCAATTTCCAGCTTTCCGTTTTCGCTCCTCTACCAATGCTGAGGATTTGGATTTTTTCTCTGGAGCAGGCCTTTATGACTCCTATTCGGCCAAAAAGGATCATGACAAAAAGACCATAGAAAATGCCATTCGCAAAGTTTGGGCTAGTCTTTGGAATTGGCGCGCCTTCGACGAACGCTCATACTTTAAAATTGATCACCGCTCTTGTGCCATGGGGATATTGGTGCACCGTTCCTTTCCTGACGAGGATGCCAATGGAGTACTAGTAAGTCGCAATCTTTACAATGAAAATCCTGGCTTTATCATCAATGTTCAGTATCAGGAGTACAGCATTGTATTGCCTGAGCCAGGCATTTTACATGATCAAATCATGTTATTTGCTTGGTCGCTCAATCCCGAGCAAAATTTCACCCCAGAGTACCTAACGTTTTCTAATATCCCAGCACTCAATGGAGCACGGGTTATGAGCGACGCAGAGTTACAAGAATTGGGGGATTACTGCATGATGATCAAGGAATATTTTTACAGTAACATCCCCCACAGCTGTAACTGCGGTTTTAATGAGTTTGGCTTAGATATTGAATTTAAGGTGGACTCAGATGTCAGCCCACGCAAGATATATATCAAACAAGTCCGCCCCTATTTGTAGCCTAGTAGCTAAAGCCGGTAGCTTCTTCACTCCATTGCCAGAGGCGGGCCGCCAAATTCATATCTTTAGCATTAGCAGAGAGCTTAGCAAGCTTTGATTTGACAAAATATTCGCCTGATACCTCCCCGCCCTCAGCCTGAGTAGCGAGATAGACGGTTGTCCTAGCTCCTTTTTCAGGACTCATGGATAACCACTCAAATAATTTACGAGCCCAAGCGGGAAACTCTCGCGCTACATTGGTACTAACCACGCCAGGGTGTAAGCTATTGACTGTAATGGACGTTTCGGCAAGTCTTTTAGCCAGGTGTCGCGTAAAAAGGATATTCATCAATTTCGTATCGCCATAGCGACGAAAGGGTTTAAACTCCTTTTCACCATTCATGTCATCAAAGTAAACATTGCCGTTACGGTGGGCAGCAGAAGACACATTAATGATCCTTGCGGCAGTGCTTTGTTTGAGGTTATCGAGTAAGAGGCCAGTCAATAAAAAAGGTGCGAGGTGGTTGACCGCGAGCATTTCTTCAAATTCGTCTTCGGTCAATCTTACTTCGCTAGCAAACATGCCTGCATTATTGATGAGCACATCGATAGTCGGCATTTTTTTTTGGACGCCTTCGGCGAACGCTTTGATCTGTTGAAAGGAGGCGAGATCAGCAGGAAGAGTAAAGATTTGGTCGTTGCCGGAGGCACTGATTAGTTCATCCCTGACCTTTTCTCCTCGCATAGGATTACGAGAGTTGAATAAGATTTTGTGCCCTTGTTTAGCTAGTTGTAGCGCCGCAGCTTTGCCGATGCCAGAGGTAGCACCAGTGATTAAGATATTTTTATGCATGGGGGAACAAAGGCCTTATTGATTGAACACTCGCTTATTTTACAGCTATTTTTGCTCTTCCGCAATACCCAAGGGATAAAGTAATTGTTTCCATTCGATCAAATCGGCCCGTAAAGAGCCAATGACCAGCTCAGATTCAATCCGCAGGGGCACTTTGTTGAAATCGTCCGATATCCAAAAAACGATCGTACTGCCATCAGTAACCAATCCAGACTCATCGATCAAGAGTTTAAACTTAATGGCTTTAAACTCTTTGTCTTCGACTTCTATCACTTCTCGTTTGAGCATGACAGCCTCCAAGCCAAATGTCTTTTGATCTAAAAAGTTGCGGAGTGAAATTTTGTCTCCGGGTTTCAGGGTTTGATGATCATAAAAAGTGCGGGCATAATAATAAGCCGAAATCACATCTTGTATGTTATCGGGTACCGTGTACTCGATTTTTTCCTTTTTTTGATTGATGTAGGTAGCGGATTGTTGATAGTGGTTAAAATGGGTCTCCGTATAACTTTCGTAGCTCCCTTCTACTATGTGTCTATTAAAGCGCCAAGGCACTAGAGCGCTTTCATCGAAGTAGGTCTCATACACATCTCGGACCTTATAAAACCAATCGAAGCCAGCATGCGTAAATCCTCGCATCACAATGTGATGACAAGCGCGATCATGAATGTAATAAGTTTTAGGTTTGACGCTCAGGGTTGCATATCCAGCGGTAATGATACCATAGTGAATACGGTATTTGAGAAACTCACCCTTTTGGAAGGCCGTGTTTTCGACCTGCCTCAATGGGGACTGCGCTCCTACAAAAAGAGTCCAGCAGCACAAAAATCCGATGAGGAAAATGGTTCTCACAATATTACAAACGATACATTAGGCCATATGGTACGTATAGGTCTTTACTTTAGCAAACGTCCTCAGGCGATCAAACCTCTTCTAGCAATTGTTTTTCAAATATCCGAGCGTAATACCCATTATTGGCGACCAAACTTTCATGGTTGCCGCGTTCCGTGATACGGCCCTCTTCCAACACAATAATCATATCAGCATCTTGCACACAGCTTATCCGATGGGCTACCATAATGATGGCAGTCTCAGGATGTTCTTTACGATAGCGGCGCAAGTTGCTAAGGATGGTTTCCTCTGTAGTGGTATCCACCGCAGATAGCACATCATCGAGAATCAATATTTTGGGCTGGCGAATCCAAGCTCTGGCAATGGCAGTACGTTGTTTTTGTCCTCCGGACAAGGTAGTTCCGCGTTCCCCGACTAGGGTATCAAAACCGTCCGGAAAATCGGCAATGCTTTGGTAAATCGAGGCGTCTTTGGCCGCTTGCTCGACATCCTGGCGACTGGCTTCAGGGACACCAAAAGCAATATTGTTGTGAATCGTATCCGAAAACAAAAAGACATCTTGTGGCGCATAGCCAATACTTTCGCGTAGCCCTTTTTTACTATAGTTCTGAATGGGTCTTCCGTCCAATCGAATCTCTCCATAGTCCGCTTCAAACAATCTAGGGATGAGGGTACACAAGCTTGATTTGCCTGAGCCTGTTGGTCCAACGATGCCCAATTTTTGCCCAGGCTTGAGACGTAAATTGATGTCTTTGAGCGCATTGATACCCGTATCGGGATAAGTGAAGCTGATCTCATCAAATTCGATCTCCGCTTGTTGAATTCTTGCATCGGAGTCCTTAAAACGAATCTCAGACCTTTGGGCCAATAACTCATTGAGTCGATCTTGACTCGCCGCCGCCCGCTGAATCAGAGTTGTAACCCATCCAATAGCAATAATTGGCCAAGTCAGAAGATTGATATAAATGATAAACTCCGCGATATTACCGACCGTAAGGGTACCCGCAATGACTTTTTCTCCCCCGACCCAAACGGTCAAGACGACACTAAATCCGACCAGTAAGACGACCAAAGGAAAAAACAAGGCATCGATCCTAGCGAGATTCATGGATCGATCTTTGTACTCATCAGATTCAGCAGCAAAGCGCATCATATTGGCGCGCTCCTTGACATAAGCCTTGACTACTCGGATACCTGAGTATAACTCTTGGGCAAAGGTCTGTAAGGTAGAAAGCTGGGCCTGAATACGCTCACTTCGCTTTTGGATGATAGACTCTACGCGGTAGATTAAGTAGCTCAATAGTGGCAAGGGGATCAGGGCGTATAAGGTCAGCTCTGGGTTGACCCAAAGCATAGTCGAAACCACCGTAACAAAGAGGGTAATGGTGTTGAGGGTGTACATGATACCCGGCCCCAGATACATCCTCACTTTGCTGACATCCTCAGTGATGCGAGCCATTAAGTCTCCCGTCCGATTACGACGATAGAAGGAAAGAGATAATTGCTGAAAGTGATCGTATAGGTCATTGTGTAAATCGTACTCGATTAGCCGAGACATTACAATGATGGTTTGTCGAGTGAAAAAGAGAAAAACTCCTCTAATGAGAGCCATTGCCACGACTAAGCCTCCAAACAACAACAAATTTTCAACCAAAATATATTCCAATTCTTGGGCTATATTGAAGCCGGAGAATATTTTATAAAAGCTCAATACCTCTCCCACCATGTTGATGGCATTTCGGACTATTTGAGCTGGATAGATAGAAAACAGGTTGGAAAACGCTACAAAAAGGATCCCTAGCAATAGATGCTTTTTATATTTCCAGATATATGGATTTAGGGCAAATAATGAGCGCATAGATGATTTTTACCCTATAAAGGTAAGGAATAATCCCAAAAATTAACCTTGCGGAATTATTAAACGTATGGACAATAAACCTTACACCTTTTGCAACGATACGGGCACTCCAAATTTGATGACTTGGAGCGAAACGACTTTATTTGATAAACAAGCAAAACCTGACACGAATCTAAACTGATGTAAAACCGGATCGTGCCCCTTTGTGGCAACGAATTTAATCGCACCAAACTGAACACCTGAAATGAGAAATTTTTTCTCTGTACTTTTTTTCACCCTCAGCTTTCTGTTTACACTGGCTGCCCCTACAGCCGGACCTGGTATTGTTGCATTTTATGATGGCTCATTTGAACAATTGAAGAGCAACGCTCATCAAGAGCAAAAACCTTATTTATTAAGTTTTCATGACGCGGGAATTCCTTCTCGTAATCTCGAACGCTTTACTTACACCAATCCTCAGTTGGCCAATTACGTCGCCAATAACTATTTGGCAATGCAATTTTCGATTGATGATCTCGACGAGGTAGCAGAAAAGCTAATCGATCGCTATCAGATCATCTTATTCCCTACTATAGTTTTGTTTTCGCCAGAAGGAAAAATGCTGTATCGCTTTACGGGTTTTACGGGTGATCAAGCTTTTATTAAGATGTTGGAAACTTACCGCTATCAAGCTGAAACCGATATGAGCATGACCTTCCCTCCTGAACCCTATATCGAGCTGGAGGCAAGTAGTAGCAGTACCATCGAGGATGCAAGCATGATCGCAGTGCCAGAAACGGAGCTAGTGATTGGAGATCTAGACAGTGAGGATCAAAGTACGGAAACGGAGGTAGAGGAATTTGAGATCACTGAATTGATCGATTTGGGCAGTCCCCAAGCTCAGGCCGAGGCTCAAACTGATACCCAAGCTAGCGAAACAAACAAGCTTAGCGAAATACCCCTAATAGCAGAAGCAGAGGTCGTAGAAAGCCTACCAGAGATCGTCCCTGAGAGTAATCTGATCATCCAAACGGGGGTATATTCTGAATTCTCTAATGCTCAAAAGGAGCAAAAGCGAATCCATAAAACCTACACAACCAAAGTTTCCATCGATCAATTACAAATCAATGGCAGAACACTCTTCAGAGTCAAAATAGGCCCTTTTACCCAAGACCAAGAAGCGACAGATCTACTCCAAGAATATAATAGCGTAGAGAAATACGATGCGATCATCAAAACCCAATAAGCCTATAGCTTGATGAGCTTTTTACGCAGTCTATTTCCATGCTCATTTTCAATACTCAAAAGATAAATACCAGCTGGATAGTCCCTGGTATTGAGGCTGATTTCCTGTGATTGCGCTTTCAGCGAACGCTTGTACATGATTTTTCCCTGGGCATTGATAAGCGTCAATGCCCAGTTTTCGTTCCTACTCTGTTCAACTTGTAAAGCAAGTTTGAGATTCTGATCAAATGGATTGGGTCCCAATTGTAACTCAAGCCCTGGAATTAGCTTGGCTTCGAGATTGACCGCACGGCTGAGGTTGAGCGCTAAAACCACAGGCAGGTGATCTGACATTTGTTTGAGGGCTGCGCAGACACTAGTTGGCACAGGTGTACCATCGCAGCCAAGCTCTGTATTGTAATTAGTACCATCATTGCCAAAGGCAGCGTAGCTGTCAGGCACGTAACTGATTCCATCAGTCTCAGCATTGATAGCGGGGCTAATCAAGATCATATCAAAGCGATCATCCATACCTCCACCGGCACCGCAATCAGTAGAACTAGTGCGCGTGGACTGGGTATGTACGATGGCATTACTAGGACCGCTCCATCCGTTTACTTTATTGATCGGATCAATAAAACTAATGGCAGCGTTGGTATTGGCCACAAATCTTTGGAAAGCGGGTTCTGCGGGAAAGTAAATATTCATATCTCCCATTAGCAGTATGTTTTTATCCACTCCATTACTCGCTACCCAATTCATGATATTGACGGCAGCGGTATTACGCTGGCTTTCATTATTGCTGCCTTGGCCCGCCTTTAGGTGAGCCACGATACAGTAGAGAAAGGTAGTATCTTGGCCCACTTGTGTAATCTCTGACTTGAGATATAAGGTGTAGACATTGACATCACGCAGGTTACCGCCAATCACCTCTACGCCTGCATAGCCAAATTTATCGGTATTATAAAAGAGCTGATTGGTGATATCAGAATTGGCAAGGTTGGTAAAATCGGCGTTGGCTACCGCACTGGTATAAGAAAAAGAAAGCTGTTTAATCCCATTGGCATAGGCTTGATTGGGATTAAATTCATTGACGGTAAATATATCAGGTCGATAGTGATCTATGATGCTTTCTAACCAATTGTATTTTTGGCTCGCCGTCACACCGCCACAGGCGTTACCAAAATTAAGCACATTGTAGTGCATAACTTTGACCTGAATCTGAGCGTTCACCGCAGGTGTAATAATTACGGCCATCAATAGAATAAAAATCGCTTTGCGCATAGCTTTGGTTTTGTTTAAAGAACGACAAAATTCTCACTTTGGTAGGAGGAAGGCAAATTGGTATTTTGGGGCAAACAAAGATTTCATGAAGCTGTCCTATAAAATCGTCTTTTTTCTTCTTCTGGGCTCGATTTCCTCTCACCATCTTTTTGCGCAGGTGGAAGATAGTTTACAGTCAGATACGCTCATTAGATTGGTAGAGGTAAACGTTCCGCGAGTAGCGGTCCTCCAAAAATTTGAAAAAGACGGTAAGTACGGCTACCAAAACGAAGCAGGAGAGATCGTAATTGAAGCCATTTACGACAAGGCTTACGGCTTTAAAGAAGGCCTTGCGAAGGTTGGTATAGACGGTAAGTATGGTTTTATTGATGAAAAAGGGGGCACGGTAGTTCCCCTTATGTATGATCGTGTCCTCAATTTTAGTGAGGGTGTGGCGGTGGTGCAATTGGGCGAAGGCTTTGGCTGGATCAATCGGGAAGGCGGGGTCATCATGCGACCGATTTTTGACCAAGTACAATCGGCCAATGAAGGGATGCTATTGGTCAAACACCAAGGCAAGATCGGCTTCTTTGACCTAGAAGGTAAGACTATTATTGACTTTACCTATGACGATGCTTGGCCTTATTTTATGGGTAAAGCGCGCGTCCTAAAGAATGGGAAATGGTCTTATATCGATCATATGGGCAATTGTGTCCAAGATTGCGATTGATGATTTTAAGCACAGAGTAAAGAGTATCTAGTACTGAGATGAAACCATATAGCACAATGTTCCCTAGTCTTAATCCTAAATATTATGGTCTACGTACCTAAAGGATTGATCAAGTTTGTAGTCTTCGCTTGCAAGCGCAGGCTTATCCCTGATACCGAGCTGTATTTTGTCGCAACCCTTGGGTGGAGGGGCCTTTTTTATTCAAGCCTTTTGATGTAGGTATAATAAACCCCATAGGTTTCATCGCCTTCTATGAAATCATTTGTCAGTAGCGACTTCCCTTTTTCCAGATATACTTTAAAGCTTACCGCGTTTTGGCTCCCATCTATCTTTTTTTCAAGGATTTGATTGGCAATCCTGATAGTGGCTTTCTCAGGACGAATCGTTTGGTAAACAAAGAGATCTTTAGGATTATGTGCGGGAATCCCCCAAATGGGGCCCGGACACTCCTTTGGCCACCGGCAACATGAGATCTCGTACCAACCCGCCTGCTCTATGGCTAAGGCGTGGGTGTCGTTTTTGTTTTTGATACCCGCCGCGATCTGTTCACACTTCCAGATACCTCTATCCTCACCTATGGCATGTTGAATCGTCAAACAGATTTCTTTTTGCGCGGGATGACCAATTACACTTGCTGGCAAGGCTTGATAGGCCCTATTTTCCATAGCCTGCCTGAAAAATTTTGCATTTTCGCTTAATAGCTCCTCAACAAGTTGGGGATATTTATCTGCCAGATTATTTTCTTGTTTTAGGTCCTCGGCTATGTTGTACAATTGGCTCCCGTTGATCAGACGCCAATCATCATTCATGATACAAGTGTTAATAATGCTATCTGGTGGCCTCCAATCTTGTCTGGTATGGGAAAATATTACGCGCTTTTGAAGATTGGTCTCCTGTTGCAATACCTTGGATATATCGGTACCATCTAGTTGGGCAGTTTCAGGAATTGACAATCCACACAATTTGGCAAGGGTGGGAAAAAGGTCTACGTGAGCCGCTAAGGTATTTAGGTCTTTTCCTCCTTGGATTTTACCCTTGGGCCAACGAATGAAAAAGGGTACTCGATGGCCTCCTTCCCGCATGGATCCTTTTATGCCTTCAAAGCCCTTATTGTAGCCTAAATCACCTTGGGGACTGTAGCCAAATCGAGTCCCGTTGTCGCTCATATAAATTAAAATGGTGTTTTCTTCTAAGCCCGTTTCTCGCAAGAACTGGCGAAATTTTCCAAAATTTTCGTCTATGTTGGCAATCATACCGTATAGGTTCGCAGATATGATTTTATCGCCTTCGAGATGACGATAGGGTGCGGCATATTTTTCGGCTACAATTAAGGGATCATGGGGAGCATTAGTAGGGAGATAAACAAAAAATGGTTTGTCTTTCTTCTGCTTTATAAAACTCATAGCCTCTTCAAACCACACATCCGTACAGTAGCCCTCAAACTGTTTGGGTTGATTATTGACAAAGTATATGTCATCGAAGTAACTATTTCCCCAATAGTCAGACAGTTCACCAACCCCTCCGCCTAGGTGTTGTATCGCGACATCAAAACCATGATCGGTAGGCCGATTGGGGTAGTTATCGCCAAGATGCCATTTGCCAAACATAGCGGTCTCATAGCCATTTTGCTGAAATACTTTGGCGATTGTCGTGCTTGCTTCTGCTAGTGCATCACGCCCTTTGTAAGTGGCCCATGCACCATTGTTGAGGGGGTAGCAGCCTGTCATGATAGCACTGCGAGAAGGGGTACAAAGTGGGCTGACATGAAAGTCTGTCATTCGCATAGCCTCCTGATAAAATTCGTCAATGTTTGGCGTTAACAGCCAAGGATTGCCATGGCAGCCTAGGTCCCCGATTCCTTGGTCATCGGTAAGAATAAGAATCACGTTGGGAGGAGAATCTGCCTGTTTATTTACTGACTCACAACCAATTGTGAGTGTAAGTATTGGGATAACACATAAAATGAGGCATGCGATTTTTTGCATGTGCTTTTACGGCTTTTGAGATTAATTTTCAGAGAGCCATAATTTAAGACTTTCGTTCATTTTGCCAATATGGCTTGTCCATAGGCAATGCCCCGCTGGGTGAATTGGGCGAAGCGAGGGGCCAAGGTTTTTCCTTCTTCGGTAATTTATGAGTAAGCCGCTTTAAATGCGGCTATTTTCACTACTTAGTTCCCTTTGAGTACTGAGTAGTAATTCAGGACAGAGAAAATGGGTCTTAATACTGAATCCTATTGTCTAGGTTCTTAAAATTCGACTCTCTAAAGGGATATTCGTGCTTCTCGCAGCCTGTTTGCAGTATATTTTTGATTATGCTAAACAAAGGCCGCGAAAATGGATTTGATTAATCTAATGGGCATTGTTGTTTTGCCAAGTAGCTTTGCTTATAACATTCAAATCAGTCAATAGATGAACGATCCCCAAAATCCCCTCCTTTGCGATCCCGAAACAGGTATTTGTGAAGTTCCCGGTGCTGAAAGTCAGACGGCAAGTAGCTCAGCCTTGCAGTCAAATGCTACAAAAATTCGGGTGCTTTATTTTACGGACCCCATTTGTTCATCATGCTGGGGCATCGAACCACAGCTGAGGAAAATGAAGCTAGAATATGGGGCCTACCTTGATATTGAATACCGTATGGGCGGGCTGCTTCCCGATTGGAGCTACAATAGTGGAGGCATCAGCAAACCCTCAGATGTAGCCCATCATTGGGATGAGGTGAGTCTGCATTATGATATGCCGATTGATGGGGATGTTTGGCTTGAAGACCCTCTTGATTCCTCCTATCCGCCTTCGATTGCTTTCAAAGCCGCCCAAATGCAAGGGCCCGATAAGGCAGTCCTCTTTTTAAGGGAAATTAGGGAGATGGTATTCTTGCAAAAGAAAAATATAACGAAGTGGGAGCATCTCGCGCAAGCAGCTAGGGCCGTAGGCTTGGACGCAGAAAAGCTGCGCAAGGATTATCAAGGCGAAGCCGAGGCTCTATTTGAGGAGGATCTAAAGCTAGCCAAGCAATATGGCGTAAGAGGCTTCCCCACGATGTTTTTTATAGATGGAGCAGCTAATCAGGAGATGGTTTACGGTTCTAGGCCTTATGCTTTTTATGAAACCGCTATCTTAAAGTTGATTCCCTCCATCAAGAAAAAAGAGTATCACAAGAATTGGGAGGCCCTTTTTGGAAAGTATGAGACGCTGACCGCTAGAGAGTTTACGGAGCTATCTGGCAGCCCGAGAAAGGAGAGTGAGATGCTACTAAATTCCCTTGCAACAGAGGCTAAGTTAAAAAAGCTGAGCACCAAAAATGGCTCGATCTGGAGCCACTAATGAGTGTAACTCGCTCTTTCTGGGGTTTAGATTACCGCTGCGCGGAACGCTCAGACTTTTAGGATTTAGGCGAAAGGGGTGTTTTATTTTCTCAAAGCGCCAGCCAAGAGCCGCGTGAGTTGCCTGTAGGAAAGCGCCGCTAGGTGCTTGTGCGCAGCACCGACCCCAAGGGAGTCCGGAAGGGAACGACCCCGATTGCCAAATCGGGGGCACGCCCAAAGCCCAAAAGACTTACGTACAAGTTTTAGTCTCAAGGCAGCATTAATTGCAAGCATTTCTATTGCGATGGGGATTTTACGAACAAAAAAATAGCCACCAAAAAGCATTTTGGTGGCCTCAAGATTTGCTTTTAGGCTTAACCCGTTTTTAATCTTCCATTGGATATAGTTTATAAATGTTGAGAAATACTATTTTAGGCGGGTGATGGTAGATTCTTCTCCCTTTTCTTCAAAAATCGCCATATCGTTTAGAAATACAGTGATTTTCATAGCGCCATTGAATGTCTGTTTGCCGGCTTTGAGCGAATAAACTAGGCGATCATCTACTATCTTCCAGGTACCCTTGGCATATTCTTTACCTGCATAGCTGTAGGACATATTTCCATTAGTATAAGTAACCCTCACATTGGTGCTCGTACCATCGTCAAACTTTTGGATAGTAGTCCAAGTTCCTAACAACATCTTCGAATAATTGGCTGGCTCTACTGGATTGAGGTCAAGTTCCGCCTCTGCAGAGGCAGAGCCACTTGGAGAAGGATCAATGCCTTCAAGACTTACACATTGAAATGCCTTTAATAGATTTTTGGTAATATCGTTGGGCTTCCGAAAGTTTGTCTCATACTGTTTCCCGCCGATGCTCAAAGCAAAGTTTTGAATGTGATCGCTCTGTAAAGCCGCTACTTCCTCTTGATTGATAAGGGCTAAAAACTTGATGCTGTAGGCAGCAACTGAACCCATGACTTTAGTCGTAGAGTGGTTACAACTTTCGGGTCTAAAACTTAGGGTTTTATCGCCTACTTTTATTTTGAGAGTACTGCTATTGAGAGCAGACTGATTTAAATAAAGCCCTAAGGCTTTTTCGTAAGCATCTGTACCATCCAAGGACTCGGTAAAATCAACATAGACAAAAGCGGCAGGTCTATTGGTATATCTTATGACAAAAAGTTTGTATTTCGACTTATCATCCGAAACCACTTTGTGTTTTCTCACCCAATCTCCATAGTATAGCATGCTGTCCCCATCGTTTGTTTGGGAGGTGATACTAGGCTCACAATCAGGATTTTGGCCTTTTAGGGATTCAGGAGACGATATGAGTATGATCAGAAAAACCATACAGACGTTAAGACAAAATTTCATGCTACTTTTTATTTAAATGAGTGATCTCAGCTATTCCCAATAGCAATAACTTTGGGAAAAGCGGGATTTAATAAGACAAAATTGGTGAGAGAATTTTCGGCCTTAGCGGAACTCTATGGAGAGGAAGGTTAGCGTTTTTCTTTTCCGTTTTGCGGCCTTAATTACCCACGCCTAAAAGTAGATATTTTATCAATCCCAGTGTCTTTTTCAAGAGGCTTTTTTAGGCATAGCTAACCTAGCAAAAAATCAAGCTTGCAGAACAAAATTTCCAAAAATCACTATTTGAAATCCATTTTGGCATATTTTTAATAATCGAACAGAACATTCTAAGAATTTTGGCCCACAAAACCAGATAGAGATTAGAAGGGGAGATCGTATTTACTACAAGCTTATCAAGCTTCTTCAAAGGGATCTGCAACAGCAGCTGATTCGCTAAATATACCCGCTATGCCCGCAGATAGAAGCGTTCTGCGGAGCAGTAAAAAAGAAAATACCCAATGCAGATGTCACATCTACATTGGGTAGGAATATTTTTCTAGAAACGCTACTAGGCCGAAACCGTCCCCATATGCATGATTTGCTCTCGGTCGGGACCAACAGAAACGTAAGTCACCGGTACCCCTAATTTTTCTTCGAGATAGTCAACATAGCTTTGGAGCTTAGTCGGTAGATTGGCTTTGTCTCTGATCCCGGTGATATCTTCTTGCCAGCAGGGTAGGGTTTCATAGATTGGTTTGGCATCACTCAAATCAAAAGGCACCTCTTCGGTCCGTCCTTCTGAGGTTTCGTAGCCTACACAAGCCTTGATTTCTTGGCAGATAGAGAGCACATCAGCCTTGGTCATAATGAGATCGGTAACCCCATTGAGTTGGATCGCATAGCGTAACAAAGGGAGGTCAATCCAGCCCGTACGGCGTGGACGGCCTGTAGTAGCACCAAACTCCCCCCCAGCTTGACGAATCTCTTCGCCGTCTGCGCCGGTCAGCTCGGTTGGAAAAGGCCCACTACCTACGCGCGTGCAATAGGCTTTGAATATACCAAATACCTTATTGATCTGAGTGGGGGGAACCCCAAGTCCAAGGCAAGCCCCAGAGGTAGTCGTATTGGAACTGGTAACAAAGGGATAGCTACCAAATTCGATATCTAGCAGTGTGCCTTGCGCTCCCTCAGCCAAAACATTTTGGCCATTGGCTAGGGCATTATTGAGCATAAACTCAGTATTGACCAGTTTTAGGCTACGCAAAAACTCAATGGCCGCGATAAACTCTGGCTCAGATTCGCTCAAATCATATTCAAAGTCGTAGAGATGTTTGAGTAAATCGTGGTGCTTATTGACCAGAGTTTGGTAGCGTTCCTCAAATTTGTTAGAAAGGACATCCCCTACTCTAAGACCATTGCGGCCGGTTTTGTCCATATAAGTAGGACCAATCCCTCGAAGGGTTGAACCTATTTTTTTATCGCCTTTGGCTTTTTCGGAGGCCGCATCTAACAACTTATGGGTAGGTAAAATCAGATGGGCACGACGAGATATAAAGAGTTTTTCTCTGACATTTACCCCATGAGCTTCTAATGCTTCGATTTCACGACGTAGAGTGACAGGGTCTAGTACTACTCCATTGCCAATGATGCACTGGGTATCAGCATGAAATATACCAGAAGGGATCAGGTGAAGCACATGCTTCCTACCATTGATGACCAGTGTATGGCCGGCATTGGGGCCTCCCTGAAAGCGAGCAACGATTTCGTAGTCGGGGGTAAAAACGTCCACGACTTTTCCTTTCCCCTCGTCTCCCCATTGGAGTCCGAGTAGTACATCTACTGCCATTAGTGTTGGATGAAAATTGGTTATTTAAAATTTATCGATTAGGCTGCGTGTTCGGCTACAGCCTCCTCGGTCGTATCGTGAATCTTAAAGATGGTATTGAGCTTAGTGATCAAGAGTAAGTTTTTGATGTACTGAGAAGGGTTAGCAAGATTTACTTCTCCGCCTACTTTGCGAGCCTTGGTCAATAAGGTGATCAAAACGCCTAAGCCGGTACTATTGATGTGTTGTAGTTCACTAAGGTCAATAACAAATTGCTTGATATCATTGCCTAGATGCTCAGTAAAGGCCTCGGTAATGGGTACCCCATCGGTTTCCCCGATAAGGTTTCCATTCAATTTAAAAACTCCGATATCTTCTTTTTTTTCGAAAGAGAACTCCATTGTTGATTATTTTTTTCCTTCGCAATCTGCGTTTCGGCATTGGCCATAAATAGTAAGGGCATGATGCGAGACTTCAAAGTCAAGCATATCACCCACCATTTTTTCAATTGCCCCGAGACGAGGATCGCAAAATTCCATCACCTTGCCACATTCAGAGCAGATGACATGGTCATGTTGTTTGTATCCGTATGATTTTTCGTAAAGTGCCTGAGTGGTACCAAACTGATGTCTTTTGACAAGATCACACTCCACGAGGAGATCCAGGGTGTTATAAACCGTCGCCCGGCTCACCCGATAGTTTTTGTTCTTCATGTGGATGTAGAGCGATTCTACATCAAAGTGATCAGAGCGGCTGTAGATCTCCTCCAAAATCGCATAGCGTTCTGGGGTTTTACGCTGCCCTTTGCGGTCTAAATAGGCCGCAAATATCGATTTTACTTCTTCAATCCGCTCTTTTTGCTTGAGCGGTGGAACGTCTGGCATAATGATGCACTTTTTCGGCTAGCAAAAGTAGTAAAAATCTACCACTATCGCCTTGCCCGTCTTTGCCTGTTTTGCACGCTTGATCCTTGATCTTGCATAGTACGCTTGATCGCCCAGTAGACGAAATAGCCCACACCAGCCAAAACAGCTAATAAAATGATGGTACCGAAGATATTCATAAAGCGAGTTTTTAGTAATTCCTTATAGAATATACAAAATATCGCGCAATGATTCGGCAAAGTAAAAGGGCTGACCTGCCGATGGCAGACCAGCCCTGTAAGTTATCTACTGGTCGCAGATTACATCATGCCCATACCGGGAGCGCCGTGGCTATGCCCGTGGTCATGAGCACCTTCTGGCTCAGGCTCATCCGTGATCACACACTCGGTAGTCAATAGAAGGCCAGCGATAGAAGCTGCGTTTTCTAGCGCGCTACGAGTTACTTTAGTAGGATCGATGATCCCAGAGCTAAAGAAGTTTTCATACACCTCATCACGAGCGTTGAAACCATAATCAGCGTCTTCGGAGCCACGCACTTCGTTGAGGATAACCCCAGACTCAAGGCCAGCGTTTTCAACGATTTGACGGAGAGGCTCTTCGAGTGCACGACGTACGATCGCTACCCCGATACCAGTATCTCCTTTGAGGAGGTTGTCATTGATACCGCCACGGCCAGGCTCAAGCGCGCTGATCGTACGAACCAATGCTACCCCACCACCGGGGATGATGCCTTCTTCTACCGCTGCCTTAGTAGCGTGTAGGGCGTCATCAACGCGGTCTTTCTTTTCTTTCATCGCTACTTCAGTAGCAGCCCCTACATAAAGTACAGCTACTCCACCAGAAAGCTTAGCAAGACGCTCTTGCAACTTCTCGCGGTCATAATCAGAAGTAGTATTTTCGATCTGAGTTTTGATCTGGTTTACACGAGCTGAGATGTTAGCGTTGTCGCCACCACCCGCAACTACCGTAGTGTTATCCTTATCGATAGAAACTTTGCTAGCTTGACCTAGCATATCGATCGTAGCGTTTTCTAATTTGAAACCACGCTCTTCAGAGATAACAGTACCACCAGTCAGGATGGCGATGTCTTCCAACATAGCTTTGCGACGATCACCAAAACCAGGCGCTTTAACCGCTGCTACTTTTAGGGCACCGCGGATTTTGTTGACAACAAGTGTAGCAAGTGCTTCACCGTCCACATCTTCAGCGATGATCAAAAGAGGACGACCTGTTTGTACAGTTTGCTCTAGGATAGGGAGCAAGTCCTTCATTTGAGAGATTTTCTTATCAAACAAAAGGATGAATGGGTTTTCCATTTCAACCTCCATGTTGTCAGGATCGGTTACGAAGTAAGGAGAGAGGTAACCGCGGTCAAACTGCATACCTTCAACTACTTCTAGGTAAGTTTCAAGGCCTTTGGCTTCTTCAACGGTGATAACACCATCCTTACCCACTTTTTCCATTGCGTCAGCAATGAATTTACCGATTTCCGTATCGTTGTTAGAAGAGATAGTAGCAACCTGAGCGATTTCTTTAGAATCACCGATTGCTTTAGACATTTTTTGAAGCTCAGCTACAACCACCTTAGTTGCTTCGTCGATACCGCCTTTCAGCTCCATTGGGTTGGCACCAGCAGTAACGTTTTTGAGTCCTTCACGGACCATAGCTTGCGCGAGTACGGTTGCAGTGGTAGTACCATCACCTGCCACGTCGGCAGTTTTAGAAGCTACTTCTTTTACCATCTGAGCACCCATATTTTCGATGGGGTCAGCAAGCTCAACTTCTTTAGCAACGGTAACACCGTCCTTGGTGATATTGGGAGCACCGAATTTCTTGTCGATTACTACATTACGGCCTTTAGGACCGAGGGTAACCTTTACTGCGTTGGCCAATGCGTCAACCCCTCTTTTGAGGCGATCACGGGCATCAACGTTAAATTCGATTTTTTTTGCCATGATATTTCTTAGTCTTTTCTAGCGTTTTAGTTAAATAATGAAAATAAAAGAGCGAGCTGGATTTAGATGATAGCGAGAATATCAGATTCACGCATGATCAAGTAATCCCCGCCATCAAGAGCGATCTCAGTTCCTGAATACTTGCCATACAATACGGTATCCCCAACGCTAACAGTTGTGGGCTCGTCTTTTTTACCTGGACCTACCGCGACTACTTCACCACGCTGTGGCTTTTCTTTAGCGGTATCAGGGATATAAAGTCCGGAAGCGGTTTTTTCTTCGGCGGGAGCTGGTTTTACCAACACACGATCTGCAAGAGGTTTGATGTTTACTGCCATAGCAATAGTCTCTAAATTGAGTTTTTATTGATGCTAATTTATGCCCAAGCGTGATCGAAAAATGTGCCAAAGGGGCATTTTCTGCCAAATTCTGAATCCATCGTCATTTTAGGCAGTCAGCTTGTCAGAATGACAGAAAGCTTGTCAGAAAACGTGTCAATTTTGGCAGGTGCTCCTATAATTCTCCCACTTTCTCCTCCAACCAAGCCCTTTGACTGATTTTTTGGGTATGTGAGATTTGGGCCAAAAGCTTACTCTTATCTTCCAACACGGCTTTGGCACCACTGGCCTGTTGGCGAGAACGTAGCTGTTGTAGCTTACGCATAAAACGTATCAGTTGGAGATGAACTTCTTTTTGGTAAGGAGATAATAATCGGTTACGCTGCAGCCAGGTCCCAAAGGTGTGTAAAACCGAACTTAGGGCATCAATATCATCTAATTCATAGTAGATTTTGAGCAATAGCGTTTTGGCACCAGGATAGTAAAATACATCTTCAAAGGCTACTTGGGTGAGGAGCCGCATGGCGGAACGATAAGATCCCCTCGCAAAATAGAGCTGCGCCCGATTATAAGCCATTGCATTTTCTCGCTTTTCCGGTTGCACTCGCGCCTCAATCTCCTCCAAAAATTGAGCAGTCCAGTCAAAGCGCCCCAAGCGTACGCCCAAAGCCACAATATTTTTTAGATCAGCATGGCCCAGATAGCCATCAGTAAATATCAATTCTGACACAAGCATCTGCTCGTAGAGATCAAAGAGCTCATTGAGGTACTGCGTTTTGCCCTGATTGCCTTGTTTGATGCAGTAGTTGCGAGCGTATTGGTAAAGGGTCTCCCTTTCTTCCAAAGGCAACTGGTGGCTATCTCCCCTCAGAAGGCTTTTTAATTGATTGTAATGGGCCGCTTCATCCTCCTCAGTCAAACACAATAAAACGTAAAAATAAGCTTGTATGATAGGGGAGTCATTATATTGCGTATGATGAGCCTGCATATACTCAATGAAGGCTCGCTGCAAATAGGGAATCCCTTCGGTCTGTAAAATATTCTGACGATTGACTAACTGGCAGATATTTTTGAGCATAGAGATCACATAAAAGCGATCCAAGGCCTCTATCTGATTGACCAAACTTTGATTGTCCCGTCGTGTACCCTCGCGGAGAAAAAAATCATCCCGCTCATACTCTAGCCAATGCTGATGGTAGTAGTTTTGCTCATCAGGAAAAGCGTTCCGCGATAAGCGGCGCAACAAACGATCACTCTCCTTTTGAAACAAATCATACAACTCCCGATCCTTGAGCGTCTGTAAAAAGTATCGCTTACGCTCTTCTGGTTCCTTTTGCAGGCGCTCCCAAACCCAAAAGTCCTCAAGATGGCTCGTGATATAGGACAGCAGGTTACTGATCCGACTGTACTCAAATGGCTCGTCAGGAAAAAGCTGCTGGTCCAAATATTCCCTATCTAGCGGGCTATCCTCCTTGAGTAAGATCTCCGTTAGTTCGACCAATTTGGCGTCTGTATTGTGATAGGGAGATTGCAAATAACGTACAAAGCGATTTTGCTCCGTTTTGCGGAGAGAGCGGAGCATTTGGATGAGTTTAGCGTTTTGCAATGGAGAGTCAGTTTTGGCCAATCAATATTTCAAAATCCTTGCTTTAAATACAAAAAAAATGGACGGATCAAACGATCCGCCCAGTGATGGCAAAAAAAGGTTTCTCTTTCTAGGCTGATAAAGCGGTCTTCCCCTTCTTATAGCAGCCACAAATTATGTCTTATCTTCCTCCCCTCGTTCTTAGCCTTATATGAACACATCCCTCGCTAGCTTATGGGGTAGAGAAACTTTTCCTTTCCGGCTGCGCCGAACGCTTGTTTGCAATAAGGGTAGGTGGAGCATAAAAGCACCAAACTTTCAACGGAGCCTTTATTCTTCGCTCGCAAAGGTATGAACCTCAAAAAATGAGGGGCAAGCAACGAATCGCTTACCCCTGTGAACGGATCATTTACCTTTTACCAGGAAAAAAGTAAGATGAGTCTTTTCGAATACATGTGTACCGACAAACGGTATTCTAACCTAAGATTACAGCATTCACAAAAAGAAGAGGAAATCAATCCTCAGCAAAAATTTTACAGGGCCCAAAAATCTGTAAAACTTCCATGAGGCAAAGATTGAGATTTTACAGCAAACAATCACGCCCTCCAAGTGGCATCAAACCAACAAACAGGGAGCATGATTCTATCTAATTTGCCCAAGACTGGCGCAATCACCACCCAAATCGCCTCAACCCAAACTGAATGAGATATTCTGGTAGAGTCATCCCCCCATTGTGTTAGGATTAAACCCCTTAGCTTTATTTCAAAATGCCGTAATTATCTCTATATTGGATTTATTCATATTCCGACTAGTAATATTATATCATGTAAGCTTTTTCTCTGACCCACGACTTGTCCAACTTAGTTTAACCGAACCCTTTTTTGTTTTTCATTCACTTACCGCACTAATGTATTTAAGTACCTAGACAACAGTATTCAGTATTAAGACCTGGGAAAACGGGACTTTAGGGTTCAGTAAAACCGCTTTTCTCTGTACTGTCTACTCCCGAAAGCTTTCGGGATACTTACTACTTTGTACGTAGTCGTGCGTGAGTATCTAATTCTTCTCTTATGAACAAGAGAGCTGGGTGGCTTCTTCTGCCTCTATTCATCATTATCACTGCCGCGCTCCCTTTGCTCCTCCCTCCTCCTGGCCTCACTAGCCCCGAAGCAGTTGGCCCTTATCTCAACAATGTGTTTCCGCCGATTCCCCCTTCGGACAATATTGAGATCGTACCCGCCTTTAGCAATCTGAGCTTTGATAGTCCCTTAACCTGGACCATGGACCCACATCGAGATTCCATATTTATAGGTCAGAGAGATGGTAAAATCTTTTGGTTTGACCAGAATCAGCCAAATCCCAACAAAAGTTTGATGCTTGATTTATCCGCCCAAGTAGGCGTGGTTTGGGATGGGGGTTTTCTCGGTATGGTTTTCCATCCCGACTTTGGCGTTGCTGGTGCCCCAGGAAGAAACTACTTTTATACTTACTATACCTCCAAGGATAGCTTAGGCGGTAATGAGCCCACCACTCCCCTTCCCCAGCGCTGTCCTGAAGACGCCATTTGGAACGGCAATTATGTCATTTTGTCGCGCTTTGAGGTCAGCGAGGGTACACTCAATGTGATCCCCAACTCAGAGACTATCATGATCAAAGTCCGCATGTACAACTCCACCCACCGAGGTGGCGGAATGGTCTTTGGTCAAGATGGTTTTCTTTACCTCACTACGGGTGATCAGGCTCAACATAGTACCGCCCAAACCTTAGACAATAATCTCGATGGTGGCCTACTCCGCATTGACGTAGATAAGGATCCCAGTCGTAGTCATGCCCCTACTTATCTGATGCCCAAGGATGTCCGCTCTCCCGACGAAATCAGTGGTGTCGAATATTGGATCCCTAACAGCAATCCCTTCAATGGCACACCCAATGTTTTTGAAGAATACTATACCATCGGTCATCGCAATCCACACCGCCTTACCATGGACCCCCACGATGGTAAAATGTATATCGGAGAGGTAGGTGCAGGTACACATGAAGAAATCAATGTGGTCACAATAGGTAAAAATTATGGCTGGCCGATCTATGAAGGAAACGTGATCAAAAATGTCTGCATCAACCAGTTATACAACAATATGGCCCATGAGTCTCCCTTAGTGGCTTTTCCTAGGAGTGAGGCCAACTCCTTGATCGGCGGCTATGTATATCGCGGCAGC
Organism: Bacteroidota bacterium; assembly: GCA_039024315.1. Taxonomy (GTDB): domain Bacteria; phylum Bacteroidota; class Bacteroidia; order J057; family J057; genus JBCAWW01. Next base: position 37,612 of record JBCCQN010000047.1, read on the forward strand.
AGAGTTCCAGCCCTTACAGGTAGATATATTTGTGGCGATTGGGGCTCAGGGGAAGAGCTTTGGTCGGTCAATCCTAATAGCGGCGAATATGATTTTCTCGCTACTTTTTTGCCAGGCAATATTATCTCATTTGGCCAAGATCACGATGGGGAAATTTTTCTCCTCAAGCAAGGGGATGGCGTTAACCTCTACACCATAGATGCGCCGGGTACCCAAGTAAGTCTGCCCCCCACCCTCTCCACCACGGGCGCCTTTAGCGATCTTACGAGCTTGAGTCCTGCGTCGGGTTTGGTGCCTTATGAATTAGTTGAATCATTTTGGTCTGAAAACGCCCAGAAAAAGCGCTGGATGGCCATTCCCAATGACGGTACCCACGATACTCCAGCCGAACAAATCAAATTTTCAGAAACCGGAGAATGGGAATTCCCTATTGGCACTGTTTTGATCAAACACTTCGAACTACCTATTGATGACAACAATCCCAATCTCACGCAGCGTCTAGAGACACGCTTTTCTATCAAAGGCTCTGATGGTAAATTTTATTTTTTGACCTACAAATGGCGCGCCGATGGCAGTGATGCAGATCTCATAGACACCAGTATTGATGAGACTTTTAGCATTACCACCTCCGGTGGAACGCGCAGTCAAACTTGGCATTTTCCGAGCCGCTCCGAATGCCTCACCTGTCATAGTGATGCCCTTGGTGGTACGCTTGGGCCCCGAACTCGCTTTCTCAACAAAGACTTTGATTATGCTGGTGGTAGTCTCGCCAACCAATTGGTAACCCTTAGTCATTTGGGCATCTTGGACCAAAGCATCTTCGATACAGAGACAAGTTCTTTTCTCACTGCCGCGGCTAAGGACGATCCTAATGCGAGTCTAGAGCTACGAGCCAAATCCTATTTAGACTTAAACTGTGGGTATTGCCACCGTCCTTCTACTGGCAATCGCGCTGTGTTTGACGCTCGCTTGAGTACTCCAACTGCTTACTCTGCCTTTTTTACTCAAGATCTCAACGAAAGCATTGGCCTTCCTGAAGAATGGGTGATCAAAGCAGGGGACACAGCTGCTTCGGTCTTGTTTCAACGCCTTCACTCTACCGATCCAACTATCATGATGCCCCCCATCGCCAAGTCAGTCATCGACCAAGCGGGTGCTGATCTGATCGCCGAATGGATCATGAGCCTCTCTAGTCAAAATAGTTCCTGCACTCCTGTCAATCTCGCTCCTGGCAAAACGGTTACCCAATCCTCTACCTATCCTAGTTCACGAAGCTTTGAAGCCGAAAACGCCATTGATGGCTCCACTAATGGCGCAGCTGGAAGCAACTCAATCACCCATACCCTCTATGATACCAACGCATGGTGGGAGATTGATTTAGGTGATACTTATGCACTTTCTGGCATCAAGCTTTTCAATCGTACAGACTGCTGCGCAGAACGCTTAGCCAATTTTTACATTTTGGTATCGGAGCAGCCTTTTGTCTCGCAGGACCTAAGCAGCACGATCAATCAAGCAGGGGTGATGGCTATCCACCATCAAGGCTCTGTCGGGCGTGAAGGCTATTGGGACATTCACCGTGCAGGGCGTTACCTGAGAGTGCAGTTAGCGGGGAGTGGATACCTCTCCCTTGCCGAAGCGGAAATTCTAGGCTGTACTCCCCCCCCTCCTATTTGTAATGCTACTAATGTCGCCCTAGGTAAAGCGACTGATCAATCCTCCACCTACCTTAGTGGCTACAGTTTTGTACCCAGCAATGTGGTGGATGGCAACAACAATGGCGATGATGCAGGCAACTCGATGAATCATACCAAATATGATCAAAACCCTTGGTGGGAAGTCGATCTTGGGACCAGCTATGATCTTGAAGACATCAAAATTTGGAACCGAACGGATTGTTGTTCTGGTCGCTTGAATAATTTTTATGTCTTCGTTTCTGACCAGCCCTTTAACTCTACCGACCTCAACAATACCCTCAATGACAATAATGTCAGCAGCCTACATTTTCCGGGCGTGGCTGGACGAGAAACGGATCTGTCCCTCAATGCTCAGGGGCGCTATTTACGCATCCAGTTAGGAGGCAGTGGTTATCTCACCTTAGCGGAAGTTGAAGTGATGGCATGTCAAGCTCCTCCTACGGTCTGCAATACCACCAACCTTGCCCCCAATGGGACAGCTACTCAATCAACGCTTTATCCCAGCCGATTGAATTTTGAGGCCGCCAATGCAATCGACCAAAACACTGATGGCCGCTCAGTTGGCAATTCGATTACCCACACGCGCTACAACACCAATGCTTGGTGGGAACTCGATCTAGGCGCCAATGCGGAGATTGAAGCGATCCAGTTGTGGAACCGGACCGATTGCTGCGCGGGGCGTTTGCATAATTTCTATGTATTTGTTTCCGAGCAGCCATTTACTTCAACGGATTTCAATCAAACCCTCAATCAAAGCGGAGTCACGGCTATCCATTATCCGGGTACTGTAGGCCAAAACGATCTAATTCCCGTCAATGATCGCGGGCAATATCTAAGGGTTCAATTGGCAGGATCTGGCTATCTGACCTTAGCCGAAGTAGAAGTCATGGGTTGCTTTGTAGCTGGCAGTCCTCCGAATACCTGTAGCGTAAGCGGCAATATCTTGATGGAGCGTTGGGACAATATTGGCAATAGTCTAGAGGTAAGCGCTGTACCGATCAATACTACAGCAAGTAGTACGAGTTTGCTCAACCTATTTGAAATCCCCGTCAATGCAGCTGAGTATTATGGCGCGAGGGTAAGAGGCTATATCTGTCCACCAGTCAGTGGCGACTATAGCTTCTGGATTGCAAGTGATGATAAAGGCGAACTTTGGTTAAGCACCGATGATAATCCGGTTAATGCTGCTCGCATCGCCTATGTGCCGGGTTGGACCAGCTCACGACTTTGGACAAAGTATCCAGAACAGCAATCTGCTACCTACGCTCTTAATGCAGGCCAACGCTATTATATAGAAGCAATTGTAAAAGAGCGGGCCGGTGGCGACAATCTAGCGGTGGGGTGGACACTCCCAGATGGTACTTTAGAACGTCCTCTGCCCGGCACCTATTTGTCGCCTTGGGAGGGAGGAGCCTCCGCGCGCCAAGCTCCTATATCGGTAGCAGAAACCTACAATATCAACGTTTATCCCAATCCTGCGGATCATCGCAAAGGCATCAATTTATCGATTGATCTGGTCCAAGCGGAGACGATTAGCCTCCATCTCCTGACTGTAGATGGTCGCGTGATCATGGAAGATCACTTTGAGTTAGCAGCAGCGACTAATCAAAAACGTCTAGCCCTCAAAGGATTAGCGAGCGGTTTATACCTTCTTCACATCGAAGGTGAAAGCTGGCAGCACACAGAGAGAATCATGATCAAATAAGATAGTCTGTTAATTTAGCCCCTCGTTTAGGTCGGTACTCGCTGGCCATAAGCGAGGGGACTTTTATGGCTCGAGATAAGCGTTCTGCGCAGCATGGAGAGACAAAAAATGCTTCGGCAAGCTCAGCAGGACAACTAGATGATTGGCGCTAAAAGCAAAATCCACCAATTAGTCATCCTGAGTTTACCGAAGGAACTATAGAGATTAGCGTTCTGCGCAGCAGCTTTATCCCCTCTATTTTCGTCTCAATACGAAATCATGACATCCGATAGACCGAGGGCAAGACGCCATAGCGCTTTCGAAAATTGCGGGAGAAGTTTTTTTCTGACTTAAAGCCAACCGAATAAGAGACCGCCTTAATGGAGATATTGCGGTTGTTTTCTAATTGGCGCTTTGCTTCCTCAAAGCGTTGGTCTTGAATAAATTGCATCGCCGTCATGCCCGTGATTGCCTTGACCTTACGGTGGAGATGCGTAACACTCACGGCCATCTTGTCTGCTACTTGATCCAAAGTAAGATCAACGTCTGAGATCATCGGTTGCAATACTTTGACCAGCTTTTCGACCCAGCGCGTGTCATAGTCGTCTTCTTCAGAGTTGGCGACAGCAGATTCGGCAGGAGTAAGCGCTAGTTGCTGAAAAGAGGCACGTTGGTGATAATTATCAATCAGATTATCGATGCGGGCCAGGAGCTCCTCTTCGAGGAACGGTTTACCCAAATAGTCGTCGACTCCAATGCGTAAAAATGAGAGCTTTTCGCTGAGCTCATTGCGCGCAGTGAGGACGATAACGGGTATCGAACGCCAGATTTGATGTTTGCGCAAGGCCTGTACCAAGGCTTTACCATCCATCTCTGGCATCATGAAATCGGTAATGATTAATTGAGGGAGTAGCCCTTTTTCCAAAAAGCTGAGGGCTTCCTTGCCATTAGGACTGAGCTGGACTTGATACTCTTTTTCTAATATAATCCGCAAAAATTCTCCCATCGCGAGTTGATCTTCCACGACTAAGATCAATGGCAAGTTTTCGGTTTCAGCCTTGGAGCGGTCAGGGGGTATCTGGGGGGAAGAGGCTACAGATTCGGATGCGATAAATGCGCCACTATGACCAAACCAATCAACAGGAATTTCGACCATAAATTGGCTTCCAGCCCCAGCTTTGCTTTTGACATTGATCGTTCCGCGCAGCGAATCCACATAACGCTTACAGATGGCTAGGCCAATCCCACTCCCCCCTTCTTGATACTCTGTGGGCACCTGATAAAAGCGTTCAAAAATATAAGGCAAAGACTGAGTAGGAATCCCGCGTCCATTGTCTATGACGCTGATTACCAAGGTATCAGCCTTTTTTCGTAATCGCAGTACAACTTCTCCTCCTTTGGCGGTAAACTTGAAGGCGTTGGATAACAAATTTTTGAGAATGGTTTGCAGCTTAGCCTTTTCGACATCAAGGCTAAAGGCCGAAAAATCATCCGACTCCAAGCTAAAATCGATCCCTTGCATCTCTGCCATAGCATAAAAGGAAGGCAGCAAAGAATCCATCAGTTCCCCTATCTGAAATCGTTGAAAATGATAATTGGTTTCTTCCTTTTTGGGATGATCGAGATACAAAATCTGGTCTAGCTGCTCATGCATATTCTCGCTTTGGGAATCGATTATTTGCAATAACTTCTCGGTACCTTGGCTGAGATTTTTTTGTTTTAACAAGTGCTTTATCGGCCCTTTGATCAAAGTAAGGGGGGTTCTCAATTCATGGGCAATGTTGATAAAAAAGTGGTTTTTACTCTGCTCGATTTCTCGCAGTTTATGGCTTTGGGTTTCTACTTTTTGCTTTTCAGCCGAGAGCATTTTGTTGCGTTTTTGAGCTTGACTCAGCAACCAAAAGACGAGCCCCAAGAGCAGGGCAGTTAGGCCCAATCCAATGCCAATAAACATTCTTTGGCGGGCCAAAAGCTCCTTTTCCTGCTCTAAACGAGCGATTTGCTGCAATCTAATTTGAGCTTTGTACTCTCGTTCGGAATTGAGGATTTTCTGTTGCAACTGCAGTTCAGCCCTTTGCTTTTGCAGTCGATTGAA
>JBCCQN010000048.1:0-42207 GCA_039024315.1 Bacteroidota bacterium
CGCTGCGCTATTGATCCCAAAGTCAGCCAAAGGAGCAGTGAGATTGATATGCTGGAATTTGGTCAAGCTATCGGTACAACCATTGTTGTCAATTACCACTAGCTGAACGTCATAATTACCATTGTTGAGATAGGTATGGATAGGGCTTTGCTGTGTAGAGCTGTTACCATCGCCAAAGTCCCAAGCCCAACTCGCGATGCTCGCGCTGCCGGTGCTCAGATCGACAAAAGAAACTGTCTTACTCGCACAACCGCTGGTATCGCTGGCGGCAAATTCTACGCTTGGGCCATCATTGACTACTAGGGTATAAGTGGCACTGTCCACACAACCTTGAGCATCCGTTACGGTCAGACTGATCGGATAAATGCCTGCGGTATTGTAAGCCTGAGTGCTGGTCGGGAAAATAGAGGTGTTACCATTGCCAAAGTCCCAATCCCAAGCGGTGATGTTGAGGCCGCTGGTCGAACTATCAGCAAAAGAAACCACAAAAGGCAAGCAGCCAATCGTATCTGAAAGATGAATTTGAGCGTTCGGCGCAGGCAGAATGGTAATAGCCGCACTTTGTACTTCGGTATCTTCGCAGCCTACGGCATCAGTAATGGTGAGGCTAATATTGTAGGTGCCTGGCGTGCTGTAAAAGTGATTAGGGTTGGCGCCAATAGCAGTCGTGCCATCGCCAAAGTCCCATGCCCAATTTGTGATGGTCGTATCTCCCGTAGAGGCATCAAAAAAGTCCACTTGAGCCCCCGGGCAACTATTGATAGTAGAGAGACTAAAGTTCGCTTGCGGACCATTAAGGTTGACTGCGCTTGGTTGACTGATGGTATCTTGGCAGCCGTTGATATCGGTTACGGTAAGCGTTACCGTAAAGGTGCCATTATTGTTATAGCTGTGGGTGGGAAATTGCAGGTTAGAGCTGTTGCCATCGCCAAAATCCCAGTTCCACGCGATAGGTGGATTGACGCCATTGCTTTGATCTACAAAACTGACGGGCGTACTGCTACAACCAATGCCATTGAGGACATTAAAGTTGGCCGTTACCGCAGGGAAAACTTCAACCGTTTCTTGGACGGTGTCTGTACAGCCAAATGCGTCAATTACGACTAGGCTGACAGGATAAGTTCCCGGGCCAGGATAGAGGGTAGTCGCGTTGGCGGTGTTCGCGGTATTACCATTGCCAAAGTCGTATTGGTAGCTCACGATGGGACTAGCTCCGCTCAACGATTGGTTGAGGACACTGAGATTGGCCGGCATACAAATAGAGTCCAGTGCCTGGAAGGCCGCTATCGGCGGTTGGTATACGGTTACATGTTGGGGGGATACTAGGGTGTCGGCACAGCCGAACACATCCTCCACTATCAAGGATACATCATAAATCCCCACGCTATCATAAACATGGGTGGGATTTTGGATCGTGGCGCTGTCCCCATCACCAAATGACCATATCCAATTGGCTATCGGGAAGTTACTGACCACATTAGGGCTAAAGTCTACCGTTTGCGTTGGGCAGTCAGGGCTGGCATTTGAGCTAAAATTAGCCGCAGGACGCACTAAATTCACTAGGTCTGCCTGTGTCATGGTCGCGCTACAGCCATGGATGTCCACCACGGTGAGGCTAACATCATAGGTGCCATCATTGGTGTAGGTATGGATAGGGTTGGTTTGCGTCGAAGTGGCCCCATCACCAAAGTCCCAAAACCAGCTAGCCAAGGCACTAGTGCCTCCTGCTAGACTGACAAATTGTACATCTCTCGGTGCACAACCTACGGTTGGGGCAGCCGTGAAATCCACAGTGGGAAGATCTCTTACTGTAATGGTAGTGAAGGCACTGTCTTGACAGCCCGCAGCATCGGTTACGATTAATTTTACAGTAAAACTACCTGCAATATTGAAGGAATGGAAAGGAAACTGCTGAGTCGAAATGCCTCCATCTCCAAAATCCCAAAAATAGCTCAAATTGGTAGCAGCCACTGAGGTATTGGCAAAGAGCACCTGCAAAGGCAGACAACCATCCGAGGCTGAAGGAGTAAAGATCGCTTGCGGCGGATTAGTCACAAGGACCGGTGCGGCCGCACTGATACTATCGACACAACCATTGGCATCGGTCGCAATCAGTGTCGGCACATACAGTCCGGGGGTGCTATATACATGCAATGGATCCGTAGCGGCGGCAATGCTGCCGTCGCCAAACTTCCATTCGTAGCTGACAATAGGAATGGCACTCGTTGAGGCATTACTAAACTGGACCGGATCGCCGAGACAGAGGGTATCTTGGCTGCTTAAGAAAGCAGGATTGGGGCCACCTAAGCTGACTACACTGTCAGGACTGGGTATGGCCACCACACAACCTGCGGTATCTTGGATGAGGAGTAGCGGAAAAGCTACTGTATCCTGCGTGTAAGTATGAGTCGTAGTTTGCCCAAAGCCTAAAGCACCGTCGCCAAAATCCCAAGTCCAACTAATCGCGCTATCGGTACTTGCAGTAAAGGTCACATCTAGCGGGCTACAACCCGTGATAGGACTCATCGAAAAGCTGCCGCTTGGGCCTGATAGATTAATCAGATCGGGCATGGTAATCGTATCGCTACATCCTTGGTCTGTAGTAACGACAAGTGTTACATCAAAGTCGCCGGGGATATTATAGATTTTGCTAGGGTTAGCTAAAGTGGAGGTACTGCCATCACCAAAGTCCCAGAACCAGCTAGTAACAGTTGGACTGGAGAGGTCAGTAAAATTGACGGTCAAGGGTGGGCAAGCTTGCTGCGTAGGATTGGCAAAGAAATTTGCCGCTGGCAACCCAATACTTACCAAGTTTTGTTTGATGGTATTACTGACACAGCCGTTAACATCGGTTACAGTTAGACTGACAGTATAGGTGCCGTTGGGTGGGTAAGCATGTACGGGATTGACAGCAGAGGAGGTAGTCCCGTCCCCAAAATCCCACAGATAAGAGTTGCCAACGCCTGTAGACAGGTTAGTAAAAGAAGTAAGCGCTCCTGGGCAGCTGATCGTATCAGTCGTAATAAAATCAGCGGTCGGGAAGGTAGGGTTAAGGTAATTGGCAAGCGTTAGCGTATCGACGCAGCCTTGATTGTCCGCCACTACTAGCGAGACATCATAGCTACCGATTTGATTGTAAGTATAACTAGGGTTTTGGGAGAAGGAAGTGCCGCCATCACCAAAATCCCAAGACCAGCCAGTGATAAAGGTTCCCGCAGGGAAGGTGGTCGAAAGATCAGTAAAATTGACCCCAAGAGGAGCGCATCCCGTACTGACATCGACGCTAAATTGCGCCTGCGGCCCGAAGATATCCATTAGCGCGGGCATAATCAGGGTGTCCGCACAACCGTTGTTGTTATTGACGATGAGCGTTACGTCAAATAGTCCAGGGGTCGTATAAGTATGAGTAGGGTTAGCAGCGGTCGAGGTATTGCCATCGCCAAAATCCCAGAAGTAGGTGTTGGCGAAAGTAGAATTATTGGTAAAGTTGACAGGCAAGCCTACGCAGCCCGTATTGCTACTAGCGGTAAAGTTTGCCGTAGGCGGAAAGATATCCAGCGTTTGTGAGTATTGATCCGTACAGCCTGTAGAGTCATTGATGACTGTCAGGGTAATGGTATAGCTTCCTAATCCTGTATAAGTGTGAACTGGATTTTGTACACTATCAGTAGTGCCGTCGCCAAAATCCCAGACCCAGCGTTGTGGCTCTACGGATTGATCAATAAAATTGACGGTCAAAGGCACTGTACAGCCCGTATTGGGGGTCATGGCAAAATCGGCAAGTGGGCTGAGTACCTCAACACAATCAGTCCAGATTAGCGTATCATAGCAGCCAAAGTGCCCTACGATCAGCGTTACATCAAAAAAGCCGGTATCGACATAAGAGTGGACTGGATTAGGGCCCATACCCATCGTGCCATCACCAAAGAACCAGATAAATTCGTTGCCAATGCTGCTCAGATCTTGAAAAGAAACAATGTCCTCTGCACAGACCGCCGCAGGACTTCGTGTAAAGTTTACTACTGGCTTTTGGCCTGCTTGGATAAAGGAAAATAAAGCCGTGTCTCTACAGCCTCCTACCGTCTGAACGATGAGATTGACATCATACTGCCCCGCATTGGTATAAGTATGGGTGGGGTTCTGTAAAAAAGAGCTTCCCCCATCTCCAAAGTCCCAGATGTAGGCATTGATGCTATCAAAAAGCGTCGTGCTTAGATCAAGAAAATCAACATTTAGCGGCAAACATCCTGCAATCGTATCGGGGACAAAGTCCGCAATGGGAGCTACAATTTGCACGTAGTTTGGCTGAACCAAAGTATCTGAGCAGCCAAAACCATTGGTAACCGCCAGACTCACATCGTAAATGCCAAGGTTGTTGTAAACATGTGATGGACTAGGAGCCGTAGCGGTATTGCCATCGCCAAAGTCCCACGCCCAACTGATCGCATCAGCCGAGGAAGCATCTATAAAATTGACTATCAATGGTGCTTGACAATCAGTAGGATCACTACTGGTAAAGGCAGCGTTCGGCGAAGGCTGAACCTCCACATAAGCTGTCCGCACCAAAGTGTCCGTACAACCCGCCCCACTTAGTGCCACTAGACTGACAGTGTAAGTACCGGGAGTGGTGTAGGCGTGCGTGGGATTGGGGCCGGTGAAAGTAGTACCGTCTCCCAGATCCCACACATAATTTTGAGCGCCTACGGACAGGTTAATGAAATTTAGGGTCTGCCCAACACAGACCAGGGTGTCTGCCAATGAAAAATTGGCTACAGGTGTTTGCAGTTGGACCGCAAGGGTCTGACTGAGCGTATCCGCGCACCCATTCGGATCACTCAGTATGAGCATAACAGGGTAGTTGCCTGCATTAGCGTAAATATGCGTAGGATTGGTTTGGGCCGAAAAAGCACCATCGCCAAAATCCCAAGTGTAATTGTAGCTACCAGCAGGACTTACAACAGAGTTAAAAGAATAAGCATACGGCAGTTGACAAGGATTTGTAGCAGTTGCCGTAATACTGAGGCTAGGGGGATCACTCGCGACTACGTGATCAGCTAATGATAAAGTAGAAGAACAGCCATTTGCATCAGTCACGACTAGTGTTAGATCATAAGAGCCAGCACTAGCATACGTATGGGTTGGGTTTTGTTGCGAAGAGAGGTTACCGTCGCCAAAGTCCCAGCTCCATGCATTGATGGGGCCATCGCCAGGCGTACTAAGGTCGGCAAAATTCACCGTGAGGGGCGCACAGCCTCCAATGGGCGTAGCACTCAAGTTGACCACAGGGTCAGCAAAGACGGTGATATAGGCAGTCTTAGTCTCCGTATCAGTATTGAAACCATCAGAGACAGTCAGACTCACGGTATAAGTACCGGGATTGACATATATAACCCCAGGATTGGTCAAGGTAGAAGTGTTACCATTGCCAAAATCCCAGAAGTATGAGTTGACAGGGCCAGTAGCATTACTAAAAAACTGGACCGTCAACGGGCTACAACCCGCTTGGGTCGTAGAGTTAAAGTCTGCCGTTACTTGGGCAGAAGTTTGGTTAGCAAAGAAGGCGAAAATCAGGACCCAACAGCTTACGATTTCACGTCGGAAACGTGCGCATTCGTGTAGCATTCTACGTTAGAATAAAGCGTTAAGGTGTTCGCTATTGGATTTTAATACCCCGCTACGGTTGTTACCGCAGACATGTAAGACCTTACAAAGACCGTGAAAATTTCACGCTGCCAAAAAACTCCGCTTGTAATAATTTGCGCCCTTTTGGTAGGAAATAATGCTCGAACTAGCCATATAAGTGCATAAACAACAATCCATTTATATGAAATATGCGAATTCAGAAAGGTAAGAAATCCTACAATTTGTGCGAAAAGGCGAGGAAATGAGTGAGGCACCTTGTCTATGCCATAGGACAGCAGTGGAGCATTATGATGAAAGATTTTTCTGAAAAGTGTAGAAAAATGAGAAAGGTTTTCTTAAAGCGAGAGCCCTAAATGCACAAAGACACAGAGTATCTAATCACTCCGTGTCTTTGTGTCCCTAAATTTATGCAGGAAGTTTTATCTCCTGATTTCTAGTATTTTTGTTTGTTGTCCTTCGGGCAACGCAACGTTGACCATATAGCGACCATTAGGCAAGTGGCTTAGATCCATGCTATAGCGCTGATCAACAAACTCTAGTCCGGTAAATACAGCTAAGCGTTTGCCGAGGGCATCTAACACTACGATGCGGACCTGCTGCGCAGAACGCCCATCCAAACCGCTAATCATTACCTCTACCTGACCAGAACTCGGGTTGGGATAGAGACTCAGACCGAGATCGGTCAGTGATTCTTCCACTGAAGTGATCGCCGCCGTATCCAATGGACTATCCCCAAAGTTGATGATGCTAGAAGCCACGATCAAATGCGGATTAAAACCATCATTACAATCGGGACAAGTCTGTCCACTCACGCAATTAGGGTTATTGACATGGCAAAGGTCCACATAGTTCTCATCAAATTTATAGCCCAGAGAAGCGGTGCCATTGGCGATATAGGGTGTCATATCAAAATCAAACCAAGGCGAAATCGCCCCTGGACAGAAACCAGCTCGGTCAAAGAACCAAGTGCCGTTTTGCGGTGAACATCCATCTGGATTAGGATTACAGGTCAACCAATTGTTTTGCGCAAAGGTCTCTACCCCATCTACCCAAATGTGGTGCGTAGTATTGAAAAATTCTGCGGCATTACTGGTATTATTATCTCCCCAGCCGTGCCCACTACTAATAAGCTTAAACTTGGCCTCTTGACTATTAGGGAAGAATTTCACCATTCTATCATCGACTGGCTGCAGATTGCCCGGATTACCAAAGTCAAAATCTTGATGCCATACCGGATCAATTTTGCTATAAGTATAGGTCGGTACCCCCGGGCGATAATCTAAACGTAGCTCGTATTCAAAACCATTGTCAAAAGTCTCGCAACTCATGCGAAAACGAATCTTGCCCTGCAAAGCAGACATGAAATCGGTTACGTCTATCGTATGAGAACAAGGCACTCCGTAAGGGGTGATATAACGAATGATCTCCACCCAATTGCCTTCATGTGTTTGAAGCTCAACTTTGGCTACGCGGTCCCAAGGACCACAACCACCAGGAGGACAGCTAACATCTAAGGTCGCCGTGATCTGATCATATGAGCCAAGGAAGGAAGGTAACTCGGCTTCCACTTCTTCTGCGATCACTGTGCTGTTGATCCAAACCCCCGAAAAAGCCGTATCCATCACACTGGGGGCGGCAGCAATCACATTGATCGTTGCTTGGGAAGTGCCAATCGCCCCAAAGTTATTACTCGCCTTAGCCGTTAAAGTATAAGTCCCGTGCGCAGGTGGCAGCCAATAAGCCGTATAAAAACCATTGCCCCAATGCTTAGCCGGCACGGTCTCACCGTCAATTTCAAACTCGACGCCAGTTACAGATAAGAGTTCAGCGAAGTCGGTTGTCGCAATCGCTGCCAAATGAATTTGCTTCAAAAAAGGCACGTTTACGTCCCCTTCCAGTGGATTACGAAGCTCTACCAAAGGAACGGTAACTTGAGGATCTACCACGGTGAAAGACTTAAATACATCTGCCGCGGGGCTAAAGGTGCCATCTCCTGGCTGACTCGCTTTGATCACCACATCCCCAGCCATACCATTGAGGGTTACGGTGCTGCCACTAACTGTCGCTGGACCTGACTCGACGGTAAAAGTGACCGGTAGATTGGAGCTAGCCGCTGCGGTCAAATCAAATGGCGCATCTGTAATCAGTTTATTGGGTATTTCATCAAAAGAGATCGCCTGGAAACCCGTTTGCAGCATCCCCGCGAAGTTAGAGGTGCTACCGGTCATGGCAAAACCAATCAAATCCGCATCTCTATTGCCACCATCTACTTCTGAAATGAGCTTAGTGATAGAGGTATTATCCCCACCTGGAGCGCCTTGGTTCATTTTATAGTAAAGCTGCAGATTGGCTTCGCTACCTGTCAACTCGTTGGAAATCATATCCTGTATATCAGCCTGCGTCAAGGCTTTGTCCCAAACAGAGACCTCATCCGCGCGACCGCCGAAGTAGAAGTTTAGGTTGGCCAAGATGCTTCGCCCAATCGTAAAGGGGATATTTGTATCCGAAATAGTACCAGATGCAGGCGAGCTCCCACGCAAGGTTCCATCGATATAGAGACTGACCGCACTACCATCATACACCCAAGCGACATGCTGCCACACTCCCGGCAAAATGGTAAAAGCCGGCCCCACATATTCGTGGAGACCCGTACTGGTTTGGAGGCGACATTCTAGCGTACCATCGGCCAATTGGATGAGGTAAAAACCATTGCTGCTCCCTCTAAAACCAATCATCCCCTGTCCATAAGCCAGTTGATCAGTATAAAACCAACCCGCCATCGAAATCGTGGTGCTGTTGGCGATATATTGGGAAGCTCCATCTAAGCGCACATAATCATCATTGCGATCAAAGTGGAGATATTGGTTGGACTGGGCTAAACCTAAGCTAGCCGTCGCACAAAAAAGACATAGTAATAGTAGAATTCGTTTCATATGCTAGGGTTCTTTTAAGACCGTAATTTACTGATATTTTCCATCCCAGTTTTCCTTCAGAAAGCGACGGATTTTCTTCTCTGAGCCAATTTCTTTTGGGTGATAAAACTGCTGACCTGCAATTTCATCAGGCAAAAATTCCTGATGATTTTTTTCGTCTTGATGATCATGAGAGTATTTATAGCCCTTCCCATAATTCATGTTTTTCATCATTTTGGTAGGGGCGTTTCGCAGATGCAAAGGGATGGGGTAGGCGGGGTTTTGTTTCACAAAACGCATCGCATCATTGATAGCAGTATAGGCCGCATTACTTTTTTCAGAAGTAGCGAGATAAGTCGTGATTTGGGATAAAATAATCCTTGCTTCTGGCATACCAATAACATTGACACTTTGGAAGGCCGCATTTGCGAGGAGCAAGGCATTCGGATTGGCATTGCCGATGTCTTCTGAAGCTAATATGATCAGTCGCCGAGCAATAAATTTGATATCCTCTCCCCCGTCCAGCATGCGTGCCAAATAATATACAGCTGCGTTCGGGTCTCCCCCCCTGATGGATTTGATAAAGGCCGAGATCACATCATAATGCATCTCCCCGCCTTTGTCATAAAGGGCGACATTTTCTTGGGCCGCTGCCATCAGAGCTTCGTCGGTCAAGACGATTGGATCTTCATTGTCATGTACATTGACAAAGATTTCAAGCAGTGTCAGACTCTTGCGGGCATCACCTCCGGCAATCCGAAAAATAGCGCCGATCTCCTTGAGTGCGATATTGAGCTCAGAGAGGATTTCGTCCTTTTCGATGGCATAGGTGAGTAGTTCACGGACTTCTTCTTCGGTCAAGGCGTTGAGTACGTAGACTTGAGAGCGAGAAAGTAGAGCCGCATTGACTTCGAAAGAGGGATTTTCAGTCGTAGCACCAATGAGGGTGATACGGCCTTTTTCTACCGCCCCGAGCAAGGAATCCTGCTGGGCTTTATTGAAGCGATGAATCTCATCAATAAAGAGGATCGTTCCGGGACGGCCCTCCGCAAATTTCAAAACGGCCCGTACATCTTTGACCCCTGATCCTACCGCGCTCAGTTGCCGGAAGGGCCGCTGCGCGGAACGAGCAATTATTTGTGCCAGCGTCGTCTTGCCAATCCCTGGAGGCCCCCAAAAGATCATCGAAGGAATCCGCTTGTTTTCAATGGCTCTCATAAAGGAAGAACCTGCTTCCAAAAGATGCTTTTGTCCGATAACTTCCGTGAGCGTCTGTGGCCGCACACGTTCGGCCAAAGGAGGGAGGTGGCTAGAGCTGGGACTCGTCGGCTCAAAAAGGTTCATAAGCCCCAATTTCGCAAATTATTTGATCAATCCGTTTTGATAAATTTTGTATAGCTACTGCTGTTCGCAGAACGCACATCCAAAAAATAAATTCCGGCATTGAGACGGGCTACTTCTACGATATAGTGAGAGCAGCGAAAGGGAACGATCTCACTCAGTACGAGTTTTTGCTGCAGGTCGTAGATGTTGATTTGGGTATTTGCTTCGATAAGATCTTGGCTGTAAAAACTGAGCTGCTCACTCACTGGGTTCGGTGCGATGGTCAGGCCAATCGCAGCTTCTTCACAAGTTGCGATTTCTTCATAGCCATATTCGACCCGACTGAGCTGTACTACCTTTTGGTCCACATTTCTTGTGGTAGTCTCCCACCACAGCAAACCATCGCAATAGTTCACATACTCAAAGGCAAAAAGCGTCTCACTCACCAAAGTATCGACTAATCTCAGATTGATGAGATCGCTAAATTCGAAAGTGATACGCCCATCACTACCATACAGGCGCTCGCGCTCATTGCGCTGCCAGAAAATGCCCTGATCCTTATCAAAATCGAAGAAATTGATCTGATTCATCACCCTGCCTGCGGCATCATATGATTTTTGCTCTGCTAAGAAATATTCCCATATGCTATCGCCTGCCGCTAGTTGAGATTCGGCATAATAAGTTTGATTACCCATAGCGTCGTATGCATACTCTAGTCGAAACTGGCTCGAATCTGGATAAGTAGCCCGCCACTGCAAAAGTTGCGCTTGGTCGTCATAGATAAGAGTAAGGCGACGACGAAAAATCCAAGCATTGTCTAACCAGCGGCTGTCAATTTGTGATTCTAGACTATCTTGATATTGGTAGTGAGTTCGCTCGGAGGCGCGCCAGCTCCCCGCGCTATATTCTTCTCTAAAAAACGAATCTAAGCGACAAGCAGGACCATATGCATAGCTTTCGCGGACAGTAGGTTGCTCTTCTTGGTAGTAGGTTTGAGTTTGTAAGCAACCTTGACTGCCAAACTCTTTTTCCCAGCGGCTGAAAGGCCTAAGTGCCGTTTCACTAGCATTTTTGCGGTACTCACTAAAGAGTATATTGCGCCCATCCGCATCGTATTCCCACTCTTTTTGGCTGATCCGTATTCCTGCAGGCTCCCAAAATCGGGTATGCTCGACTAAGCGTTCTCCGAAGGAGCTATAAGTAGTCCGACGCCTAAAACTAAGTTGAAAGCTATTGCGCTCTTGCTCCCACACCCAAGCCTCATTGAGGGTATCTTGGTCAAAAGCATCATAATACCAGCGTAACGATTGATCAGGACGAAATTCCGCCATCGTCTCGTCATAGCGATAAAAGGTCTTGCTACTGATGTTTTGGGCGTGGAGGATGGGGGTAGATAGGAGCAGGAATATTGTATAAATAATGGGGAGATTTTTTCCTCCCCCTCCCGCCCAATTGTAGGGACCCTCCGAAGGAAAAAATTGCCTTGCAAAGGGAAGCTGATCACTCTTTGGTGCATCGCCCCACTTCTCTTTAGACTTAGACGCTATCATCATTTACCTGTCAACATCCAGATTCCTTCCCAACCCGCTTTGGGGGGATAATCAATATACTGCGTCGCTCTTTGGAGATAGTTGCGTGCGGCAAGATCGCTAGGATTTTGGGCGTAGATTTTTTCAAACAAAGCCACGGCCGTTTCAAAATCCTTTTTCACAAATAGCGCGACTCCTTGGGCAAAATCGGCTGCACTCTCCATTTTTCGTGCTTTTAGTTCTGGCGCATAGCCATCAAGGCATTCGTAGATGCCTACGGGTTCCTTTTTACCTTTGACCTGCACCTCACCTATCCAACGAAAATTGTAGCGCTCAGGCTGTTTGATCTGTCTGTGCACCCCCTCCGAAAGGATGATAGAGGCCCCAAAGTATTTGCAAAGGCCTTCCATGCGTGAGGCCGTATTGACGGTATCCGAAATGGTGGCGGTATCAGCTCTAAGCTCATCGCCAATAATCCCCATAATCAGTGGACCCGTATGCATACCAATACCGATGTGAATTTCTCGACGCTTTTTCTCCTTCCGACTTTCATTATACTGGTTGAGCGCCTGCTGCATACCGATGGCAGCCTTTAAGCTATCCTCTGGCTCCCGCTGAAAAAGCGACATTATGCCGTCCCCTAGATATTGCTGTACAAAGCCATGATTGTCCCGAATGATCGGCCCCATCCGCCCCACAAAGGCATTGACAAAGCGGAAAGTATCCTCTGGACTTAGACTTTCGGCCAATACGGTATAGTCGCGGATATCGCTAAACAATACGGTAACGCGCTTATGCGTAGAGTCGCCTAACTGAAGCTCGGTAACAGTATCTCGGCCTAGCACTTTGAGAAATTCCTTGGGCACAAAACGAGCCGTTTGGTGGTGGATACGATGCAGATTGAGATGCGTTTTGATCCTTGCCAGGAGCTCGTCTTTACTAAAAGGTTTGGGCAAATAATCATTAGCGCCAGTTTCAAAGCCTTCCAACAGATCCTGTACTTGATTTTTGGCGGTGATCATGATGACCGGACACTCAGAAGGGAGGTAACGTTCGCGGATACGCTCGCAAACTTCATAGCCAGACATCAGGGGCATCATGACATCCAAGAGCACTAGATCATAGGCGCCATTTTCTTCGATCAAGTCCAAGGCCTCTTGACCACTAGAGGCGATGGTCAATTGATAGGGCTGATCGAGCATATGATTTTGTAGTACTTGCTGGTTGATGGGCTCATCATCAACTACGAGTATGCGGGCTTGATTGAGCTTTGAAGGGCTAGTAGAAGGGATCTGTAAGCTAGGCTTGTCCACGACTTGTGGACGCGAAATACGGCTTTCGGGTAAGCTCTTGCCTAGCTCGACATCAGCTGGGGCAAGGGGGATACTAAACAAAAAGTTGGTTCCCCCGCCTTCTTCAGATTCTACCCAAATGCGGCCTTGATGTAGCTCTACGAGTCGCCGAGAAATACTCAATCCCAGCCCAGTGCCCCCGAATTGACGCGAAATGGAGCTATCGCCCTGTTGAAATTCATGAAAAATCACGTCTTGCATCTCCGGTGGGATACCGATACCCGTGTCGGAGACTGAGATAATTACTTCTTTTTCATCCCTGCGGGGAACGCTTATTCGGATGTGCCCCTTTTCGGTAAACTTAATTGCATTGCCAATCAGGTTTTGTAGGATCTGTTGTAGTCGATTTTCGTCTGCGAGGAGGAGGGGTAAGTCTTGAGGCACTTCATTGTGCAATCGGAGATCTTTGCCTCCAATCAACGTTTGGTTGATCTGGACAATCAGCTGGCTCAGCGCATGTAAATTCACCCCCTTGAGTTGTAGGTCAATGGTATAAGTCTTGAGACGGGAAAAGTCCAAGATATCGTTGACCAAGGAGGCTAAGCGTTGTCCGGAGGATACGATCAAATCCAGATTACGTCGATTGGTTTGATGATCTTGTTTTTGGATCCGATCACGTAATGATTCGGCCAAACCAATAATGCCTTGCAGGGGAGTGCGTAGTTCGTGAGAGGTAGTGGCGAGAAATTCGTCCTTAAGCAGATCTAGTTTACGGAGTTTTTCGGTGGCCTCCCGCTCTAGGGCAAGCTCGCGCTCCTTTTGCGCAAGTTGGCGGCTTTGCTGCCTTAGGCGTAGCAATACCACCAAATACAGTAAGCCTGCTATGATAGCCGAATACAGTAAAAAGGCCCACCAAGTACGATACCAAGGGGGCATAATCTGGAAAGAATAGGTAGCGGTCTGACTGATCCGACCATAACTATCCTTGGCGCGGACGTGAAAGGTGTATTTAC
Organism: Bacteroidota bacterium; assembly: GCA_039024315.1. Lineage (GTDB taxonomy): Bacteria > Bacteroidota > Bacteroidia > J057 > J057 > JBCAWW01. Next base: position 13,713 of record JBCCQN010000048.1, read on the forward strand.
CTTCGCGTAGCGCGGTATATGATTTGATGCGTTCTGCCTTCCAATCAGACCACTGCTCTTCATAACCTTCGAGTCGATAGCTATAGAGCGGTTGCAGACTAGCAGAGTAGAGCGGACTGATAAATTTAAAATCAACCTCTCGGATCTCTGCCGGAAATTTCGGTTTGGCGTTTTCCGGCTGCTCATTGGCGAGGAAGCCATTTTTATCAGCATGGTTGCCACTAAAGATGACCGAGTCCCCATTGAGGCGCAACTCCCGTATCAAACAGAAAAAAGGCTCAACTGCTTTGGAGCCCGCACTGATATCCACTCGATAGAGATTTTGGGTGCCGGCCATCCAGACGGTTTGCGGATTTTGGGGATAAATAGACCATACGTCAGTTCTAATCGAACGAAATTGTTGATCGTACCACTCCATTTTCCCCTCCTTGAATTGCAAGTAACCATGTTTGACGGGCTTGAGATCGGTAGTCATCCAAAGGCGTTCCTGCTCATCCGTACGTAAAACATAGACTCCTTTAAGCGCTTGGGGCAAGGCTGCAAAAGCGGAATCAAGAATCAGGCTATCTAGCACTTCGTCAAAGACTAATAAGCCTAGTTCACTCCCAAAGTAAAGGGTGTTGTTCCATTTAGTTAGCTCTACCTCTACTACTTCGGCATCAAAGCCTGCTCCGCTTTTTAAATTCGATATGGGTTGAGCCCGTAAAGGGTTTTCAGTAAGGGGAAAAGCGCTGACTTCTTCACGAGCCACCCACAAATTACCCTCTGCATCTTCTTGGATGCTGCGTACTTCATGTTCGATCCCTTCTACTCGCCCTTGCCAAATAGGCTCGGTACCTGCCAAGTTGATCAAGCCTAAGCCATCTCCTAAACCTACGTATAAGCGTTCCGCGAAGCGGGGAGAACGAAAAAAACAAAAGCGGTACTCCTGAGGGCCACTAGGACCTAAAGCCCTTAAATTCTCCCCGTCCCAGACCTTGACTCCCGTAGAACTCGCTATGAGTAATTGATTTTGTAGCGTATCAAAACCCCATACCTCTTGCACCGTTTCGCTGATAGGCCTTATGCGAAGGTTTGAAAGCGACTTTGCGTCAATAGTGGCTGAATAGAGCCCAAGGGTAGTACCGATAAATAATTGGTTGCGCCACTTTTGCATGTCGATAACGGTGCCTTTGACGCCTTGCTTATCCGTATAACGGCGCAAAACCAAGGGAATGGGCACCACTGCAATGCCCACATCCATCCCCATCCAAAGATTGCCTTCGCGATCCTGATCAAGGGAGATGATAGAATTGGTAAGCAAGCCTGAGCGGGTATCAATTTGCTCTAGTAATTGTCCTTGGGGATCAAGGAGCAAAATGCCTTCTCCATCCGTAGCGATCCCTAAACTACCATCTTCTAGTCGAATAGCATCTCTGATTGTCAGGCGAGGAAAAAGGCGCCCTAAAGCGGAAAAAGGTTCAAATCGATTATTTTCAAGTTTGAAGATGCCCTGCTCTTTGCTGACCAACAGCCATTCGTTCGCTTGGCGTCCCGCGATCAGCGCGATTGTTTTGAATTCGGGAGGCGATTGTTGCGAGAGAGGGATGAGATCTTGCTTCGCAAAACGATAAAGTCCCTTTTGCGACAGCCAAAGAAAGAGTTGATCGTTGCGCGTAGCGATAGCCCCGATCTCTGCTGGACTAGTCCAAGTAGAGAAACTTTGCTCGCTTTCGTCCCAAAAAATCAGAGACTGTTCAGTTTGAAAAATCACCTGCTGCCCAATGGTACGGATGCGCTTGATTTTGCTGATTTCACCCGCTTCTGCTAGCAATGCTGATAAGGAACGAAAGTAAAGCTTGCCCGCAGAATCGGCTTTGATAATACCAATTTCTTTGTCGTCAGCAAGGTAAATTTCCCCATTCTGGGAACGTCCGAGCTCCATTTCTCCTCGGCCTTGGGTATTGCCTACCATCTGCCAGCGTTCGCCATCAAAACTAAGGACTCCACTATTGTTGGAGACAAAAATGAGTCCTTGCGCGTTTTGCACCGCCCCCCAATTTTGTGGTCCAGCCACAAAATCTTCCCCACTATATTCAGCGGGAGAAAAGTTGCGGATAAAACCAAACGGGGATTGGGCTTTCAGATGGGGGATAATTCCGAAAAGCAGAAACAGCCCGATACCTAAAAGCAGCTTCCTTGGCCGGTATATGGGTTTGATCATGGGGAAGTCTGCAGTTGCTACGTTTTCGAATTTATCGAAAATTCCTGTATCTTGATGTAACAACGCCCTAATTTTCTAATTCCATGAATACTTCCGAAGAACGACCTCAAGAAGAGACAAGACAAGAAGCCCGTTCTGGTAGAGGTTCCCTTGAGCCAAAAGATTCCAGTACCAAAGACACCACTCGTCCCTTTCGTCGTGGATTCTTAGTAGCTAAACGAGAAGGATTTAGTTTTGCAACCAACTCTATTGGTCCACTTTGGGTCATGGAAGTGGATGATCCTGGTGCCCGTGACAATGGCCGCCTCGTTCGTTGCTTTGATCGCATCCCTGATACGATTATGATGGGCAATAGCGCGGATGATGTACCACCGCTTTGGTTTCAAATCACACGTATGCTACGCCCAGATGGAGCGCGCATTGAAGTAGCCGTCAACGTAACCACCGAAGAGCCAAGTCCTGCTAACGCTTAGGCTTTTATCCCCTTTTTACTTCTTTGAGACTAGCTGCTAAAGCCGTCAAAAATTGATCGGCCTGGGATTGGTTTATATTGAGTGGGGGTAACAATCTCAAGGTATTGGCATGAGAGGAAGAACCCGTGAAAATGTGATGTTGCTTCAAAAGATGGGCTCGAATGGGCTTAGCCGGTCCATGAAGTTCCATGCCTAGCATAAGGCCTCTGCCGCGCACCTCTTTGATTTCTGGCATTGCCACCAAGGCCTGTTTGAGATAGGCTCCCATGCTGGCGGCCTTTGGGATCAAATTTTCAGATTCAATCACTTCTAGCACTGCTAAAGCCGCAGCACAGGCAAGATGATTGCCGCCAAAAGTAGTCCCCAGCATTCCGTACCATGCTTCAAACTGAGGGCCTATCATCACCCCACCGATGGGGAAACCATTTCCCATGCCTTTGGCAATGGTAATAAGGTCAGCTTTGATGCCGGCATGTTGGTGGCCAAAAAACTTTCCGCTACGACCATAGCCCGCTTGGATTTCGTCCATGACCAGCACGGTTCCCGTTTCATCACATAGCTTGCGCGCTGCTTTTAGATATTCGTCTTCCGGCATAAAAACGCCTCCTACCCCTTGCAGGCTTTCGAGTACGAGGGCGCAGTTATCCTGCTGGCGCAGAACGCTTGTCAATACCTCAAGATCGTTGAGCGGTATTTGTTTGACGTGCTGGCTATAATTCAGCGGCGCTTTGATCTTGGGGTTATCAGTAATGGCCACGGCCGCAGAAGTCCGCCCATGGAAGGCCTTGTCCACCATCACGACTCCTTCTCTGCCCGTGTGAAAAGATGCCAATTTTAAGGCATTTTCAATCGCTTCTGCGCCAGAGTTTATTAAAAAGAGGCTATAATCATCGTAGCCTGAAAGCTCGCCTAGTTTAGAAGCTAGTTCCTCCTGCAAAGGATTTTGCACCGAGTTGGAATAGAAACCCATCTTGTGCAATTGCTCCTCTATCCTTTGGACATAATGAGGATGGCTATGCCCAATCGAAATGACCGCATGACCGCCGTATAGGTCTAGGTATTCATTGCCTTCGGCATCCCAAAGTTTCGCGCCTTGGGCGCGCACTGGGGCAATATCGAAGAGGGGATATACATCAAAGAGTTTCATAACTAAAAGGCTATGGCTTTGAGGTGGAGTCCGGTTTGCTCGTCGAGTCCAGACATGAGATTAAAGTTTTGGACGGCTTGTCCTGAGGCTCCTTTGAGCAGATTGTCAATCATACTGATGATCAAAAGCTTGCCCTCAATCTTTTGCACATGAACTATGGCCTTATTGGTATTGACCACTTGTTTGAGATGAGGATTGCTCGGACTTACATGGGTAAAAGGATGTGAGTCGTAGTAGGACTGGTAAAGTTCGGTAGCCGCCTCGGCGGATAAATCCGTATTGATATATACGCTGGCATAAATGCCTCTGCTAAAATCTCCTCGTAACGGCAGGAAATTAAGCGCGTGATCAAAACCATGCTGCAATTGCTTCAAGCTTTGCGTGATCTCGCCCAAATGCTGATGCGAGAAGGCCTTATAGATGGATATATTATTGTTACGCCAGCTAAAATGGGTTGTTCCTACGGGCTTTTGGCCTGCGCCGGTAGAGCCTGTAAGGGCATGGATATGTACCTCCTGCTTTAATTCGCCTGCTTTGGCCAAGGGCAATAAGGCTAGTTGGATGCAAGTGGCAAAGCAACCGGGATTGGCAATATGCTTGGCCTTTTGGATAGTTTCTCGCTGCAATTCTGGTAATCCATAGACGAAATCATGATCATCAGAAGCTAGACGAAAATCCCGGCTCAGATCTATGATTTTTAGGCTGTCGGGGAAATCGTTCTCCGCTAGGAATGGTTTAGTCTTACCATGACCAGCGCAAGCAAAAAGCACATCGATATCCTTCTGTACCTCTGCACTAAACCTAATATCTGTTTCGCCTAACAAATCCTGATGCACTTCCCAGAGGTGTTTGCCTGCTTGAGAATGACTGTGCACGAAACTGATTTCCACTTCAGGATGATTGAGCAGGAGGCGTAGTAATTCTCCGCCTGTATAGCCTGCGCCGCCGATGATGCCGATTTTTTGCATGAGATTTGTGATCTGTAGCGGCGGAATCCCGATAGCTATCGGGATCGCCGCTACGATAATTCGTTCAATTATTCTTCGCCGTTGACAGAAAAGTAGATTTTGCTGGCGTTACCGAGGATTTTGGTGAAGCCTTTGACGTCTTCGCCGGTCCAGGCGCGGTTCATTTCGCCATAGGTACCAAACTTAGCGGCCATGAGATCGTGATCAGACTTACAGCCCAAGACTTCGTAGCGATAAGGCTGCAGACGGACGCGCACGCTTCCCGTAACGGTTTTTTGCGTGTCGGTCATGAAGGTCTCGATATTGCGCATGATGGGGTCAAGAAACTGCCCTTCGTGCAACAACATGCCGTACCAGGTGCCAAGTTGGTCCTTCCAATACTGCTGCCATTTGGTAAGCACGTGCTTTTCGAGCAGTTGGTGAGCGCTAAGGATGATTAGTGGCGCGGCGGCTTCAAAGCCAACCCGACCTTTGATCCCAATGATGGTGTCTCCTACATGGGTATCTCGCCCGATCGCAAAGGGTTCGGCCAGCGCTTGCAGGGCTTCGATCGCTTTGACAGGATGATCAAAGCTAATACCATTGACTCCTTTAAGTTCTCCTTTTTCAAAGTCGAGGCTGACAATTTCTTCGCCTTCTTTCTTGAGCGGAGAGGGATAAGCGTTCTCTGGCAGATAATCCCAAGCGTTGAGGGTCTCTTTGCCGCCGACACTGGTTCCCCAAAGACCTTTATTGATAGAGTATTGCGCTTTTTCCCAGCTGTATTCTACGCCTTTTTCTTTGAGATATTCGATCTCAGCTTCGCGTGAGAGTTGGAGTTCGCGGATGGGAGTGATGATTTTGAGTTCGGGGGCCAGTACCTGGAACACTAAGTCGAAGCGAACCTGATCATTGCCTGCTCCGGTGGAGCCGTGGGCCACATATTCCGCACCGATGGAGCGAGCATACTTGGCAATCGCAAGCGCCTGAAACATGCGTTCGGCGGAGACGGAAAGCGGATAAGTGTGATTGCGGAGGATATTGCCAAAAACGAGGAAACGCACGCAGCGCTCATAGTATTCTTCGACCTGGTCGAGGGTAGTATGATTGACTACGCCTAGTTCGTAGGCACGCGCTTCGATAGACTTGAGCTCTTCAGCATCAAAGCCACCGGTATTGACGATAGCCGAATGCACGTCAAGGCCTTTGTCCTCGCTGAGATATTTGACACAAAATGAAGTATCGAGACCGCCACTAAAGGCTAAAACTACTTTTGGATTAGACATAGATATTTTTGAGGGGTTGAAGGGTAGATTTCTTGAATGCGCTATACTTGTGGTTTGGGGCTGTAGAGTTTGAAAACCCGCTCTTTGATTCGTTGGAGCAAGGGATTGGCTTTGCGTTTGCGCAGGTGTTCTTTGTATTGTTGCCAGCGCTGGCCAAGTTCGATTGACTTTTGTTCAAGCACTTCTTCCTGAGGGGGTTCATTGTGCTTTTGAGGGTCATGCAGCATTCCCGTACAGAGGCAGAGTTTACGTTCATTGCGCGAAAGCACATCATAGTTGGGGCAACTCTGGCATCCCTTCCAGAAGGCGTCATCAGTGGTCAACTCGGAAAAGGTAACGGGTTTGTAGCCCAGCTCTGAATTGATTTTCATCACGGCTAGGCTAGTGGTAATCCCAAAAAGCTTGGCTTCGGGATACTTTTGGCGTGAGAGTTCAAAAGCCTTGGCTTTGATCTTTTTGGCTAAGCCATGCTTGCGATAATCGGGGGCTACGATCAGTCCAGAATTCGCGACATAGCGATGGTGATCCCAGGTTTCGATATAGCAAAATCCCGCCAGATTCCCGTCCTGCAGGGCGATGATGGCTTTGCCTTCTTCCATTTTGCCTTGAATGTAGGCAGGTTGGCGTTTGGCGATGCCCGTACCGCGTGCTTTGGCGGCTTCTTCGATGACTTTGCAGATCTGCTCTGCGTATGAGTAATGCTGTTTACCAGCTACGAGTACATCAAATTTCATGACAATGGGAGAAGAAGTTGAACTGTTACAATAAAAAAAACGCAGGTTCGCCAAAGGGACCTGAGATAGGGAAATCAATGATTTACAGGAATGACGAAAGGAGGCCAGGAAGGATTATTTCCTTCGGTTCCTTATACGCCTGATGCCAGCCACTTCCGGCAGGAAGCTCGCGGGGGTAAGCAATGTGATATTTGCTGGCAAATGATTCATGATGGGCGTAAAGATACAAATCTCTTTCAATTTGCAAACGGAAAAATGTAAAGTGAGGTTTCAGCCCAAGCTTGCTTTGAATTCAGAAGGCGTCTGTCCGGTAAATTTTTTAAATGCGCGATTAAAGGAAGCTTTGCTTTTAAAGCCGGCTTCCATGCCAAGGCCGAGCAAGGTCATTTTCTGGGCTTTGGGTTCAGTGAGGAGGGATTTTACGGCTTCGACCCGATACTGATTGATGAAGTCAAAGAAATTTTGTTTCCGCAGCGAATTGATGATTTGAGAGAGATGATTGGGCGGTAGATCGAGCGCTTCGGCTAATTTAAAAAGGGTGAGATCTTGATCGAGATAGGGACGCTCGTTTTGCATGTATTGCAGGAGTCGCTCTAGTTGGGCCTCTGCTTCGGGCGCTTGCAAACCGCTGTTACGATACTTCGGTTGAGGCTCCTGCGGATCGAGATGATCGTTCGGCGAAGCCGTAGCCATAACCTCACGAAATGGATATGCAGGGCTAAATACCATCGTCTGTCGGAAGCCATAAATCCCCATCACAAAGACCACTAGACTGACCGAGATATTGGAGTATAAGCCGCCATGTAATGGGATGTTGATACCACCAAAGAAAAAGAGGGAAAGACTCACTGCCGCAATCGCCCAAACCCCTAAAAAACTCAAACATAAAAAATACATCCAACGCAATTGTAGGCGTTCGGTAGTGGAGAAAAACTGCTTGAGATTTTTTTGATAGCGGGCGAGGTTTTGAAAGATGAGCAGCAAATAGAGAAAGACACAGAGCAGTTTGAGAAACAATAGGCTGTGTCGAATCAAATCGGTTACTAAAACGCCATTGACAACGTGAATCTCTAGCAGTGCCAATACCACTAAGAAGGGCAAGCCATGTCCCCAATAAAGCGGCCCAAAGCGAAAATTGACCTCAGTATAGGAGAGCACATACCACCATAGGAGCGGCCCATAAATAAAAACCGAGGCATCGCTCAACTCAAGCAAAAACTGATAGCCACTCAACTCTTTCGCCACCACAAACATGGTAGCAAAATTGATCATGAGGAGCCCAAAGAAGCCCACCAATAAATAATCGCCCAGACTCTTGTCCTTCTTGCTCAGGAGCAACAGCACAAAAAATAGCGAGAACACTAAACTGGCGATATGTAGATAGGCGAGATCCATCAACTCAAATTGAATTGCCCTAGCAAAATACCAAAGCTTGACTAGGAATCCGTTTCAGCTTTCAGGGAAGGGGGCTCAACTTACAGGGAGCCGCGCAAAAAGGGGATTTGAGACCCTATTTGGAGCAAAAATAATTGCTTTATGAGTGTGCCGCTTATCAAAACCCAAGGTCTTGGCAAGACCTATCCACCGGCAAATACGATTTTGCAAGGGCTCGATTTAGAGATACAGCCCGGAAGTTATACTGTCTTAATGGGGCGATCAGGAGCGGGGAAATCTAGCTTGCTAAATATTCTCATGGGGCTTGAACCTCTTAGCGCTGGTCAGCTTTGGTACGAAAGTCGTCCGATGCAAGGCTTGAACGAAAAGCAATGGGCCCTTTACCGTCGCCATAATATCGGCATCGTCTTTCAGGACCATAATCTCATCCCCTATCTCAGCCTGCTTGAAAACACTGTCTTGGCAGGTTTGCTCAACCAGCGATCACAATCTGAGGTCCGCTCTAGGGCATTGTCGCTATTCGCGGAACTCTCAATCGAGCCCTTGGCCGATCGATTGCCGGCCGAAGTCTCCGGCGGAGAACGACAACGCGCCGCCATTGCCCGTGCCTTGATCAATGAGCCCAGCATCCTCTTTGCTGACGAACCAACCGGCAACCTCAACGATGAGGCGAGTCAAGCGGTATTGCAAGTCTTCGCCCAATTGCACCAAGCTGGTCAGAGCATCATCCTTGCCACCCATGATGTAAAATCTGCGCTCGAAGGCACGGAAGTTTGCTTCCTGCGAGACGGTAAAAATCTCACTCGTTGGCATAAGCCAGCAGGCTCAATTGAGGCCCAATCGGCCCTGCTTTATCAATGGTTACACGAACAAGGCTGGTAATATGAGAGCGATCCTTTCCTTAAGTGTCAAGCAACTCCAGCGTCGCAAAGGTCAATACGCTTTGTTGGCCGCGAGTATCCTTTTGGGGACTAGTCTCTTGGCTGCTGGTCTCGGTATGTTGTGGGGCTTGCATCGTCCCTTTGAAAAAGTTTTTGAGCAGCTAGAAGGCGGGCACTTTCTCCTCTATATGGATCAGAGAGCCAATGACATTCCTGCCATTCGGCAATGGTTTGCCGCCCAAGAAGAAGTCGCCTCAGTGAGTCGAGAACGATCTTTTGTGATGCAAAACGGTCCTTTTTTACTCTCGGGGCAGAAGTTTGAGCAACAGCTTCGAATTAGCGAGTATAGATTCTTCGAGGGTGAGCCTGATCCGCTCAAAAAGGTAGCGGGGAACAGCCAATCTCAACCCGCGATGGGGGAGATTTGGCTCCCTGCCTACCTCATGCAAAATCATCAAATCGAGATAGGGGATTCCTTGGGGATTCCCACCGCGGCGGGAGTTTGGTGGCTGGAAGTAAGCGGGGGCGTGATTGATCCGCATTTTGCTAGCGGTATGGTCAATCCAAGCATCGCTTGGGTGGGCGCGGGGAGCCTGGTGGGTGCTTATTCGCTGCAAGAGCTGCAGCAAATTCATCTCAGCATTCGGCTCCATGATCCGGCCATGATGGCTGCGGTTTGGGATCGTTTTGTAGAGACCTTCTCCTATCAGGGCAGCAAGATGGATTACGAACTCTTTCGGGCTGCCTTTGGTAGTGTCTTTGGTTTGATGGCGAGCGCTTTATTGTTGGTATCGCTGCTTTCCTTTGGGCTTGCGATGCTGTTGATTCGCAATAGCTTGATCGCCAATATCCAAGCGGACTATCGCCAAATCGGCATTTTGAAAAGTATGGGCTTCTTGCCCAAGGCGATCACCCAAGCCTATCTTTGGCAGACCATGAGCATCGCTTTATTAGGGGTTTTGTTGGGGCTAGGCCTCGGCAGAACGCTTCTCCCCCTGCTCATGCAGTCCGCTACCCAAAACCTAGGTCTACTACAACTCAATATTCCATTACTCCCCTTTTTACTCGCTGGAGGCTTCAGTCTGACTATGATCGGAATCATCGCTTGGCTCAGTAGTCGTCAGGCGAGTCAAATACCCGCGGCTACGGCTATTCGCTATGGCAGACCGCCAGTAAAGACAACTTTGCGGGTATTTGCTTTCAGAGGCTTGCGCCAAGCCAAGCTCTATTTTGCGGGGCACTTGGCCCAGAGTCGACCGATTCGGTTGCTTAGCATGCTAGCGGCCACTACTGCCTGCATGGCGATCATGAGCAGTTTGCTCAATTTGGGACACTCATTCGAGGGCTTGAGCACCCAGCCCGAAGCCTGGGGCTTTGAAGCGGTAGATCTCACCCTCAAAAAATCTGATCAAGTCCTGATTAGCCGTCGGCATAAGGAGATAATGGCTATGTTTGAGCAGGAACCAGATATAAAGCAGGTCATTCCTTTTCAGTGGTATAATCTGGAGATACTCGCCCAAAATGGCGCGCCCAGCCGCAGTCTCATCGGCAAGGTCTATAGCGAATCGTTCCGCGCAGCGGGTCTCCTCAACCTCGAGGGCAAACATCCACAGGCCGATGATGAGATAAGCCTCTGTGTCGGTACCGCACGGCAATATGGACTCACACTTGGGGACCTAGTCAACATCAAACTGGAAGGTCAGGAGATGTCCTTCAAGCTGAGCGGGATCTATCAAGACATCGGCAATATGGGGCAAGGCTTCAGACTTCATGCGAGTAGCTTGCTCGAACTCAATCCTCTTTTCGAACCTAGTTTTTATGGCCTACAATTGCGCCCCGACAGTGATGTCGAATTTGTCAAAACCTATCTCGGGCAAAGCTATGGGGAAATGTTTAAACCAGAGCGGAGCATAGCCGAAATCGTGGCTAGCATGGGAGTCGTCCAAGGCATTTGGGGGCTAGTGCAGTTATTGTCGCTCTTCTTTTTGTGCGTGCTCGCGATCATGATTGTTTTTGATCAGGGCATGAGTTTGCGCGAAGAAAGGGAGCATGTCAAGAGTCTGCAAGCTATCGGGATGTTGCGGCAACAGTTGAGACTTAGCTTCACTATTCGCACTGCGCTGTGGTTGATTGGAGGGATTGTCTTAGGGATCAGCCTTGGTATGTTGTTGGGTGGCCAACTCATCAGTCTCGTCAGCGGCGGACTTGGTTTGCCTGATTTTCCTTATCGACCTAGTATATCGCTCAATCTAGCTATCGCTCTATTTACCTTGCTTTTGGGCCTTGGCCTTAGCACTGCCTATTGTTATCGCAAACTTCCCTCCCTACATTCCTAATCTCAAGCATTATGTATCGCCTTATATTTTTGTTTTCAGCCTTGCTGAACGCTTATCCTTGGCTCTACGCTCAAAATCTAGAGGCCAAGCTCGACCAATACCTTAGTACCACATTACAAAATGCCGCTGCTCCGGGCTTTTCGGTGGCTGTAGTCAAACAAGGAGAAATCGTTTTTGCTCGCGGCTACGGGCATCAAGTCGCTAATCAGCCTCAAAAAATGCAGGCGGAGACGGTTTTACCCATTGGGAGCTTGACCAAATCATTGACCGCTCTAGCCCTTATGCAATTGGTAGAAGCCGACCAGTTAGCACTCGATCGACCTATCAAAGATTATCTGCCTTGGTTTCGGACTGCCAATCCCCAACTCAGTGATCGTATCACGCCACGTATGCTGCTCAACAATAGTTCCGGCCTCAATGGAGGGCTGGTCGATGCGAGTTTACAAGGCGATACAGCAACGCATAAACTGATTCGTTCGCTAGAAGCGCAATACCTAGAACGAGCGCCCGGAGCTTCCTACGAATACTCTAATACTGGCTTCGCCCTCGCGGGTTATCTGGTCAAAGCCCTGAGCGGAATGGAGTATGCCGAATATCTAGAAAAGCATATTTTTCAGGTCCTTGATATGCCCGCGACCAGTACGCGCCCTGCTGATTTTGAGCGAATTGGCTCTATTTATGGCCATTATCCCAGCATCGAGCGGGCTATTCCAGCCCAGCGAGAACCCGCCAACGAATCAGGGGCAATGGCCCCTGCGGGTTCATTAATGCGCTCATCCGCTAAAGATTTGGCCCACTATATGATCTCGCTGCTTGATCGAGGGCGTTTTGGGGAGCATCAATTGATCAGTCCAGCGGGTTTGCAAGAAATGTGGCGCGCTCAATCTTGTTTCCCCGGCTTCTCATACGAAGATGGGGGCGATAATGAGTCTCTTGGCTACGGCCTTGGCTGGATGATGGGAGAGATCGAAGGGGATTCCTTGATTTTTCATGGCGGCAGCACAGGCACGGCTTCTTCTATGATGATACTGGACCCCAAGGCAAAAATTGGGGTAGTATTGCTGCTAAACCTAGATTACACCTTTGTCAATCGCTATCAATACCAGTCTGAGTTTCAACTAGCCAATAATGTGTTGCGAATAGCTAGGGGGGAAGGCTTAAGCGATTATGGACAAATGCGTATTGCGGACCCCACGCTCAATGCTTTCTCTCTGCCGGAAGAAAAGTATCAGCGCTACCTCGGTACCTACCAATTTGCTGGTGGCTGGGATGTCAACTTTGTCTACTATGGGGTGGATTTGGAAATCAAACAGGTGGGCGATGATTTGCTGGGGGAGCTTCGCCGCGGGGAACGCTTATTGGGGCGTTTTCAACTAGATTTCATCAATGAGCAGCTAGCGATCAGGCGTTACCAAGCCATGCCTGATCCGGTGCGTTTTAGTTTGCGGGAAGATGGCAGCGTGGAGAGTTTAAGCCTATTTGGCACTCAGTTTATTCGAGAGGACGCTAAGTTTAAAGCACGTTACCAGCCTTTGGAGGGGCCCGATTCAGGATGGCGATGCTTGATACCTCGACATTATCAGCTGCAAAAATCCCAGGGAGATTTACTGGCGATGTCATCAAAAGGAGTTCGTTTGAGGGTTAAGGCTTCGCCGAACGATTCCCATCAGCTTTTGCAAAAGCTCTTTCCCGAAAGAGAGTTTATTCAACAGGGCGTTCCCCAAAGGGAGAAACATGGCCTACAACTTTGGACGCAGCAGGCCTATTATAGCCAAGGCAATGATCCTCAGCAATGCCTGCTTTTGTCGACGGATTGGCAAGGCCAAAAACTGTATTTTGTGTTGACTTGCCCCTTTGGTGATCTCAGTCAGGCTGCCGCTAAGGACTTATATGTGGTGATGAATAGCTTTGTCGGCTAAGCTACTTCCATTTGCTGCAAAAAGGGCTTTTATTGGGTTTTACTCCTTCGGAGAACGATTAGCTATGAAACAGAAGCACAAGATCCTCATCATCGGAGCTGGGGCTGCGGGCCTAGCCGCTGGTCATGCATTAGCCCAGCGAGGCATTGATTTTCAAATATTAGAAGCCTCGGATCGCATCGGGGGTAGATTGGGGAAAATAGAGGACTTTGCTGACTTCCCGCTCGACATGGGAGCCCAATGGTTACACGGCAAGAAATCCCTCATGGGAAAACTGATCAAGGATACCAAAACCAAAATCACCAAAGACAAAAGTAAGGCGCGCTATTGGTTCCGTAATCAATTGGTTAAGGAACCGCCCATCGATGTCTGGGAAATGTTTGAAGAGGAAGGGCTACCAGATATCTCGTATCAAGAATATGCAGCTCAAAGAGGTTTAGGAGAGGATTATCAATATATCCTCGAAGGCGTAGCCGGGGATTTTGGGGCCTCGCCTTCAAATCTCTCTGCTTATTGGAAGATAAAAGAAGAAGAAAACTGGAGCTCTGGTGGCAAGGATTACAAATTCGAACGGACCTACTTTGACTTACTCAATGAGCATTTTGCCTTGCCCATTATGGATCGTATTCAATTAAATACACCTGTGGTGGAGATCAATTATGAGGGCAAGAAAATCAAAGTCCAGACTGCCAATCAAACAGAGTTCGTGGCGGAAAAACTAATCATCGCTGTACCGATTTCGATATTGAAAGCTGGAGATATTCAGTTCACGCCGGCCTTGCCAAACGCCAAAACCGAAGCCTTCGCCAAAATAGGGATGGAAGCGGGGATGAAGGTGTTTTTTAAGTTTGCGAAAGCCTTCTACCATCAAGCAATTATGGGCGGGAAGTTTTGTGCTGCCTATGTGGATGAAAAAATGGGCAAAGCGGGCAAGGATCATGTCCTTTTGGCTTTCATCATGGGGCAGCAGGCCAAGTATCTCCATGAACTCCCTAGCGAGCGGGCGATTATTCGGACTTTGCTCGCTGAGCTAGACGAGATGTACGATTATCAAGCTAGCGCCCACTTTATCAAAGCCAAGGTTATCAATTGGATGGCGGAGCCCTATATTCGCGGTGCTTATTCTTATAGTACGGTAGGCATGGGAAATGCACGCAGTATCGCCGCCCAGCCGCTGGCGGGAAAAATCTTCTTCGCTGGCGAAGCCATGAATTTGAATGGTCACCATCAGACAGTGCATGGAGCGGTAGAGACGGGCCAGCAAGCGGTAGAGGAGATATTGGGGAAGTAGAGGGATAGAGACAAGCGTTCCGCGCAGCGGTGTTGAAACCAGAGACTTGTAAGCAAATCCGCTAAGGTTTCTAAATCATTTTTAGCTCCTTGCGCAATTTGTTGAGATAGCGGCTCAGCTTGAGAGAATCGACACTAATAGCTGTAATTTCCTCATCTAAGATCATATTTATGCTTGATACGAGCATAGAAATTTCCTCTAATTGGTTCATGAAATGCAGAGGCCAGGCCTCTGCTTCACCCTGATTAGTCAATACAAGCAGTCGTTGCTCGAATGCTTTTAGATATGCTCCATCTTTGACTAACATAGAGCGTGTAGTATTGGCTATTTTACTATAGGCTACTCTAAGTTCAGTTTGTGCTTTATAATGGTTACTAGATGATCCAGAAGGATCATTACTTACCGAAGGATCATCTCCTCCGTCGTAATATGGTTGATCATACAAATGGTCTGGTAGGCCCATTTATTAATATATTGGGCCTGTCCTTCGGAATCAATCTTTTAAGGCCCTTCGTTTTTTGATGGTAGTAGATTGCTTAATATGTCTATTTTTTGACAAAATTCTAAACATCGCCTTTTCAACATATCGACTGAGGCAAATTCTTTCTGATTTATTTTACGTGCACTTTCAATCCAACTTAGGGTAAGACTATCCAGTAAATCTTTTATGCCAACTAAATCCCTAATATCTATCCGATCGTCTTCAAATTTCTTAAGATCATTTATCCAATCTTGGAAGACCCATCCTAAAGCCTCAAACTGACTTCTGGCTTCCTTAACGTTTTCAGAACGAGCAAGTTGAGTTACTGTTAATAATTTTGATTGTTTCTCAACGAAAGGAACTAATTCTTTTATCTTACTTAGGTATTGATAAGACTTTTTTCGGATTTCAAAAGCATTCATAGGGGTAATTTCGCTAGGTTGAGAACTTTGACTTTTGGTAATATCCTGCTTCCCTGGCGACACCAAATTACTATTTTTATTAGTAACTTTACTAATTTTAATTGCATATTTTCCAACCTCTTCAACCAAGGCAAGCAAATTTGCCGAAAGTTCATTCTTCCTAGCATGAAGCACATCTTGAGTCATTTGACCAGAACGGGAGTCTTTTTGTAAACTGGAAAAACGCGCCTTAAATAGGATAAATTCCTCATAATACTCTTTCTGTAGAATTTGAGAACGGGTAATAAATGCTTCCAGATCACCTATTGCCTGCTCCAAATCAGCTTTACTAATTTGTATTTTAATTTTTTCAATAATGGGATCTTTTGCCATGAAGGGTGCAATTAATCATTCAAGAGGATCAATAGTAGGTATCAAACTACTCCTGTTTCGACTTAACTAAAATTTCAAGATAAAAAATATTTTCAATCCTTGAGTTCTACACTAAAAATCCATTCCAATACTTGCTTATCATCTGAGTAAATGAGCGTTCCGCGCAGCGGCAATAACAAAAAAGCCAGCCCAAAAACTCGGACTGGCTTAATTGATTTATGATTCTAGCAGTTGTTAGACTGCTAAGATTTTGCCGGCTAGGGCTTCCGGTATTTCACGAAATTCATACACTTGGTTACGCAAACGAGGCGTGAAGCCTGCCTCAGCGATTACTTTTTGAATTTCCTCAGCACTCAGGCGATATGGAGCACCAGCGGCAGAAACCACATTTTCCTCGATCATGATCGAACCAAGGTCATTGGCGCCGCCGTGCAGGCATACTTTTGCGACCTCTGGACCTACGGTCAACCAGCTAGCCTGAATATTTTCGATATTGGGGAGCATGATGCGACTGAGTGCGATCATGCGCATATATTCATCAGCACTCACAGTATTGCGGATACCCCGCACCTTGTTGAGCAGGGTACCATCGTCTTGGTAAGGCCAAGGGATAAAGGCCTTGAAGCCAGGTGAACCCTCTGGCCGTTCGGCTTGGACAGCACGGATACGGGCGAGATGATCAAAGCGTTCTTCGATGGTCTCGATGTGGCCAAACATCATCGTTGCACTCGTGGCGAGATTGAGGCGATGGGCTACACGCATCACTTCCAACCAAGTCTCTCCATCACATTTTCCGGTAGAAATAATTTTACGGACGCGCGTCGCCAGGATTTCAGCTCCCGCTCCCGGCATACTGTCCATACCAGCTGCCATCAATCTGCGCAGAGTTTGCTCAAAAGTCAGGTCCGAAACCTCTGAGATATGGACGATCTCTGGTGGCCCTAAGGCGTGCAAACGAAGGTGGGGAAACCAACTCTTGAGTTTACTAAAAGTTTCTTCGTAAAACTCAATGCCTAATTCGGGATGATGCCCACCTTGGAGTAGAAATTGATCCCCTCCCAAAGCGAAGGTCTCTTCGGCCTTGACTTTGTAGGTTTCATCATCGGTGATATAGGCTTGATCAGCAAACTTTTTGTGCGGTGGCACAAAGAAGTTGCAAAATTTACAGTTGGCAACGCAGACATTGGTAGTATTGACATTGCGGTCAATCTGCCAAGTGACGATGCCTTCGGTATCTTTTTTATGGATTTTACGCATCTCGTTGGCGGTGTACATGAGTTCGGCAGTGCCGGCTTCATGAAAGAGATGCACGCCCTCTTCGAGGCTAAGAAACTCAAAGTTGAGGGCTTTTTGCAGAAGGTCCTGAGTATTCATATAGAAATTTCTGTATTCGTGGGCAAATTTACGAAAATCTTGCCCCTTCTGTATAGCCTAACCCAAGTTTATTCTAAAAGTTTCAGAAAAAAGTGAAAGAAATATTACCTCCAAAATTATCGATCAGAGGACACTTTGAGGAATCGGAAAAAACCCTATATTGAAATATCCTGCTTGAGCTCCCGTTATTTTTCAACAAAACAGCTGTATTTTTCTTAGCACGAACGTCAACCTAAAAAAACGCTAATGAATTGCCATTCTGTTACCCTGTATTTCCGGGCATTGTCCGGCCACCTCTCTTTGTTGTTCCTGCTCATCTTGAGCGTGCCTCTGCAAGGGGCAAATATATCCGCTTCAGTGATTAATTCTTGTAGTACTAGCGAGAGCATTTTGGTAGAGTTTACATTAAGTGAATTTCCCGAGCTCGCAAGTATTGAGTCAGATCTTTATGGAGAGGGCGTAGTACCACGATATGCAATATTTTGGTCCTTTGGTGATGGGAACCATGCTGAGCTCTTGGTTTCTCCCTTCGAAAATGTTTCTAGCCCCGAAGCTGTTGTAAAGTACAAATACAATTACCAAGTCCCTTCTTCTGGAGATCTCGAATTTGATGTTAGAATTGAGATTTCAGGAGTTTACCTTCCTGTTGATCCCGGTGGAGGAGCTCCGGTCGAGAGCGTCAAGCCTGGATCAGTTATAGTTGAAGAGTCTATTGATCTTTCAACCTTAGCAGGGATTGAAGGCTCCTGTGAGCCTTCAGACGAAAATCCTAGCGATTTGCCTCCTTTACCAGGCAGGACCTTATATCCAGAAACAACATTGTTAAGTAGTGGAGAGGGGCAATGGGTTAAAAGAATTCGAGACGCGGTTCCCGGAGATATATTCACTCTCGCTATTCATTATGGATTTGATATTTGCCAAACTACTGGTAATACTGGTTTAGAAATAGAATTTCAGAAAGAGTTCTTTTCTTATGCTTGGTCAAATGAAACCTTTAACTCGATATCTGCGGGCGCTCTCTTGTACAACTTTGAGTTTCCTGCCACTATCGATAGCCGAAATCAAATGTTGTATGTGACCTTCAAGGTCAAAGAAGGAGCAAGTGTTGGCACCGATTATATATTTAACATTCGGCGAATTTATACTCCCAATGATGCTTGTGACAGTACGGTTACACAAAATGATAGGGAAGCTATTATCGCAGATGCCTTTGAAAATGGTCATGATCCAAACGGTAAAATTCCAATTGCCGGCAATCTCCCAGCAAGTGGGCCCGTGGACCTAACGTATTTGATAAACTTTTACAACAAAGGTTTTACACCAGTTGAGGAAGTAAGGATCATTGATGATCTAGTGGAAAAGTTAGACCCTACTACCGTTCGTAACGTATTCTTTTGGACTGGCGCGCAGCCGACAAAAACTGATATTTCAGATCAAACCATCACAACTAATAGAGAATTAAAGTGGAACCTAAAAACCACCGATTATTTACCAGAAGACGGACTCCCTCCCACAGCGGGTGAATTACCCACCAAGGAGGAATGGGCTCATTTATCTTTTGAGGTAAGCTCAGTAGACGGATTACCGCAAGAGTTCTGTATTCCTAACCAAGGAGAAATTATCTTTTTTTCTCCTGGCGGCACCTCAACATTTACCGACGTAGTGACTGTATGCAAACAATGTTGTTCTCTATCTGTCTTGCCAGGGGAAGTATTTAGCTTCGAGAATGGTAATGGCTTGGAAACGCGGATTATCGAGGCCCCTAACTCAATTGTAAGCGACAACAATAGCTTCTACATAGCCGATTCAAGTTTTGAAAGGATCTTGATTACGTATCAAAACTGCCAAAGAAGAGAAAGTACAAACTCGCTTCGATGTGATCCGCCCAAAACTGTAATCATCTGCAATAAAAATTTGAACAATAAATGTGAACTCACCTCCATCTACCCCCTACCCCCAGAGGATGACCCACAACCGTTTTGGCCGCTAATCATCCTTTTGCTGGTGTATGCAGCCATAATTAGCATCTTTTATTTGCTAGCTTCTTCTACTCCTACTCCATAAGCAAGTACTCATGAATAAAAAAGCAAACCTTTGGGTAATGCTATGCTTGTGTTTGGTATTGAAGGGAGAAGCAAAAACGGTAGTACCAACCGCTAAAGCAGTCAGCGATTGCTCGACTGCTGCATTGTCCTTAAAGCAAGAGGAGGCTAGGAATAATTGGCAATCGGGTGATAATCCAGCTACCATTGCGAGTTACCTTGATATTCTTACGTGTGAACCAAGCCTTGCTGTAGCATATGAATGTTATCGCTTCATAGGTGGAGCCAATCATCGCATGGGCCAATATCAAGAAGCAATGCATGCCTATCGACAAGCCGAAAGCACAGTGATGGAGCTCCCTCCTTCAGAGCAAAATTACCTCGCCAATGTACATAGCTCAAAAGGCATGATTTTTCGCATTTGGGGAGATTATGAGCAAGCAATTAATAGCTTCAACGCCTCTCTTATACATGCCAAGGACAATGACACCCGCGATAGCACAAAAAATGTCATTAGCGCTTTGATTAACCTCGCCCAAACCTACCGGTTTAAGGGCGAGCCTCAAAAGGCACAAGCCAGATTTCAAGAAGCCCTAAAATTTGCTCGCAATGGCTACGAATATTATCGACCCTACATCCTAGATGGCTTTGCCGAATTCGCGCTTGAAAACAAGCAATATCCAGAAGCGCTTCAATATTACCAAGAAGCGAAAAAGGGTTTTGCCTCAATGCCAACCGCAGTAGCTCAAACCCAAGGAAACATTGCAGAAGTTTACATTGCCATGGGTCAAAACTTTAGGGCTCAAAAGGCTTTGGCTCAAGCGGTAAAGATGGGCCAAGAAGCGATGAATAACACCCGCGAGCTAGGCAAAATCTACCTCGCCCAAGGTCAACATTTCGAAAAGCTCAATCAGTTTGACAAAGCCCTCGCCTGCTATCAATCGGCCCTCGCCCAAGTACTACCCGACATTGATCTGATCGATCGTCTGAGTTTCAAAGTACCGGCAAAATTTCCGCCTGAAAATGTCATCATGGATGCCCTTGACGGTAAAGCCCGCGTTTTTCGTCAACTGGCGCAACAGGATCCTCACAAATATCACCCATTAGCCCTGCAACATTGGCAATGGGCGCTCCAGTGCCAAGCTAGCTTGCGCGCCAACTATCAAGAACATACCTCCAAATATCAGTTGGTCAATGAGACCAGGGGCTTAGCTGAGCCTGCTATGGAACAAGCTTGGTTGCTCTGGCAAGCAACAAAAGAGCCTGAGTATCTAAAAATCGGTTTTGAGCTATCAGAGCGGACCAAAGCCTCCATGATGCTAGAACTGATGCGAGAGCTGGATTTACGCGATTTTCAGGCGCTCCCCTCCGAGGAACGTTCAGTCTGGGATACCCTACAAGCGCAACTGGCTGAAATCGACCGAGCCTTAATCCTTGCGTCAAATAGTAGTCAGCGAAAGACATTAGGAAACCAGCGTTTTGCCCTCAAGCAAGAGATTTTCCGGCTAGAAAAAGATTGGGAGAATCGTTTTCCCGCTTATCAAGCCGTTAAAAACGACTTGACTACGCGTTCTCCGCAGGAGATCCAAGCGCAAATGCAACCCAATCAGGCCATGATCAGCTATAGCATAGGGGAGGCACAATCTTATGCGTGGGTGATCCGCAAGGACAGCATGATCTGGACAGCTTTAGCGTTGAATTCAGCGCTAAATCAGGAGATCGTAGCCTTTAGAAAAGGGCTCGAAATCGGGGCTTTGGACATAGACCAAAAATCCTTTGCGCTTTATCAGAAGCTACTTGCCCCTTTGCAAGAACATCTAACAGGCATCAAACACTTGAGCATTGTTCCGGATCAGGCAATGGCCT
Source organism: Bacteroidota bacterium (assembly GCA_039024315.1). Classification (GTDB taxonomy): domain Bacteria; phylum Bacteroidota; class Bacteroidia; order J057; family J057; genus JBCAWW01. The sequence continues at coordinate 34,882 of JBCCQN010000048.1, forward strand.
TATTGCCTTTTGATGCCCTCCTTATGAAGGCCCCCAAAGCAAAACAAAAAAGTTTTGAAAAGCCTTATTTAGTCCGAGCTTTTCCTTTGAGCTATGCTTTTTCGGCTACTTTATGGGCCGAGATGAAAGGAGGGAAAACCACTGCGCTCAACCCCAATATCCTCGCTGTTGCTCCCGATTTTCCCTATACGCCCGAACTTTTGGCTATGGCTCAAGACCCTAATTTTGATCCTAATAGAGCCTGTATCACGCCAATCAAAAACCTAGCTGAGATCGACAGCTTGGCTAAGCTTTCAGACATCATCACGCTGGTTGGCGAGCAGGCTACAAGGGAGCAGCTTTTAGCTCAACTTGAGCAATACGCCTTCGTCCATATCGCTACTCACGCCATGGCCGACGACCTAGATCCAAGCAAAACATTTTTGATTTTGTGGGAGCAGGGAAGTGAATTGAAGGTCTGCGAAGAAACCTACCCCAACCTCACGGCCCTTTATATGAACGAGCTGCTACACCATCGTATCAAAGCAGAAATGGTGGTCTTAGCAGCCTGCCAAACGGGTGTGGGGAGATACCATCATGGAGAAGGCCTAGCTAGCTTAGCGCGTAGTTTTGCCTTGGCAGGGGCCAATAGTGTGGTGGCCTCACTGTGGTCGGTCAAAGATCGTAGCACTCGCAAGATGATGCCGCGCTTCTACCAATACCTCAAGGAGGGAGATAGCAAGGATGTAGCCCTACAAAAGGCCAAGATCGATCTCCTAGAAAGCGGCCTAGGAGATCCCGTTCATTGGGCCTCTTTTATCGTCATGGGTGATCCAGCTCCGGTAGAGATTCCAGATAAAAGCTCAAAAGCCTGGTGGGCATTACTTTTACTCGCTCCTTTGCTGGTGATCATCGTTCGGCGCAGCCGTAGTAGTAAGGCTTCATAATTGCCTGCGCTTCTTTCTAGCGGCATACTGCTGCGCAGAACGCTTATTTGCATCTGTTGGATTGTTGATTTTTTGAGTTATCGGATGAGTGGATCTTTGCTTCAATCATTCCATAACTCAAAGAGTCAAATCTGCCCTATTTTGTAACCTTGTGCCTCTCTAAAAAGTACAGTCTATTTCCACTTAGCATTTAGCACAACACACATGGCAGAATTGATCGATGCGTTCGATTACTATAATGACTTCGAACTGCACTCCTATTTTACCGTCGCTTACGATAGCCTACCGTCTCATTTGGTCCTCAATTTGCCGCTCAAAGAGAGTAAGCAAAATATGGACATGGTGATGGCGCAGATTGACTTTGCCCAATTTGGCCTCCAACCGCTTTTCAAATATTGGTCAACCAAGGACACTCAAAATACTCACATTGAGGACGATTATGCTTATAAAAGCTTTTTCAAAAGTGAAAGTCATAAGCTCGTCTTAAAAATTGCGCTCTACCAAGAAACATTAGAAATAGACTTTTTGTATGATCTCCAAGACCCTGCACTAGAACAATGGGTTTTGACCACCAATCATCAGCTACGGAGCCTGTTTGGTGAGCAAAGACACCAGTCCTTCAAGGTCTTGACACGTGATGACCGGCGCTTTTCGACGGAAGAAGTCAAGGCCGGCAACTTTCAAGACCTCAACATTGAGCAGCATTACAATGATGATTTTGGCCCAATCGATGCCACGATTACGAAAGGGATTGAAGCCGTATCATCAGGTCTGATTCTCTTACATGGCGTTCCCGGCACGGGAAAAACCTCCTACATCAAGCACCTAATCGGCAAGTTTAAAGAGCGCTCTTTCATTTTTGTCCAAAACGAATTTGTTAAAGAATTGCTCAAGCCGGAGTTCATCACCTTTATCCTTCGCCACAAAGATGCCATCCTCATCATCGAAGATGCCGAAAGAGTGATCATGTCGCGTGAGTTTTCGAAGGAAGATTCGGTCGTTTCGACCATCTTACAATTAACCGACGGTCTATTTAGCGACTACCTCAATCTTAAGATCATCTGCACCTTCAACTCTAGTCTCGAAAAAATCGACAAAGCCCTCTTGCGCAAAGGTCGCATGATCGCTAAGTATGAATTCAAGCCCCTAACGGTAGCCAAAGCAAATCAGTTGGCCTTAGCTTTGGGCCAGGAAGAGCCTAATGAAGCAATGAGCCTTGCCGAAATTTATAAAATGCAGGAACCCACATTTGCGCAAGAAGAGCGAAAGAAAATCGGCTTTAGTTGATTTCTTATGTAACTTCTACTCGCTATGCTAAAAAAAGGACTACTTATCGCGCTCGGCCTGATTTTGGCCGGAGCCCTTATCATTGGTGGCAATATTTTTGCCCCCATCGGCACGGCTTATTCGGCCAAAATTATGTGTTCTTGTGTCTTTGTCTCTGGCCGTCAGCCTGCCTCAGTAGAGAAGCAAGACCTCAGCGCCTATTGGTATATCAGCAATGAGGTGGACCCACAACAAAAAACCGTCAAAAGCAGCCTCGCCTTTTGGGAACGCACGGCTATTTTTCGTGAGGGATTGGGTTGTACCCTTTTGAGTGGCCGACAGCCCGAAGAGTTGGTCGGCGGCAGTATCCAAAAAAGTAATACCCGTTCGCTGCACTATAAAGTCCTGCGAGATTATGAAGATAGCTTAGCGCTACCGTTTGCCCTAGATGTAGCAAAGCTATCTGCGGCGATAGACTATGCGTTCATCGAAGATGATAATCCCGAAGCAGCTCAAAAAAATACCCGAGCGGTGGTGGTTATGTATGATAGTATCGTCCTTGCCGAACGCTATGGCCCCGGCTTTGACGCTCAGACGCCTTTGCTAGGTTGGTCGATGACCAAAAGTGTGACTCAAACTCAAATCGGCATGCTCGTCAAAGACGGAAAGTTGGATATTAATGCGCCTGCGCCCGTACCCGAATGGCAAAGCGAGGGGGATCCGCGCAGAGCCATCACGCTAGATCAACTGCTGAGAATGAGTAGCGGCCTTGACTTTGAAGAGAAATATTTTCCACCGGCCGATGCGACTACTATGCTATTTGAGGAGCCCAGTGCAGCAGAGTACGCGGCACAAAGTCAGCTCGCTTTTGCTCCTGATAGTCAATGGTATTATTCCAGTGCAACCTCCAATCTGCTAGCGAGAATCGTGAGGCAAAGCCTGAGCGATGAAGAGACTTATCTCAATTTTGTCCACAAACGTTTGTTCCAGCCCTTGGGCATGCAAAGTGCCATCATGGAGCCTGACGCTTCCGGAACCTATGTGGGCTCTTCCTTCATGTACGCCAATGCCCGCGATTGGGCCAAGTTTGGTTTGCTCTATCTGAGGGACGGTATCTGGCAGGGCAAGCGGATACTGCCCGAGGGCTGGGTAGATTATACACGGACACCAACCCCCAAAAGCAGACAAGGGTGTTATGGGGCTCAGTTTTGGCTCAACGCCGGCAATGAAGAGGGCCAACCTTTTCCGAGCTTACCAGACGATTTATACTATCCGTCTGGTTTTGAAGGTCAGCACGTTTTTATCATCCCTTCCCGCAATATGATCATCACTCGTCTCGGCTATACTCCAGACCGCGATGTGTTTGATATAGAGACCTTCGTGGGAGGGATCTTAGATGCTGTGGGTTAGGGTTGGGGAGTCCTTTGGTTTTTTACCGCTTCGCGGAACGCTTATCTCTTGAGGGTGTGCTATGCTGATTAATAAAGTGAATATTGCTTCGTAAAAAACTCGATTTTCCTCCCCCTTACCCCCTCCAAAGGCTACGGTTTGTACACAAGTTTTTCTCTGTCCCCAAAAATATGTAGACTAGGTTTCACCCTCTAATTTTCTCCTTTCTTGGCTTGCTCCTTTTCTCCCTATTGTCGCGCAGGCATTAATCCTGCTGCTTCGATGGCTTATTCCGATCTTCGTTTAAGTCGTCGGCATGATGCTCTGCTAGATCGGATGGTCTCGAAGCAAAGTAATGTTGTCCATCAAATTGCAGTCAATTATGCAGAAGAACGCGGGTTTTATCGTTTTTTACAGAATAAACAGGTTTCAATTCCCCAGATGTTAGCACAGCTAATCCGTACTCCCGCAGTGGATCTGTCTGATCGTCAACTAGTAGTCATTGGCGATACCACTGAAATCTCGCTCAAAAAAGCGCGTTTGAGTGCCCGAGAGGCGGCAGGCTTGGGCGTACTAAGTGATAATCGTACGCCTGGCTTTTTTGCCCATACGAACCTAGCCTTGGATGCCGATACAGGCGATGGCATCGGTTTAAGTGATCTCATGTTTTGGACTCGTCCAGTCTCTGATCAATCGTCCAAAGAAAAGAGTCGGGCCAAACACAGTCGTCCTTGGAGGGAAAAAGAGTCTCATCGCTGGTGGCGAGGGATTGAGCAGAGTGAACAACTCTTATCGACCGCCAAACAACGACTCTATGTCTTCGATTCTGAAGCCGATGTCGCTGATTTGTGGGAAGAGGCCATCTCCCAAGAGGTCGATCTCCTCATTCGGGTTCAGCAACAAGCTCGTTGGGTTCCCTCAGCCTCGATGGATGTATTTGCCTACTTACAAGGCTTCGAATGGAGAGATGAATATGAGCTTGCCATCAGTGCATTAACGCGCCGGAACTATTCAAAAAATCGGCCTCAAAGTAGGAGGGCTCGAAATGCTCAGATGCAACTACGATTTGGTTCGGTCGAGGTCCAATTAGTGAAAAAGAGACCTAAGACAGTTCCCCTTTATGCAATAGAGGCGCTTGAATCCGCCCAAAGTTGTCCAGAAAACGAAGAACCCATTCACTGGGTCTTGCTGACAACACGTCCCGTCGAGAGTATTACGCAAGCACGAGAAATGATCAAATGGTATGAATGGCGATGGCAAATTGAACAACTCTTTCGGACCCTGAAAAAGCAAGGCTTTCAGATCGAAGAGACCGAACTCAGAACGGTAGAAGCCATTTTCAAACAATCCCTGCTGAGTTTCGAGGCGGCTTTCCGGGTGATGCGCTTAGTGATGGCCAGAGACCAACATGAAGGCCAAAAGATCAGCGAAATCTTTAGCCAAGCAGAACAACGATGTCTCCAGAAACTCAATCAAACCCTCGAAGGAAAAACCCTGAAACAGCAAAACCCCTTTTCTCCAAACCAACTCGCTTTTGCCAGTTGGGTAATTGCACGGCTGGGGGGATGGAAAGGCTACCAAGCGCAGAGACCACCAGGACCCATACGAATGAAAAGAGGATTAGAACAATTTCGAACCTATTGCAAAGCATGGGAATACTTTGACCCATAAAATTTATGTACAAACGGTAGCCTCCGAAGGGGGATTAAGGGGGAGGAATAAATCTCGGGTGACTCCAATATCCTCCCTACAACTTCACCTCTTTGCCCGTAGCTGCGGCCTGATAAATCGCCTCTACGATCCGGATATCTCGCATCCCTTCTTCTCCCGGTACCAGAAAAGGCGTGTCCGCAATCAGCGCTTCTGCATCATCGTCCATTTGTTTGGCCTGCTGATTAGGGATAGTCAAGTTGAGTTTGGTACCATCACTGGTTTTGCCTTTGATGCCGCTATAGGCCTGGAAAGGAGAGAGTTCGTACCAGCCGTCTTTACAATCGACGCGCAAAGTATTCATCGACATTCCCAAACTTGTTTTGCCGCTGCCAATGATCCCTTCTGGGAACACTAGTTCGAAGCTAGTGGTCTCATCCACCTCGTGGTAGATTTTAGGTCTAGTGGTTTCATGCTTCGCAGAACGCACTGCTATCGGCTCTAGGCCTGCGGCATAGCGTAGGGCATTGAGGGGATAGACGCCCATATCATACATAGCCCCGCCACCTAATGCTTTGTTTTGCTTCCAATGGTCGCTGCGACCATCAAAATAACCCGCCTCGGCACTGAGTTTGAGCATGTCGCCATAAGGTTTTTCCTTAGCGTAGCGCATGATAGTTTGAGTGTTGGGCTCGTGCTGCATGCGGTAGCCAATGGCTAGCTTGACCTTGTTTTTGTTACAAGCATCGATCATAGTTTGGCATTCCTTGGCCGTGATGGCCATGGGTTTTTCGCACCAAACATGCTTGCCGGCATTGGCGGCTATGATGCTGTATTTGGCGTGTAAGCCGGTAGGAAGCACGATGTAAATGATGTCGATATCGTCATTGTTGGCGACCTCATGCAGCTTATCGTAATTGTAGACATTGGCATCTTTGATGCCGTATTTTTCTTGCCATACAGGGATCTTTTCAGGACTGCCGGTAACGATCCCCCGTAGCTCACAATGTTCTGTTAACTGTAAGGCGGGAGCGAGCACATCACGGCTATAATATCCTAGGCCAACAAGGGCTACGCCTAGCTTGGCTTTGGGACGAGCGTTCAGCAAGGCTGGAAAACCCAAAGGCGCTAAACTGAGGGCAGCGGCAGAGGTCTTGAGAAATTGGCGGCGTTTGTACTGATTTGACATGGGGATAGGCTTTGTTTTCCCTATTTTATCGACTTATGGCTACAAATCCCAATTCGAGAATTGCGATAATGGCCTAGTTCTAGAAAAAATGCTAGGGGAGCGTTCCCTGAAGGGATAAAAACCTAAATTTACAGCATGAAGGAATTAGCCGCCCAAATTCTCGCTATGCCTAAATTTGAGTTGCACGTCCATATGGAAGGTGCGACGGAGGCAGAAACCTTTTTCCGTCTCGCCCAGCGCAACAATATGCCTTTGCCTATTCCTGAGCAAGATCTGGCGAGCTGGCAGAAGTATTTTGAGTTTCAAAACTTCCCCCACTTTATTGAGGTCTATGTGAGCGCGGTTTCTCTGCTGCGTTCAGCAGAAGATTATGCTTTTCTAATCGAAGAGTTTTACCGTCATCAAGCGGCCCAAAACATCGTCTATACCGAGGCTTTCCTAAGTGCTACCTATTTGGTGGACAAATTTGATCAAGAAGAAATCCTAGAAGCCATTGCTCGCGGTATGGAAGCGGGTAAGCGCAAATATGGCGGGGAAATTCGCTTCATCCCAGACATCGCACGCCAAGAGCCCGAATCCCAAAGAGATGTCTTAGAACTGGTCAAAAAAGGCTACGACCAAGGACTTTTTCTGGGCTTAGGATTAGGAGGATTAGAAATTGGCTTTCCTCCGGAGATGTTTGATGAAGTTTATTGCGAGGCCCGAGAGCATGGGATGAAAGTGGTAGCGCATGCCGGAGAAGGCGATGGTCCTGAGAGTATTTGGGGAGCCTTGAATAGCCTGCAAGCAGAACGAATCGGTCATGGGGTGCGCTCTATCGAAGATGATAAACTCCTCGCTCATCTCGCCGAAAAACAAATCCCAATTGAAGTCTCTCCTACCAGTAATTATTGCCTCGGCATCGTC
>JBCCQN010000049.1:0-42144 GCA_039024315.1 Bacteroidota bacterium
ATCCCTGATTTTGAGAAAAATGTGAAAAAATCGAAAAAACTTTGGCCGGTTTTAGTAAGAAAGTGCGCGTGTATGATTGTCAAGGAAATTTTTAATCAATCTGACAGTTATGAACACTCGAAACCGAATTTGCCAAGGCCTGATTGCAGCCTTAGTATTGCTATCGATTAGCGCTTGTGACAAAGATGACAATCCAGAACCAGAAATTGTAGATACTAGTAGCATCCCAGAATTTTTTACTGGCCTACCTACTTGGGAGGAATTTGCGGCCAATCCGATAGAAAGAGAAGCTGCAACCACAGGCGATGCGCCTACGGCCATCTCTCAAACCCTAGATGTGCCCCTGATCCAAGAAGATGGTAGCATCGATACGTTATATAATGTCACCTACGACTGCCAACAAACTCCCTACTCGCTCAGCCAAGATCCACAACAAATCGTCATGTATAGCCCCGACCTCGAAATCCTCTGGCCAGGTGGTTTGATACAAGGTAAGACCCACAAAAACCCGATTGGTTCGCTTACTGGTCTCGTAATCCAAGAGCGCGACTCCATCAATGTATCCATCCCAAATCTGCCTACGGGCGATAACTTTCGTCGGGTAAAACCCAATCAAGCCGTCGTGAGCTCCGCTATCGGTGAGATGATCGGCAATGCTACGGCAGATAATCTTTCTACGCCAAGTACCATCACTTTTTCGATGGAGTCCTATCACTCTGAAAAGCAAATGGCCTTGAGCATGGGGCTTTCGGGTAAATACCTTGGTTTTAGTGGTTCGGCCTCTGGTAGCTTTGATCGCAACCAATCAGAGACTACCGTTACCGTGCAATTCTTTCAAAAGATGTACGAGGTCGTAGTAGCGCCCCCTCAAACACCGGCAGCATTCTTTAGCGATGATTTTACGGCTGCCAAGCTCAAGGAGCAGGTTGACCTAGGTCGCATGGGACCTGATAACCTCCCAGTTTACATCTCAAATGTAGTCTACGGCCGTATGATGATGTTTTCGCTTACCTCCACCGCCAGCGAAACCGAAATCCGCGCCATGCTCAATTTGGCTTACAATAGCATCGCCGGTAATGTCAAAGCTAATATGTCTGCCAAGCAAAAAACGATCTTGGAAGAGTCAAAAATGGCCATTACTTCACTGGGAGGAAATGCCGATGCTACTCTCTCTATGATTCGCAGCGGTAATTGGAAAGATTATTTTACGAGTTCTGCCCCACTTTCTAGTGCTGCTCCCCTTAGCTATACCTTCCGCAATCTTGGCGATGGTAGCATTGCCAAAATCGTCGAAACCGATGAATTCAGTATCTCTGAGTGTACCGAAAAAGTAGGCGTACCCGGCGTATTTGACTACTTCCCTAGCCAATCCGAATCTACTAGCGACATTAGCTTTCCGGTTGAGACCAATAAAGGAGACTTCAATGGGGACGGACTCACCGATATCATGTTCAATCACAAGGATAACAGCAGTAACCAAGTCAAAATTGGTTTAGGCAATGCAGAAGGAGGTTTTGATTTTCAAGCTACCATCACTAACCCGATTAGTCCTTCAGAGCCCTGGACCAAGTATAAGACGCGTATTGCTGACCTCAACGGGGATAATGCAGATGATATCATTTGGAATAACACAGAATCTGGCAATTCCTCTTACTTCGCGCTTAGCGACGGCAGTGCTCAGTTTAACTTCTCTGACGAAACCCGACATCCCAACAGTGGCTGGAGCAGATATGATCTTCTGATTGGAGATATAGACGCTGATGGCAAAGATGAGTTAGTATGGAATGTAACCCATGGCAATACCGTCAACCGTACATATACCGCGGGACTTAGTGCCGACAATCAATCGCTTGAGTTTACGCCTTACAATGACAATGGAACAGGCTGGGGAGAATATGATGCTTATATCGGTGAAGTCAATGGGGGTGGCGACGATTTGTTTTTTAGCCGCACCAACACCATCAACCGTACCTACATTGGCAAATCTAATGGAGATGGCACCTATTCCATAGGAGGCTATTTTACTCGTCCAGAAAACGGTTGGCACAATTTCACTACCTACACGGGCCATGCCGACAACAATACGACCGTTGATTTACTCTTCAACTCCCTAGGCAATGGCATCAACCGTCTCTACGTGAGTCCCAGTATGTCCAATGCGGTAATGAATAGCTCTATTCCCAATCAAGACCACCCGCTACAGCAAGATTGGCGAGACTATAAAATGCTGATTGGCGATGTTGATGGCAACGGTATCGATGATATTACTTGGACCAATCATGGCACGGGCGACATCAGCAGCCATCTCTTTACGGCATTGGGTACCAACACAGGTGAGTATGATTTTACACCCGTCAAGCAGACTAGTCCTTATCAGTCTACTTGGTCGCAGTTTGAAAGCTTTTTGCTAGACATCAATGGCGACAGCAAAAAAGATATGCTTTGGATTAAGCCCGGATCGACTACTGAGTATTACGTCGCCCTCGCAAAATAATCGAGTGTTCCCCCCTTTTTATAAAGTCCTCTCAGCATTGTTGGGAGGACTTTTGTTTGGGTCACCGCTGCGCGGAACGCTTATCTCTTGAGGTGCGGCATACACGCTCGCACCTACAATAAATTTTTCAAAGCGGAGCTTTTGTCCACCTTTGGAGGGGGATTCAGGGGGAGGAAAAGGGTTAAGCGTTCCGCGTCTCGAAAGCTTTTTGGAGTAAAAAACTAATAATGCCTCCATTGCTTCGCCACCGTTTCCAAGTCTTGCTTGATCATTTCCAAATAAGGTCCATAACGATCTGGCAGGCTTTCTAAAACTGATTGGGCAGCAAGTAACAACGGCTCCGCCTCGGCAAATCGTCCCAAACTCACCAAAATATTTGCGAGAGTCGCTTCTTTCGTCGCCAGATACGTTTCGGATCGATTGAGCTTAGCTTCAAAGGCTACCGCTTTTTGCGCAAAGGGTAGCGCTTCTTCATTGCGGTCTTGTTTGTTGAGGGACAAGGCTAAGCCATGGTACATCAAAGACCGGTGGAAGTTATAGGAATTTTGTGGGTTGGCTTGAATCAGCTCATTAAGCACATCGATACCGGATCGATAAGCTGCTTCCCCTTTGACAAAATCACCCTGAGAATTATGATGTGAGCCGATTTGAGAGTAAGAACCGATATGGTAGGGGTGCGCTTCGGGAAAAAGCTTTTTGACAACCCTAGCCGCGGCATTGATCATCATCAGGGCAGAATCCGGGAAGCCAAGTTCAGCGTAGACCCGATGCATATTCCCATAACTAGCAGCGGTCTCGAGATGAGCATCTCCCAAAGTCGCCAATCGTTGATTAAGGCCCTCTCGTGCGTAGACCAAAGCGGTGTCATACATGCCTTGCACGTGAAAAAGGCTCGCCAAATTGTTGAGGGTATAGCCAATTTCAGAATGAGGTGCTTCAAATACTTCCTTTTTCACCTTCAGTGAACGCTTGAGATAGGTCTCTGCGAGCTCAAGATTACCCAAATCTCGGTTCAGCGCGCCCAAGGCATGTGTGAGATAGGCGATTTCTTCTGTGCGGGGCGATTCTGCGGCTTGGAGAGCTTGAAGGCCTAGCTGATAAAAAGAGTCTGCCTTCACTGATTGAGACTGCTCAATAGCGAGATTACCAAGTCGATGGTAATGATCGTAAAGATCGGCCTCTTTTGTCCCTAAGCTTTGCATCATTTGCAGACTATTGAGGGTACTATTGGTCGCTTCGACATATAGACCTAGTCCATACTCCAAATCCCCTTGATAAGAGAGCATTTTGCTATGCAGCGGGGTATTTTCTAACACAGGATTTTGAGAGAGGATGGATTGGGATTTTTTTAAAATGCTGTCTCCGCGCCCATAATCATTGATCCCAAGAGCGATCTGCCCTATTGTCAAGAGAAGTTCCATCCGGAGCTCAGGTTGCGCTAACAAACTCGTATCCAAACGCTGATTGGTTTGCTCTACCAAATCATAGACCGTCAAAGTATCTCCTTGGGCGTAGGTAGGATCCGCTTCGGCAAAGATGCCTTGGACTAGTTCCAAGAGCTGCTTATTCTTTTCTGCCTCCGAGCGTGCCTCATTGCGTTCGACTCTTAACTCGGCGGTGTAATAAGTACCAAGTGCTAGCAAGCCTGCCACTCCCATCGCTACTGCCGATAACCAAGCGCGATTGCGGCGCGCAAATTTTCGTAGGGCATACCAACTATCGCGTTCTCGCAGCGATATAGGGCGATTTTCGAGGTAGGCCTCTAGATCATTGATCAGGGTATCAACCGAAGCGTAGCGTTGTTTGGCATCACGACTGAGGCAACGCAGCACGATCGCATCGAGATCCCCTTTGAGTTTGCTGGTGTTGATTTCGGCCTGAGCAAACTGCTTATGCGCGCTGGGGCGCAGGATGCGGGAAGTGAGAATTTTTTGCTTGTAAGCAGTGAGCGAATCGTCTTCGTAGAGAAAAGGCAATTGCCCAACCAATATCTCGTAGAGCAGCACCCCTAGCGTATAGATGTCTGATTGAGTGGATAGACCTTCTCCTCTGAGTTGTTCGGGTGAGCCATAGGCCAAAGTATAGCGATGCGAAGCTTCATTTAGTTCTGTGGAGAAGGACACATCAGCTTCGTTTAAGCGTTCGGCTAGGCCGAAATCCAAAATCTTAACCTCTCCTGCTGCGGTCACCATAATATTGCTCGGCTTGAGATCGAGATGCAATACCAAGCGTGAGTGAGCGTAAGAGATGGCTTTGGCTACTTGCAAAAACAGGGCTAAGCGTTCGGCGAGGCCGGCCTCCTTTGCTTTGAGATGACTAATGATGTCTTGCCCCTCCACATGCTCCATGGTGAAATAAAGCCGCCCGTCGGCCGTGGTCCCACCATCGTAGAGACGGGCAATATTAGGATGAGTCAGATTGGCCAATATTTGGCGCTCCTGCTTGAAGCGACGCTCTGCTTCCTCGCCCAAGCCCCCGGGCCGGATGAGTTTCAAGGCCTCCTTACGCTCAAAATCCACCGTATTGCGCTCGGCCAAAAATACCGAACCCATACCGCCACTGCCCACATGCTCAATCAGACGATAAATCCCAATCTCTGTACCCACCAAAGATTGGTCATCGGCGATTTGCCACGGGTGAGTGGGATTGGTCTGTAAGACCGGATGGGGAGCAGACTCCGCTTGTAATAATTTGAGGAGGGGAGCGACCACCTTAGGATGCGTTTTCTGAAGCTTTTGCATAGCCGCCTGCTGCTCAAGCAAGGATAAATCCACCAAAGCATGAAATTGCGCTGAGATTATGGCCCAAATTTCGGGATCTGGCTGGCTCATGATTCTTGTTCTTTGAGTTGCACGCTCAGCCAAGTACGCGCCAAACGCCATTCTCGCCTGACGGTGGTTTCAGAAATCTCTAAAATCTTGGCAATCTCCTCTTGCTTAAAGCCACCAAAAAACCAGAATTCAATGATTTTTGCACCACGCTCGCTCAGTTTTTGGTACTGCTTGAGGGTATCATTGAGATGAAGGATATCCTCATAGGTCGTCATATGACTAACTTCTTGGTTTTCGAGGGTCAGGATGATCTTATCGCCGCCACGCTTTTCACTTTGTTTTTGGCGAGCGTAGCTGACGAGGATGCGGCGCATGGCGAGAGAGGCAACATGAAAGAAATGAGCTTTTGACTCAAAAATCTGTTGCTGCTGTCGTGCCAGTTTGAGATAAACTTCATGTACTAAGCCCGTAGCATTGAGCGTATGATTGCTACGCTCGGACTTTAGTTGGGAAAAAGCCAGACGCTTTAGCTCTTGATAGGCTTGCGGAAAGTAGGATTCCAGGTGCAGGTCTTCTTCTTGCATAGCTTCTGTTTACACGCCTTAAGATACTATTATTGTGGGACTTAGGGTGAGGGTTTGAGCCAAGGTCCAAACTTGCCATTCTCTCATCGAATTGGGATGGTGAGCTAATTTCTCTTATGTTCACAGAAGCAAAAATTCTTAATCATGAAAAAGCTTGCCTTACTCATTCTATTATCCAGTATTGCCCTAGAGGGAGCGGCCCAAATCAATGCCAAATTGATGCAACACCTAGATGTCTCGGCTACGCAAATCATCTTTGTGTATGGCGGAGACATTTGGATCATGTCCAAAGCGGGTGGTATGGCCACTCAGCTTACACATTCACCCGGCGAGGAATCTTGGCCTCGTTTTTCTCCAGACGGGCAGTCAATTGCTTTTACTGCTAACTATCAGGGCAATCCTGATATCTATGTGATGCCCGTCAAGGGAGGGATTCCCACCCGTCTGACCTACCATGCTGGTGCGGACCGTTTAGTGGATTGGCACCCCGACGGGGAACGCTTACTCATGTCTTCTCGTCGCGAGATGGGGCAGCGTAGTACCAGCCAGCTTTTTTTGATCGATAAAGAGGGCGGTATGCCCCAAAAGCTCCCCTTGCCCTATGGCGAGATCGGTAGCTATTCGCCCGATGGCAAACAACTCGCCTATATCACCAAAATCACCGAAAACTATCCTTTCAAGCGCTATCGCGGAGGGCTGACTTCTGACATCCTGATTTATGATACCGAAAGCAAGCAAGTAGAAAACATCACACAAAATACCGCCAATGATGGCAAACCTGCTTGGGCGGGTGATAAACTCTACTATCTATCCGATGTAGCCGCCAATATGCGTCTCAATGTTTGGGAGTACGATCCGCAGAGCAAAGAGCGCAAGCAAATCACTCAGTTTGATGACTTCGATATCGGTCATATGGCCGCAGGTCCAGAGGAATTGGTTTTTGAAGCCGGTGGTGAACTCTATCTCATGGATTTGGAGAGTCAAGCATATGCTACGGTTGAGGTACAGATCCTAAGCGACCTTTCCCTCGAAATGCCTCGCTCTGTCAATGTGAGCAATAGTATCCGCAACATGAGTGCCGCCCCGGGCGGCAAGCGCATAGTTTTCGAAGCCAGAGGCGAACTCTTCAATGTACCCGTCAAAGAAGGTTACTCACTCAATCTCACCCAATCGAGTGGAGCCTTTGATCAGAGCCCTTCTTGGTCGCCCGATGGCAAACATATTGCCTACTGGAGTGATGCCTCCGGCGAATATCAAATCTACCTCCAAGACAGCGAAAGCAAATCTCCGCCCCGTCAGTTGACTAAGAGAACGCATGGCCTTGGTTATAAGCTCCACTGGTCGCCAGATAGCAAAAAAATCGCCTTTATTGACGAAAAAAATGATATCAGCATCATCGATGCAAGTTCTGGAGAAACCACTGTCGCGGATAATACTTACTGGAACCAAGCCCATCCCGGGCGGATCAACTATCCCATCAATTGGTCGCCTGACTCCCGTTGGATCACCTACAACAAAGGTCTAGAAAATAGCCAAACCGCCATTTTTGTCTATGACCTTAACGAGCAAAAGGCGCATCAAATCACCAGCGGCTTTTACAATGATGCCTCTCCGGTCTTTAGCACAGATGGTAAGTATCTGTTTTATGTCAGCAATCGTAATTTCTCGCCTTCATACTCCGCCCTCAACGATGGTACTTGGGTTTATCCTAATGCAGGGCAATTAGTTGCATTAAGCCTCACAAAAGAGACACCCTCTCTCCTCGCTGCCAAAAATGACGCCTTGGAGCTCAAAACCGAGAAAGCGGAAAAAGAGACTCCCGAGGCAGAGCCTAACAAAAAAGGCAAGAAGAAAAAAGAAGAGGAAACCAGAGAAGAAAAACCCGCTACCAAAATGGCCGTCAGCATCGATTTTGATCAAATCGAAGCGCGCCTCACGGTCCTGCCTCCGGCAGCAGGTAATGTACGTCAATTGATGTCGTTTCCGGGTAAATTGGTCTATGTTCGCTTCCCTAATACAGGCTCGGGAGAACGCACAGCCAAGTTGATGTACTATGATCTTGAGAAGCGCGAAGAAAAAGAAATCATTTCGCCCTTTAATGGGGGAGTACCCACCGCCGATGGCAAAGCTATTTTGGTAAGAAGTCGCAGCAATTTCGGTATCATCCAAGCGGCGCCTGGTCAAAAAATAGAAAAGCCCATCCCCACTGATGGTCTTGTAATGCAGCTAATCCCCAAAGAGGAATGGCGACAGATATTTCAAGATACTTGGCGTAGGCATCGAGACTGCTTTTACGATCCCAATATGCAAGGCGTGGACTGGGACGAGATGCGCACCCGCTACGGTGCTTTAATCGAAGATGCCCGTACCCGCTGGGATGTCACCTACATCCAATCCAATCTAGTGGCCGAGTTGAGCGCAGGTCATACCTACAGCCGCAATGGAGATGTGGAGCGAGTCACTCCCTCCAATAATGGCTCCCTCGGGATTGATTGGGAGCTAGCTGATGCAGGCTATCGCATCAAGCGGATCGTCAAGCCTGCGGCATGGGATACAGAGATACGTTCCCCTTTTGATCGACCAGGCGTTGAAGTTGCGGAGGGAGATTATATTCTTTCCGTCAATGGACGAACGCTAGACCCTGAAAAAGATCCTTTCGCTGCTTTTGAAGGCCTAGGTGGCAAAACCATCTCGCTCATGCTCAGCAAAACAGGCCAAGTAGCTGATCAAAAACAGATCATCCTCAAAGCGCTGACACCGCGCCAAGAAAATCAATTGCGCTATCTCGAATGGATCGAGCAGCAACGCCTGATGGTAGAAAAGCTTTCTGATGGCAAGCTCGGCTACGTTTATATGTCTAATACTGCCGGTAGAGGGCAATTAGAGTTAGTGAGGATGTTTTATGGCCAATTGGATAAGGAGGGTTTCATCATCGATGAACGCTTTAACGGGGGCGGCCAGCTTGCTGATCGCTTTTTGGAGCTACTCCAACGCCCAGTAGTGTACAATCTGCACTGGCGTCATGGTCGCGACCATACCCAGCCTGTCAAAACCAATACGGGTCCCATGGGCATGCTCATCAATGGCTGGGCTGGCTCAGGAGGAGATGGGCTGCCTTGGGCATTCCAAGAGCTCGAGGCAGGGCCTATCGTCGGTGAACGTACCTTAGGTATCTTGGTGGGGCCCGCAACTGGCCATAGACTGATCGATGGCGGCAGCATTACGGTACCAGGAGCTAGACTTTATGACAATGACGGACATTGGTTTTGGGAAGGAGAGGGCGTCGCGCCCGACATCAAGGTTTGGGATGACCCCAACATCTTGATGCAAGGCCGTGATCCTCAAATGGAGCGAGTGGTGAGTGAAGTACTGAAAATGCTAGAGACCCAATCCAACGATATGACGCCAGCGCCAGCATCGGAAGATCGTACCGCCAAGGGCCAAAATCAGGACTAATCCATCATGGGCTATAATCGAAGAGATTTTATCCGGCATTCAGCTTGGCTGAGTGCTGGATTTAGTTTGCCTTGGGGCCAATGGCTGCAAGCAAAGGGACTAGCAGTGGCCTGTCAGCAATATACCTGGACGACTTTTTTCAGACGTGATGGCAGGGAATGGGAAACTGATTTGGATGCTTCCTTTAAAGCTTTCAAAGATTCTGGCTTAACCGGTATAGAATATTTCCTACCGAATATTGCCAAAGACAAATCCTACTTCCAGCAATACGGCCTCTGGCAAAAATCTGCCTATGTCAACGCTTGGCTACACGAGGCTGACAAAGTCGAAGCCACCATCCTCCAGATTGTGCAGCACGCGCTTTCAGCCAAAGCCTTAGGCGTAGACATTATCGTTGTCAATCCTACCCCCATCGACTGGAATAAGCCCATAGATAAGAGTGATCAACAATTGGGGATCCAGCGGGAAGGGATCACCGAACTAGCTCGCCAGCTCAAAGCCCAAGGGCAAATGCTCGCCTATCATAACCACGATGCCGAGCTGAGAGCTGGTGGTCGAGAATTTCACCATATGCTACATGCCACAGATCCTCAGTTGGTTAAACTTTGCTTAGACCCCCATTGGATTTATCGAGGCGCTGGCAACTCTCAAGTGGCGCTTTGGGATGCTGTCGATATGTATGGCGACCGTATCGTAGAATTACATTTAAGACAATCCCAAAATGGAATCTGGACAGAAACGTTCGGCGAAGGCGATATCCCATACCAAAAACTGATCGACTATCTTGTTCAGCATAATCAAAAACCTCATATAGTCCTCGAACAGGCGATAGAAGCGGGCTCTCCTCAACAGCATGGGAGTGTTTCAGCGCATCAGATTAGCTTGGCCAATATTCAAACTCAGTTTGCCGATTTGCAACCATGACCTCATTTGCACCAGATTGATATCGCTCTTCTTACTTTTTACCGCTGCGCGGAACGAGGGAGTAACAAGGCTTCTAAGCTTCGGCATTAGACATTCAACAGCCAAAACTCATAAAGAAATATGCCCCAAATCAATGATTTCGTTTTTTTTTCATATTCACATTCTCCATTCCATCCGATCCTGTCAATCGGTTGGTTAGGCGAGGAAGAGGAATTTAACCAGGGACTGGTACCCATCGATTTTCTCAAAAAGTTGATGGAAATCGTTAAAGATCCCTCTAGCAATTTTGTCAGCTTCACCCGCGGTTTTCACGATAACATCCTCCCTAAAGAGCCTGATAACAAAGCCTACTATCAGGAAAACATACCAGATCTGCTGACTCAATACCCCATAGGCAATGGAGAGATGCATTTTCGCCTTGGCGAACTTACCTACGCCGCCCCAGCGATGATCTATGAGTATATAGTGGAGAATGGGTACCTCCCTCCAAAAGAATTTATCGAGGCCGTACTAAAGGGAAGATTACTGACCAAAGCAGATTGGAAAGTATTTGAAGAAAACAGAGAGAAAGTAGAGAGCTTGGGTCCTAACATGAACCGAGACGAAATTCGCCCTTTTTACCAAAAAGCTAGGGAGCTACAAGGAGATTATGAAAAGCTCGAAAAACTTGTCCAACAGTATCGTGCTAACTATCCCAGAGATCCCCAAGTTTTATTTGTAGGCGCCAATCACTATATGGCGGCAGGAAAACATGGCGAGGCTTTGCGGTATGCCAAGCTTTTGCTAGAAGTCAGTCCACATTGGGCTCAGGCATATGGCACCAAGGGCATGGCCGATTATCATCTCAAAAACTATGAGGAAGCAGAGAAAAATTTGCGCCTCATTCTCCCCACCTTCAGGGCCGATAAAACTAAAACCAGCGTACATGTCCTATTTGCACTGGGAGACATCAGCGAACAAAAAAATAATAGGGAGCAAGCACTAATTTATTATCGCGAAGCCCTTGTTTATGATCCCGAAGACCAAGGTGTCAAAAATGCCATCGCGAGATTGGAACGTAATCAATCGGGACTGTTGCAAAAAATTATGGCCTGGTTTAATTAGTTGTTTACTCATGAAAGGATTACTATCACTGAAACACAAGCGCAACAAGCCCTTGTAAAGCAACCCTCTACCCAATTGGCAGCGGCTTGGCAAGAAACCAGACGAGCTTTGACTAGCGCAAAAAGGCCTTAAGCCTGCGATTGAATTGTTCCGGCTGTTCGAGATTAATGAGATGGGCAGCATCCTCAAACGATTTTAGACTCGATTGAGTAATCCCCTCTTGGAGCTTCTGCGCATTGGTCTTGATGTAGTCAAAGTCCTCTTCCCCATACAAGATTAGGGTCTTCGACTTGATCTCTCCTAGGCGATTCGCTGGTGCCACTTCTTTGAGCTGCGGAATACGTAGATAACTACCGCTTTCGATGAAACCTTCTAGCTGTGCTGTAACGTACTCATCTATCTCGGGAGTCAATTGGCGTTCATTTTGACCTAGGGCATTTAGCTTTTTCAAGCACAGCAACATCTCCTCTTGATTGCTTTGCTGGATAGCGCCTACATACTGTGTCATCATCGCGAGGAAGTCAGGGCTCTTTTCTTGGACACCGATCAAGCCCGGCGAGACTAAAACTAGCTTATCGACATAGTCAGGGTAGGCAAGCACAAAGTCAAGGCTAATGATTGCCCCTAAGGAGCAACCGACTAGATGTACTTTTTCTAATCTTACCTCCTCCAAAAAAGCTTTCAAATCATCGATTTCTAAAGCAGTATCTACTTTCGAAAGCGAACGACCATGCCCTCTCACATCATAAGTAAACACTTCATAGTTCTGAGCCAAAAAGCTACGTTGTGACGCCCACATTTCCTGATCTAGCCCGCCGGCATGCACAAACACTATGCTAGCTTTCGAGCTTTCAAAGGGATTGCCAAATGGGTTTTTTACTACCACTTTCTCATCAAGGGTAAATCGATAAAAAATTGGGTTCTTCCCGTCCTCTTCGATATAACTTTCGGCAACCACGAAAGGGGATTTACAAGCCATAATGGCAAATAGAAATAAGAGAATTAGGCTGAGTCTTTTCATACTTGGCTAAAAATAATATTCTTCCAATCGAAGCGGTATTTTAAATGCAAAAAATTAGCGACCCTCCTGCTACTAATCAGGAAGGTGCCGCTAATTTAGGTACATGAACATCGTTCTGCGAAGCAGTATGAAGCTTTATCGGCCTATGCTACAACATTCGAATGTCGGTGCGCGCATGTATGCGCACCCCAGAGAGAAGCGTTCTGCGAAGCAGTAGCCAAAAACCTATCTAATCTCCACTCCCTCTAGATCGGTCAACTTTGCGCGCAGGCCCCAACCTCCCATCTGCTCACTGACCGCAAAGGTGATCACATTTTTGCCCGGTTTGAGGGCCAAATAAACGGCATCAAAATAGCCAATCGTACCTAGGTAGCGATAGTCGCGGGTCCGAAATTGGCGCTGACCACTGTAAACCAAGGTACCGTTGACATAGACGCGGGCAATATCACTATAGCCAAAATCTAGCTGCTTGATTTGTTCACGCTTTGATTCGATCGTAAAGCGTGCCAAAACGGTATTGATTTCATCCGTAGTGCCAGAGCGTTGGGCGAGGTTGACGGTACCCGTATATTCGACAGGGTATTTTTTCCAGCTTCGCTGAACGCTCATTTCTTCTGAAAGCCAAGTTTCAGCTTGCAATTTGCTCGCGTTGAAGCCTTCCGAAACCTCCCAATTCATCACCGTACCAGCCGGCATGGGA
The DNA here is from genome assembly GCA_039024315.1 of Bacteroidota bacterium. GTDB lineage: Bacteria > Bacteroidota > Bacteroidia > J057 > J057 > JBCAWW01. The sequence goes on from JBCCQN010000049.1 coordinate 13,055, forward strand.
GGCAGTTTAGGCGCAGCTGATTTAATCTCAGGATTATCGACCTTTTGATAGCTAAAATTAGCGAAGCGAGGTGAGGCTAAAAAATTGTAAACGCCTAGATAGCCAGCTGCGGCTGCTTGTTTGAGCTCAAAGGCATGAAAGGCGGGCGTCTCCATATCGTCGATATATACCTCCATTTGCTGATCATTGATCACAAATTTTAGGTGCATCCACTCATTGTAGCGCCATTTATGCGCCTTGCTGTGGCCAGGGCCATGATACAATTGCCAACCTGAGATTCCATTGTAAACTGGTGTGTACTGCATCGCATCTGGATTACCCGATTGGTGCGCGCGCATATAGTACTCTTCATAGTTTTTAGGCTCAGTAATCCGAAAATGTAGTCCAAAGAAGCCGCGATTGGCCGGAAAGGCTACGTCGTATTCAATTATACCGTTTTTAAATTTCACCTCCGGTAAACGCGCCGTCCCGCCTTTGAGCCAGAGGCTTTCTTTGCCTTGGTAGAATCCTAATTCGTAATCCCCTTCGATTACCCAATCAGAGGCGCTAAAAGGTATGGGCACAGTTTCCTGTGCCCAAAGGTTATAATTAAAAAACATCAACACCAAGAGGAAAAGACTTGTTTGTTTTATCATAATTTCTGTGCTTTTGTCTGGGAGTAATTACTGCCTCTTGGCGAGAAATTATGGCAACAAAAGCCGTTTATTTTCCGTTCATTTATGGTTTTTTTGCTTAAAACCCTCTTTTTATGGATTCAGAGCTAATTTATCTCAACCGCCTCAAAGAGAGAATCGCCGAGCAGACTCAGCTAGGAAATGAAAATGGAGTGCTGCGACAAAGAGATTTTATGTATCTGGCTGAGCTCATCGAAGAGGAGTCAAGGATTAGATTGAGCATTTCTACACTAAAGCGTATCTGGAAACCAGACAACCAATCTTTGCCTCATCTGAGCACCTTGGATGCATTGGTGCAGGTAGTGGGCTACCCCAATTGGCACGAATATAAAAAGACCTTCAGTTCTAAGCGCTTAGCCCAAAGCAAGCAGCCAAAAAGCGTGAGCAAAGGTATTTGGTATTTCGCCACGATTGGTTTTTTGGGCTTAATGGTTTTATTGGCTTTGGTTGTCCCAGGCTTTATCAGCCAAGAGGGTGTTTATATCAAAGGCCGAGTCGATTTTACGGCAGACCAGACGGTCAGTGTGGGCGTACCCAATAGTGTCATTTTTGCCTATGATGTAAGCAATGTCATGGCGGACAGTTTTTTCATTCAGCAATCATGGAACGAAGCGTTTCGCGAAGCGATAGACCCAAATAAAACCCATTTTACGAGTATCTACTACTATCCCGGCTATCACAAAGCGAAGTTGATCGCCAACGATTCGATTATTGCAGAACAGCCAATCCACTTATTGACGGACGGTTGGCTAGCCTTTGTCAATACGGGATTTGGACAGGAGCGCCCGATTTATTTGTCTCAAGAGCTAGGAAGCAGAAGCGGCCATCTACGCATAGAGCGGGCTGACCTAAAAGCGGTAGAGTTAAATTTGCAGCAGCCATTTAAGGTGAGTTTTCGGCAGATGCAGGATTTTGGCAATTTATCTAGTCAAGATTTTCGGCTCAAGGCTCGCCTTAAAGCCGATCCCATCCCTGAGGTACCTTGCCCCGTAATGGAGTTGACGCTGCATTGTGAGCAACATATCATGGTGGTGCCCATTACGAGCAAAGGCTGTGTCAGTAGTATCGGTCTCAAACTCAGCGACAAATACCTGCGCGGCAAGGAACATGATTTTTCTGACTTTGGGGTAGAGAATCTAGCTGCTTGGCACGAATTAGAGCTACAGGTTAAAGACCAAAAGGCGCGAGTCTTTATAGATGGTCGTTTGATCTATCAATTAGATGAGCCTGCTAATCTCGGTTTGATTAAAGGATTGGACATAAGGATCGTTGGCCTAGGCCAAGCAGATTGGATTAAGATGTGGGACGGAAAAGACCAGCTTGTCTTTAGTGATGAATTTGAGTAGCGAATTTACCGTCGAGTACGATAGGATTCAGTACAGAGAAAAATGCTTTGAATCCTCTAGTCTCAATCTTTGAAGACTAACAGAGAATCTAGTCTGCCATCTATTTGCCGATCTCATCAATGATATTTTCATTGAATTTTTCCTCTTTGCTCCAATTATAAAAAAGAAGCTTGTATAATCCCCAGCAAGCTAGAAAACCAAATGGTAAGGCCATAAAAATCAAGCTAAACTCACCCGGTAAGTCTGTCGCATCATCAGCAAATGCGCTAAAAGCCAAAACAATCAGGATAGAAGCGACATTGGTGCCGATAAAGAAAACTACGATGGAAAGAATTCCATGAGCCCAGCCATTTTTATCATTATCATTGGCCGTCTTGTAGAAAAATCTCCCCACAATGAAGAGAACAATGTAGAGTAACATAATGCTTTATGTGTGTATTCAGTGATTGAATACGAATATAAACATTATTGTGGAAGGAAAGCCTAAGCCTGCTTTTCGTTGATACTCATATAGAGCCCAAAGCCCAGAATAATCAAGATCGGGAAAGCGATCCACCAAAGTTGCTGCCAAGGAGATTGATTATCGAGGGGCCGCTCATCGCCGATGAGAACCGAGCCCGCCCAATAATATGGATGGGTGCGCAGAGGATCGTCGCTCGCGAGGAGAGCGAGCTTGCTTTGGCGTAGCGCTTCGGCTTTGTTTTGCTCAGCCGCCAAGGCGGGAAACAATTGCTCGCTCAATTTGAGCGCCGCTAGATCATCGCTTCGCCACAAAGTAGTCAAAAGGGAGCGAGCCCCCGCATATTGGAAGGCACGACTCAAGCTCAAGATCCCTTCGCCTCGGTGCAATTGTCCCAAACCAGTCTCGCAAGCACTGAGTACAACCATTTCTGCGTCGAGACGCAGATTGAAGATTTCAGAAGCATAAAGGCTTTCGGTACTCCCTTCCTCCTCGCCACTAAAAAAGAGGCGTGAACGTAGCGGTTCTGCTTCGTTGGCTTCGGCATGAGTAGCCAAGTGGATCACCCGTGAACGTGGCCCATCACGAAAGAGCGATTCTTTGCCTCCCCCATAACCATTGACGACTTTTCCCGACCAGAGTTTGACTACTAATGCAACTTCGTCGCCATTGTACTGCAAGGGTCCAGGGCTATCTTCGCGGCGTTCGGCGAAGCCGGCCCCCTCCCCAAAACTCGGGGCAATGCCCAGATAGGTCATATTGGCCTTGGACACTTTTTGTTTTTTGCCGTCCAACCACAATCCAGCAGAAGACTGATAAGCAATCGCAGCTTCCCGAATTAAATATGGCAAGCGACGGTAATCCTCTGAACTCGCCTCTGCACTCAACAAAGTCCCAAAGGGCAAATAGCCTAGTTCACCATCTGGAATAATCAATAGCTGCTGTTGGGCAGTATCATAAGCGGGCAAAAGTTTCTCAAAAAGTAAGTTACCCGCAGCAAGAGGTACGCCTCCAGACTGATCCGGAGGACTGGACAAAAAGCGCCGCCAAGCCTCACTGGCTTTTTGCAAATCGGTCAAGGCCTTACCATTGATGATAAAAGGCTCCACTCCTCCCCTATCGATACGAAATATGACCCAGTCTTCCTCACCGAGGAAGTAATGATACATGACCTGATCCACGGCCAAAGCGTTCTGCAAAGCAGGCACATCTAAACTCGGGTCCACATATTTGAGTTGATAATAGGTCGGATATTGTTGCTCTAGCTGATCGATCAAGGCCAGATAGTTTTGCTGACTCCTCAGCTGTCGCGCTTGAAATTCACTGATCAACGTGCTGTCTTCTAGCTCCTCGATTTGCTGTTTGAGATAGGCCAATTCTTGCCGCAAGCGGCGTTCTTCTGCTTGTATGGCTTCCGGTATGCCGCTAAACTGGATCGCTTGCTGGTCCAAGATTGCCTCCCGTAGGGTCCAAGCTTTGTTTTTTTCGCTGATCGAAAGGGCTTCATGCAGATATTGCTCTTCCCCTGACACTTCATAAAGCTTGATGGCCGTTTCTATCGCGCCCTCATATAAGTCTAGGTACTGCCGTGTCCAATCACGACGGGAAGCCTTGTCCTGAAATTGATAGCGAAAACTGTCTGTCAAATTGATGCTGGTTTCAAAAAACCGCCAAGCTTGCAAGAGCTCATTTTGGTCCTGCGAAGCATCAAAGCTTTCTCGATAAGCTTGAGCCGTTTCGAGTAATACCTCATCCAAATAAAAACAGCACCAATTGGCCAATACATGCTCCGTATCGAGCGGATCAAAAGAGGCCAAGTCAGGGAAATATCCGCCTAAGGCTTGCTCATACATATCCAGTTTGATCTCCCCCATTTTGCGATACATACTCGCTTTTTGGCTGAGCGTTATACCGATTTCATCATAGTAATCGCTGTACTCAGTTTGGTATAGTTCTAAGGCTTGGTCGTAAGCAGTAATCGCCTTGGCGTAGTCTTTTTTAGCGTCAAAGTACTGTCCTTTTTCGTAGTACACTTCTCCAAGCAGATAGTAATCAGGGCCATAATTTTCCAGAAATGCCTGTTCTGCCAGCAGTTGGGATTCAAGCGCATCATCGTATCGTTTCAGATCAAAGAGGATATCTCCTTCCAGAAAGTAAATTAGTCCGACATCGGCATCAGGGATGGCGTCTGGGCTTTCGGCTCTTCGCCGAACGCTTTGAATCAAGCCGTAGGCCTGCTCCGTTTCTTGACGGCGAAAATGGGTGCGGGCCAACTCAAAGTCGATCCACATGCGCATATAGGCAAAAAAGGGTGTACCAGGGGTATTGAGACCTGAGCTCTGCTTAAGATAAAAAATCGCCTGCTCATAATCCCCAAAAGAATTGTAGGCCATCCCCAAATTGTAGAGGAAGCTCAATTGATTTTCGAGCGGCAGATTATCCAGATAAGGTAGGGGCGCCTTGAGCAAATCGATGGCCTCTTCAAATTGATGCAAGAAGATTTTGTTGCTACCGATATTATTTAAGATCTGTAGCACGGCCAGATTGCTGCTATCCTCCCGACTGAGGAAGTTGTCCAACGCTTGGTAGTAGTATTGGTTGGAGGTCTCTAGTTCATAGGTTTCATTGGCAATGACTCCCAATAGATTGTAAAGTATCCCCAAATTGCGGTCCTTGGGGTCGAGTTCAGCTTCGCGTATGCGTAGGCTTTTTTCGCCATAGACCAAAGCGCTATCAAATTCGCCTAGCCGGCTCAAATCCTGCGCAATAAAAAAGTAACTATTGGCTAGGGCCGTGTCAGGGATACTGGTCGTTTGTTGACGGGCTTTGAGCACCGCTTGGTGGGTTTTTAAGCCTTCCTGAAAGAGATTAATATTGACTTGATGCTCGCCATAGCGATCCATAAACCAATGCCGCAAGGGATCGGAAGCTTCGAAATTGGCTTCAGCAAATTCAACGTATTCGGCTAATTTATCATTAGCGGCTTGGTACTTACCCGTAACCAACATACTCTTGGCCGTCATCATCCCTGCTTTGAGTTGGAGACTCGGTTCAGCAGCTGCAATGGCTAGCTTTTCTGCCTTTTTTGCATAGATAACACAACTATCAAATTGGGTCTCATAATAGTATCGCACCCCTTGTAGGTAGGTCTCTTCGGCCTTGGATTGGGCCCAAGTATGCTGCCATCCACTCCCGCACAGGAGTAAGAGTAAACAGATTTTGGCAAAAAGTGTGTCCATACTGTTAACCTCTAGCTAACAAAATTCATATCTTAGAAAATACCCAAATAAGTTACATACTCTCATAACTATATGAAACTTCGCCGCTTTTTTCCGCTCCTTATACTTGCGTTCTGCTGTGCAGAACTCTCAGCTATAGGGGATAGTACTCGGATGGAGACGGGCCTTGATCAAGTATATGCCCAGTACAATCTTACGGGTCAAGGTACCATCTTCGCCATGATCGACCGAGGGATAGATTATACCCACCCTGACTTTATCGACGCCAATGGGGATACGCGGATCGCTTATATCTACGATATGCTCGACCCTACTGGTGCCAATGACCCCAACAATCCCTATGGCGTAGGGACGATTTACAGCCGTACTCAGATCGATCAAGCCTTGGATGGTGGAGCTACTCTCCCTACCAATGATCGTTTTGGCCATGGTACTTCTACCACAGGTATTGCCGCCGGTAATGGTAGCGGGATTCCTTCTCTAAAATACCGCGGCGTAGCCTATGAGGCGACCATTATAGTGGTCAAGGCTTTCCAAGATGGTTTCCCCGCCTTCAATGGCAATCCTGGGCAGACAGGGTTTTTCAATCCAGATTATCTGGAAATAGGCTTAGATTTTGTCTCCGACAAGGTGGCCGAGCTTGGCCTGCCTTCCGTGACGGTAATGAATCTCGGTTCGATTGGCGGATCGACAGATGGCACGAGTAAAGTTTGCCGCGCCATGGACGAGTTTGTAGGACCGGGCAAGTTGCTTGTTTGTGGATCAGGGGATGATGGGGGTGCAGACAATAGAGCTAGCGGTACCTTCGCCGAAGGCGATACCGCCACCCTAGAAATCAACAAAGGTGAAGCAGGGAACCTACGCTTTGAGCTGTGGTATCCAGATGTGGACCGTATTTCCCTCATCCTCGAGCGGCCAGACGGTAGCATGACCAGTCTATTGGGCAGCCCAATCACCAATCAAGTTAGCGATCTGCAAAACCTCACGGGTTTTACCTATTATCATCAAGGTTCTTTTGTGGATTTTTCTGGCGCGACTAGCCCAACGCGACAAGTTTTGATCGATATAAATGGCGCAGTAGGCTTGTACAAGTTTCATCTCATCGGTTCGAGTATCCAGAACGGGTCATTTAGTGCTTCGCTCAACCCCGCCACTTATTTCAACACCAATGAGTTTAGGACCTTTGTCCAGCAAGGTGGGAATATCAGCGATTATGCTTCAGCTTTTAAGGTGATCTCGCCTACTAGCTATGTAGCCGACAACAGCTGGGTTGATCTTGATGGTATTGCCCGTAATCGGGATAGTGAGGGATTACCCGGAGAGATATGGTTGGGTAGTAGCGCTGGTCCTACGCTTGATGGTCGGATCGGTATTGATATCGCAGCACCTGGTGAGGTAATGATGGCTGCTTATAGCCCCAATACCTGGTACAGTCAGTTTCGCTTCAATATGGCTCAAGATGGCAATGGCTTCTATGGCCTCCAAAATGCCGTTAGTGCGGCCAATCCACACCTAGCGGGTATCCTCTGCTTGCTGCTTGAGCTAAACGATAGTCTCACTTCAGAGCAGGTCAAAAACCTATTGCAGCTTACGGCTCGACAAGATGCCTTTACGGGGCCAGTGCCTAATAATATTTGGGGGCATGGCAAATTAGACGCCTTAGCACTGGCGGATGCAGTAGCCAATAGCTTGCCCATTGAGCGAGATATTATACTAGATGGTTTGCACGTTTTCCCCAATCCTGCAGCAGAACAAATACGATATCGTATAGAGGGAATCCTTTTCGGAGAGAGTCAAATGCAACTACTTGATTTACAAGGACAAAGTGTGCAAAAGTGGACTGAGCGTTCCCCAGAGGGAACGATAAACCTCAGCGAGCTACCGCCAGGGATTTATTTCTTGCAATGGAGGCAGGGCAACAAGATTATGCGTAAGAAAATTATTCATTACCTTGTTCCCTAAGTGGAACGAGGAATATGACCGATACGGCATTTGCAGCATTAAAGGCTCAGATTCTGGCCGATGACCCTAAGGGATTGAAATTAGTTTTTCAAGAGTGTAGCCAGTACTGTTTAAGGACGTTGCGTAAGAAAACCAATTGCGATAAGGCGGACGCTGAAGACGTACTCATGGAAGCAGTCTTGACCTTTAGAAGCAATATGCAGCGTGGCAAAATTGCAGAAATCAGTAATCTACCCGCCTACCTTTACGGCATTTGCTGGAATAAGTGGCGGGAGTTACAACGAGCACGCCAACGCTATCAAGTGGAAGAAAATCCGCTAGAAAGAACGCTTTACTTCGTAGTGGAAAGTGAAAACCCCATGATCGAGCAGGAGCAGTTTGAGTTGGAGCAAAGCAAGATTAAGTTTCAGCTAAAGGCGGCCGAGCATGCTTTAGGAGCCCTTAAAGAAAAGTGCCGCAAGCTGTTAAGATATTTTTATATGGAAAGTAGGCCCTTGGATGAAATCGCGAGCACGCTTGGTTTTGCCAATGCCAACGTAGCCAAAGTCAGTCGCTTTCGTTGCTACCAGCAATGGATGAAAGCGATCGAAAAACAAAAAAATCTCACTCATGCCTGAGAACAGTACAGAAGAATGGATTGAGGCCTATCTAAGCGATGAGCTTTCGGAGCAGGATCGAGCTGATTTTGGAGCCAAGATCCAGGCTGATCCAGAACTGGCCCAGACGATCCAGAATACCCGGCAAAATATCTTGCTTTTTCAAGCGGCGGATCGCCATCTAGCAAAAGAGGAGTTGCGCCAGTTTTATATGCAGCAGGAGGCTAAGACCATTCCTTTTCGCAATATCGCTTTTTATGCGACCGTGGCAGCGACCGTCTTGTTTTTGCTGGTTTACAATTTTTACCCCTCCGGGGAACGCCAGAGCTATCAAGAATTTGCGACTGCTTATTATGAGCCGTACCCCATGACCTTCAGCCGTTCCGGCGAAGGCGCTGAATTTGCGCAAATGGCTACGCAAGCCTATCAGGCAGGCGATTATGCAGGGGCCATACCGCTGTTGGAAGACTGGAAAGCCCAAAATGAAGGGCCTGATATCCCGACTTTTTATCTGGGTCATTGTTATTATCAGACCGGTGCCTTTGCCATGGCTTTGAACGAATGGGAGCGGATCACTGATAGTTCGCCCTATTTCGAGCAAACGACTTGGTTTCGAGCATTAGCTCATTTACAAATGGAGCAGGCTGAGAAGGCCAAGGAGATTTTGCAGTACATCGTGGATACCGGCTACCATTATAAATTGGAGGAGGCAAAAGCTTTGCTAGCAGCTTTTTAGGGTAAACATCTTAGCATTGACCATGAAGATGAGTCCTCCCATCATCTTTTTTCTTCGAGCGGGGAGATCTGATGGAGGCGTTGTCGTACGGGATCGGCTAGTAATCCGCTATATGCCATGCTTGCTTCTTGTGGGTTCCTATGGTGTTTACGAAGTGGAGAGGGATTAAGGCGCCATTTACCGCTGAGCGGAACGCTTATCTCTGAGTGCGGCATGTATGCGCGTACCTACTAAAGTTGCCTCGGCGCGACTCGGCATGACAAAAGAGGCATCAAGTTGTCAGCTTGAGATTGTCAAAAAGCCCCTTAGATTATCTCCTTGTCAAGCCAGAATATGAGGAACCAACATATCCAGTATCTTTAAATTTCTCTTTGCTGCGCAGAACGCTCAATCCACTCTCTTACTCTTCGCTTCAAACTCTCCATCGTGATGGAGCCTTCAGCGATAATCAAATCATGAAAGGCCCTGATATCGAATTGGTCCCCTAAAGCTTGCTCCGCTTCTTGGCGCAATGTTCTAATGGTCAGCTCGCCCATTTTGTAAGAGAGCGCCTGTCCCGGCCAACCGATATAGCGATCGATTTCGGTATTGACTTCATGTAGGGAGAGCGCGGTATTTTCACTCATCAATTTTACCGCCTCCTCTCGCGACCAGCCTTTGTAGTGCATACCAACATCTACCACCAAGCGGCAAGCGCGCCACATCTCATAGGTCAGAGCCCCAAAATGCTCGTAAGGCGTTTCATACATACCTGCTTCTTTGCCGAGGTACTCAGCATAAAGTGCCCATCCCTCGCCAAAGGCAGAAAGATACTGCTGCTGCCGAAACTTAGGCACATTCTCTAATTCCTGCGCCAGCATAATTTGCGTGTGGTGGCCCGGTACTGCCTCATGCAGCGTCAAGGCAGGCAAAACGTAAAAAGGTCGCGTCTCAAGACGGTAGGTGTTGACCCAATAGGCTCCAGGCTTATGATTATGATATGATCCTTCAGAGTAGCGCCCACCCGTATAATTGGGGGCAATGGCCGCGGGTACGGGTTCTACCGTAAAGGGCATTCTGGGAAGACGCCCAAAATAATCAGGCAGAAAGCCTTCGGCTTTTTTAGATAGCCAAGCGGCTCGTGCCAGCAAGGATGCTGGCGTCTTGGGATAAAATTGCGGGTCAGTTCGTAAAAAATGCAAAAAACTGGCAAAATCGCCTTGCCAAGCCAATGATTTCACGATGCTGTCCATCTCTGCGCGGATGCGCGCTACCTCCTTTTCGCCAATCGCGAAAACCGAATCTGGACTAATGGCTAAAGTAGTAAAGTAACGGACGCGATCTTCGTAGTAGAGTTTACCGTTTTCTATCTCACTGATGCCAATGCTTTGGCGGGTTTGGGGGAGGTATGCCTCTGCGAGGAACGCTCTAAACAAGTAGTAGGCAGCACGAACTTCTGTGTTTACGTATGATTTAGCCTTAGCTTGCTGATCGGGCCAAGCGTTCCCCGATAGAGGGGCTAAAAACATATCGAAATAGCCCTCCGTCGCAAGGTTCTCATCGAGTAAAGAGAGGCACCTTTCGACGATCAAAGCGGGTACGGTTTTGTTTTCTTTGAGGCCGCGTTGCATTCGTTCTTGTTGCAATTGCAGATAATCAGGCAAAGCATTGAGCTTTTGAAGGTACTGGTTAGCGTCGGTTTCGGTATTGATTTTAGTAGCGGAAACGGTATAATAGATTTCGGTCAAGAAACCGCCTTCTGAGTTGAGCGGCATGAGTTCGGCCCCATATCGGACTCGACTAAGCTGGTCGCGAAAAATTAGGCCGAGAAGGTCCCTATTGATTTGATCGCTGGGACTCAGGTCAGTTAAGTGATTTTCTTCGAGAAACTGCACGCCATCATTCCAAAACCCCTCTCTGATACTGGGCTCAGTAGTGTCAGTCCATTGGGTATTATAAAGTTCTACCTGAATCTCATTGTGGGCATTATAGACTTTGATCAATTCGTCTAGGCTATCATAGGTTTGAGCCAAGGGCTCAGATTCTTGGCAAGCGTTCAACGAAGCGGCTAGTAAAAGGGCGGGAATCAAGAAACGAAAGTGCATCTTTTTGGCGTTAATAAGCTTTAAGCTAGAATTTTTTGCGCTAAATCTGCAGAGGAGATAAGCGTTCCGCGCAGCGGGCTAAGATGTAAACACAAATAATCGTCGCTTATCGCTCAAATAATCGGATATTTACGCTCTAGGACAGATCAACATGATGAGATTTAGAATATATATTTTGCTGGGCCTGTTTTTTTTATTCAGCCAGTTGAACGCTCAACACGATTCTACCTCTTGGCTCAAACGCACGGTGGAAAACGTATTTGGGGAGGAAGCTCCGGCGGGCGAACCTAAGTTTTTGGCGTATCCTACCCTTGGTTATGCGCCGGAGACAAGTTTGGAAATTGGCATTTCGGCCGTGCTGCTTTACTACGCTAAAAAGGATTACGAAAAAAATCGCCTGAGTGAATTGCGGACTTTCACCTTCATTACCTTGCAAAGGCAGTATGGCATTTGGCTAGATCACGATTTGTATGGCGATGATGATAAATGGTTTTTTCTCGGAAAGGTCCGTCAGCAACGCTTCCCGCTGCTTTATTTTGGGATTGGGCCTGACCTACTCGAAGAAGACGCCAATTTGGTTGATGCAAGTTATACCTTGGTCAAGGAACGGGTGCTACGTAAAGTCGCCCCCAATCTTTTTGCTGGCCTAGAATTTGATTACCAGCGCCTTTACAACGCTCAGTTTGAAAGTGATCCTATCCATAATCCCTTAGGCACAGAAGGCTCCCAGAACCTTGGCCTCGGCCTTGGCTTAGTCTATGACAATCGTCAAAACGTGCTCAACGTCCGAGATGGATTTTTTGCAGAGGTAGCCTATTTGCGCTATGCGCCGGCTTGGGGCAGCGATTTTGACTTTAGCGGAGTCTATAGCGACTTTCGCTACTTCAAGTCTATGTCAACAGACAAAAAACAAGTCTTGGCCGCACAACTGGTCGGGACTTTTGTCAATGGAGACGTACCCTTCAATCAACTCGCTTTGATGGGAGGAGAGCAGTTGATGCGAGGCTATTATCTCGGTCGCTACCGCGACAACAATCTGGTAGCTGGGCAAGTCGAATATCGATTTTTGCCTTTCCCTTTCAGTAAACGCTTTGGCGCGGCCGCCTTTTTGGGGGCAGGCACAGTGGCCCCTACGATAGGAGATTTACGGCTCTCTCAACTCAAAGTAGCAGGGGGGGCAGGCATTCGTTTCTTGTTATTTCCGTCCAAGGATATCTACGTTCGCTTTGATGTAGCCTTTAGTGAAGACGGGCCCGGATTCTACTTTTTTACGGGGGAATCATTTTAAGATTGTGGTCTATAGGCGAAAGCTTTGGCGAGACGCTGGCTGGCTCAAAAAAATTGATATATTTACGGCAAAATCAAATCATCGCTATCCTTTTTCTTGCCCCTTTTCACTAATAAAAAATCATGAAAATTGCCGTAACTGCCGCTAGCGGTCAACTTGGAAGTGCCATCGTAAGGGCCCTCAAAAAGGAGTTAGCTGCTGAAGACATCATCGCCATTGCCCGCACCCCTGAGAAGGCCGAAGACCTAGAGGTGAGCGTTCGCCGAGGCGACTATACCGATAAAAATAGCTTTGTCGAAGCGCTAAAAGGGGTAGATGCCGTACTGATTGTCTCCGCTAATGGCAATCCTGCAGATCGCATCCAAATGCATCGCAATATCATCGAGGCAGCAAAAGAAAATGGGGTCAAAAAAGTGGTTTACACCAGTATCTCCGGCAATTTTGGTCCAGTAGTAGAAAGTAATCGCCAAACCGAAGCGGATGTCCGTGAATCTGGCTTGGATTATGCAATCGGTCGCAATGGGATATATATCGAACCAGATGTCGAATACATTGACACCTACCGAGAGTTAGGAAAAATTGTCAACTCAGCCGGTGAAGGAAAAACCGCCTACACTACCCGCGACGAATTGGCCTATGCCTACTCTCGTATGTTGCTCGAAGACAAACACAATGGCCAAACCTACACCCTCGCCGGTGAAGCCATTTCCCAATACGAGCTTTGCGATTATCTCAACCATGCCTTCGACGCCAATCTCTATTATGAGCCCATGAGCGTTGAGGACTATAACAAAGATCGTACGGATGAATTGGGGCCCTTCTTGGGCGGAGTGATTGCCTCGATTTATGCCAGTATCAACCGGGGTGATCTGGACCTAGATTCTGATTTTGAGAAGGCTGCAGGCAGACCTCATATTAGTTGGGAAGACTACTTCCAACCTAATCTGCATCAGTAGGCTAAATCCTTTATTTAAAACTTTGCTGTCATCCCGAAAAATTTGGCGATGACAAAGAGCTAAATTTATACGGGATCTTTTAAAGATTGTAGCTAAAAAGACTCCGGATATGCTCCTTAAAGTCGCATTCCGGAGTGACGGTTTATTTTTGAGGGGCTGGCTATTGAAAATTAATACTCAATGCCAGCCGGAATTTCTTCTCCGGCGCGAATAAATCGGAAGAGTTGATTTTCGCCGCCATGGGGATCGTATTGAACTACGCGAGTACCATTGTTATTTTCTGAGCCAAAGACATCAAGGGCTTTGCCGCTATGCTTGGCTACAATCATATAGTAGCCATCCCCCTGATCGACGAGCTTGAAAAGCTGATTGGAGTGATTGCCGTTTTCCCATTGTTGGATGGCGGTCCCATTGCCTTTGGCACAGGTGCCACCCGTAACATCTAAGCCTTTGCCACTATGGCGAGCGATGATACGATAATAGCCATTGCCAACGGCTTCGAAACGGAACTGCTGATTTTCTTGCTGATTGACTTCCCATTGTTGCACGGCGACGCCATTGCCACGCATATCGGTACCCCCGCGAACGTCGAGTACCTTATCACTATGCTTAGCAGAGATCAGGTAATAGGTGTTTGCTTGTGGCAGTTGGGCCATCAGACTAAATAGTCCAAGAACAAAACAAAAAGCGAACAAGGCAGCCTTACGGCCAAAAGAAATCGATTGGTAGGTTTGCATAACTTTCACGATTTATCAGTGGTGGAAAATAAATGCGAAAGAGTGTAGTGTTAATTAAGTAACGGTGAATCAGGGGCTTAGCGTATATATTGAATCTCATTAATATAAAGGAGAGGTCAAAACACCGCAGATTCTGCTTAGCCTTTTTGGCCCGAAGCGGTTACATTGTGCTCAATTAGATTTACCTAGGCATGGATAAGCTATCGGACCTTCAAATATTGCAAGGAATCCAAGCAGGCGCCCAAGGAGCGGAAAAGGCGGTAAAAGCCCTTTACCGACAAGAACGGGAGCGTTGTTTGGCCTATTTGCAAAAGCAAGGTGCGAAGGCAGAGGAAGCTAAGGATTTGTTTCAAGAGGCGGTTATCGCAGTGTTTGAAAACATCCGAGCAGGTAAGTTTCGGGGCGAAAGCAAGCTGGGCAACTATCTATTGAGCGTAGCCCGTTTTTTATGGCTCAATCGAGTGAAGCGTTCCGCGATCGCGGAACGTATCCACCAAGCTCAAACACCCGAAGTGTCTCATCCAGGACCATTGCCTTACCTGTTGGCCGCGGAACAATCCCAGCAGATTCAGGCCTTATTCGCCGCCTTAGGGGAGCAATGCAGCGAAGTCCTCAATCGGTCGATTTATTGGGAGGATACGATGGAAGAGCTCGCTGCGAGCATGGGTTATGCTAGTGCTCAGATCGCTCGCAACAAGAAATATCGCTGTCTAGAAAGACTACGCAAAATGATCAAAAATGCAGGTAGCCAATTCACTTGGTTACAAGAAATTGGCAGTATCCAAGACGCCCACTGATGATGGCTGAAGCAAACGAAAATATCATTCGCTATCTCCGAGAAGAGATGAACGAAGGCGAAAAAGCGGCTTTTGAAGCACAGTTGGCGCAGTCAGATGAGCTGCGGGAATCACTGGCGGAAATGCGTCGCGCCATTCAAGCCAGTCAACTATTTGGGCAATTAAAGCTACGCCAACAGTTAGGCGAATTGGAGGCTGAATTATCATCCCAAAAGCCCAATGAGGTACGTCCCTTTCGGCTCTATTGGGTGGCGGCGGCAGTCTTGGTAATCACCTTAGCCGGACTTTGGTATTTCAATCGTCCTGTACCAACAGCCCAATATTTTGCTCAGTACTTCGAGCCTTATCGAGCACCTGTCAATATTCGTTCGAGTCCTGGGGTTACTGATATCTGGGAGCAAGGCCGTAAGGCTTATGAGGCTGGAGATTTTTCGCTGGCCGCGGAACGCTTCGGCTCCCTCACCAACGCGACAGGGGTGCCGACTTATCTGAGAGACTTTTACTGGGCCGTGAGCCTACTCAGTCAGGAACAACCCAAGGCGAAAAAAGCGGTTGACTTATTGAAAAATGTAGCCGGCTTGACCACGGGCTACCAAGAACCAGCGATTTGGTACTTGGCCTTGGCCTATTTACAACTTGAGCAAAAAGAAGATGCTCGATTCTACCTACAACGTTTGAGAGCTTATCGTTCGACGGAGGCGAAAGAAATCCTAAAAGGGCTCTAAGCTTTGAGGCTTAACTTTCGCAGTTGCCCCCAATACTTAAAGGTGAATTCTAATTCGATAAAAAGGGCAATCATACCAAGGACCGTGACCATAAGCATGATCAGGCTATTAGCTTCCGCATAAGCTACGGAAGCCTCTGATACTAACTCTGCGACCCAAGTCTTGCCCCCCACCAACCAAGCGATCATCAAACCCAAGGTACTTCCCACGCCTGCCATCGCTACGCGAAGGTTTTTCCGCACGCGCTTACGCCTGAGCGCCACGGCTTCAACTGACAACATCAATTTATCCGCTAAGCCAGCTGGTGCCTTTGTGGGAGCGACAGATTGCAGCATTTCTGCCAATTGGGGGTCTTTATGTTCGGAAGAAGAAGATTTCATTCGAGTATCGGATTGGGAAGGCCCATGCCTTCGAGACACTGATAAAAATTGTGGCGCCCTCTATGAAGCAGCACTTTGAGATTGCTAAGGCTGATCCCGGTTTGCTCGTTCATCTCTTGCAGAGAGCATTCGTTGAGATAAAAGAGTTGCAGGACCAAAGCTTCTTTGGGTTTGAGTTGAGCTAAGACAGTTTGGATAAGCTGCTGGCGTTCGGCTAGAGCGAGTTGTTTCAGGCCCTCGTTGAGAACGCTCAGTCGGCTCTCGTTGAGTGGATCTGGGTGATGAAGGTACTCTTGCTTGGGCTGGCGTTTGAGGGTTTTTAGGGCCTCATGGTACACGATGCGGTACAGCCAGGAAGAAAATTTAGCTTCCTGGCGGTACTTTTTGAGATTCTTAAAAGCTTTCAAAAAAGCGTCCTGCGTGACTTCTTCGGCCAAAGTGGGAGTTTTTACGATGCTCAAGGCGATCGTATAAGCCATGTCCTGATAGCACTCCACAAAATATCGAAATGCTTGGACATCTCCGGCTAAAACTCGTTCCAGTTGGCTTTGCTCCACGCTTAAAACAACTCTTTTTCGTGCTCAACCACATTGTGGATGTTTGACTGTGGCATGCTTTCTTCCTGACGGATTTCAAAGAAATAAGCCAAGACTAAACCAGCCCCCCCACAGAAAAACATCAAAGCAGGGTAAAGCTCAAAACCACCAAAATGTAAAATGTGCTCGCAGACAAAGCCCATGAACAAGCCTAAGCCAATGCCGCACATAAAGAGACCAATTTTGATAGATAAAAAGCGACTAGAACGCTTGCGCTCAGGATCGTGCAAAGGGATACCTTCGTGGATCATGGCCATGCGTTCGATGTGGCGGGCTCTCAAAAAGAATAATAGTGTACCGCCTACTACCACAGATAAAATAGAAAGAAAAGTTCCTGGTCCTAGTTCAAACATAATCTTGAGTTTAAGTAAAGAGTAAACAGTATCCAGCACAGAGAAAAAATGTTCCGATAAACCATATAGTCTAATTTTCCCAAGTCTAAACACTAAATACTCTAGTCTAAGTACTTAATGCGTATTTGTTGGATAAGATCCTCCATTTCGAGAGAAGGTTACAAGTCAGGCCTATTTTTTCGAAAAAAGATGATTGTCAAGCTAAACAATACTAACACAATACCACCAATCCACCAGCTGTAAGTCTTAGAAGCAGGCTTAGTCAAGCCACTCCCTTCGCCAATCAAAACAAAACCGGACCAGAAAAACGGGTGTGTACTCGTGGGCTCAGTATTTTGTAGGTAGTCCAGCCTTGCTGAACGCATGGCTTGAGCGCGAGATTCGCCGGCTTGCAAATGCTGGTAAAAATAGCCCATCAAATCCGCTGTAGAGCGATCATCTACCGTCCAAAGACTCGTAAGTAGCGAAGGACAGCCTGCATATTGAAAAGCTCGTCCCAAACTCATCAAACCTTCCCCCGCGATATAAGCGCCGCTACCGGTATTGCAGGCGGACAAGATGGCGAGTTCAGCGGATAGCCCTAAACCATAAAGCTCATAAGTATGGAGTAGCCCATCATGCATACTGTCTGGAGCCAGCACAAAATGCGAAAGCGCTGCCTGTTCATGATCAACCGTAGCATGGGTAGCTAAGTGTAAAATCCTCGCCTGGGGTGCGTAAGTGTAGAAATTAGATTCATTGGCCAAGCCTGAGGTATAGCTTTGACCTTGAAATAGATTTTGACCATTAGCCAATTCTGCTTGGCTATGAGGCAGAGAAGTGTAGCCTGAATTCAGCGTGGCATAATCAGGCGAAAAGCCAAGCCAAGGGCTTTCTGCCTCAGCTTTTTGACGGTCCCTTTGGCCCAAAAGTAAGCTCGCCGAAGGCGCGTAGCGAATATGGTAATCGCGAAATAGATAAGGCAATTTGCGGAAGCCTAGCGCAGTACTGGCGTCTATTTTCCGCTGTAACAAAACCTCAAAAGGTAATTCGCTCAAAGGCCCGCTGGGTATGATGACTAACTCTTGGGGAGTAGCCTGCCCTATGAGTTTACTGACCAAGGTGAAGTAAAGACTCGGTCCTAAGCTGGTAAATTGCTCATAACTCAGTTGGGGTTCCTTGAGATAGGCTAGGTGATCGCTTAGCAGAATTCTAAAAGCGGCAATTTCCTGCTGTAAGTCATCAGGATTAGGATGGATTTGCAGGTAAAAGCTATCTTTTACGATCCCGAAGAGATAGAGTTGATCCTCCCCCCAAAAATACTCTATCAAGAGAGTTGAGTCCGACAAATTGGCTTGTATTTCGGCCAAAGGCATACTGGCTACCTGAAACTTTAGCTCATAATAGGCGGGATATTCTAGCTTGATTTCTTGTAGATAGCTTTGATATTCATTTTGCAGACGTAAATACTCCTTTTGCCAAAGGGCAAGATTTTTAGGACGACTCTGGCTGCAGCGTTGTTGCTCGCGCTTGATCTTGGCTTGGTATTCTTCGAGAGCGGCCAGTAGGGCTTTCTCCCGTCCAAGGAGACTAGGAGGGACGCCACTAATTTGTTGGGCTTTTTGAGCCTGCGCACTGGCTTGCAGGAAATAGGCACGGCTTTTTTCGGAATAATCAAAAGCAGCTTCAAAATAGAAGCGTTCGCCGAGGCGATGATAAAAATCTAAAGCAGCAGCAATCGCATGCTCATAAATGGGGTAGGCAAGCTGGGTCCAAAAAAAGCGAGGGTCCTGATTAAAATGCTTTTGCCGCACGATATCTACATATTCTACTGCCAAAGCAAAGCTTTGATAAGCGCCGCGCAGATAATGAGTGTCCTGCGCTACCTGATACAAGGACCACAACACTTTCCCCTTGCCGAGTAAAGCCTCAATCACATATTTTTCGTAGCCAGGAGAGGGCTTCAACTCGGGCTGCACTTGCCAGTCAAGCGATAAGTTAGTATCACATAGGATTTGTAGGGACTGCTGAAAGGCTAGCAAGGCTCGCTGGTAATCAGCCCGACGGGCATAGCTGCGGGCCAGGAAATTGTTGCAAGCTCCCGTAAGCGGATGAGAAGGACCATAGGCTTTTTTACGAAAGTCTAGGGCCGCTTGGTAATAAGGGAGGGCGGCTTGGCTACTGCTGCGCAGAACGCTATCCCCCTGCGCCAAAAGGGCGATGCTTTGATCGTTATTGATCACCGGCGCTCCCAGCGTGGATTTGTCATAATAGCGGAGGGCCTGATCCTCTATCCCCAATTCGTAATACATATCTCCTGTTGCCTCATACAAAAAACGCATATAGGCCTCATTGACAGGATGGAGGTCCCAGATAGCTTCTGTTTTGAGATACAATTCTAAGGCAAGTTCAAAATTACCGAGGTGATAATGATTGTTGGCACTATTGTAAAAAGAGATGCCATAAGCTTGATGATCTTTGGCCAGAAAAGGCTCATAAGCTTGTCGCTCCTGCTCATAATATTGTAGCGACTGCTCATATTGGCCACGGTATTGGGCTCCATTGCCGAGATTACGTAAGATGATCCCCGCTAGAAAAGGATTCGTAGCTTGGGCTAGGCGCTCCATGGCTTGCTGGTAGTAATGCTCTGAGGAGTCGGACTGCTGGTCAATATACTGATAGTAAACGGCTAGGGCATAAGACCGTCTGGCGTCTAGGGCTAAGTCGGGCCTCAATTGAGCAAAAAAGAGGGCTGCTTTGCGCTGATGTTTGCGGATACTTTGGTATTCGAGCAGCCGCCAGAGGCGCTCATCATTGGGCTGCGCTGGCTTACGTTCAAGGTCTGTCTCCACTAAACCAACGGCCTTGCGCTTACTATCCACTCGAAAAGTGAGGTCGGATAAGGCAAATAAATAGCGTTGGCTGCTGTCCGTGCGGCTGCTGATTAGTTTTAGTGCTGCTGCTTTTTGTCCAAGGTACTCTAGACTATCTACGGCCCGATAAAAAGCATCATCGAGTTTTTGCCCCCAGCCCCAAGCGGGAGTCATCAGCAAAATTAGGAGTAGGTAGCGCATCAAAAGCTTTGCTTATCATAAAATACAAAATTTGTAGGAAGCATTTTTGTTAGGGCTGCTTCGCAGAACGTTTCTCTCAAGGGCGTATGCAATAGGCCCTTACATTAGCGATCTGTAGCGGCCTATTGCATAGGCCGCCAATAGAAGCAAGCGTTCCGCGCAGCGGTGACAAAAAAACTGCCTACAAATTGCTTTGCAGGCAGAAGGTCTCAGCGATAGCTCATGATCAACTGATATACCTCTTTGACATGCTGGATCTGAAGAAACTTACCTTTGAAGCTCGTGATCCATTGGTTGCGCTTGCTGTAGGGATTAGAATTGTTGAATTTGATCGAACCAGTACGGTCTTTCTTTTCGCTAAACTCAACCCTAGGGAGGTACTTGATCTCGTAATTGCTAATGCTGTTTTTGAAGAGACCTGTTTTGATCAAGATTCGACCACGATCTGTGATACCATATACAGTACGCTGGCGAATCATATACTCATGTATGAAGCGACCGATAGTGATATAAAAGGCCATCATCAAAAAAGGGATCAAAAAGACGCTAAAAAAGGGGGATTCATCACGACTAAAATGGATGATATTGGCCCCAAAAGCCATAAAAACGCCCCCTCCCCACATAATTGAAAAGGGAATCAAAAAGATGTCAATTGGCTTGAGTTTGATTCCGTTTTCAGGACGATCTACCCACACCAAATTTTCACCTGAGAGCAAAGCAGGACGCAATTGCTCCCACAATAAAGTGTTCATGAATCAGTACGTTAATGTTGTTTATTTAAAGACTGACAGGGGGAATAAAGGTCCAAAAAAATCGTACGAATTCGACCAAAAATCGTATCGCTATACTCCCAAAAGCAGCGGGCGTCTAATAGCATATAGCTCTTAGACGCCCGCGATCAAGAAAGACTCAATTTATTTTTTGTTAAACGCTTCTAATCCTGAACGGAAAAAGACGCGATATTCTTCGATGTCTACCGGAGGATTGACAAAACCTTTTGGTGCGACTAGGTTTTTGAGATCGTGGTCAAGCAAGGCATAATAAGGCTGGGCATTGGAGCGATATTTATCCATTTGATAGCCGATCCATTTATCACCAACGCTACGGATTTTCTTGCCTTTCTCGTCTGTATAGCTTTTTGCTAGTTTCGTACGATCGTCAGTATAGAGAGAGATTAATACATAATCCTGGGTAATCATCTCCATGATATCTGGGGCAACCCAAACCGTACTTTCAAGTAGACGGCAGTTGGCACAGGTAATACCCGTGAAGTCTAAGAAAATTGGTTTATTGACCTTTTTAGCATATTCAAGCCCCTGGTCCAAATCGTAGAAGGCACAGAAACCGTCGTGTGAATATTGGGTAAGGTGACTAGAAACCTTATCGGGGTAATTACAGATTTCAGGATTGCCACTATGTGTCGCAGCACTAGCGCCGCCGCTACTATGGCCTCCTATTACTTTTACCCCAATGTCTTTGCCATTAGGTGGAATATAACCTCCTAGCATGGCGAGATTTGCCCCCCAAAGCCCAGGGACTAGGTAAAGCGCAAACCAAAAGGCACCCATGGCCAAAAAGAGACGAGGCACCGATATTTGATTGACTGGCGTATAGTCATGCGGCAACTGAAGTTTACCTAATAAGTAAATACCAGTGATGACGGAAAGTACAATCCATGCACCTAGGAAAATCTCACGATCCAGTAAGCCCCACTGCATTACGAGGTCTGCACGGCTGAAATAGATCAAACTCAAAGCGACTTCGATCAAACCTAATACTACTTTTACAGCATTGAGCCATCCACCCGAACTCGGCAGAGAGTTTAGCCAACCTGGGAAGGCCGCAAAAACCATGAAAGGCAAGGAAAGCGCAAAGGAGAAGCCAAACATACTAATGGCTGGGCCTAGCAATTGACCACTTTCGGCAGCTCTAATCAAGGCGACACTTACGATGGGCCCAACACAAGAAAAAGATACAATCGCCAAAACGGTAGCCATAAGGAAGATACCAATGAAACCACCCGCATCGCCTTTATTACTTAGATTGGTACTCCATGAAGAGGGGAGCGTGATTTCAAACATCCCTAAGAAGGAAAGCCCAAAGACAAATAGCAGGGCAAAGATCACCAAATTGACCCAAGGATTGACTGCCAGTAGTCGTCCCGCGTCAGCTCCAAAGACCATACTCACCAAGAGTCCGATTACGGTATAGATAAAGATGATTGACCCACCGTAAATCAGGGCATTACGAATACCCATACCCCGACTTTCGCTTTGCTTGGTAAAGAAGCTTACCGTTAGCGGAATAAGAGGGAATACACAGGGAGTCAACAAAGAGCCAAAACCAAAGAGCATGCCTTCTATCAGCATTTCCCAAAAGCCTTTGTCTTTTTGAGTTTCATCTATGGGTTCTTCAGTCGTCGCCTCGCTTGCCGTTTTCGCAGTGCTAGCCTGCGTCCCTTCTACTACTGTAGGTGCTTCTTCAGCAGCTGTTTCACTCCCTTCTACTACTGTTTCGACCTGCTCTGGTGTAACAGTCTCAGTGATAACAGGAGTAGTCGGCTGGGTAAATGGGCTCGTCGTGTTGGGGGGTGTCACCACCGCCTCTTGCTTAGGTACCTCTTGCTTGGGGCTTGGTTCCTCCTTTGGTTGCTCTGGCTCTACTTCACTAGGAACAGGCTCTGCTGCTTGTTTTTTTACGGTTTTGATCTGGGCCTGATAGTCCACACTAGAGGGCACGCACATGCTCTCATTACAAACCTGATAACTTAAGTAGATCGCGATTTTAGGATTTTCTTCAGTGATTTTGAATTTCTGGTAGTAAACGATCTTATCATGATAGATAGTGATGTTGACCTCAAAAACATCATCGAATTTAGTTTCAGCAGCCCCTTTTTCGAGTAATTTTCCGACTGCTTCCACTCCTCGATTCTCTTCATCAAAGTCGCAAATAGTTCCTAACTGAGGCATGCCATCAGGTGGTACCGCCGAATAAATGTGATAGCCCATATCGATGGTACCCTCAAAAAATACCGTAACTTCATCTCCCACTGATAGGCCAGAGGTCGGAGTATGATAGGTATTCCATTGGATAGGATCCTGAATCTGAGCGTTCAGCGAAGCTGAAATCCCCAAAACGAGGAGAAGTAAAAAAGGCTTGAACCAATGTCTCATGCCAAAAAGGATTTTAACCGTAGAAAAAATGAAGGATTCCAAATATACCGAATTCATGCAGAAGTCCGAAGCCACTTGGCTGACAATTCTACACATGACGGCACAATAACTACCTCTAAAATTGCTTTTCCCCTACGTGAACTCGCTTCGTGGCTAGACATACGATTTTTCATATCTCAGCTGGGAAGATTTTTGTTTTTGATTACTGCTGCGCAGAACGCTTCTCTCTAGCGTAGGGCAAGCATACACGCACCTACAAACATAGTTGCATTTGCCGCAGCATTCTTTAATTCCTTCGGTAGATAAAATACTTCCCCGCACGATCCAGCGAATAATTACCAAAGAGGCTGGGGTAGCGCTTTTGCAGGGCGGGGAAATCGTTGCGAGGATCGATGACAAAATCAGGAAGATGCTGTTTAAATTCCTGAAAAACCGCTTTGTCAGACTCTATTTTAGAAAAAAAACGACCTTGATCTTCACTAGGCAGCGCTGCTATTTTGTACCAAGCAATGCGGTAATCGAGATATTTATTTTCGACTTTTTGATCGAGGCTAAGGTACAATTCTGGAAAATGGTCCATCACCCAGATCGATTGTTTTGCTGCGCCAAAATCATATTGATGTAAGGGCGTGCTTCGTTCTAAAAGACTTTTAAGCCCACCGTGATAAAATATACTTTGCTCCTTTGGATTGAAGGTGCTCATACTATCAGGCAATTTGATGCCCCAATAATTGAGATAGACCACCGCCGGAAAGAGCAGACAAAGTGGGATCAAAATCGTGCGAAATCGACTGCCCCATTTGAAATCAAAAATTTTACTCACGTAAAAGGCCATCGGAGGTGCGAGCAAAAGGATATCGTTTAGTTCTAGCCTTCCATATTTAAAAAGCAGCATCAACAAAACGGATACTAGCCAGATTGCCATGGTCAACTCTAGCGTTCTCAACTGAGCTACATAACTGTAATATCTCACTCGAAAGTGAAGAAAACCAATGCCACCAAACAACAAGAAAATCCCCCAATTTCGCACCCAAACTTGAATAGTATCCCATGAATGGTAGGCATATATTTTACTATCTGTCAGAAATATACGGTCGAGATAATATAGTAAACCAACATCCCAATAGTCGGCGAGAGAACCTGTATAAAACAGGATCAATAATAATGTCAATAACACCACGAATATGCCCAAGAAAAAAGAAAGAATCTCCGGCAGACGAGGTGATTTTAAAATCAGATAAGTCAACAACAGGCCAAAACCAATAAAAATATATTTATAAGATGCGAGGGTACATACCATCAGCCAAAGGCCCGCATAAAACATCCAAAAATTATTTTGAGGAGCACGTTCGCGCAGCTGTAGGATAGAAAAAAAGCTGGCACACATAGGCAAGAGCACAAAAAGCGAGGCCCCCATTTGCAGGCCATACCACGGGATGCTACAAAGGATCACTAAGATTACAGCTGGCATACCAATCATACGGCCAAATGGCCGGAAGCTATTGAGCGTACCAGCAAAGTAAATGGCCGTGATATATAGGTAAAAACAACTGATTACCCGTATGGCGGTCAGCGCCCCCTCTCCAAAAAGACCATAAAACATCCGGTAGAGCCAGACCATTACTGGGGGCGCAGTCATCCAAAGGTCAGAATACAAATCACCTCCTTGCGCTAGCTTTTGCGCGGCCAAGAGATAAAATGACTCCTCACCTAAAAAAAAACCACCATCAAAGGCAGGCAAACGCAATAAGGGGATCAACACCAAGAGGAGGATGTGAACCGGCAGGGGAATATTTGTGACGAGGCGCAGCAAATGTGTAGATTTGTGGCGGGAATTTGCCCGCAAATTAAGCCTTACATCGCATAAGACCTACAAAATGTCGCCTGATGTCCTATATCAACAAATTCAACGCAAAGGTTCCTTCCTCTGTGTTGGCCTCGATAGCGATCCTGATCGTATTCCCAAGCATCTTTTTGATTTTGATGATCCGATTTTGGAGTTCAACCGGCAGATCATAGCGGCCACCCAAGATTTTGCCGTTGCCTACAAGCCTAACCTTGCATTTTATGAAGCTAGAGGAGCCAAAGGCTGGGAAACCTTGGAAAAAACCTTAGATCTCATTCCTGATGAGATCATGACCATCGCCGACGCCAAACGTGGAGATATTGGCAATACTTCTCGCTTATATGCGCAGGCTTTTTTTGAGACTTTTGACTTTGATGCAGTGACAGTCGCCCCTTATATGGGTAAAGATTCCGTAGGTCCTTTTCTCGAATTTGAAGACAAATGGGTGTTTTTGCTGGCCCTAACGTCCAATCCTTCGGCTCAAGATTTTCAATACAGACAAGAAAAAGGAGAGTTTTTGTACCAACAGGTCGTAAAGCGTGCGGTCAGTTGGCAGCGTGAATATGCAGGGCATTTAGGTTTTGTCGTAGGGGCTACTCGGGCAGAATCCATCGGAGAGATCAGAGCTTTGGCGCCAGATAATTATTTTCTAGTACCGGGGGTTGGCGCCCAAGGGGGAGATTTACAAGCAGTATGTGAGCATGGCCAAAGTGCGCAAGGTGGCTTATTGATCAATTCTAGTCGGGGAATCATTTTTGCGGGCCAAGGAGAAAATTTTGCCCAAGAAGCAGGCAAAGCTGCCCAAAGTTTACAAGAGCGGATGCAGAACTTGCTCAAATAAGTTTTGCATTTTCCTTGCAATGTGGCAGTTTTGGGCTGATTTTTATCGGGTATTAGGCTCCCATCAAATATGCTTTTAAACTTTTTGCTGCTTTTGATGTAATCGCCTGCGGCCGAACGTCTCTCTATTGAATTTATTGCATAAACCGAATTTAGGCGTTTGGTGGATATGCGGCGAAAAGCAGCGGAAATGTTATATTTAGACCCTATAACATACTTCCTTGCTAGCAACTGCCATCATATTGACTATCACTGTGCTCTTAGCGCTGAGTGCTTCTATGTTTGAAGATCAAAGCGATCAAGCGCTACTTGCTCACTTTCGGGAAACGCAAGACCCCAAAGTTATCGCGCTTTTGATGACGCGCTATGACGGTCTTATCTACGGTATGGCCCTCAAATGGCTGCGTGATCCAGAACGGGTTCGAGACTTTGCCGGAGATTTGTACATCAAACTGTTTGAACATTTACAGAAACAGGAGGTTGACAATTTTCCAGCATGGTTAGGGCGCACGACGCGCAACCGACTCCATGATCTCCGTCGCAAAGACCAAGTCCGCGATGATTATAAAAGCGTTTATGTTCCACCTGAAGCTCCAGACGTTGAAAGTGCATGGGACCTTGCCATGGACATCAAAGAGCTAAGGGAGGCCATAGAAAGCTTGAGTGATACCGAAAAAATCGTGATCCGAGGGGTGTATTTTGAAGGAAAAAGTTATCATGAAATCGGAGAAGAGTATGGTTGGTCATTTAATCAGGTCCGCGGAGCCAGAGAAAGAGCCATTCGCAAGCTGCGAAATCTACTCTCAGATGATTTTAAAAATTATTTTAAAGACTAAGCGGCATGGCATCTCTCAATGAACCCAAGCTTTATTCCCTAGCCACGATGCAGGCCTACCTAGATGGGGGCCTTGATGCTGAAACACAAAGCGCTGTCGAAAAACTGTTGGCGGAAAATCCAGACTATGCCCTCGCGATGGAAGGGCTCGACCGCCACCAAGTTGATAGTGTTTTTGCAAGAGATAAAGAGCAAAAAGAATTTAAAGCGTTTTTAACTGGCTTAGGCACAACTAAGGAAGATAAAAAAGTCGAGACGCAAGCAAAGCCTCAAGAAACGCCCTTTGAAGAGCCTATGGTGCGCGATCTACGCGCTGCACGCTGGTGGCAAATTGCAGCAGTCATTTTGATTCTGATTTTACCAGCCATTTATTTCTTTCAGAAACCAGATCCCACGCTCGATCAAATAGCGATGAACTATTTGGAGCCATATACCTTCAGTACGGAACGAGGTAGTACGGTTGCTAGAGAGTTAGATTCGGTTCGAGATATCTATAATGATGGTAGTATGCTCTATAAGAAAGACCCCAAAGCCTTTCAAAATGAGCTTCCCCCAGAATTCGAAGCCGCCAAGCAAGGTTACTTGCAAATTTTAACGTTACCGATTGATAGTCTGGGGACCCGCCAATACTTACAAGCCAAAATGGGCCTAGGCCAATGTTTATTATTTCAAGGATATCAAGCTGAGGCAATTGAACAATTTGAACCCATTATTCAGCATGGGGATAATGAATGGTTACCTGCCGCCAAATGGTACAAAGCTTGGAGCCTGTTATTATTGCAAAGAGAAGAGGAAGCAAAGACAATATTGGTCGATTTATCTAGGCAAAAAAGTGATTATCGCGCCAAGGCCCAATCACTCTTAGATGAATTATAGTCAGGGACTTGCACCCCGCCGCCGCGAATGCGTAACTTTGCAGTCGCATGCGCAAATCCAACAATATCAGATCGCTTAGTCTCGCACAGTTGCAGGAGTACATCCTCAATATGGGCGAGAAGAAGTTTAGAGCCGCTCAAATCTACGAGTGGGTCTGGAAAAAGCATGCCGCGAGCTTTGCGGAGATGAGCAATTTATCTAAGACGCTCCGCGAACGCTTAGAAACAGACTTTGTCATCGATCAAGTAAAAATCGAAGACATTCAACAAAGCAAAGACGGTACCCGTAAATATGCTTTCCGCCTAGCGGGTGGCCAACAGGTCGAAGGAGTATTGATTCCTACCCCCAAGCGTGTTACGGCCTGCATCTCTTCCCAAGCAGGCTGCTCCTTGGACTGCAAGTTTTGTGCTACGGGCCTTTTGGATCTCAAACACAATCTCCATCATTACGAAATTTACGATCAGATATACACCTTGCGCGAAGAGGCGCAAAAAGTCTATGGTAGGCCTCTCTCCAATATCGTATATATGGGTATGGGAGAACCCCTATTAAACTATCGTAATGTGATGAAATCGGTTGATTGGGTAACCTCTGAACAAGGCATCGGCATGTCGCCCAAACGCATTACGGTTTCTACCTCCGGGATTGCCAAAATGATCAAGAAGCTCGCAGACGATGGGGCTCGTTTTGAGTTTGCCCTTTCTTTGCATTCTGCGAAGAACGATACCCGCTCTAAGATCATGCCGATCAATGATTCGAATTCATTAGAGGATTTAGAAGAAGCGCTACGCTACTTTTATGATAAGACCGGCACTAGGGTAACTTATGAGTACTGCATTTTCAAAGATATCAATGACAGTATTGATGATGCCAAGGCATTAGCGGAGTTTAGCCGTATTATCCCCTCCAAAGTCAATGTGATCGAGTACAATCCAGTACCAGAAGCAGGCTTTGTCAATACTACAGCGGGAAAAATGAATGCCTTTATTCAATATCTCGAATCACAAAAGGTAATTGTAAACGTTCGGCGAAGCCGTGGCAAAGATATAGACGGGGGTTGCGGCCAACTCGCATTGCGCCATACCAAAGATAAAGTATAGATTTTTTTAATTCCATATATGTCTCAGCAGTTAGATCCGATCATCTTAGAGTCTATCCAAAATGACGTAGCCTTGATTGGCCCACAACTCAAGGTAATTTCTCAAAGAGTAATAGACGAATCCATTTCAGAGTTCCCGATTTATATTGCGGCGCAAGAGATGGTAAATATTGGCAGGGCCATTTTTGATCGCGATTCGATCGATTTAAATTGGTTTTTTAATGCTACGATCCTAGAAGAATTTCTCCATCACGGCCTAATTTCTCAAACCAAAATGGCCGATTTTCGCCGTACCTTTGGCGACCCCAAGGAAAAGGCTTGCATCTTTGTCATCACGGGTGAAGAAGGCCATTTTGTCTTTGTACCTTATGATGTCGATGGGGTTGTAGGGAAATAATAAATAAAAATTGAAAAAAGTTTGGCGAGCTTAGAAATGGTC
>JBCCQN010000050.1:0-41877 GCA_039024315.1 Bacteroidota bacterium
AATCGCCCGTAACTTTTGTTGTCTGGCCAAGCCAATCACAGTCGCCCGGTGCGGATCACATAAGATGATTTGGGCCCCCATATCGATGAGTTTATCGACGAAGAAAAGGCGACTTTCAAACATTTTTTGATGAATCAAGGCAGAACCCTTGCACTGAGTGGCTAGCACGAGCACGATACTGAGCAAGTCAGGTGTAAATCCTGGCCATGGGTGGTCTGACACGTGCATGATACTGCCGTCGATGAAGGTCTCAATCTCGCAAACCTCTTGCGGCAATACGCGAATATCATCCCCTTCAAATTGCATCTTGACGCCCATGCGGCGAAATACCTCTGGGATAATACCTAAATGCTCGATACCCGCATTTTTGATCACCAATTCGCTTTGGGTCATGGCGGCCATACCGATAAAGCTACCTACTTCGATCATATCGGATAGCATGCGGTGCTCGGTTCCGCCAAGGGAATCAACTCCCTCTATGGTCAAAAGATTGCTACCAATACCTGAGACTTTCCCACCCATGCGATTGATCATTTTGCAGATCTGCTGCAGGTAGGGTTCACAAGCTGCGTGATAGATAGTTGTAGTGCCTTGGGCGAGAGAAGCGGCCATTACTAGGTTAGCGGTACCCGTAACAGAGGCTTCATCCAAAAGCATATAGGTTCCCTTGAGTCGTCCCTGCGAGGAGACTTCAAAAAGGCCTTTTTGATTGTCGTAGTGAAACTTTGCTCCTAGCTGCTGAAAACCCCAGAAGTGGGTATCCAAGCGACGGCGGCCAATTTTATCCCCACCGGGGCGAGAAATAAAGGCCTTGCCAAAGCGGGCCAATAAGGGGCCCACTAGCATGATTGAGCCACGCAGCTTGCTAGCGCTGCTCCAATAAGCTTCGCTTTGGATATAGTCTAGATCAAGCTCATCGGCTTGAAAGCGATAAGTGTCTGCTTCTAGCTGCTCCACCTTTACGCCCATATCTTTGAGGATGCCGATCAGACGATTGACGTCAACGATATTGGGGACATTAGATATAGTAATGGGCTCAGAGGTAAGCACTACGGCACAGAGGATCTGGAGGGCTTCATTTTTGGCCCCTTGAGGAGTGATTTCTCCGGAAAGACGATGACCGCCTTCGACCGCAAAATATTCCATTGCTTTGCTAGATTTTTTGGTAAGTACTGATACTGCTGAGAGAATTTTCATGATACTAAGGTCAGCGGAATGGAATCCGATCTCTTAGGTATCTGAATATTCGCCTTGCTTAGCTGAGTATTCGTAAGGGATGCTGTATAATTAGAAATCCCAGGTGCCGATTACGCAAAAATATCGCAAATCGACAACTGGGAGTATGACGCTTAACCGTGGCTTAATACCGATTTCTTCTTCGGTTAGAATTAGAGTTCGAATTAGAACGACGATTCTTTTTCTTTTTCTTCTTGTTGTTGCGTTGGAAGGTCGGTTGAGGCGCTGGGGCCTTGACTGAGATCACCAAATCCTCGGCTTTGACACTGAGCTTGCCCTTTGATAGCTCGTTGATTTGTTGCGCGATCACTTCCTCAGGGCTTGAGTAGCGATCAGTATGACGCAAAAACTGCATCATGCTATTGGCAATCAAGTTGATATAGGCTTCCTTTTTCTCAGGATTTTCCATTTCGACGGCATTGTCAATCATCTTTTCGATGTTTTGACCATACTGACGATAGCGGGCTTTGCCTTTATAATAACCAATATGCTTAGTCGGACGACCTAGTACTTGTTCTTTGGTCGGGATAGGAAATGGAGCCTCAACATCGAGATCAAATTGGGCCATCAAAAACATATGATCCCACATTTTGCGGCGGTAATCCTCGGTATCTTTGGGCGAAGGATTAAGGGCGTTCATAATCCGAACGATTTCTTCGACTACCGCAGAGCGCTCATCGCGATCTTCGATGGTCTTTGCATAATCGATCATCTGTTGCACGTTACGCCCGTACTCCCGCAATCGCAGGGGTTCATTAGAAACGTAATATTTCATAAAAGGGGATACAAACGATTAAATTAAATGCTACTCCAGCATGCTAAAAAACAATTCAAATACTGTAGCGCGGGAGAATTTACCTGAGAAGTGAATCAGCTTTACAAACGAAGGGAAAAAGTGATCTGGCTGGTCAGGTAAGAAAAGCTTACGCGAATAAAAGAAAAAATTGCTACAAAGAAAAGGATCAATTGCCCTGACTGCTACTCAACCAATCATTTAACAGCTTTTCTTGTTCACTTTTCATTCTCTTCCTACGGCCCAAACCGTAATTAGTTAGCGTAAATAGCCCTGCGTACTTGACTTCTATCGTTTGGGTTTTTCCTGCACGCAGAACGCTCAACTCTAAGCTTTTACCCTCTTTGAGTTTATTACAAGCAGACACAAAAGCCTCTTCTTCAATTGCTTTGCCATTTAACATAGTCAAGATATCTCCTGTCCCGATACCGGCGAGGTAAGCATCTGTTCCAGCACGGATTCTCCGAACGATCAGTCCATCTGTATGCTCCTGTAGGGACATAATGCCTATGCGTTTGGCCCCGGCTTTGTTATTGGGTTGAACGTCCAACTCAAGCCCAAAGGGCGAGAAAATTTTGCTATAATCTGGCGACTTTAAGCCAAAGACATAGAGGTCGAAAAACTGCTGCCAAGACTTGCCCGATAACTTTTCCAGTGTTTTTTGGACGCCATCCTCTGGGATACCTTGGCCTTGCTGATAATATTCCTTGTATAGTTCTACAAATACATCGTCTAAGCTTATTTCTCCATTGGAATCCCCCCGCAATTTGAGGTCAATCAGCATCCCGAGATATCTTCCTTGTGAATAGTAGGAAATGCGATGATCGGGATGGAAATAGTCAGAGCTCGCCAACCAGCTATTAAAGCTAGAGGCAGCAGGGGAGACGACCTCGGCAGAATAGCCATTTTCTAGGCTTTGGATGGTACGACCAAAGTTTTGAAAAAGGTATTCTTCAGTTTGAAGACCTGCCCTTACGAGGGTCAAATGGGTATAATAATCGGTGACGCCCTCAGTAAACCAATGCAAATGTGTGTATTGAGGCTTGCTGTAATCATAAGGAAAAATAGCGGCAGGACGAATCCTTTTGACATTCCAAACGTGGAAGAATTCGTGGCTAGTGATGCTATTGATAGAGCCTCCTATGATTTGTTTGGGGTCTGCGGTAAGGCGAGCAGGCAGTGCAAAGCTCGCTGAGCGCTTGTGTTCCACAGCGTGGAAAATGTCCCGATCAAGCAAGCGAAAAATAAAATGGTAATCCCTAAAGGGGAAGCCACCAAAAATCGCCGCTTGCTCACGGCAAATCTTTTCGGTACTGCTCAAGAGTAGTTGATCCGTTTCTTCATCTCCTCTATAATTGCCTTGGAAATGCATGGTAAACTTCACCCCATCGATGCTAAAATCCATTTGCTTCATTTGCTCCGCAAAAACCGTAGGCGAATCAGCAAAATCATGCCATGTCTCCGCTAAAAACTCTCCTGGGACTTCTCCGGGATAAAGTGCCGTAGCGGTTTTCCAGTTTACTGGAATCTCAGGCACCCAGAGTTTGACCTCCCCATCCAAGCGTTGCGGGACGTACATAAAACAATTGATGGGGTTGAAGTAAATCTCACCATCACCATAATAGCTAGAACCCGCATCCTGATTATTGGCAAAATAGCGGTATTTGATCGTGATTTTGCCTCCTTCGGCATAAACGCGCCAAGTGCTAGGGGTGGTCTTTTCCCACTGCAAAGGACCCGAATTGGGTCTTCTCGCCTCGAAATGTGAAACCGCGGCGGCATAGTCCTGTAAAATATATCTTCCGGGCCTCCAAGTGGCCATTTGAAAATCGGTATACCCCTCCTCGCTCGCTTCGACCGTTAATTCGATCACGTAGGTATGCGTGTTGGGAGTCAGCCAGCGCATGACATACTCATAATCACTGGCAAAGAGAGTTTGGGTCAATAATAGACCACAAAGAGAAAAGATAAATCGATAATTCATGAGCAATGCTTAAGGTACCACAAGGCGAAATCCGCGCCCGTGGACGTTTTCTATTTTGATCTCAGGCTCTGGTTTGAAGCGTTTGCGCAATTTGCTGATAAAGACATCCATACTCCGAGCGTTGAAGTAGTTGTCATCGCCCCAGAGGGTATTGAGAGCTTCCTCACGCGTGAGGAGTTCATTTTTTTGGAGGAGCAGGAGCCGCAGCAAATCTGCTTCTTTGGGGGATAAGCGTTGGGCTTCGCCCTGATAATGCAGGGTATGCAGACGATGATCAAACTCAAATGCTCCAAACGCAAAGGCATGTGGTAAGGCCTCTTCGGAGCCTGCTGATTTTTCGGCACGTTTGAGCACAGCTTTGACGCGATATAGGAGCTCTTCAGAGTCAAAAGGCTTGGTGATATAGTCGTCTCCCCCAAGCTTGAAGCCCTGTAAAACGTCTTCCTTCATGCTGCGAGCCGTCAAGAAGATGATCGGTATGGCGTCGTTGATTTCGCGAATCGCCTTGGCGAGACTAAATCCATCCATTTTGGGCATCATGACATCAAGGATACAGAGATCAAATTTTTCGGACTTGAAAGTCTGTAGACCTGCCTCTCCGTCTCTGATCAAGGTTACATCAAAGTCCTTCATCATTAAGTAGTCGCGGAGGACCATCCCAAAATTAATTTCGTCTTCTACCAGGAGAATATTTGCCATTTCTTATTTAGTAAAAAGTAGTAAGACCCTAGTATTTAGTACAAAGAAAGATGCCCTATATTGCTCACAGAGTTCTGTAAACAGAAGTCTTAATACCATATACTTTATACTATGTACTTTGTCTTAGTACTCATCTGATTTGCCTAAAATAAACAAAGCCTGTCAGACCTCATAAGGAAGCTTAACTCTGAAAGTACTCCCTTTGCCAATTTGGCTACTTACACTGACTTCTCCATTATGAGCTTCGATAATCTCTTTGACGTAGCTCAGTCCCAGGCCAAAGCCTTTGACATCGTGCAGATTGCCAGTGGAAACCCTAAAAAAGCGATTGAATATCTGTTGTTGGTCTTGTTTGTTGATCCCTACTCCTTGATCCTTTACCTCGATGACCAGGCTTTGTCCTTGCTTGCGGGTTCTTACTTCAATGAGCGGCTGATCTTGACTATACTTATTGGCATTGTCAAGCAGGTTGAATATCACGTTGGAAAGATGCTCTGGATCTCCCTGCACGCTGGAAGGATCTGCATTTAAATGTAGCTCGAGCTTCCCTTCACGCTCTTGTAGCTGTAAGCGCAAGCTATTTGCCGCGCTCTCGATCAGTTGGTGTATATCAACTGTCTCTGGTTTGAGTTTGACCTCTTTACGGCTAAAGCGTGCTGCTTGAAGGACGCGTTCGACTTGTCGGTGCATCCGTTGATTCTCCTCTTTTATGATACCCGCATAGCGATCAATAGAGCTTGTTTCTGCCTGTATCCTTGGATTTTGCAGGGCATCTGTGGCCAATGAAATCGTAGCAATCGGCGTTTTGAGCTCGTGGGTCATATTATTGATGAAATCATTTTTCATCTCTGAAAGTCGCTTTTGCCTCAGTATCGTACGGATACTTAGCCAAAAAGCCAGCACAACTATCGCGCTAAATAAAAATGAAACCAGGGCTTGAACCCAAATCGCTTGAAATATATAGAGTCCTTGTTCAGGGAACTGGAGATAAAGATTCGTGCGAGCCAGATTATTGAGATATGGAAAAAGTCGGGTTTGGTAGCGGCTCTGTACCAGAACGCTTGCATCTGCTCCCGGAGAAAGCAAGGCGGCCTCACTTTCCCGTTCGGCTTTGACCATATAATTGAAATCTTCTGGCAGAGCTTGCTCTTTCACTTCTCGGCGAAGCATAGAGTCTACTAAGAGAGAATCCAATCGCTGATAGATTGGCAGGCTGCTATTGCTAAGACCACTGATGGTTTGATTGATCAACTCCATGATGCGGGGATCACCTTTCATCTGTAGCACCCCTGCTTGTCCTTCCTCAGACTGAACCATGGAAGTCTGGAGGCGTTGCCAAAGAGTCGTGTCTTGGATATCAATAAAGGCATCTTGCTCGGTGATGATCGAGAGGCTGTCTCGTATGCGGATACGGCGCAGGCTGGGGAAACTGGGCATCTCCGGACTGCCTAATTGCAGGCCGGTTGGTACTTCAGTCCCATAGCGCTCCATTACTTCGTAGGCCCTCGACACTTTGACCATGCGGGTTTCGACCTCGGATCTTTGCAGTTCATCCGCAACCTGATCGAGTACGTTTTGGGCACTGGTCTGGAAATTTGCCTCTTGAATCGCAAGCGATCGCCTGATCTGCTGTACTTGCAGCGTGATGATCCCGATGAGAGAGAGACTCATCAAACCAATGATCAAATATATCTGCCGCGCTTTCACAAGGGTAAAGATAGAGATTAGTCCTCAGCGGTGGGGCCTGAAAACTGGTTTAACCTTTTTTTAACACTCATTAACGTGCCATTAAGCTCAATTTCGATGCATTAGCCCTAGATTGGGGTATAGTTTATGACAATGGATTGGAGACAAGCAAAATTTCGACCTAACTGGCAAAAGCGACTCTTAGTAGCTAGCTGCTTGTTGATCGTATTGATCACCGTGATCAATCTTTTGGTTTCTTCCCATGCTTGGTTTTCTGATAACTTTTCGGGCATTGTCGAGCAGGTCCAGCAGACATTGGACCTTGCGCCCGGGAATTGGCTTGTTAGTTAGGATAAGTATGACTTTTAGTAGATAGGGGATACAGGGATGTGTCCCTTTTTCTTTGTTTAGAAAGTAGGGTCCAGAAGGCTCTACTTGTCCATAAACAAGCTAGATAGGCGTATTTACACCTTCGGTGAACGATAAGAATTATAGGTGGAGGGGAAATTTTGGAAAAATTGCCGATTTAAGCGTGTAAGATTTATTCCCAAACTTCTACAGGTTCTAGCATAGTGACACGAGCATTCGCTAATCGTAAAAATCGCTCACTCGTCTCTAGTAAATCCCACTCATGACGCAGTCTGCCGCCCATTTGTATTCCTGCCTGATTTACACCCTGCCAAGCAAAATCAACTTTGGCCTTTATTCGACCAGGCTCCACCTCAAGGATCTGCACATTTTCCAGCCTATGTTGGCTGCGCGAGAGGCGTTTGTTTTGCTGCTTAACCCACTGCCTAAAATCCTGAAAAGTTCTGATATTGGAGCCAGCTCCTGGAAAGCCCAGAGAGAACTCAGCGGGAGCCAACATCGGTTTGAAGCGCTCAGGGTCGGTTTTTCGACTTTCAATCAATTGAAACCATTGCTGGATAAATTGACGAATACGGCGCTCTGCCAGTATCTGAGGGGTAGTCTGAGAAGAAAACATGATTCAAGAGCATTAGGGAATGCAAACACACAGTTCGTATATTTGACAATTCTACTAACTACTACCCTACTTGCCTGGAAAAGTCTAAACCCTTAAGGCCCCAAATACCAGAATATGCAAGCTTCCTCAGGTGCCAATACGTTTAAGAGCCTCTACGACGATTATTACGAATCCGTCCGTAACTATCTGTACTATAAATCCGGTAACATGCCCTTGGCCGAAGACCTCACTCAAGAGGCCTTTACTATCCTCTGGAAAAAACGAAATTCTATTAATCCCGAAAAGGCACGTTCTTACCTCTACACCATTGCTAATA
The DNA here is from genome assembly GCA_039024315.1 of Bacteroidota bacterium. Taxonomy (GTDB): domain Bacteria; phylum Bacteroidota; class Bacteroidia; order J057; family J057; genus JBCAWW01. Next base: position 7,700 of record JBCCQN010000050.1, read on the forward strand.
ACTTGTTTCTCAATGAGGTGAAGCACCAAAAGGTGGTGCTGAGATTTCAGCAGCGTCCGCAAAGAACGGTCGCTTTTGAAAGCCCTCAATTTATTATGGAGGAGGATGAGTTTAGGCAAAAACTGGAAAATGCGATTGCTTCGCTGCCCGAAAAAAATCGTATTGTCTTCTTGATGAACCGAATTGAAAAGCTCACGTATCGAGAGATAGCAGAGCGACTGGAGCTGAGTGTCAAAGCCGTAGAAAAGCGCATGCACAAAGCTTTATTGGAGCTTAGGCAAATATCTGAAAAAATTTAGCGTTTTAGGTATAAATACGGTAGGGGAAAAAGGTAATAAACTGTAATATTAGCGAATTAGCATATCACAATTATTTAGGAAACTAACAAAACACAAAAGTACGACTGTTTAAATATGGCATATAATCCATCTTTCCCTCATGATGCATTCCTTGCTAAGTGGCTCGAAGGTTCACTCAGCGAGGCTGAATGGGATGCCTGGAAGGAAGAGGCAGGGGAAGAAGCACTCAAACGAATCATTGCTGCTGTAGATCAGTTTGAGGTTCCAGCTACTCGTACCAAAACAGAAGCATGGGATCAACTCTCTACAAGGATTCAGGACGAGCAAATTTTTGCTGTGGTCGATCAGTGGGATGTCCCTGCTACTAAAACCAAGACGGAAGCATGGGCCCAATTCGCTGCTACGATAGAAGAAAAAAATACGGAAACTGCAAAAGTGCGAACTATGACTCCCCTGCGTTGGGTGGCGTCGATCGCAGCTGCGGTGGTATTATTATTGGGGCTTGGCTATTTGATGCGTGATACGAGCGTCAATTACAGCACTCAAATAGGTGAAAAGTTGAGCGTGAGATTACCTGACAACTCTGAAGTAATCCTCAATGCTAACTCTAGCCTTAGCTTTGATCCCGACTCTTGGGATGAGAAGCGTTACGTAAGCTTGGACGGTGAAGCCTACTTCAAAGTGGAAAAGGGACAAACGTTCACCGTAGGTACAGACCAAGGAAGTGTAAGCGTACTCGGTACAGAATTTAATGTGCAGGATCGTCCAGAAGTATGGGCGGTACAGTGCTATCATGGCAAAGTAGAGGTGAAAGCTTCTGCTGAATCCATCATTTTGACCGCAGGCGAAAGCACAGAATTAGAATCCCAAGAGCTGAAAGCCCTCAATTTTGAGCCAGATGAAAATCAAATTTGGCTAAATGATTTTGTTGCTTTTGACGATGTCCAATTACAAGAAGTAGTAGCAGAATTGGAGCGTCAATACAAAATTGAGGTAGTTTGGCCTACGGATTTGGATCCAACCTCATCCTACTCAGGTGGTTTTCCACACAACAATTTAACGTCAGCATTACGATTAGTCTTCGGTCCTTCAAATTATTTAGCTAAATTAGAAGGTGGAGAAAAGGTTTTCCTTACTCCTATTCAGTAGAAGACTTTCTTGTTAATGCTCTGATGTCCAGAATTGCCACGTATGTAAGCGTCTGGCTTGTCCTTTTAGTCGCTAGTACTCTTTCTGTTTCTGCACAAACGCTTTCCCTAAGCTTTGAGCAGACTCCTCTATCCGAAGTATTAAAAGAAATTTCTCGCTCTGAAGGGGTAATCATTGCCTTCCAAGAAAAAGATGTCGCCCCCTATCTAATTACCGCAGACCTCAATGGTATGTCGGTTAGCGGAGCTTTGAACATTGTATTGGATGGTACAGAGCTACGTTTTCAGGAACTTAATTCCCAACAATATATCGTTTCTGTCGCTCGACCTAAGCCGGTGCGAGAGCGCATTGTAGCTCCCCGCAATCGGCAAAGTATCAGTGGACGAGTCGTAGATACACAATCTGGGCAAGCCTTGGCTTCCGCAGTGGTGCGCCTTACTGGTACTACTTATGGCACCTACACTGATACCAAGGGCTATTTTATCCTCATGGATGTACCTCTACAGCTGGATAGCTTAGAAGTTCGCTACTTAGGGTATAATCCTTACAAAACCAGTGTAGGGAAGCGTAAATATTTTGAGATTGAACTGGAAGCGGCTCAGCACCTACTCGATGAGATTACAATCACTGAAGGCAATGAGCAGGCGGTGAATATCACCGATGCTGCGACGGTGCTAGAAATCAATCCTCGACGGGTGGAAAGCTTAAGTGGCTTAGGAGAGCCTGACCTGCTACGTGCGATCCAATTTTTGCCGGGGATCAATAGTAGTGATGAATCTGCTGGCGGACTACATATTCGTGGCGGTCGCCCTGAAGAGAATTTGATTCTATTAGACGGAATCACCGTCTATCAGCCTGGCCATCTCTTTGGCAATTTTAGCGCTTTCAATCCCCATGCTGTCAAATCTCTAACTGTACAAAGAGGTGGCTTTGATGCTCGCTATGGCGGAAGAGTTTCAGGTATCATTGATATCACTAGTCGCCCTGAGCAAATGCAACGTCCAACAGCTGAGGTAGGCCTTAATTTGCTAAATGCGAACGCTTATGTCCAAGTGCCTTTTTGGAATAAAAAAGCCGCATTAATGCTGTCCGCTCGACACTCCAATTCGACTTGGTTGCAAAATGGTTTTTATCGCCAATTAGGGGATCGAGTAATTGATAGTTTACAGTTAGCCAACCAAAGTTCAGGTACGCCGGCTCTAGACGCTGCCCCAGACTTTAGTTTTATTGACTTCAATGCCAAGCTGGTAGTGAGGCCGACTGATAAGGATCTTATTTCTTTGACTGCCTATTCGGCGAACGATAATCTCCAGTATGTTTGGACAGATCAAATCAGTGAGCAAGAATACTTTAGTCAAAACGAAGATAATTTCGTGCATAATTTAGGTTCAAGCTTCAATTGGATTCGAGCTTGGAATCCTAACTTTTCGCAAAAACTCAACATTGCTTATTCGAGTTTTGAGAATCGCTTTGAATTTCGTCAGATCTACAATCTTTTACCGGAACCAGCCATCGGCTGGACCCAACGTAATCAGATCCAAGACCTAAGCCTGCGCTTAGATTATACTTGGGATCTTGAACGTATAGGTGATTTTGAATTTGGCTTTCATGCTACCGGCTACGCTGTTGATAGCCTCTTAGATTTTCAAGGTGATCTAAGTGAAGCGGAGACTTTCCGGCGCAGTAGTTTATTGGCTAGTCCCTATATCCAATACAAAAAGGAGATCGTCAAAAACTTAAGTTTGAGCTTAGGTCTTCGCTCCAATTATTATACTGCGACCGAGCAATTTTATCAAGAGCCGAGAGTCAGTTTAGACTATAAAATTAATGCTAAACTTCAATTCAAAGCTGTTTGGGGTAGGTTCCATCAGTTTCTCAATCGTACCGAGCTAGGTAGCACAGCAGGACTGGTAGAGGATTACTGGATACTTGCGGATGGAGATCGGATTCCGGTATTGAGTTCAGAGCATTTCATTATTGGGGGAGTTTTCCAGACTGAAAATTGGCTGCTAGACGTAGAGCTCTATCAAAAGCAGACTACAGGTCTGCTCACCTATAAGAATTTTGATCGGCAGCAGATCTTTAGACCGATTCTGATCAATGATGGAGTTGGTTTATCCCGCGGATTGGATGTCCTATTACAAAAAGAGTTTGGGCGCTATACCAGTTGGATGTCGTACTCTTTGAGCCAAACGACTTATTCCTTTCCCGAATTGCTAAACGGGAGATCCTTTGCGGCTTCGCATGATCAGCGCCATCAATTTAGCTGGGTCAATATGCTGGAGATGGGACGCTGGGATGCTTCGCTCAACTGGACGTTCGCCACGGGCAGACCCTTTACGGAAGCGGTGGATCTACTAGCAGCCCGTCCAGAGCCCGATCAAATCATCTATAGTTTGGGGTTTGGACCCCTCAATGGAAGCCGAATGCCGGCCTATCATCGCTTGGACGCAAATCTGAGTTACAGATATCAAATTTTTAATGGAAAACTGGGAGGGAAAGCTGGCGTAGCGGTGTTTAATCTATACAACCGGCAAAACCTTCAGGATATTGAATATCGAGTACGCTTACCGCTTTCCAAAGCTGACGAAGCTAGCATACTTCGCGTGGAAAAGAACTTATTGGGCTTTACTCCAAATGTCTTTTTCCAACTTGAATTTTAACGCCCACCTCATTCGCTATAAACCTTACTGTACCTGCTTAATTTGACTATGATACTGTGCGCTAAAAGTGTATGGCAGTGGCTGGTAAGTATAGCCCTAGGTGTAGGATGGATCATGCTACCGAGTGCCGCTATGGCACAAGGAGAATTGCGTTTTGCGAAGCGTGAGATCCAAAATAAGGTGATAAGCGTTCTGCGAAGCGGTAAACAAAGCGTGCTCCTCCCTCTGCCCAATGGTAGTGAGGCGCGATTTGAGTTGAGGCCTGAGGCCATTATGGAAGAAGCGCTTGCATCGGCCTATCCCGAAATCAAAGTTTGGTATGGGAAGTCTAAAAATGGCTGGGAAGTTTTTTTAGACCATAATGAAGACCGTTTACATGCCTTGTTGCGCAAAAATGGCGAGAGTTGGTACCTTGATCCTGATCATGAGCACTACCGACTGACCCAGCAGTCCAGTCCTCAATCAGCAGGAGCTACCTGCCTAGCGGACGATAAAAATCTGGCGCTCCCCCCTTTTCCTCCTGCCCCAGTGGCAGAAAAAAATGGCTTAGCGAGACATTATGTATTTCGTTGTGCGATTGGGGCCACGGCCGAATACACCGCTTTTCATGGCGGTACAAAAGCATTGGCGATGGCAGAGATTGTCAGTGTGCTCAATCGCGTCAATGCGGTATTTCGTAGGGATGTGGCGATTTCTTTTCAACTCGTGGCCAACAATGATCAAATCGTCTTTACAGACCCTTATAATGATCCGTTTTCAAGTGGCGATCTCAATAGTTTGATCCAAGAAAATCAAAACCTTCTGGACGCAGTTATTGGTGATGCAAATTATGATGTGGGGATAGTATTTGACCGAGTTTTGACGCCAGGAGGCGCGATCGCATTTTACAATTCGGTCTGCCAAAGTGGCTTTAAGGGGCAAGCCGCTATTGCGGTAACTAACCCTATTGGAAATGGCTTTGCGATCGATTATGTCGCGCATGAGTTTGGGCATTTTTTTGGGGCCCACCATACTCACAATAATTCTTGTTATCGCCATGCTCCCACCGCTTATGAGCCCAGAAGCGGCTCGACAATTATGGCCTATGCCGGAGTTTGTTCGCCCAGCCTACAACCCAATAGCGATGCTTATTTTCATGCGGCCAGTATTGATGAGATCCGGCAGGCGGTCAGTAGCGGCTTGTTGTGTGGGCAGCTTACGACGGTCAACAATCAGGCGCCTATTGTCATTGTTGATCAGCCAGTCGATTACTTGCCTATGGGTACTCCTTTTGCTTTGGAAGGCTACGCCATCGATGCCGAAGGAGATAGCTTATCCTATAATTGGGAGCAGTGGGATTTGGGTAATCCTGGACAGACCAATGCCCAATCTGCCTACGGGCCTATTGTGCGTTCACGTCCTGCACAAGCTCAGGGTAAACGAATTATCCCCCAATTATCAGATCTCCTAGCTGGTAATCAAACACCGCAAGAAATTTTGCCAATGACGAGTCGCAATTTGCGATTTCGCTTTACGGCGCTCGATCATCATGCTACAGCTACTCAGATGGGGCGAACCTATGTCAATCTAAAAGTTACTAGTCAGGCAGGGCCTTTTGCGGTTTATGGACCGACACAAAATGTAAACTGGCCAATTGGCAGTATGCAATGGATCAAATGGGATGTGGCCAAGACAGATCTTGCTCCGGTTAATTGTGATAGAGTGGATATCTGGCTCTCTGATGATGGGGGCTATAATTTCAATACTTTGCTTGCTGCTAATGTCCCCAATAATGGGGCTTATCCCGTAATGGTCCCTGATCTGCCAACGCAATCAGCACGCATTAAGGTCAGTGCGGCTAATAATATATTCTTCGCAATCAGCGAATCGGATTTCTCTATCAGTAGTGTAAGTCAACCTGATTATTATTTATTCAATATCGCCTCCATGCCGGAGGTGTGTCAAGGAGACTCGATTGCTTTTCGCTTATGGCTAGGGAGCTTAGGCGGCTACCAAGGGGGGGTAGATTTTTCTTTATTAGAAGAGAGCATTCCAGTGCAATGGCATAGCAGTAACCCCTTGCCGGTAGGTAATTTTTTAGAGTTTTCGATTAAGCCAGAAGCGCCGCTATCAGGTTGGCAGACGATCACCTTGATAGGCTTAGAGCAAAACGGAGACAGTACTATGTTTACCTACAGCTACTATGTTGTCCCCGAAGAACCAAGTGCGGTAACACTCTTATACCCGCAAGATGGACAGCTGCAGAGCGATCCTCTAGCTAATTTAAAATGGCTTTGCCAAGATGCTGCCATGGCCTATTATTGGGAGCTCGCTTTGCATCCTGCTTTTGGGGCCTCGCGGGTCGCAAGTGGTTGGAGTGAGGATTCGCTTTCCGCGAATCTACCTCCTTTGGCCGAAGGTACTGTCTACTATTGGCGCGTCAAGGCCCAAAATGCTTGTGGAGAAGGCGCGTTTTCTCGGGTAGCTTCTTTTGCTACACCCGGTCTCAATTGCCAAAGCTACTGGAGCCAAGATGTACCCAAGACGATCCCCATCAATGGGACGCCAGCAATTGTCAATTCTGATTTACAAATTGAAGATGATTTTACCATCAAAGATGTCAATTTGCTAGGTCTGAGAGGGACTCATTCCTGGATCAGTGATCTAAAAGTAAAAGTGCAAAAAGATAGTGTTTCGGTGCGCTTATTTGAGCAGATATGCGGGCCCAATGTGTCAGATTTTGATCTCAACTTTGATGATGATGTGCCATATGCTTCTATCCCTTGCCCACCTACTACTGCTTTGACCTACCAAGCTTTGGACTCATTGTCTCGTTTTGATGGTATGAGCAGTAAAGGATTGTGGCGACTCAACATTAAGGATGTGGTAGATCTGGATGGCGGTGAATTAGAAGCTTGGGGGCTGGAGATTTGTTATCAAACGGATGAAAGTCTGCCCCCTACCATCTTAGCCAATGAAGGGCTTAGGCTCAACCAATGGCAGGCCGCTATGATTGATTCGAGTTTGCTGCAAAGCGCCGCAAATTGTGGGCCAGATGAGATCGTTTATACCTTAGTAGAGCAGCCCCAATATGGCTTGTTGATCCTCAATGGAACGATTTTAGCACCTGGGGACACCTTTTTGCAATCTGCGATTGACGATCAGTTGCTCCAGTATCAGCACCAAGGCCAAGCAGTGGATCACGATGGTTTTAGTTTTACGGTTAGGGCACATGATGGCGGCTGGATTGGCACCCCTCACTTCCCGATTGACATCAATCTGACGACTTCGATCGGCAATAATCGAGCATTGCTACCGCCTAAGCTTTATCCCAATCCTGCGCAGGATCACTTCTTTGTAGAGTTTGCGGCGCCAGTTCGAGAAGCAGGCAGGCTCAAGATATTTGATTTGCAAGGCCGTGTCTTAAGTGAACAAGCGTTCTCCGCAGGAGTAACAAAACTAAAAGTGTCGAGTCAAAATCTGGCTAGTGGCTTGTACTTGCTGCGGATCTCTTATGAAGCGCAGGCTTTTACGCAGCGTTTTCTCGTGCATTAGAGCTGCTGCGCAGAACGATTATCTCGCATGCATGCCGCACCATGGGGAAATCTCTGAGCCACTCAAAGGCCCTAAGTTTGACGCTATATGAGCTGAAACTCATTAAGTAAAGAGTAGAAAGTATCCCGAAAGCTTTCGGGAGTATTCAATACATAGAAATGGACCGCATGGCCCTATTCTGCTAGCTCTTACTACTGAATACTACTGTCTAAGTACTCAAAACTATTGTCTAAGTACTTAACATTTTTTCCCTCTTGAGCTCAACTTAAGGCAAGTCATACCAGTATAATTCACTATTGAGGTCGCTGGCAACATAGACTCTTTTGTTGGGGACATCTACGGCAATGCCTTCTGCTTTAGTGGCGTCGATGCGGTAGGTTTCCAATTTTTCTCCTTGGAGATTGCAGCGAGTGATAGTCTGGGATTCGTCACTTAAGATGTAGAGTTGGTTTTGACTCGGATCAAAGGAAATGCCAGAGTAATCTAGGGCAAAGTTGAGGGCGTAGTTTTCGAGTATGTTCCCGCCAAAGTCAACGACCAATAATTGCGCCGGATCTTTTTCGGTAATGAGATAAAGTCGCTCTGTTGCCGGATCTAAGGTAGCCCCTTCCAGCCCGTGGTTGGACTCCATCTGAGTAAAGGGGATCGCAAAAGTATCTTGCGCCGTACCATTGACATCTAGTTTGACTAATTCTTGACGGCTTTCTTCTACGATCCAGATACTGTTATCTTGCTGATTTTGTACCACCCCTTCAAGATCATCGCCTTCATAATTGAGGGTAGCAACGACTGTTCCGGTTGTAGGGTTAATACGGTAGACTTTGTTGTCATCGTCGCTGACGCTCAAGAGCTGGTCATTGCTCAGAGACAAGCCAGAAGGCTCGTCTATCGCCATGGCGAGGGTTTCAACCAAATTTAAGCTTATGGGCTCTGGCGTAGGATTGCGATCACAGGCAAGTCCCAAAAGACTAAAAAGCAAACAGCAAGAGACTAAATATTGAGAATTAACGAGCATAATTACTATGAATACGAAATAAATTTTGTAAGATACTATTTCTGCTCCTTATAGATTGGACGATCTATATAAAGACATTTAGCGAATAGGCCAAATTCAATCCAAAAGAAAAATTTAGATTGATTTTGTCAATTTCAGCTTACTTCCTTTCACGAGGAAGATTCTGAGGCCTTTTGCTTTTCTAATTAGACGTGTCAGCCGTTCTTTTAGTACGAAAACCCGCTAATCTATGGATTGGCGTAAATCCAAATAAGTAAGCACTAGCCCTGAACAGAGCATAAAAGCAACGGCTGATTCAGGATTGGTTGATTGCATGAAAATGCGCCTTATTTTTGGATATTGAAATTTTAAAGACAACGAGGGAAACTGAAGGCCATTTTGGATGAGTTGAGATTTTTTAAGAAAAGGCATCTTTTTTTGCTAATAATCATCCTCCCCTGCTTCACCCCCTTACTACCGATCCACCTTTCCTATACTTTTGAAGGGACTGGCAAAGTGTATCCGGTGCAAGAATGGATCTTGAACCGTGATGACGAAGGTGGCATCATCAGTACGGTGTACAATCATCAATTGGGTGTGATCAGTGAGGTGAGTAGTTATAAATTTGAGCGTGGCGATATTGCCAACGTTCAGATTACGCCTTTTCAAAACCAGAGCCTACGCTTTATCGACAGAGGTGATACCATCGCCACTGTGCGTTCTTACCTCCTTGAGGAACGCTTGAACACTTTGCGCCTGCAGCTGGCAGTCGAAAAAGCCCGCCTTCGTAGTGAAAGAGCGGGAGAAAAAGGGCCGGTCATTGCCGAAGCGGCCCAACGCCTAGTTTACGCCAAGGAACAATTGGTGCTCGCCCAACAAAATTTTGACCGCAATAAACAACTCTATGACGATGGAGTCATCACCGAGGCTTCGTTCAACGAAGTTGAAAACGAATATAAACTCGCCCAAATCCAAGTCAAGATCTCTGATAGCAGCTTAGAAGCTGTGAAAATGGGCAAAAAGCCAGAACTCGTCAGTTTTATCCTCACTACCATGGAGTCGATTGAGCAAGAGCTTGCTTTCCTCCAAACCAAGCGTAGCGGCTACCATATTGTCTCGCCCATTAGTGGCTCGGTGGATTATACCACTAGTACCCAACAAATCATGACGGTTGATGACACGAGTAAAATGGTATTGACAGTACCTGTACAATTGGCTCATCAGTCTTATCTCAAGATCGGCACCCCGATCAAGGTCAAGGTGCCTGGCATCAAAGAAGCAATTAGCGGTGCGATCAGCGGCATCAACGATGAGGTGCAAATTCTGGACAATCAGCAGGTAATATTAGTTAAGGCCAGCTTTCAAAATCCAGAACAGCACGTGCGCAAAGGAGTCATGGTCAGATGTACCTTTGTTTGTGATACGATAGAGCTTTGGGATTATCTCGATCGAACCTTCAAAACTTGGACCCACTAGCCTATGCGATACGAGTATAAATATTTTGTGCCTACCGAAAAGCTGGATACGCTTCGCCATCTGATCCTGCCCTTTGTGGATCTAGACAAGTATGCAGTTGATAGGGAGCACAATCATTATACCGTACGTAGCATTTACTTTGACTCGCCTCGTTTGGAGTTTTATGACGAAAAAGTCGAAGGGATCGCACATCGCAAAAAAGTCCGCCTCCGTGGGTATGACATAGGGCAAAACGAGAGTACGGTTTTCATGGAGATTAAGCGCAAATATGAGATGCCGATTCTCAAAAATCGCGCTCCCATGACTTTTGCGGGTGCCAAAGCGCTCTTGAGTGGGCAAGCACCGATTGAGCGAGTGATCCAAAATAGCGGCAAGTTTCCCGATGCGCAGGACAATGCCCGTAGATTTCTGTACCAAATCAATAAGCGCAATCTGCGGCCCGTGGTTTGTGTCATATATGATCGAGAACCCTATCTCAGCAAAACCGATCCGACTATCCGGATTACCTTTGATAAAAATCTTCGTTCTACTCCCTATCCCAGAGTAGATCAACTCTATACAGAGGAAAACTTAAGGCATTGCCTTAGCAATCAGTTTATTCTTGAGGTAAAGTTTAATGACTATTATCCAGCATGGATGAAACCCATCATTAGCACCTTGGGGCTTAAGTGGACTTCTGCTTCGAAGTACGTGATTTCTATGGATGCTCAAGGTCTTGGCTATCAGACGCGTCGCTCCCAAGTGATTTCGCGCGGCAATATGTTCAAGACTCAATACGGAGTGGGGAGTCCTGTCATTCGCAAAGGGCAAAAAATCCCTACCGAACACCTCGATCCGCTCCATCCGGGAGACGATCGCATACCGAAAAAAATGAAACGAGTCATCAGATAAGGATATGTTACGAGACTTTCAACAAGGCTTAGACCTCTTTCCGCTCACCTTGCAGGACATCCTCATCAATATGGGGGTGGCGCTCGTCTGTGGCTTGATTATCTCTGCTGTATATCGATTGACCTACAAAGGCCCGAGTTATTCGGTAACCTTTGTCAATTCACTTGTTTTATTGACGATGATCTCGGCGATCGTGATTTTAGTGATTGGCAATAATTTGGCGCGGGCCTTTGGCTTGGTGGGTACGATGTCTATCATTCGTTTTCGGACGGCAGTCAGGGATACGCAGGATATTATTTTCATCTTTTTTGCTTTGGCGATTGGCTTGGCCTCGGGGGTAGGCTTGCCTTTGCTCGCCTTTGGCGGAACGATTATTATCTCCATCGTGGTCTTGCTTTTGGTCTCCACCCAATACGGCAATCCGCGCAAGCGCCAATACCTGCTGCAAATCTCCTACAACGCCAATCCTGAAAATGAGGCCAATCTCATGTTGATCCTCAAGCAGTATTGTCGTCAGCTCAAACTCGTCAATCTCAAGACCATTGGTCTCAATGATGAGTTAGAGGCCTTTTATCATATCAGCTTCCGCAATCCCAACAAATACGAAGAGCTGATCCAGCGCCTGCACGAAGTCCCTGATGTGCATCATATCAACCTCTATTTTGATGAGGATGATGCCAATCCGCCTGCCTAGGGAATTTTGAATGTCGAATGCTGAATTTTGAAGTTTGGTGTGCCGAGTCTTTGGTATACCGCTGCGCGGAACGCTAAGCATGAGTGCAAAAATAAATGCACCCTTGTAGCTGCGGCATGCATGCCGCAGCAGGGATAATAGTTCTGCGAAGCAGTGAACCCACAAAAGATACCGGATATGTTCGTACCTCACATTCCGGCATGACAGATTACTTTAGCGCAATACACAACAAATCTCCACAATGTCATCCCAGCCGCATGAATGAGCCCCAAGCGAATTCATCGAGCAGGGATCTTGATATAATCGTTCTGCGAAGCAGGAATCCCCAAAAAACTGCCCTAGAAGTCTGAAGCCTGTCTTCTATCTTTAAAAGATGAAGCACAATCTACTCATTTGTTGTTTCGGGCTCTTATTCTTTGGCCTGCAGCCGAACGCTCAGTCTCAAGACCGATTTTACAGTCAAATCTTTGCTAATCGTCTACAACTGAGTCCTGCCTTGGCGGGGAGTGAAGAAGTGGTGGGCCAAAGTATCATGACCCAAGCTCGCTGGCAATGGATTGGGATCGAAAATCACCTACAGCAATATGGAGCAGCTTATCACAGCAATTTTTACACCCTAGGTCGTCGCTTTGGCTATGGCGTCAATTATCAGATGGAGCGTACTGCTGACGGTGGCTATACCCAAAACAAGCTCGATTTCCATTTTAGCCATACTATTCATTTTGTCCGCTACCATTTTCTTTCCTTTGGCTTGGCTGGGGGCATTCAGCAACAAGCCTTGGACTTTTCGATCCTACGCTTTCCGCCTCAGATTATCAATGGGCAACTGGTCCCTAGCTTTCCTGTCGATTCGATTGGACGTAGCTATCAGCCCGACTTTCAAGCAGGCTTTGCCTACTACTACAAATCGCTATTTGCGATCGGGTCTGTCAAACATTTTCAGGACATTCGGCTCAGAGATAGTGGACCTAATTTCCCAAACCCCTTCTATTCTCTAACAATGGGAGTTAAACTCGGTATTGGTGACTCTTTATTTGGCAAAGCTATCGATTCGTATTTGACACCGCTTTTTCATTATCAGCGTCAGGGGAGATATTATCTGATGGTAGCGGGTATAGATCTAGAGCTTGCTCCTATCACGCTCAGTCTTCGTTATGCGATCAACAATCGTTGGAGTGGAGGGATAGCTATTAGGCGTGGCCCTTTCCAACTGGCTTACCAATACGATCATTTTGTAGGAAACTTTGTCATGGAATCCTTTGGACCGACCCACGAACTGAGTCTGAAATGCGTCATAAACAATAGGCACTATATGTGTCGAGTGAGACACTATTCAAGATCGTTACCAAAATTTTAACATTTTTTATACTAGGCCTCTTCGAGGAACGTTTAATTATTGTATTCAAAAACACACCCCCGTAATTTCACGCAAGAAAACGTTCGAGAGTTGGAAATAGATTGGAAGACGAAACGTTTGCGTAAAGACGCTCAAATTCCCGATCGAGGTGGCAATCAGTAGGGAAAGACGCTTTGAAGTTGTTTTAAAGACCTGTAAAAGGTCGTTTTTCGAGGTAAAAACAATCACTTTTGAATGTTTGAGCCCTCTGGAAAATCGTTAGTTTTTTCCGAAAATTTGTTGCAGTTTGCAATACCTTTTCGGGCATTATTAAGATTTTAATCACGCTTTGGCGTAACTTTCAGAGGGGTATATCATTGTACTTATTGAATCTCCTTATTAGTGCGACGCTACGAAAACTCATTTGGCAAAATGAAACGAACGCTTGCTCATTCATTGCTAGCGCTGGTGGTTATGGCACTGGGCTATACTGAAAGCCGGGCTCAAGACCCACAGTATTCTCAGTTTTTTTCCAACCAGCTGATGCTAAACCCTGCTTTTGCTGGCTCCGGTACGGGCCCGCGTGTAGCCATGAACTACCGCGCCCAGTGGGTCAAAATCCCTGGTTATTACAAACAGTTTGCTTTCTCTTACGATCAGCCGGTTTACTTTCTCGGTACTCGTCAGGGATTGGGGATCAACTTTAACTCCGATGTCGCGGGTGAAGGTGATCTTACCAAGCTGAATGCAACAATCAACTATGCTTATCAGGTAGAGATCGTCAAAGACAACTTCCTCCGTTTCGGCCTTTCGGGCGGAATTCAGCAGGCGAGTCTTGATTTCTACAAGCTGCGTTTTCCGGATCAAATTGATCCGCGTGATGGTTTTGTCCGTCCGACGCAGGAACCTGTTCCCTCTCAGTCTGTGATTCGTCCAGATGTGAGTGCTGGGATCGCTTACTTCAACGAATACGCATTCGTTGCCGCCGCTGTCAATCACATCACTGAGCCTTTAGAGACTTTTACAGACTTTGCGGGTTCTGATGCCAAGTTGCCGCGTAAGTACACCGTAACGGGTGGGATTAAAATCCCATTGAACAACACACGTAACCGCAATGAGATTTCGATTACGCCAGTGTTCCTCTACAAACAGCAGGGTAATTTCTTCCAGATCGATGGGGGGCTTTATCTCAATGTAGAGCCTATGGTATTTGGATTCTGGTATCGCCATCGCGACGCAGTGATTGCATTGATCGGCGTACGTCAGGGACCATTTAGCTTTGGTTACTCTTATGACTATACGATCTCATCACTGACCCAAGGCATCTCTGGTGGTTCACATGAAATCTCGGTTGTACTCGAATTTGAGTCCTACCCACCTAGCCGTAAGTTGCGCCACCGTTCGCTACCATGTCCCCGTTTCTAAGCAGATTAGCTTGATACAAAATTTGATATAATTTTCTACTTGTAATATTCTACCTTCATTTCACATTTTTCAGGGCAATAAATTAAACGCTCGCATCGTAATACTGATGTTAATCTCCACAGGTATGAAAAAGAGAAGTTTTTCCTACGTCTTTGCGACAGTAATAGCTTGCGGGCTCATGATGGTCGGCTGTAATCACAAGGCCAAGATCAACAGAGTGGGCAAAAGCAGCGGCAAAACCGGCATTAAGTACTCAGAAGAAACGTACCAGCCGCCTAAATTTAACGAACAAGATCCTGCTCCAGGGCTAGTTTTGATCCCCGGTGGTACCTTTATGATGGGTGGTGGCGAAAAAGACATTGAGTTCTCAATGGACAATCGTCAACGCCAAGTTACCGTTCAGAGCTTCTACTTAGATGAAGTTGAAGTTGCTAACGTTGACTGGAAAGAATTTTTAGCTGCAATCCAGCAGACAGAAGGTGATCACAAGTTTGAAGCGCTCTATCCCGATACCAACGTATGGCGTCGCGACCTCGCTTTCAACGATCCCTATGCGCAGACTTACTACAATCACCCTGCATTCAATATGTATCCTGTTGTAGGGATCAACTGGCACCAAGCCAATGAGTATTGTAAGTGGCGTACAGAAGCGGTTAATGGCGTTCTCGAAGAGGACGACGAAGAGGCGATCCTCTATCCTTCTTACCGCCTTCCAACTGAAGCTGAGTGGGAATATGCCGCTCGTGGTCTTCAAGAAAGTGAAATCTATGCTTGGGAAGGTAAATCTCTACGCAATCGCAAAGGCCAGTTCCGTGCTAACTTCAAGCGTGGACGTGGTGATTATGCTGGCTGGAGAGGTGGCGATGGCAAACACATGACTGACGGCTATATGATTACTGCCCCAGTTTATGAGTTCTGGCCAAACGACTTCGGTCTCTACAATATGTCTGGCAATGTTTCTGAGTGGACACAGGACAACTATCGTGTCCTCGCTTTTGAAGACGTTGAAGACTTCAACCCTTACCGTCGTAAGGGAAAAACGGAAATCCGCCCTGATGACTGGTTGGATGACGTATCTTACAAGCCAAAAGAGTCTCTACTCTTTAACCCTGATCCTAATGCCCCCGTTGGCAATGACGGATTTGATAACGTAAAAGTATATCGCGGTGGTTCTTGGGCTGATGTAGCCTACTACCTCTCTCCCGGTTCGCGTCGTTATTTCAACGCTGACTCTTCTAGCGCCACGATCGGATTCCGCTGTGCGATGATTCGCGTCGGTAGCCCTGACTAATCTTATATTACAGTAGAAAATATAGCAGCTTCGTCCTTTGGGCGGAGCTGTTTTTTTATGGCCGCTGCGCGGAACGCTTAAGTAAAGAGTAGAAAGTATCCCGAAAGCTTTCGGGAGTATTCAGTACATAGAAATGGACCGCATAGCCCTATTCTGCTAGGTCTTACTACTGAATACTATTGTCTAAGTCTTTAAGTACAGAGTAGTAAGTATGCAGTACAGAGAAAAAAGGTTCTGCTAAACCATCTAGTCCAGTTTTCCTAGGTCTTACTACTGAATACTATTGTCTTAGTACTTAAAAAGGCTGTAAGAATGCAGTCCACCCCTTCTAAAGGAATGAATCAGAAAGAATTTCTCGAACTCTTGCTTTAGATGAGGTCATTGACTTGAAGTGTGTAAAATCCCCAACGCAGGAGTAATGAAATCAACAATGGCTTGGCAACCATAAAAGCAATTTATAAGCATAAACTTTACTCCAAAAAGGATTACTATTGATCGCTTGGACCAAGGCTGTCAGGGTATTGAAAGCAATCTAGCGACCCTTGCGATTAGCTGATAGGTCCTTATTGAGGGCTATGATCAATGGGGTTTGCAGTCAGTTCCTGATGCAAAACAAAAATTTAAGATTGAATGATATTTGAATCACATCAACTAGAAGGAAACATAAAGGACTATATAGAAGCTATATTCCACTATAAAGATTTTGAGCCAGACCATTCTATAGAGAGGGTGGTTCCTACAGGGCACATATACCTCATTTTTGAATTAGATGGCTTCACCCGCTATACTTATGACAAAGAAACCTTAAAGCCCAATAATACTTATACGGAAGTCTGGGTTTCTGGCATGCAAAAGGATTATATCTCGATTTCAGCCCATCAAAAATCCGAGATGTTTGTCATTCAATTCAAACCATATGGGGCTTATCCCTTTTTTCATTTTCCCATTCAAGAGCTAAATGAAAAAATAGTCCCAGCTACCGAACTATTTGGAAAGAGAATTTTACTCCTGAGAGATGAAATATTAAAAAATGGTAGCCCTCAAGAGAAGTTTAAGGTCGCTGAAGATTGGCTCAATAAAAGGTTTGATCAAGATAAGGTGCCGCCGATAGAGATATTGGAGGTGATAGAAAAACTCGCCGTGGAGCCTATGGCGAATTACAGCTTGGTCTTCGAAAACTATCCAAAAACGCAAAAGCATCTCATAGATCAATTCAAAAAATACGTTGGTTTGACTCCTAAACATAACCAGAGAATATTGCGATTTAATGAAATCTTACAGCAGATATACAAAGCTGAAAAAATTGAATGGTCGCAAGTAGCCTATCAATGTGAGTTTGCTGATCAATCCCACTTTATCAAGGAGTTTAAGTATTTCGCTGGCATAAACCCTCAAAAATTTATTCAAAATAAATTCCATAATAACGAGGGCAAGAATTTCTTTCCCCTTGATCGGCAAGGTTAATTTTTTACTATCCAGTAGAAGTGGTTGTAAATAGATTTGTGCTCTACTATTAACCACAATCATTATGGATTTAGCAACAGCCTTGGCAAACATCAATTGGCTATCAGTCATTGCAGCCGCAATTTCATTGTTTTTATTAGGGGGACTTTGGTATGGTCCTTTATTTGGGAAAAGCTGGATGTCAGAATTCGGATTTTCCGAAGATGACCTCAAAAAAAGGAATGCTCTCAAAACCTTTGGTCTCTCATTTGGGCTAGCACTTATCGCATCCTTAATTCTGGAGATGTTTATCGGGCCGGAGGCGGACTTAACCTATGGCAGTCTAGCTGGATTTTTAGCGGGATTTGGTTGGGTAGCCACTATGTTGGGCATCTTATATCTCTTCGAAATGCAGTCCCTCAAAGCTTATTTAATTAATGCCACTTACTGCATTATATCTCTAACCTTAATGGGCCTAATATTAGGAGCCTGGTAAACTGATAAACAATGGAAAAAGGAATACTAGAAAAAACGGGAAAACCCCTTGAGCATTGGATAAAAGTTGTAAAGGATTCAAAAATTGAAAAGCACAAGGCTATCATTGACTTTTTAAAATCTGAACACGGTTTTACGCATGGCTTTGCAAATTTTGTTTCGCTTAAAGCCAGAAAAGCTGATGCCGCTTCCATAGATAGTACTGATCTTCTGGCCAATCAATACGCAGGTAAAGAAACGTTAAAACCCATCTATGATAAGATATTATCTATTGTTGAGGGTTTTGGGGACGATCTCAGCATCACTCCTAAGAAAGATAGCGTGAGCTTTATCAGAAAAAGACAATTTGTATTAGTAAAACCTGCTACCAAAAAACGTATTGATTTAGGGCTAAAGCTTAAAGGAAAAGAGTTTACAGAACGTCTGGAGAATTCTGGACCTTTTGGCGCAATGTGCACTCACAGAGTAAGAATTAGCTCCATCGAAGAGGTGGACGCTGAACTCATTGCTTGGATGCAAGAAGCCTATCAAAGAGCTCTCTAGACTCTCGTCCTGATTTCAAAGCTGACGCTTTTAGCGCCACTATCAAATTTCGCTGGGCGAAGCTCTGCGTCTCCAATCCCAACTAATCAAATATTACGAGAGAAGATATAACCGCTTCATCCTTTGAGTGGAGCGGTTTTTTTTTGCCGCTTCGCGGAACGAAGGAATCCTAATGATAGAGTATTGATTTCGAATTTCTCCATTCGACATTCAAATTCCCTATCTTGCTATATGTATCCCCGATTCAATCCAGATCTACCCTTTGTAAAGGCAGATTATAAAGGAGTTCCGCTTAAAGATGGCCGTTACACCAACGAACATCCTCATCCATTTCCAGGTTTTGGCGACATTTTGCGCTGGCAGTTAGGTAGCAATCCTCAAAAACAGGAAAAAAAAGCGGATGATTTTCGCGTTCCGACACAGTCAGACCATAGCTTTTTTGATGCACAGGCTGATGTGATTGTTTGGCTAGGCCACGCCAGTTTCTTTATTCGCTTGCAGGGTGTCAATTTTATCACCGATCCTTGTTTGAGGGATCTACCAATGATTCCTCGCCTTGCTAAGCTCCCCTTTGGGATAGAGCAGATTCGAAATATTGACTACATCCTGATGTCTCATGGCCATCGAGACCATTTTGATGTAGATTCTTTGAAGGTTATTCTCAAAAACAATCCTCAGGCGGAGTTTTTAGCGCCCCTCCGCTTGGGAAAATTGATCGAGGGCCTAGGGCATAAACTATATCAGGAAGCAGGTTGGTATCAATCCTTTCAGGAAACGCGAGAGCTAGATATACATTTTCTTCCCGCCAAGCATTGGAACCGTCGCTTTCTTACTGATACCAATACCATGCTCTGGGGCAGCTTCTACCTCAGCAATGGTAGTAAAAATCTCTACTTTGCAGGCGACAGCGGTTATGCCCAACACTTTGCGGATATTGGTGAGCTCTATCCTGAGCTAGATCTTTGCCTGATGCCGGTAGGCGCCTATAAACCCTCCTTCATTATGGAGCACTCGCACACTTCTCCCTCAGAAGCCGTGCAAGCTTTTCACGATTTAGGTGCTAAGCGCTTCATCCCTATGCATTATGGGACCTATGACCTTTCGGATGAACCCATAGGAGAACCTGTTCGCATACTGCGAAAATTGCAAAAAGAGCAAAAAATCAAAGGAGAGTACCTTGAATTAGGACTAGGAGAAGCATATTCTTGGTGATTCTTACGCAGCTTATCCATGTCGCTAAAAAAGAACCGTATTTTCCTGATAGTAGGATTATTTTTATTTTCGAAATATCCTAAGTGGAGATTAGAAAGTATCCCGAAAGCTTTAGGGAGTATGCAGTACAGAGAAAAAAGGTCTCGCTATCATCAAATAGCCCCATTATCCTAGGTCTTTATACTGAATACTATTGTCTAAGTACTTAAAATGCACCGAAACATCAGACAGCGCGTTCTTTATTTGACCCTTTTTCTCTTCTGTAGCTTTTTTTCTCACCTTGGTCTAAAAGGGCAAACTCTGCCTCCTGACCGGAGGACAGATTGGCAGCTTTCGGGCCTGCAGGAGATGCCGATTAGCCCGATCCTTGAGATTGATTTTATCAGCTCGGGAGGGATTGCCGACGGCAAAACCCCCAATGATGCCTTGATCCAAGAGTTGCTGGAGCAAAATGCTGATCATCCTTTTGTACTTTATTTTCCTGCGGGGAACTACTTTTTTACTCAAGCGATTGAGCTTCCCAGCAACTGCATACTGCGCGGCCAGTCTGCTGACGCTAGCACTTTGCAATTTGCACTTAGAGAAGAAGACCACCTCCTCAAAGTTCAAGGTACTCCTAATGCCAACCCAAGCCTGTTGGTTACTAATGCTAGACAAGGCGATACTTATATCCGGATCAAAGAACCTCAAAACTTTCAAGTGGGGGACTATATCAAAATTTTTGCTGAGGATAGTGCGCTGATTACTTCTGCTTGGGCTCATTACTCCACTGGTCAGTTAGGGCAAATCAAAAAACTATCTAAGGATAGCCTGTTTTTAAGTCAGCCTTTGCGACGAGATTTTTTATTTGAAGAAGAGGCTAGGATCGTCCGTTTTAGCCCCAAGACTCAAGTCGGGATCGAGCAATTACAGATCGTTCGTTTAGACACTACCGACAGTCAAACGAGCAATATTTTTTTTGATTATGCGGCCAATTGCTGGCTTAGTTGCGTTCAAAGCCGCTTTTGTAATTTTGCCCATGTAGAACTTAAGCATAGTTTGCAAATTGCGATTAAGGGTAGTCATTTCGAGCAAGCCCATCACTACGGCAATGGCGGCAAAGCCTACGGCATCATGCTACACTTTGCCACTAGTAGCTCTCTCGTCTACGACAATAGCTTTAGACGCCTACGACATGCTATGATCTTGCAAGCTGGCGCCAACGGCAATGTACTGGCCTACAATTACTCTAGTGAGCCCTATTGGACTGAGGTCCAGCTGCCTCTCGACGCGGCAGGAGACTTGGTTTTACACGGCAATTATCCCTATGCCAATCTGTTTGAAGGCAATGTGGTCCAAAATATTGTGATCGATAACTCCCATGGGATCAACGGCCCTTTTAACACTTTTTTTCGTAATCGCGCTGAGCTATATGGTATCTTTATGAATCAGGATCCTGCTAGCGACAAGCAAAATTTTCTTGGCAACGAACTGCCCAATCAAGGGCTTTTCTTAGGTAATTATATCTTGGCTGGAAGCGAACATTTTGAATTTGCCAACAACATTCGCGGCCAAATCAAACCACTCGGAGAGCAGCAATTGCCAGACAAATCACTCTTCTTGCTCCATGAAAGCCATCTCTCAGCTGAGCTTGACCATCTGCCTCCCATTGGGCCCCCTAATGCGCTCAACTCCTACGAGCTCCCCGCCCAAAAGCGTGCACAAGAAGCGCTAAAGACAGCTTGTAGCAAGCCATTATTGGCCACTACCCTAACGGATAAATCTCATCAGACCGCTTACTATCCCTATGCTCAAGAAAATTGGTTGAGCGTTCACCGAAGGTATCCTGCAAAACCTATCACCCATCTGAGGCTTTACTCCTTAGAAGGAAAACTATTGCAAGAATGCAGGGGCTCGTCTCTGACGACAGAATCATTGGGGCAGGGGTTGTATTTGATCCAAGTCCACCATCAGGAAGAGATCCTTGCCTGCCTAAAATGGCAGAAGAAGTAGTTAAGTACAGAGTAGAAAGTATGTAGTACAGAGAAAAAAGACCTCGCAGAATCATAAAACCCATTTTCCGAGGTCTTAATACTAAATACTATTGTCTAGGTACTTAAAAAGCCTCGATTGCATTTTGAGATTATGACCTTAAGGAGCAGCTAAACACAGGCAAAATATATGATAGGACTTGGTTTATCAGCTTACGGATCGCTTTTTCCATGCCAACATACCACCACCGACTAGACTAAGGGCCAGTAGCGCCCAAAGCCAAGGTGGTAAGCTCAATTCCTTCTCTAATGGCTGAGCGTTCCCTGAAAGGACAAAGCCCGCCCAGAAAAAAGGGTGCGCCAGCTCCGCCGCTTTTACTTGGTCTAGGTAGGCCAGCTTGGCCGAACGTAAAGCTTCGGACTTACTTTTACCAGCCTTTAAGGCGGCATAAAAGTCTGTCATCAATTGCTGTGTTTCTTGATCAGGGACCTGCCATAAACTCATCACGACGGAAGGGCAACCTGCATAATGAAATGCCTTCGCCAAACTCATCACGCCCTCCCCTTGCTGCAATTTGCCATAGCCCGTATTGCAAGCACTCAAAACCACGAGTTCCGCGTCTAGCGGCAAGGCAAATAACTCCGCTGCGTAGAGATAACGCCCGAGGCTATCGTGGGGAGTATCCGCAAAAATCAGCTTGGACAAAAGCGGGGACTCCGGTAAAACAGAAGCATGCATCGCCAAGTGAAGTAGTTTGAAATCAGGGGCTATCTCTACAAATCTTTCTTTACTTGCTTCTGGCCCAAGCAGTATCCTGCCTCCAAAAAACTGACTGATGGCTTCTGCTTCATTACGGGCACCTTCAAGATCATACAGACCCTCACGCACCAAATAACTCAGCTGCTTGGACACCAGCGTATCCATATTGCTAAGCACTTTTTCCTGATAATTGGGGGCAAAAACCGCCAGCGGCTGCTCTTCCATGCTAAAAGCTGGCTCAATACCGTGCTGCTCGATACAAAGACCGGCTGAGTAGGCATAGGAGAGCGGATATTTGCGTAGGAGGTAAGGCCGCTCTTGAGCCGAAGATGTGGTTGAAGGCGCTGTCCATAGGACTTCAAAGGGGATCAAAGCCAAGATATCGTCAGGGATCACGTAGAGCATGTCATACTGCTCCTCTCCTACCATCGGCTCCAATAATTGCTTATACAACTGGTAAGAGCCTGCATGAACCAAGGACAAAGGATCGGTATCATTGACTCCCGAATGGGCAAAAAGCTGCTCTCTAAAGGCTAAGATGGAATCCTCTAGGGTCTCTGAAAAAGCTAGTTGATGGACTTTGATCTCTCGTCGACTGAAACTAAAAGCATACAAAACCGAATCCGCTCGCGTATAGACAATGCCTCTTTCATTGGAGCCGAGCATTGACTGAAAATCCTGCAGTAGGACGGGATTTTGATGCAATAGTTGATAGTAGCGCGGATATTGATTTTGAATTTGTTGGGTCAAGGTTTCATACTCTCCCTGTAATTGTTTGAGTTCCTTTTCCCACTTTTGAAACTGATGATCGGGCAGATTGGGATTGAGTTTGGCGTTGAAAAAGGAGATTTTGGCTTTGAGACCGGCTTCTCGCCGAACGAGAGTATCAGGTACACCACTAAAACTCAGCTGGGATTGGCGTTTGATGTATTTGTAAAGGCTAAAAGCTTTGTTTTGTTCGCTAGCGGCAAAGGCGAGTTGTAAGGCTTCCTGCTGCGCAGAACGCTCATACTCGGCCACATAGGCGCGCAACAATCCCTTGTAGATCCAACTACGTTGCTCTGCCATCTGATGGGAGTATTGTACTTCGTCGCGATGATAAGGATCATACCACCGATCCAGTTGCTCGAAAGCCAAGCGTACAATCTTGAGGTGAGTATCGCTGGGATATTTTTGGTACATGAGCCAAAAGCGATCCGCCATGCGCAGGGCCGCCTTGATAGTATTGCCATCTGGAAACACCTGAATTTCTTTTTGTAAAAGGCTTGCGAGCGGTAGCTCCTCGTCTGTCTTGACCAAAAACTGGGTCATTTTTCGAGAGTTATCCCAAAAACTAGCCGTATCTCCCGCTTCAATAGCAATATCTAGGCGTTCGAAATGGCCGTAGTAACGGCGGGTAGGATAGAGTGAATCATAGATGGCATAAGCATAATCAATACACTGCCTAGCGGAATCGTAGCGACCAAGATTTTTGAGTAACTGAGCCATACTAGTATGGAAGTCCGCCATGTTGACATAATGGTAGTTTTGTTTGTATTCAATCGCTTCATAAATATCAATCGCCTGATGAATCATCGCGATGCCGGCTTCGGTCTGACCTTTTTCATCATGCAGGTGTTTAGCTTTAATATGATAAAAAGAAGCTTGGCTGAGCACATTCGGATTGGTATAAATACTCGAAAGACTATCAGCTCTTTCAAACCAAAGGAGGGATTGAGTTCGGAAGCCCATTTGCTTATAAAGCCTACTAAGCTCTCGATAGTAGCTAAGCAAGTTGGCAGGCTGGTCTTTGTAAACTACAGTAGCTGAGCCTACTGATTCTTCATAATACAGCAAGCCTTTGGATTGCTGACCCCTGGTCCAATATAAGCGTCCCAGTAGGCGACTAGCGGTGATACCTCGGCGACTTTGCACCCCAAAATTGCGAACCCAAAGGCGGTATGCCTCTTTGGCATGGGGTTCTGCCTCATCAAGTAAGCCCAAGGTCATATAGATGCTGGCAAGGCGGTTTTCGGTAAGCGGAATATCATCGGTGCTATCACCAATCGCGGATCGGTACAAATCGATGCATTGCTCATAGTGATAGATTGCACTATCAAAGGCAAATGACACATCATGAAAATAGCCTAATTCATACTGCAGGTCGATAGTTAAGCGTTCGGCAGGGCCGATACTCTGACGGTAAGCGCTCAAACTCCGCTGGGAGTAAACAATACCCGAATCTAGTTCCCCCATCTCCATAAAGACATGGGCTTTGGAGCGTAAAATATTGGCTCTTTCCTCTAGGGGGTATTCTTTGGTCTTAGCACTGAGGGCTTCGGCTTCACTACAAAGTTCGAGGGCCTTGGCGTACTTGCCTGCCATATACAGCTCATTTGTTTGCCCCATCAACGCTTTGATTTGGGCAACAGCAGGAGACTGAGCCACAAGCGGACTCAAGGGCAAAAGAAGGGGAACAAGGAGTAAGAATAATAATCTACGCAAAGGCCTTTTAGACTTATCTACATAAAATTACGAAAAAGCTACGGTTTAAGTGTGCTGGCCTTTATTGGGTGGAAAATAACGGTTGTTGATATTTCGATTTTACAGATCACAAATTTATATCTCAAGAAATAATTTTCGCCCTTTGGAGGCTAATAAGCTCGTTAGTAAGGATTTGCTAGAAATTGCTGTGTTTAAAGCCTTGATTAAAAAGGGCAATTTTTGTAATATGAATAAGAGTCAAGCGTTTTTATATCCTAGGGAATACACTCTTTTTAAGCAGTTTTACGTTTTTTTATTACTACACTCCAACCAAACCTATAAACCATAAAAATTATGATCACTGCAATTATAACTGTTTCAGTTCTTGTCTTGGTCCTTGTTGCTCTGTTTGTCGTACCTCGTGTTTTTCCGGACAAAGCTACCAAAGCTGCTGCCAAAAGAGAGGCAGCCGCCAAACAAAAGTCTGCCAGTGTATAGGCACTTTTAAAAAGATAAAAAGCGGAGTCAAGGATACTTGGTTCCGCTTTTTTTGTGCCTCCCGAAAGCTATCGGGAGCGCAGAACGCTTGTCCCTAGCACGCGACAAGGCAATACCCTACCCCAATTACCCCTTTCGACATAGGAGCAGGTCGACGAGAAATCCCCTTGGCTCCCAAACGTATTTACGTCTTACACGCTAGGAGATTTCTCTTCGTCCCTATGGGCATCTTTCGATGAAAAGAGGGCTTGGTAGCTGCGTGCATGTATGCCGCAGCCGAAGGATAAGCGTTCCGCGCTCTTGATTACTATCGGGAGGTGACAAAACAAAAAAGGCCGCGACGAATCACGGCCTTACTTAGTAAATAGATATACGAATCAAATTAATTGCCGGGGCCACTACCGCCACTACCAGCCCGGCTAGACTCATCTTGTAAGCCTGTCTTACGACGGCGAGAGGCTTTTACTTTTTGGTTGCCAAAGTTATAGGTAAGATTGACTCTAAACTGGCGACTCTCCCATCCCCCGCTAGCGTCAAAGTAAAGACCGCCAAATTCTTGGGTGCCTTGCCATTGCATGCTGTAAAAGAGGTCGCTGACCGATACTTTGACCACGGCGCGATTGTCAAACAAACGCATCTGCGCTCCGGCATTGACGGCCCAAAACTCACGGGTGAGATAGTTGGCGCCCCAAATCGAGGGTGAATTATAAAAGCCACTCAACTCCAAGGAGATGCCTTTGGGCAAAGTGAAGGTATGTTGCTGGTACACATTGAAAGTGGTACGATTGATATTGATCTCTTTCCCTGTTTCTCCTGCTTGGTTGAAATCCCCACGATTTTGGGTGTTGTTGACGCTCAAGTTGGTGTAAGAGCTCCACCACTTAGTGATCGGTAGTGGCGCGCTGATGTTAGCACTGATCACCTGACGAGTCGAGAGGTTTTCCTGGGTGAGGAAAGAGGCCTGTCCATTGAGGGTATCGGTAATCTGGGTAAAGAAATCATCCGTCAAACTATAAGAAACACTAGCGCTGTAACGATACTGATAGGTATAAGTAAACTGGAGATTATCGGTAAACTGAGGACGCAAGAATGGATTGCCACGGTTGAAGGTCAACTGATCCAACTGATTGATAAATGGATTGAGATCTTGATATCGCGGACGGTCGATGCGGCGGCTATAGTTGATACGGTAGCTATGTTTTTGGCTAGGGGAATAAGTGATACCAGCAGTGGGGAAAAGATTGAGATATTGACGATCTACGGAATCTAAGCCAGTATTTTGAGTACTAAAGAGGGTGCCCAGCGTACGAGTTTGCTCGGCCCGTAGCCCTAGCTGAAGGTTCCACTTCTCAATCTTACGCGAGTAAGTCGCGTAGGCAGCATTAATGTTTTCTTCGTAGACAAATTGATTGCTGCGATTGAGGTTGAGAGTATCCATGCCATCAACTTGATCGAAGAAGTTGAAGTTATTGTCTGTCTCGATAAAGGCGATTTTGATACCGGCACTTAGCTTGCCACCGGCAAGATTGCGTTCGTGATCCGCCTTGAAAGTATAGATGTCAATATCGGTCGGAGCGATGATGCGGAAGATGTTGCGATCGAGGGTATCGTTCCCCGCAGGGGAAATGAAATAGTTGGGCTGAAAACTCTCGTTATTGAAACGAAACTGTCCGTAATCCGCGTCCAAATTCCAAGTACTACCATCATCCCCTTTGTAACCATAATTGAGGTTGAAATTGAAATTTTGGTTGTTGCGAATATTTTCATTGATCCCGACCAGACTGGAGAGGGCTTCACCAGTAGGATTATCTGTGATCGCAGTGATGCTTTGATTGTCGGTTTCATTATCGGAAATAAAGCCGTTTACCATGACGCCAAGGGTACTCTTTTTGCTAAGAAAGAAGTCTGCACCGAACTTGATGTTGTTATTGAGGGCATCGTCGAAGCGGTCGGTATGCTGATCATAATTTGTCCCGCTTTGGATACGATAAAAGTCAGTAAAGCTATAGTTACGTCCTACAAAGCCACTATAATTGCCAAAGACGTTGACCCGTTTGCTACGATTATTAAAATTGACCGAGCCGGTGTATTTGCTAAAGCGGCCTATGGCGTAGCCTAGACTAACGCTACCATTGGTACCTAGGCTTTGATCCTTTTTGAGTTTGATATTGATAATGCCTGCATTGCCTTCAGCATCGAAGCGTGCCGAAGGATTGGTGATGATTTCGATGGATTCGATCTGGTCAGACTGCATGCCTTTGAGCATGGAGGCAAGGTCAGCTACCGAAAGCGGAGAAGGCTTGCCGTCGATATAAATACGGACACCACTTTTGCCCATCAAAATGATGTTGTCATTATTATCGACAATCACGCCAGGGGCTTTACGGAGCAGTTCGTAAGCATTCTCTCCTATGGCGTTCGCGGTTCCCGCAACGTTAAAAACGGTTTTGTCGGGCTGCACTTCGACCATCGCTTTGTTGGCGGTGATTTGTACAGCATCTAGGTCTGCCTCTGGCTCACGCATTTGGATATCCTCGAGGGTGAGGATCTGCCCAGCTGTGAGCGAGATCCGTTCGCTTTCGTAGGTGGCTAAGCCAGCAAATTGCACTTGGATAAAGTACTCTCCAGCTGCTAGCGGCGCAAGGATATATTTGCCTTGCTCGGTCGTAAAGCCTGTCTTGGCGACAGCAGAATCACTATTTGCATAAGCGATCACTGTAGCAAAAGCAACCGGATTACCTGTTGGGTCAGCTACACGACCTTGGATACGGCCCATCTCTTGGGCTTGCATGGCCAGCGTAGACAGTAGAGCGGTTAATAAAAGGTAAATGCGGATCATAACAATTTTGATTGAGAATAGAAGGAAAGCGGAGGAAAGACAATCAAAACTACGGGCAAGTCTAACGGCTTTTATTTGCAATTAGACCAATGCCCTGAAATTCTCGATGAATGAACACATTTGTCGTTCATCGCCGCATATTACCGTTTGTCGATAAAGGCAAAATCGCTCAGTTTGTCATGGACTTTCCCGCTGAAGCGCCTCAACCACGATCATGAGATCTTGCCAATTTTTGGGGCTAGCGGCCTTTAGGTAGGCGAATTCGGGATTGCTATCTACTTCAAAAATGCCTTCCCAACCTCTCAGGCCGGCTTTGATCAAATAAGCAAAGCCTCGATGACTTCTCTTATGTTTGGCTAAGGCCATCGCTCGGGCAGTCTCTACATAATCCTCCATTTGGGTGTAGCCATCGCAAGCAGTGGCTAAGATATAGTGATCTGCGGCAGTTTGATAATCTCCCTTTTTCATGGCCGCCCTAGCTGCCTGAATGTTTTCGGTATAGGTAGCTGCAAACTGCTGGGCTCGTTGCTCTGCTTCCGCTAGAGTAGGAATGCTGTAGTCAAACCCCAGAGATTCTGCATATTCTACCACTGTGCGTTTAATTCCCATCGCCTCACGATTTTGTTGAACCTTGGCCTCATCCTCAAGGGCTTGAAAGAAGGGTTCATTGCTGATAGGATGGGTCGTACTTTGGGTCGCATACTTTTGCTTATAGCCTTGCGCCAGTTGCACTCGATCGTAGAGATAGGCGTAATCCACGGTAGAAGCTTGACCTTCATCTACGGCTGCTTTGAGAAGAGGCAAGCATTGGATTTGGAAGACGGGGTTGCGATCTGCATGTTGCACTAGTATCCAAGCCGCATTGCTGCCCCTGCGACCGACTTTATCATAAGTGGGCCAACCGTATTGCGCCACGATCTCTTGCATACGCGCGGTATTGCTTCTGTCGATATCGATCAGCTTATAGACGAGCGTTTTAAATTTTTCGGTATCTCTCTTGCCCTTTTGGATCATCTTGCCATATCTGATGCGATACTTTTGATCCACGGCTCGCATTTGTATCAGCTCTTTGGCCAGTGCTGGATATTGGATTTCCTCTTTTTGGGCAAAACTACTGAGCAAAAGAGGAAATACGAGGAAGGAAGCAACGATAAATCTTTTCATGGAGCTACGTTTTTGATCCCTCAAACTTATCAACTTCAGGCGATTGGTATGCCGTTAAACCTCAAAAAGGGGCGAATGAGGCTGTATTAGGGGCGAATTTGGGTCAGTTCCTTTAGCTCGGCCTGATAGCTCTGGGAAACCGGCACCTCTAGATGGGTTAGGGCGATCTGCTTTTTGCTGCGCCACTCTACAAAATGAAGGGGATTGATGAGATAGGAGCGATGTACCCGTTTGAGTTGGGGGAGATTTGCTTGGATGCTTTTGCTAGTTGTGCGTAGGAGCTTTTTGTGAAGCTGCCCCGCTTTTTGATAATAGACCTCGACGTAGTTATTGGCACTCTTCACACAAATCAGATCCGTCCAATCCAACTGTAAGATATCTAAACTATGCTCGCCTCTGAGGGTGATTTTGCTAGGGAGAGTTGTTTGAGTTTTACTCCTGCGGAGAACGCCCCGTCGAATCAAAATGACCAAAGGCATTAGAATCAAGATAGTCGGCACATACTGTTCCCAGACAAAGGTTGAGAAACCAAACTCACCGCGAACGATGTCTGATTTGTAAAAATAATAGCAAGGCAGGAAAGGAATAATAAACACGCAACTAACAGTCAATAACTCTAGGCCAGTGTTCCACGCTTTGAAGGTATGCCATAGCAGGTTTTGAATCGGAATGATCGCGTAATAAGCCAAGATCATTAGACCCGCATAGCCAAACATCATCTTGGCCCGCAGCCGCAGCGGTAAAGGAGCGGCATCAAAGGGCCCGATCAATACCAGAAATAGATATACCCAAATGCCAAGCAGCAAGCCAATCAGTAAATGGTATTGGTGATTTTTGATGAAGTCGGCTTGCTTTCCCATAGTCCTATTCCCCTGGCATAGATCGATCCTCTGTTTCAATGACGCAATTTATCGACTAAAGGTCGCATCTATCCCCCCAATCATAAGTTTCATTTGACAGGGCCTGTTATTCGTCGGCGGATTTTGCCATTCGTCGATTGGGAGCTAAAGAAAAGTAAAGTCAGACCTTATTTGGAGCATCGGAAGAAAGACAATCTCTTTAAATCTAATGAAGAATTTGTTGAAGAGCTGAATTGTTGAATCTGCAATCAACTAATCAACAACTCAAAAATTCAACAACTCAAAAACATAATCAAATCATGAAAGCTTTTCTCATCCTCCTTTGTCTCTTTAGTGTTGGTTTTGTGATCGCCCCTCAAGGGCAGATTCGCACCGATAAGTTGGACAGCCTCTTCGAGGAACTCCACCAGCGCCAAGCCTTCAATGGCAATGTCATCGTCGCTCGCTCCGGCGAAATCCTCTATCAACGCTCCTTTGGCTATGCTGATGCCACCCAACAGCAGACCCTCAACGATAGCAGCGTTTTTGAACTCGCTTCTGTCAGCAAGCAGTTCACCGCGATGGGCATTATGCTTTTGGAAGCGCGCGATCTCCTAGACTATGACGATTTCGTCAGTGATTATATCGAGGACTTTCCTTATCCATCCGTTACGATCCGCTACCTTTTGCAGCAGCGCTCCGGTATTCCAGACTACCTCGCCTATGGAGAAGCGCATTGGGATCCTGAGAAAATCGGTAGTAATGCAGATGTCATTGCTTACTATCAAACAGAGCAACCCGCTCTTTCTTTTCCGGCGGGTAGTCAATTTCAGTATGCCAATATCAACTATGTTTTGTTAGCTGAGATCATCAAAATAATTTCTCACGCTAGCTACCAAGATTTCTTGCACGAATACATTTTTGAACCCCTACAGATGACCCAAACCCGCTCTTATACTACCCGCTGGGCCGAGGGAGAGATGCTAGAAAACTACGCCATGCCGATGGCTTATGACGTCAGTAGCAACAGCTATCGTGAAGCTTGGGGCGGCACCGAATATCCATTGGTAGCAGCCGCTAGTGGCATAGAGGGGGATGGCTCGATTGTTTCAAGCGGACCGGATTTGGTGCGTTGGGAGCAGGCCTTACGAGAAAACACTTTGCTGAGCGCAGACCAAATGGCAGTCGCCTATACACCAGCCGTTTTGCCAGACGGGAGTCGCTCAGAATATGGTTTTGGCATTTATTTAGACCCAAAACGCAATAAAGCTTGGCATTGGGGTGGTTGGGCTGGCGTACAAACCAGTTTTGTTCGTTATCTTGATAGTGAGACAGTAGCTATCTACCTCAAAAATGTTGAAAATCATGATTGGTCTTGGCTAGGTCGATTTGAAAAGCTTGTCCGCTAACCCTCAGCACAATAATTATGTATCCTGAAACTACTTCTAGCCAGAAGACATTTTGGCAAAAATATAATGCTCATATCGGCGTCGTCGGCATGTACATATTTTGTGCGTTTGCTTACGGCTTAGCCTTGCAATATACCGCTGGCGATGTCCTCGCCAATACGCTTGATCGGTCCTTTTTGGACTATGCGATCAAAGGCCTTTTTACCGCACCGGTTTGGTGGTTGATTTTTAGGCAAATGCGGCAGCGACCTACTTGGCAGCGCTATCTTACTCATCTCCTGACGATGCCGCTATGGATCTTAGCTTGGATCAAAACCTATTATAGCGTTTGTGATGCGCTAGATATTGGGCATCTGGGGGGGACTGGTATCGGCTGGGATATCTACATTCCGATGCTATTTTATATTCTGCAGTTCGCCATTTTTCATATCTACGACGAATTTCAGCGTTCTGCGGAGCAGGAAAAACGCACCTTAGAGCTACGTGAAATCGCTCTCCGCTCTGAGCTAACGGCTCTCAAGGCCCAGCTCAATCCGCACTTTCTCTACAATGTCTTCAATACCATCAACGCTTCTATCCCCCTTGAAAGCGAGCATACTCGCGAATTGATCGCCAAGCTTTCAGACCTATTTCGCTATCAGCTCAAGGCTTCTAAAGTGGTAACCGTTCCGCTGCGTGACGAACTAGATTTTATCCTTAGTTATCTCGAGTTGGAGCAGGCCCGCTTCGAGGAACGCTTATCTGTAGATTTACAAATTGACGACGCCCTTTTAGATATTCCGATTCCGCCGATGTTGCTCCAGCCCTTGGTCGAAAACGCGATCAAGCACGGCATTTCACCACGTATCGAAGGTGGCACGGTCCGCATCAGCGCCTTAGACCTTGGCGAAGAGATGGAAATCAGCATCACCGATGATGGCGTAGGCTTCAGACCCAATGCCGAAACCATGGGTACTGGCTTCGGTCTGGTAAATACTCGCAAAATGCTAGATCGACTCTATGGTCGTCCGTTGGAGATTACTCCTTCCCTACCGCACGGCACCCGCGTGATGTTCAAACTGCCCAAACCTGTTGCCAGTCCTGTGTTAGCATGAAAAAAGTAATTATTGTGGACGACGAAGCTCCCGCGCGGACTTTGGTGCGTCAGTATTTGGGCGAGTATCCTGATCTCGTCATCGTTGGCGAATGCAACAATGGGGTAGATGCCCTGCGGCTCATAAATGAGTTCCGACCCGATTTGGTCTTTATGGATGTGCAAATGCCGGGCATGACGGGCTTCGAGGTGCTCAAACGCTTAGAAGAGGTGCCGCTGATTATTTTCAGCACGGCTTATGATCAATATGCTTTGGATGCTTTTGAGATCAATGCGGTGGACTATCTCCTCAAACCCTATACGCGAGAGCGCTTTGCCAAGGCCATAGGGCGGGTAAAGTCCCAAGCGGTTCCTTTGATGGATCAGCTGCAGCGCCTCGCCGAAAGTCTTAAGCCTGTAAGTCAGGAGGAAGATTATAGTGGGAAACTTTTTGTGCAAAGCGGCAATAAGCTATTGGCGATTGAAGCCAATGACATTGTCTGGCTGGAAGCAGAAAAGGATTATACTTGGCTGGTTACAGCTGAGAAGCGACATCTCAGTTCCTACGGCCTAGGAGCCTTGGAGCAAAAGCTCAGTCCCAAGCAATTTGTGCGGGTACATCGCTCCTCCATTATTTCGCTCAAGCATGTGCAAGAGATCGAAAAGTATCCCTCTGGCTACGATATTCGCATGAGCAATGGCGATAGCGTGCGCGTGAGTCGCTCTTATATGGATGAGATCAGAAAGCGCTTGTTGTAATAAAATCTGCGGTTTACAAAACCCTTTTCCCCTTTGGAGGGGCTAGAGGGAGGAATAGAGTAAACAATCCTAGTGATTTAGTTGACCAGCATCCTCTCACATTGTCATCTTACAGACCAATCTACTAGCTTTGTCTGGGCCATCTTGCGCCCTCAAAGTTTAGTCAATATGAGATACCTGATTGTACCCTTTCTTTTTTTAGTCGCTTGCGCGAACGTCAAACCTTCTGAGCAGCAAGCTGAAGCCGATGCTCCAGCTCTGATGAAGGTGGCTAAAGAAGTTTCTGCCTTACTAAACCCTGTGCTGGAGGCACATGGTGGCATTCAAGCTTGGGATGAGTTTGGTGGTTTGAGCTTCGATGTGCAGTATGGCCCAGAACGTCAAGAGTCATTTTTATTGGATCTGATTTCGCGCCAAGAGCGGATTATGGGGGCTGGCTACACCATGGGCTATGATGGGGTCAATTATTGGCAAGTATTGGAAGGCGAAACTAAGCCTAAGAATCCCGAGTTTTTGATCAATCTGCAGTTTTACTTCTTCGGGATGCCTTTTGTCTTGGCAGATGAAGGCGTAAACATCAGCAATTTGCCCAATCGTAGCATTGCGGGTAAAGAGTACGAAGTTCTCAAAGCGACTTTTGGTGATGGCGTAGGGGTAGCCTCTAAGGATCAATATCTGCTTATGATCGATCCTGACAGCAAGCAATTGAGCTATCTGTTGTATTCGGTCACTTACTTTGATGCCGGCCGTGCCGAACGCTACAACGCCGCGCATTACGCTGAATGGCAAGAAGTCAAGGGTCTGCAAGTCCCCAAAACCATGGTCAGCTATGTCTGGGATGCCGAAAATGAAACCCTAGGCGAAGAGAGAGGTCGCAAAGAATTTGTAAACGTGCGCTTTCAAGCAGCGCGACCTGATGCGAGTACATTCGCCCGTCCAGCTGAGGCTTGGGAAGAATAA
>JBCCQN010000051.1:0-41864 GCA_039024315.1 Bacteroidota bacterium
AATGCCCAGCCTCGCTTTAGGGTAAAGATCGTCAATACTAGTGGCATGGAGCTTTACTGTGCCTTTTTGTATATGTCGCCTGAGTTTGAGATCAATGCTGGACTGCTTCACAATAAGGGAATACGACTCAAAAATGGAGAGGAAGCATGGGCGCTAGAGGGGGCAGCGTTCCGCGGAGCGGTACCCGATGCAGTGTACCAAATTGGCAAGAAAGAAGTACAAAGCTTTTTCAAGCTTATCTACAGTACGCAGGACTTTGACGCTAGCCTCATGGAACAAACTGCGCTCAACCTACCTAGAGCTACCCGCTCCATCGAAAATAAAGACATGACCAAGTCTCGTAACTTGATGTTTGACGCTTCGTTTTCGGCCCCTAATCGTGATGATTGGAACGCAACTGAACTGGGGATTGTCATCAGAAGAGAGGATTAGCAGTCTTACTTTCTTGCGATTCTATCTATGTTTCTTTTTCCACTCGTGGAACGCTCATCTCAGCGTTCAAGGACTGTCTTACTCAACCCGTACTCTTCAAGCCACCAGAAAGTGCATTGACTAAGAGAAGTAGCTTCAACAGTAAGGCTTCACTGACTTCAGGCTCGCTTTCCTTGCGCTGACGCCATTCGCGAAGAGACTGCAATTGAATCTCATGTAAGATCCTTAGCGCATCGTTGCGAAGCCTCTTGTTCTCTATCTTACTGAATCGGCGTTCTCCGACAGGAGCGCTCAAAAGATATTCAATTTGGGTTAGTCCTTCTTCAAAATCAGGCAAGATGATATCCATGATCTCCTCTCGTAAAGTCTCATCAGCAACCAAGTCCGCAAAAGCTTGCATGATTTCTCTATCTGCGAGCAAAAGGTTCGTTTCGATCTGAATCAATCGGTAGTACAAAAAAGGAATCTCATTGGCGGCTTGTTTGAGATAGGCAAAATCCTCGGGGGCCTCTTGCCGTAGTTGGGCTAAGGCCGTACCAGTGCCAAACCAACCCGTAAGATTGAAACGAGACTGACTCCAGCTAAATACCCAAGGGATAGAGCGTAAATCATCAAGCGAACGTTGCCCCGTCCGTCGCGCCGGACGAGAACCGATCTTACTCTGCTCCAGCACATCAATGGGGCTAGCCTTACTATAAAAATCGATAAAACGAGGGTGATCCAATAAGGACCGATAGCTCTTTCGGGCCATGGGCACTAAGCGTTCCATGATGGAATGGAGACGCTCTTCCTGCTTTTGGTTTTGGGCCAACATGGCTTGCCTGGCAGTGCCAGAGATAAACATCTCCAAATTGTAGCAAGCGTTGAGGCGGTTGGCAAATTGATTGGCAATGGTCTCCCCTTGGACTGTCATCTTGATATGCCCACTCAAAGAGCCCGCTGGCATACTTTCTAGAAATCGATGAATCTTACCTCCTCCCCTACTAATCGTACCTCCACGACCATGAAAAAAACAAAGCTTTACGCCCATGCCCTTGCCGACCTTCGTAAGGGCCTCTTCTGCTTTATAAATATTCCAACGACTACTCAATATGCCGCCATCCTTGTTGCTATCGCTATAGCCAAGCATTACCTCTTGTACGAAGGTTTTGCCTTCCTCCCGCTGAGCCATTACCGTCGGATGATCCAAGAATGCCGCCAGTATTTCAGGCCCTGCCTTAAGATCATCTATCGTTTCCAATAGTGGTACTACGGGTAGTTTAGCATCTAGTAATCCTACCTCCCGCAAAAAGAGAAACACCAGCAATAAGTCGCTCAGCGAACGAGTCATACTGACGATGATCGAACCAATGCCATCGGCTCCATAACGATCCACATATCGTTTGACTTCTCTAAAGTACCCTAATAACTTATCCGCTTCTGGCCCGCAAGACTCCCCAGCAATGACAAAGGGCCTTTTACGTTTCAACTCGGCATTTAAAAAGGCCAAACGTTTTTCCTCATTCCAATTGGCATAGTCATACTCCTCCATGCCTGAAGTCTGCAAAATCTGACTAATCGCTTTTTCGTGATAGGCGCTGTTTTGGCGAATATCCAATTTGGCTAAATGAAAGCCAAAGCAGCGCAGCATGCGTTCTACGGGAAATAGCCATTGCTTGGCGATTCGGCTTGCTCCTACTGCAATTAAAACCGCCCTCAAACGCTTCAAATCTCTGGCTAGTTCGCTAGGCCGCCTATAGTGCCGAGCTTTATCCAGCCCTTCGGATGATATGCTGTTGTCCAAACGGACCAGCATCAAATTGACAAATTGCCGCAAAGGCTCGGAAGGATTGCGTTTTATCGCTTGTTGGCCGGCTGCCCCTAGCTTGAGGGCACTAGCTTCAATTTCTGTGAGTAGATCAGCTGGAATGGGATTCATGTAGCCTGAAAAGCTGAGTTTGCCAGCCAAGGCTACCAATTCGTTACGGATCATCTTGATAGCGGCCTCACGATGCAATTGTAAGGTCGAAGCTGTGAAAGCCGGCGTAACAAAAGGATGGCCATCTCGATCACCGCCAACCCAGCTACCAAATTGTAATAAAGGAAACTGTTCAGGCCATGCTAACAGCTCTGGAGCAAAGCCCATACTCTCCCACGCATCTTTCAACCTTTGATCCGTCAACCGGAGGGCTTCAGGAAAAACATTGACAAAGTAGTGCATGAGGTTATTGCGCTCGTCAGTTAAGCGAGGCTTTTCCAAGTAAATTTCGCCAGTGCGCCACCATCGCTCTAAGAGGCTAATAATCTCTTGTCTTAGGCTTGCTTGCTCTGTAGTAGACCAAAGCGGATTTTCTTTTTTGACCAATAGAAGATAAAGCTCTCGGTGGATATCCAGCACGGTCAGGCGTTTTGCTTCCGTGGGGTGGGCCGTCAAGACTGGCATTACATTGATCTCAGGAAGCAGAGCCGCCATATCCTTTACCTCGATCCCAGCAGCCTGCCATTGGACTAGGGTCTCACCCCAAGACCCTCTGGTGGAGTCTAAACCATAGAGGGTTTCCGTTTTACGCCGGAACTGAGTGGCGGCATTTTCTTCTACTAGATTCAATAACTCAAAAGAAATACCAATTGCCTGAGCTAACTTTTCATCATTAACTGAAGGGCGTTCGCCATAGAAGTTTTCTGGCTCGGCTAAGATAAAGGAGGCCAACTCATCTTCTCCTAAAGACTGAAGCATCTCCTTAAAAATAGACATGAGGTACTGGAAATCGGCACGAATTTTTTCTAGGCCTTCTTGCTTAAGACTCGCCTTGGTCATGTTCGATATTGTTTTTGTGTATGGACTTACTATGGCATATCCAATAACACAAAAGGATGGGGAAGCCACTCAGACTTTCGACAGAGGGGAGCATGACTTAGGTCATTTCAGTAGATAGACAATAGTATTTAGTATTAAGACCTAGGAGAATAGGACTATGCAGTTCATTAAGAACTTTTTTCTCTAGACCGAATACTCCCGAAAGCTTTCGGGATACTTACTACTCTGTGCTTAACAGGAAGCGATTATTCTTGGCTAAACTCAGCTTCCTTGAGAGGATTGGGGGTAGGGGTTATTTCAGCACCGCCTTGCGGAACGCTTAACTCGGGCTCCTCTACCGTTTCTTCTTTACCGAAAAATATCGAATACAAAATTCCCGCGGCTAAGGATACGCCAATGATGCTCAGCGAGAGCCATTCCGGAAAATGAAAGTGTTGTACCAATACAAGTTTAACGCCTACATAACCCAAGATCACCACCAAGCTATATTTGATGTAGTGAAACTTCTCCAGCATATTGGCGAGGAAGAAGTACATCGAACGTAGACCGAGAATCGCAAGAATATTAGAACTAAATACTAAGAAAGGATCAGTCGTAATGGCCAAAACGGCAGGGATACTATCTAAGGCAAAAAGAATGTCAGTACCCTCAATCACCAACAAGGCCAAAAATAGTGGAGTACCTGCCAGAATATGACGTTTGCGCACAAAAAACTGTTCTCCTTCTATGGTGCGAGTAACTGGAAATATTTTCCGAACATATTTATAAAAGCCCGCGTTTTGAAAACCTTCCTCCTCATCGGAGGAGACCAACATCCGAAAGGCAGTGTATAATAAAAAGGCACCAAAAATATAAGTGGTCCAAGTAAATCTATTGATCAGCACTACCCCAAAGAGAATCATTAGCGCGCGAAACACAATAGCTCCCAAAATCCCCCAAAATAGGACTCTATGCTGATATTGTTGCGGAATCTTGAAAGAAGCGAAGATAACCGCAATCACAAATATATTGTCAACACTAAGGGATAATTCGACCAAATAACCCGTTACGTACTTAATTACAGCCTCTGTGGGAGAGATTGCTGTAGGATTGGCGACGAGTTCGTTGGTATAAAGGGCATAGACTACGGCCGAGAAGCTCAAAGCTATTGTAACCCATACAGCGGTCCAGATGGAAGCTTCGCGGGTAGAAATCACATGGGCCTCACGGTTAAACACACCGAGGTCCACCGCCAAAAAGACGATCACTACAGCAATGAATATTCCCCAGACTAGCATATTTTTTACTTATGACTCTTTCCGAATACGAATAGTAACAACCAACGTTGCCAAAAAGAGTTTTTCTCTCTGTAAGTAAAGAGAGTAAGAGGGACAAAAGGGTTGAGAAAAATTAGCTGCTTGATAGGGCGATCATTTTGTCTTCGATCATATGGACGAGTTCCGTAAAGCGGGCTTCTCGTTTGGTTTCACGACCTCTTTCCAAGGAAAGGTCAATATGGACGTGTTCCACGAAGTGGGAGGGAGCTGCCTTC
The DNA here is from genome assembly GCA_039024315.1 of Bacteroidota bacterium. Classification (GTDB taxonomy): domain Bacteria; phylum Bacteroidota; class Bacteroidia; order J057; family J057; genus JBCAWW01. Next base: position 4,761 of record JBCCQN010000051.1, read on the forward strand.
ATGATGTAAATATCATCAGCCAAATAAACTGCCTCAGAGATATCGTGGGTGATAAAAACTACCGTTGGGTGAAACTCAGACCACAAGTCAGAAAGCATATCTTGCATCTGTAAACGAGTTTTAATATCCAGGGCCCCAAACGGCTCATCCATAAGCAAGATCTCTGGATTGGCCAGCAAACTCCGCGCGATAGCCACACGCTGCAACTGCCCACCCGAAAGTGTAGGATACTGAGCGTACTTTTTTTCATGCCCTTCTAGCCCTACCGCTCGGATCATTTGCATCGCTTTCTCCTCCCGTTCGGCCTTATCGACACCTTGATATTTTAGGCCTAAGCTAACGTTTTCCAATACACTCATCCAGGGGAGAGAAGAATATCGCTGAAAGACCATCCCTACCCTATTCTCGGGGCCTACAGGCTGCCCTTTGACCAAGACTTCACCAGCGGTAGGTTTTTGCAAACCGGCAATATAGCGGAGCAAGGTAGATTTGCCACAGCCAGACATCCCCAAGATCACTACAAACTGGCCTTGATTAGGCTTGTTTTCAACGAGAAGCTGTAAGTCTTTGATGATGTAGGTCTGACCGCCATCATAACTCTGACTGATATTGCGAAGCTCGATTAAGTTTTCGCGTTCGGTATCGTGAAAGGTTACCATATTTACTTCTTCTCCTGAACGTATTTATGACGAAACAATAGGCGGTCAAGTCCCACAAATAAGCGATCTTGCAAGATCCCAATCAGTACGATGATGATCAATACCGCAAAGGCCTTGTCCAAACGGCTTTGTCTGCGCGCGATCCAGATCAACTCTCCAATGCCTCCACTGCGGTTGAGCATTTCAGCAATGGTGATATAAGTCCAAGAGATAGCCGTTAATACTCGAATATCGTCAGACAGACGAGAAAGTACCGAAGGGAGATAAACCGAACGGATTTTTTGCCAGTTAGTGGCTCCTAGGGTAAAGACTGTCTTGAGATAGACGTCATCCACTTCTTCGATCCGCTGTACTACTACCGGTACCAAATACACGATAATACCGAAGGCGAGAAAAGCGACTTTCATGGGGCTATCTAAGCCTAACCACATCACAAAGATGCCTGTAACGGCGGTCAAGGGTATAAAACGAAAGCCATCAAATATCTTGCGAAATAAGCCCCCAAAGAAAGGGATCAGCCCCAGCAAAAAGCCTAGCGGAATCGAAATCGCAATCGCAACGACATAACCTAGCAAATTGAGCCCGATAGATTTAAAGCTATTGGCTAACAGATAGTCTTCAAAGTGTAATTCCTCAAAGGAACGTAAGGTCTGAAGGGGTGTAGGCAAGGTCGGATAGACCGTATTTTTTTCCAAGCCCAAGCCTGCCAATTCTTCCTCGCTCATTGCGAGCAGCGCATCATAGTTGTTGCGCAACAAGGAGTCATTGTCGAGATAAGTGCGATCGGATACATTACTAGGGGCTTCGATAGGGTCTAAGCGTTCTTCGGAGAAGCCCTCAGCCAAGAGCGTCCAAAGCAATAACAAAACCAACGCACCCGCCAGGCCCAATACCCAGCGCGTGCGTCCTTCTAGGGTTCCCCCCAGTTTAAACAGGGATTCCCACATATATTAGTTAGCTACCAGTTCGAAATCAGTACGACGATTGGCTGCTTTACCCGCCGCAGTGGTGTTGGTTTCTACCGGCTTATCAGGACCATTACCGATCACAATAAAACGGTTGGCAGGCATATTATGCTCTTGCTGGAGATAATCCGCGACAGACTGTGCCCGCTTCTTGGAGAGCGCAATATTGCTAGCGCGGGAACCAGTATTGTCCGTATTTCCCTCAATACGAATACGGGAGTTAGAGAAGGCCTTAGCGATGTCAACAAACTCCTTGTCGATAATGTATTTCGCATTTTCATCGAGGATAAACTCACCGGTACGGAAGCTAATACTGACCTGTTTAGTAGAGATCGCATCAGCCGTCTGATCCGCAGTAGAAGGTGCCTCAAACTGCTTACGTGCTTCAGAAGCATGCTGATTGCCCGTCAGCCCCGTAGCACTGCTTACAAGATCTTTGTAAGCCACGAGACGCCAGCTGGGCACTTGAGCGGGCGCAAAACCAAGATCCGCATAGGTAACTTTCATTTTGTTGTATAGATCTTCGCCACTTACGCCTTGGTAGTCAGGGTTCATGCCAAAGAAGTCAAGGTTATCGCCATGCGTAGTGAGGCGGACGTTATTGATGGCATTGTAGCAATAGTCTTCTGGCAAGCGGAGGCCTTCGGCCAAAATCGTCGCTGCTTTACGCTTGGCTTCATCTGAATTATTGATCTCAGAAGCTCCGATCATCCAACCTTCATACAGCTTTTGCATCTTGTCCTTGTTCTCATCTAACCAAGCTTTTTTGCCATAGAAGATATCCGCGATGATGTGAGAAGCGTTTTTAGTATTCTCAAGGATCTTAGCGCCAGGCACTTTTTCGACACAGTCCTGATCATCGGGACTCCAAACTACCGCCGCATCTACAGTACCGCTCTTGAAGGCGTCCGCTGCATCAATGGCGGAAGGAACTTGGACAATTTCTACATCAGCTGTAGTCAATCCTCCTGCTTCGAGTAGCCAAATCAAGAAGGTATGAGAAGGTGTCATGGGCGCTACGGCCACCTTTTTGCCTTTGATGTCGGCTACATTGTTGATGCCACGGCGGACCACGATGGCGTCTCCACCACGCGACCAGTCCGCTTGAAATACCACTTGAGGGTCATAAGCGCTGAGGCCTTCTACTTCCGTAGGAAAGGCGTCAATGGTCGCCCAAAGTAAGTTTACTTCATCCGCTTTGAAAGCATCGCGAGAGGCGTCAAAGTCATCCAGTACTTTGAAGTTTACTTTGAGGCCATAATCTTTATAAAAGCGAGATTCCTCGTTGGCTTCAAAACCTTCATTAAAATATTGACCACCGGCGTAGCCCCCCCAGGTAACGACCCCTATATTGATTACATCGTCCCCTTTAGCACTAGACAAACCAGAAGAGTTTCCGCTAGTAGGAATGATGCTATCAAGGGTCCCGTTGTTTTTGAGTTTGATAAGACCAAAAATCATCCCGGCTACGACGATACCAAAGATGAGAAATTTGGCTAATGGAGTTAATCTTGTTTTTGCCATTTGAATTGAGTGATGTTCTTGTGCGTTAGTACCACTATTGCTAGAGAACGTAATTTAGATCGAAAGTTGGAAAGTCTCTAAAGTGCAACTAGGTACTCATGGACTTTAGTCGATGCAATATGTAAAAAGTAGCGAGGATTTTAAAATTTGGCCAATGTAGGCCTTTTACGCCATGATTTAGTTTCATTTCCACTGCTGCGCAGAACGATTATCCCTATTACCAAAAGCCAGAGGGCGCAAAACCGATGGTTTGGCGCCCTCTAAGATTTATCTCTATAGCTTATCCAAGTCTAAGGTATCATCAAATGGATCATCCAGCGGGTTACTAGCTTTGACCGTTAGATATTCCCGCATGTTTTTGACGTCCTTATCGATTTTGGTTTTGATGTATTTATAGCTGTAGGCAAATTCTTCCTCCATTTTGGCAAGGCTACCTATTTCTTGCTTGGCCTTAGCAATGGCGTCGATCATCTTACGCTCCTCAGAGTCGATTTGCTTTTTGAGCTGCTCGATTTGAGCCTTCTTTTTTTTGACGCTTTCCTCAAAGGCGAGAACTTGCTTTTTGCTTTTTTCGACCTTATCGCGCTCCTGCTTGAGATTTTTGGTTTCGTAATCCTGCTTGGCAGTTTCCAACACCTTACGATAGTGGTCAGCCGTCTGAATCAATTTGTGCACATTGGCGCCCATCGACGAGGCCACTGCATAGGCAGACTTGTAACGCGTTTCTTCGTCCATCTGCATTTTGTCGAGCGCTTCCAACGACTGTTTAAATTCTAGGTAGTCGAGCCCTTCTAAATTGGCCTTTTCAAGTGCCCCCAGCAAAAACTCTACTTGCTTGGTATTGAGCTTGATCTTGGGTTTTGGCTTGGGCTTAGGAGCTGGAGGGGCCTTGGGAGGAGGCGCACTGGGCGTCTCATCTTTGATGATGGGGTTGGCGCTGGAGTTAGTGGCGGGCTTGCGTAAAATAGGAGGCTTGTTGCTAGACTTACGATTGGGAGGCGGCATCGGGGTTGCGGTCTCCTCTTCGATGATAAACAATCCCTTCAGGTTATCGAGAAATTTCTTGGCCATAAATTTTGTGCACTAATGAGTCTCAATATCCAAATAAACCGCTAGAAATGCCAGAAATAAGCGTTCTGCGCAGCAGTCAAAAAAAGGAGAGGCCAAGTAGCTGCCAAAAACAGAACCAGAAAAAAACCAATGCAAAAGCTTGGACTGCCTTTGCATTGGCTCTGTTTTAAGTAACAAATAAAAAATGTTCAGTATAGAGTAAAAAGTATCTAGTATGAAGAATAATCGCTTCTTTACCCCATTGAGGTCATTTTTTCAAAGTCTTATTACTGAATACTAATGTCTTACTACTTAAGTACTTAGACATTAGTATTCAGTATTTAGACCGAGGGAAATAGGTCTACATGGTTCAGTGAGGCCCTTTTTCTCTGAACTAAATACTTTTTACTTACTACCCTGTACTTAATACTATTATCCAAGTACTTAAGCATTTCGCAAAAAATCTGAGTATTGAGTTGCTTTAGCCTAGCATCGCTTTGGCTGAAATCATCTTTCTCTGTACAAGAGACTCCACAATAATTACCGAGCGGTTGCCTACAGCTTACTTAGTCGCGGTCCTTTTTCATGATAGCTGCAACTATCAAAGATAGAATCGCTCCACCAGTGAAAGCACCAAATACCGCAATCAGGATCTGACCTACTGGAGAAAAAGTAAAGCTATACATCGTGTCATACATGCTGAGCATGGAGTCAGGAATACCTGGTTGGGACTCAATGGCCGCCATGGACTGGTCGATCAAGGTATCCCAAAGCTCATTGTCTATGACAAGGGCATAGATAATGTTCCAAAGTGCTCCGATCAATCCGCTAATCAGGGAGATTAAGATCCCAAGCCAAGTGCCTTTGCCAAGAGACATAAAGCCTCCATTGGCATCCTTATATTCACGAAAAGCGAGTACCAGCACCAAAACACCTACGACAAAGCCGATGAAGCTCATAATTAGGGTCAAGGTGGTATTTTCTAAAGTAAAAAATGAAATGGTAGAGGTAACTACTGAGATAGCGCCTGAGATTCCTCCCCATTTGATCGCTGTAGGTCTTACTGAAGTATATTCCATTTGTAGGGTAATTTAGTATTAATGATTGTTGTTTATTCTGTTTCTGTTGCTTCCCCCAATTCGGTGGGTTCGAGTCGGTTGTTACGACTGTTACGATCAATCAATTTGATGTAGGGATCTATCGCTACTTCCGTGGGTTTGTCATCTACGACAAAGGATAAGTTAGTCGTATCTTGATCAAACCAGTGCTTTTGGAGATAGAGTGTTTTTTCCTCCCGCTTACGCTTCACGCGCTTAGATGAGAAGATACCGACCTCGATCAAAGCATGAGGGTCCGCGGGGCTTTCGTTGCCATAACCATCGTCTCGTGTCTTTTTGGTCAAGACTTTCATATCTACCGTATAGGTGCTATCTGGATTCATTTTATAGCTCGCTTCTAGCACTTCGTTTTCATGAAAGGTAATGGTTTCGAACAAATCGGTCAAGGCATACTTTAAGGAATCAGGAGTTACTTTTTCCACCTCTTCCATCCAATCTAGGGTAGTAGTGAAGGGCGGTTCTTGAAATTTCACTTTGTCTAGGTAACGCCTGATCGCAAGGTTGAGCGTATCCTTACCGATATAATCCATCAAGGCATACATGCCGAGGCTTCCCTTCTGATATTGGATATAAAACTGCTGTTCGACGGTCATCAGAGACTTCTCTTTGCGGCGCTCTGAACTCCGCAAACGGAGATAGTTATTGCGCTCTTGCTTAAGGTAGTCTCGCAACTTTTCGGTCCCTAGCACCTCCTCCATCACCAAGATCGAACTATATTGGGCCATACTTTCGATCAAAAATTGAAAGCCTACCGCATTGCCACTGACTAACTGGTGCCCCCACCATTGGTGAGCGATCTCGTGGGCAGCACCATAAAGGGGCAAGTCAACATCTCCTTCATCGACATCAACGATAAAGCCAGAGGATTCTGAGTAAGGAATTGTATTGGGAAAGGACTGGGCATAACTAGCGTAGCGCGGAAACTCAATGATGCGTACTTGGCGATGCTGATAGGGGCCAAATTCGCGGGTGAACACTTCCAGTGAACGCTTCATTCCATCCATCATACCCTCTAGATTATAGGTATGCTCAGGATGATGGTAAATTTCCAAGCTGACCCACTTTTGATCAGGTGCTGGGGTTTGGAAGCTATCACGCATTACGGCATAGCGACCAGAGCTAATATTGAAGAATTTGACGATAGGGGCATCCATTTTGTAATGGAAGTAGCGCCGACCGTTTTCCTCCCACTCTTTTTGCAGGTAGCCAGGCGCCAGCGCAATTTGATCTGGGCTGGTACTAACAGTGGCTTCAAAATCGATCCAATCAGCGTCATTACCAAAAAGGGTATTCATGAGCGCAGCCGTGTCAGTGCGTTCGGCATAGCCGGGCTTCTCGGCTAGATCATACTTCTTCCTAATCTCTTTAGAACCTAACTCAACGAGGCCTTGATAACCGATAGCGGGAAACAAGAAAGAGGTAAAGAAGGTCCCATTTTCGACAATTTGGGTGTTCATACCACTGGCAGGAAATCCTTTGGTGATATAATCTGCCTCAAAATTAAGCGTGATGCTATCGCCGGGGGATAAGGGCTCTTGCAAGCGATAGATCCGATAAGAAAGGGTATCATCTTGTAAGACCACATCATAAGGGCGATCTAAGCTCAGGGTTTCAAATTCAAGCCCAGAGTCAAGTCCCGCTTGAATGTGGATAGAATCGATCAGCTGATCGGTTTCATTGTGCATGAGGTAGGTCCCTCTGAATGCATAATCTCTTTTTTCTGGATAAAGATCTACTTCAACGTCCACGGCGATGATGCGTGGTTTAGGAATGTTTTCATACTGCTTGTAGCGCTTTTCGTAGAGCGCTTGTTGGCGGTTGTTTTCTTCTGACTTAGTGTACTCATTAAGAACACGGGTATTGTAGAAAATGTAGGAGCCCATCCCAATAAACAAAGCTAAACCAATCGCGCTAGCCGTCCAGGCCGGAAGCGTGAAGTTATCTTTGAGCTGGCGAAAGCGTCGTTTGAGACTTTGCTCTGTCCCGCGCGGATAGAGAGCATTGGCAAGGACGAGCAAGATGACTGAAAAACCAATCCAGTAAGTCTTATAGGCCATAAAAGGCTTGACAAAAGGGCCAAAACCGTTCATATCGGAGTAGGTCAAACGATAACCTGACATAAAACGGAAGAGCCGTTCTTCGACCCCGAGTAAGGGCAAGATGGTACCAAAGAAGAAAAACAAAATCACGCTAGCAAAGAAGCCCAAATACTTATTGGGAGTCATTACTTGCACTAACAAGCAAAGCACTAAGAAGAGCTGAAAATTGATCATCCTGAAGCCCAACAACATCTTGATATAGACATCGAGTTCGATACGGGTATATCCATTGGCCAATTGAAAAATGACCGAAATGATGATCCCTAGGATCAAAATCAGAAAGGGTAATATGGCCAAAGAAAGATACTTACTCGTAAAGCTCAGCCAATTGGTTACTGGCATCACGTCATAGAGCTCATTGACTTTACTATCCCTATCGCGCCAGATCATTTGGCCAGAAAAGAAGATCAAAATCGCCAAGATAAAGAGCACCATACTCCCCATGATATTGTCAATCATATTGTAGGTTACAGGCAAAGTGGGAGTTCCAAAAACTTGGGTGATTTCGTTGGCAAATTGAGCGATACCTAAAAACAAAATCGAAATCCCAATAATCACCCAGAAAATAGGGGATCGGCTTAGGCGCTTCATTTCCATACCTGTGAGCAATCTTAGTTGCTCAAAGCGATTACGGAGGGTATAGCTAAGAGTATTTACAGGTAGATTGACTTCTGCTTCGATAGGACTAGAGGCAGGAGAGCTTTGCGGAGTGGCGCTTTTGTTGCCTTTGATCAAGTTGGGTTTTGCATAGCTCAACTTGAACTTGAAGAAAGTAAACGCCAGTATCCCGAGCCCTATCGCTTGCCACAGCAACATACTCCAACCAACGGCAGGGGAAAAGGGAATCAATTGCGTGTTGCGCTCTGTAACCGACCAAAACTCAACGGTCTTCGTCAGCCCTATGCCGCCAGTAGGATCGATCAGGCCCGCTAGCACAGGATTGTCGATGCCGTTTGCAACCTGAGCAGCAACCGAAAACAATACCAACAAAATGATGGCATTGAGATAAATGAGTAGCTCGTTGCGCGTGAGCGAAACCAAAGCAAAAAAGATCGAACCAGTAAGGATGGTATAAGGGAGCACTGAGACCAAATAAGGCCACAGATAATGCATAATATTGAACGGCCCCAACTTGGGCGGCTCTTCATAAGGCCAATGCAACATGAGGATGATCCCAATCGCAATGAAGAGCATCAATAACAAAACGATCACAAGAGAACCCAGATAGCGCCCAAGGAGATAGTTGAGCTTATTGATCGGTTTGGTAAAGTAAATCGAATGCGCATTGTATTTGAAATCGCGAAAAACCGGCACGGCCATAAAAGCGGCGATCACGAAGGTACCAATGGCTTGGGCAACCGCCGCGATAATCAAATGGAGGTTGACAGGAGAGTTGGCCAAATTTTGCCCACCTCCCGTTAACTGCTGTGATTGTTCGACGCCAAGCGCTCCACCCAGTATCGCGCCATAAAGAATGCCGGTGAGCAGCAAGATGGCAGCGTACACGTAAAAAGAAGGTCGCTGTAGTCGATAACGAATTTCAAAAAGAAAAATATCTTTGAGCATGGTGATCAGACTTTGGCGTAGGTAGCTTCTTTTTCAAGGGTACGAGCAAAATAAACATCTTCTAGACTAGCTGGGGAAGCTTCAAAAGCTGGGCTAGGTTTGTGTGGGTGGTAAACCCTAATCACGATTTTACCAGCAAAATGGCGGAAAGAAATCACATTCCAGTCAGCTTGATATTTTTTCAAATCTGACTTTGCAATTACGCTGGTCCAGATCTTACCTTCTTCCTTCATCATCAGATCCAACGGTACGCCGGCCTCAATGACTTCGCCTCGGTAAAGGATCGCCATATTTTGACAGAGATCACTTACGTCCTCGACGATATGAGTTGAAAGGATAATGATAATATTTTCGCCGATTTCGGCGAGGAGATTATGGAAGCGATGCCTTTCGGCAGGATCGAGGCCTGCAGTCGGCTCATCGACGATGACCAATTTCGGATTGCCCAGTAAGGCTTGGGCGATGCCAAAGCGTTGACGCATACCGCCAGAAAAACCACCTACCTTGCGGAAGCGGACATCATACAAATTGGTTTGATGCAATAAGGCTTTAACCGTCTCTTCGCGTTCGGCGCGATTGTGGATACCTTTGAGGCGGGCAAAGTGGTCAAGCATATTCTGAGCGTTGACATCGGGATAGACCCCAAATGATTGGGGAAGGTAGCCCAGTATTTTTCTGAGCTCATCTTTTTGATTGAGGAGGTCAAGGCCGTCCATTTCGGCGCTACCTTCATCTGCATCTTGAAGGGTAGCTAAGGTCCGCATCAGGGTAGATTTGCCAGCACCATTGGGTCCCAGCAGGCCAAACATACCTTGAGTGATATCCAGATCTACATTCTTGAGTGCCTGAGTTCCATTGGGATAAGTCTTGGAAAGGCCGCGTATCGTTAGTTGCATATAGTAGAAAGCTAGAGCTTTATTGATTCAAGATATAGGATTAGTTGCATGTTGGCAACCATTTATTACAGTTGCTCCTACAGTTTATATATATTTGCGCACAAAAAGACAATCCCCCGATTATGCCTCAACTTTCGCAAAGAGCACATGACATTCCCGCTTCGCCGATCCGTAAATTGGTTCCCTTTGCCGATCAGGCCAAAGCGCGTGGTACTAAGGTATATCACCTCAACATCGGACAACCTGATATCGAAACCCCAGCCGTTTGGTTTGAAGCCATCCACAAGGCAGATACTAAAATCTTGGCCTACAGCCATTCGGCAGGGATCTTAGCGTTGCGCGAAGCGATCAGCCAATACTACGGAGACCTAGGCCATCCGCTCAGTACAGACGAAATTCTCGTCAGTACCGGTGCTTCAGAAGCGCTTAGCTTTGTCTTTGCCGCGACCATGAACCCCGGAGATGAAGTGATCATTCCTGAACCTTTTTACGCCAACTACAATAGCTTTTCGATCTTTTCTAATGTCAAAGTTGTGCCGATCACCACTCGAATTGAAGATGACTTTGCCCTCCCGCCGATTGAAGCCTTTGAAGCTTTGATCACAGAGCGGACCCGCGCCATCTTGATTTGTAATCCAGGCAATCCTACTGGTGTCATTTATCCCCAAGAGTCGCTAGAAAAACTCAAAGAGATCGTGCAAAGGCACGATTTATATCTCATCTCGGATGAAGTGTATCGTGAGTTTGCTTACGATGGAAAGACACATCAGTCAGTATTAGGGTTGAAAGGCATAGAAGAAAATGTGATCGTTACCGATTCCGTTTCTAAGCGCTTTTCGGCTTGTGGTGCGCGTATTGGCTGTGTGGTAAGTCGCAACAAAGGGGTAATGGATAGTGTGCTCAAATTGGCCCAAGCCCGCCTCTCCCCTCCTACCCTCGGGCAAATTGGGGCGGAAGCCGTTTATCATCTGCCCGCTTCTTTTTATGAAGAAGTGCGTAGCGAATATGCCCAGCGTAGAGATATGCTCAAAGCTGCGCTGAACGCTATTCCCGGAGTGCACTGCCCAGAAGTGGATGGGGCATTTTACGCCATGGTGAGGCTGCCTATCGACGATAGCGAGCGTTTTTGCCGTTGGATGCTGGAAGAGTTTAGCTATGAAGGCGCCACTACGATGCTGGCCCCTGGCTCTGGCTTTTATGCCTCAGAAGGTCAAGGCAAAGACGAAGTCCGCATCGCCTATGTCCTCAATGGAGCAGACCTACAAAAGGCCATGCAGTGCCTAGCCGAAGGCTTGAAAGTCTATCCCGGCAGGACTAACTAAAAGAGTCGCTTAACTTAAAAATACGCCCTCTTCATGATTTTCATGGAGAGGGTTTTTGATGAGAGGGATGAGCGTTCTGCGCTCCCGCATAGTTATCGGGAGTAATCCCAAAGCAAGCGTTCATACTACTCGCTTTGGCTGTTTTCGATCACTTGCTCAGCCGTCAATCCATAAATAGGCGGCGTTTTGACATCAAGCATCCCTAAATACGTATAAAGTTGGCCTCGATGATGGATTTCATGCTCGACCATGGCCCTGAGCCACTTCCATGTGGTGATCTGGATGCCACCTGGCGTGGGACATTTTCGTTGGAGATGTTCAGGACTTAACTGGCGAAAAATAGCTAAAGCCTCTTGATGCTGGTCATGATAAAACTGTATTACCTCTTCTAGCCCTGAGGCATATTCTGGCCCACAGCCTTGATACTTACTAGGCAAGAGTCTGACATTTTCCCCATACATTTTACGTTCGATAAGCGCTAGATGCCTTACGATATCGCCAATAGTGAACTTACCTTCGCGATAGGACCATTCGATCTTATCGGCGGGGATATGGTCAAATAAACGGGTAGTTCGGGCCTTGACCTTGGCATAATAAGCGAGAAAAGAGTTTATGTCAGTAATGATCATGAATGGGAGCTTGGATGTTGAGGGAATTATTTGGGCAGCTTGTCGCAGACACACCTAATGTAAAATTTACGGCCTTGTTGGCTAATGTCCCCATGCTTATGGATATGGCTTTTGCCCCAACGGATGTGCCAATGGTACGCTTGATCGTCTAACCAATATGAGCTGGAGATGCCCTTTTGACTAAACTGAGAGGGACGATCAGGGGAGCCATATTCGTCTTTTCTTCCGCCGGGCAGAACGCTTAACCCTAATTCGTTGGTCGCATCGGCAAACTCTTCTCCCTGCCACTCCTCAGGCACGATGATTTTGGCTGCTTTACGGCTTTTCATAGTCTTACGCAGGCTTTTCCATTGCTTTACGCTGGGAAGCTTCCAACCATCGGGACAGGCGATTTGGGCATCAGTATAGGAATACAGACGACCATATTTTGCACAGTTTTCAGCAAGTCCCTCATAGCATTCAGATTGAGGTGCCTCGTAATCGAGATTCTCTTTGAACCAAAAAAGTTCATCGATTTTAAGGATTTTGTAGCTTTTTCCATCCCTTGCGTCAACGATCTGCTCTATGAGTTGTGGCTTATGTTCTTCTCGCCTTATTGTCTGAGTTGCCAGAAGCACACTGCCAAGGCAGAAAAACATAAGCAGGAGAATACGCACAGCTAAATTTTGCATCTTATTGTTCAAGCCTTTTAAAATGAATCTATACGACGCTGACCACATTCGCAATTTTTATGACCGCTACGCTGAGGCAGAAACCCAGCGTTGGGACAAATCTCCCGTGGAACAAGTCAAGCAATACGTACATCGCTTTCATCTCGATGCAAATGTGAAGGCCGGCGATAAAGTACTAGAATTAGGTGCAGGCACGGGAATTTTTACTGAACAATTGGCAGCTATCACGGATGATTTGACCATTACAGATATCTCCCCCGTACAATTGGCGCTCAACCAAAAGCGAGGCAAAACATTGGGTTATGGAGAGAAAGTAAGCCAGTGGGGTCTAGCCGACATCACTGATTTAAAGCATTTTACCGACGACACCTATGATGTAGTGCTATGTTATGGTGGTCCGCTTAGTTATGTATTTGAAAAGAAGCACCAAGCCTTGGCGGAGATCAAACGCGTCCTCAAGCCGGGCGGTAAAGCGCTCATCAGTGTCATGAATCTTTGGGGTACGGTCCATCAATATTTGACGGCTATTATGTTGGAGGTTTCTCCTGCGGAGAACGAAAAGGTCATGCGTACGGGTAATCTCCATCCGTCTAGTTTTACCCCTTCTGATCATCACTGCCATATGTTTAGAGCAGAGGAGTTGAAAGGGGATTTGGATCAAGCAGGCTTCGAGATACTAAGCCTTTCGGCCTCGAATTGTATCTCGGCTATGCGGGCTGATGATCTCCCTGAGATAAAAAAAGATGCAGAGAAATGGCAGTATTTCCTAGATTTGGAGATCAGAGCCTGTCAATCGCCAGGAATGATCGAATCCGGTACGCATTTGATTGCCGTGGTCCAAAAATAAGGAAAACTATATGTCCCAAAGTCAGGGCGGAATTTACGTACACATCCCCTATTGCCGGCAGGCCTGCGTCTATTGTGATTTTCACTTTATGACCAATCTGCGCAATAAGGCGGAGATGCTTGAAGCCATGGCTTGGGAGGCAAAAGAGCATCGAAATTTCTTTGGGGGGCAATTCCCGCTGGGAACGCTCTACTTTGGTGGTGGTACGCCCAGTGTGCTGAGTCCGGAGGAGCTAGAGACTTTCTTGGTAGTCCTGCGAGAGAATTATACGTTTGCCGAAGGGGTAGAAGTTACGCTCGAAGCCAATCCCGACGATTTGGATCTGCACTACTTGCAAGCGATCCGGGCCTTAGGTATCAATCGCTTGAGCATAGGGGTACAATCGTTCCGCGCAGCGGACCTCCAATGGATGAACCGCTCACATACAGCAGAGCAAGCCTTGAGTTGTATTACTGACGCCCAAAAGACAGGTTTTGACAATATTAGCATCGATTTGATTTTTGGGCTACCGGACTCTGACATAAGCATTTGGCAATCCCAATTGGAGCAAGCAGCAGCATTGGGCGTGACTCATTTATCGCTCTACGCTTTGACGGTGGAAGAACGCACCGCGCTGGCTCATCAGGTCAAGCAAGGGCAAACGCGCATCCCGGACGATCCGCTTTTTACGGAGCAGTTTTTGTTTGCCCACGAAAAGCTAGAAGCGGCTGGTTATGAGCATTATGAGCTTTCTAACTATGCCAAGCCCGGCTATCGCTCTCAGCACAATAGCGCCTATTGGCAAGGGAAACCTTATTTAGGGATTGGGCCTTCGGCTCATAGTTTTGATGGCCAAACTCGCCATTGGAACATTGCCCATAATCAGAAGTACATCCAAGCGTTCCGCGAAGCGGCCTCCCCCATAGCCGAAAGCGAAACCCTCAGTGTCAAAGACCGCTACCATGAGTATATCATGACCCAAGTCCGTAAAAAGGAAGGGATCGATATGCAGCATATTGAGGCGGAGTTTGTAACGAATTGGCAGGCGCTTTTTGGCCCCTACATCGGGGAACTCATGGCCGAAGGTCTTATGACTCGCAAAGAGAATTGGCTGGCCTTGACGCCGCTTGGTTGGATGCTCTCGGACGAGATAACAAGGGAGTTGTTTGTGTGAATACCGTCACCCAATCCTTGAATAATGCGTATATTAGAATAAATGATCTTCATTTATGTCTTCTTCTCAATTACTACAAAAAATATCCTCACTAACAGAAGCAGTCCAATCTCAATTGTTAGACTACATCGAGTTTTTGTTATTGAAATATCAGGATGAGGAAAATTCGGTAATAGCAGAGGGAGAATTGAGCGATTATGGCAAAAAGTTTTTAGAAAAGCGCCTCCAGGATGCGGAAGAAGGAGACAGTTGGCAAAATGTAAAACAGCGCCTCTACCGCAGGAAAAATTGGGAAGAGCTTTGAGATTAGAGGAAGCCTTATCAATTATCGAAAACACTCCTCAAGGCTTTGCGATGGTATATCGTGAAGTGCGGCATTACCCTCTTAAGCAATTTCCATATTCTATTTTCTATCGAATAAGCGAAACAAAGCAACAGGTTCAAATCCTTGCTATAGTGAATCAAAGTCGTGGACAAGGTTTTTGGCAAATGCGTATCTCTTAAAGACTAAGAATCTATTCCCCACTTTTTTTCTAGAATGCCTTTACGTTCCCAAACATCCCATTAAAATAGGACTGACCTATGCTTGGATATTCCTAAGTTGCGGCCAAACCCGCCATTGGAACATCGCCCACAATCAGAAGTACATCCAAGCGTTCCGTGAAGCGGTAAACCAAACAAGGCTAGCAAACCCTTGACTACTAAGGCAAGATGGATAAGGGATCAATAGCTGTAACTTCTCGTCCATTGCTACTCACTCGAATTACATATGAATCATTACCTAAAAGCGCCGGCAGCTGAGCCACAATCTTCTCCTTTGTACTGCTAATAATGCTCAAGCTTTCGTTATCAAGCCATACTTGATTATTTGCCATAATCTTAGAAAAGCCCTCTCCAATGATTTCGATTCTGGCACCTTTGGGGGCAGGATTTGGCGAAATTTGATCAATGACGGGCTTAGCAATCGCTAGCCTCCTACTATCAAGTGTAGGTGCCCCATCGGAGATCAATCTCAGCTCAGCGGTATCGCTCATGATTTCTTCAGGAACTACAATAACAATTTCTTCTACTCTGTAGCTTATCTGGCCTGCCAAAATATCATTGAGATAAACTTCATTTTGTTCAAATCGACTACTAAATCCGGTGCCTTGGATAATGAGATTTTCGCCTCTAGTGGCGATTTCGGGACTAATATTGGTGATGATAGGTTGATTGCCTCCTCTCCCGATAAATCTTTGTTCCTCACTGATAATAAGATGCTCGGCGGTGCGACAATAGGCTCGGACATAAAACTCATGGCCTGCAGTAAGCGCGTAAGTAATTTTACCCGAGAACCCACTCCCATTTTCAGTCAATTGAGCTTCAACTTGATTGGCATCTTCAATATTATCGATGGGAAAACCATCCCAATAAAAGCCCAGTTCCGTAATCGCTTGGGTGCCTTCTTGAATGATGGTGGCATTGAAAACGAATTCGTTAAAACTAATCGTTTCCACAGGCAGAGTAAGTATCTTGGGATACGCCTGTACCCTAATCTCAGTAGTACAACTAGTACTCAACAAAACGATTAAGCAAATCCATTGGAGCCATTGATGCTGCATAAAATTGGGTTTATCAATCTTACTTAAAAAATAAACTAAAGGCGATTCTTGTTTCGATTTGTTGATTAAAATTTCGCCCTTCAGTTCTAATTCGGTTTCCAGAAGTGCCGACATAAGCGCCTAATTCGAGCCCAACTCTATTTCGTTTGAAAATTTGAAGCCCAGCCCCTAATTCTAGGCCAATATCTCTCGGCAAATCATTAAGTAATAACTCCTGGGCGACTGCCACGGTTTGCTCGTCCAAATCTTCAATATGTTGAGTGTTGATTTGAGTAGAGCGGAAGAACAGTTTTCGATTGGTAGCAAGGTCCACGAAAGTGGGAATTTTGCCAACTTGAATATAACGCCTTAGTCCGAAGATTAGTCCAAGCCCCAACCGATCTATTTCTAGATCATAGCGAACAGCTCTTTGGTTGGTAATCTCTTCAAAATATCCGATGGTCGAGTACGCATGGTAATGTGCCTCCACTCTGATCAAGTATGGAAAATGTGCGATATTGGGATTAAAAAGCAGTTGTATCCCAAAATGGCCACGAAATAATTGAGGCAAATCGATACCTGAATAAGAGGCCAAAATTGGGACATTCAGTACATCTATCCGATCATATTGCCCAGCAGCAATAAGTCCAAAGCTGCCCTTGACTCCGGGTTGGTCTTTTTTATAAATATGAAAAGGTAAAGCTTGGCAGAGGTGATAATCCTCAAGCAGTTTCTGAATCTCAGAAATAGAGTTATTAACAGGCTTATCAAGCCGGGCCATTTTCTCACAATACCTAATTTCGTTGAAGATAATTTCAGTAAGCTCTGGATCTACTTGACTGTAAAGCTGCTCATTTTTCTTGATGAGCTTTTCTTCCATAGGGAGTTCAAGTAGTTTTTCTTTGCGATTACTCCACAAAAAATAACGGTTTTTGTATAGAAAAAGGCTCGCTTCTCCTTCAAATAAACAACGCATAAAGACTGCTTGACCTTCTTCGGGTAGGATAAAGGATTGATACTTCCATTTGGGTAGCAAACCATAGGCTTCTACTTCAGCAGCATTATAATCTTGAAAAGTAGCCGCCGAATCAGCTCGAAAAGTACAACGTTCATATTTGGGGTTTTGCAATTGCACCTGCACTTCTCCCCAAATGGTATCTCCTTGGATGAGCACGAAGGCTTGAGCATTGGCAGCTAAACATAAACCATACAAAGCGAGCGTTAGTAAAGCTCTTCTTATTTGATTAATCTCCATTTTGGAAAGATTGATTGAGATTGTCATCATCGTCTAATCACCATCATATTGGCACAATGCCAAATAATCCCCACTATTCGCACAAGCCCTGAAGAAATAAGTTTTTCCTTTGTGTGTAAAGAAGAAGGTTTGCCCGGTAAAGCCAGTACTATATAGGGATTGTGCTTTTAAGCAGTTGGATATTGCCCCCAGAAATAAGGCCCAGAAACAAGCAAATTGTGCTTTCATCAGAAAAGGTAAAATTAGGTTTGTGCTTCTCAAAGCTAGCTTCTTATCCAGAGAGATTCAACTCAAATCTCTAAACATCCCCTTAAAATAGGATTGACCTATGCTTGGATATTCCTAACTTGCGGCCAAACTCTTTTAAGTACAGAGTAGAAAGTATCCCGAAAGCTTTCGGGAGTATGTAGTACCGAGAAAACAGGTTCCGCTAAACCTTATAGTCCAATTTCCTGAGGTCTTACTACTAAATACTGTTGTCTAAGTACGCAAAAGAGTTGAATGATTGATTTGTTGATGGATTGAATGGCCTAGTATCTATTCAAAAATTCAACACTTCAGGTACTCAACAATTTTACCATGTCCCAGGCAGCTTCGGAAAATCCCTTTAATCTCCTTTACATCTTCCAGACCATCAAAAAGTACCTCGTGTATATCGCGATTGTGGTCGGAGTATCAGCGCTTTTGGCATTTATCTTGACTTTGCCTTTTATCTATAAGCCTGAGTTTAAGGCTAGTACCATCATTTATCCCAGCTCCGCTGAACGCTATGATGTGATCAATCTGTTTCACGATGAACCCATCCTCTTCCTCTATGGTACCTCTAAAGAAGTAGAGAAACTCGATAATACTGCCAATACTGAAGAAGTAAAGCTACACGTGATCGACTCCCTCAATCTTTGGGATGCCTATGGCGTCGATCCTGAAAATGATGAGTCGCCTAAATACTATGTCTACCGCACCTATGATGGCAATGTATCCACCACTCAGGTTTCGGGCAATGGCTTGGAAATTACCGCTTATGACGTAGATCCAGAGCGTGCTGCAGCCATCGTCAATGTGATCGTCAAAAAAGTGGACGAAATCACCCACCGCATGGTAACCGAAAACAAAGAGGGCATCCTCAAGATGTACCAAAAAGGTTATCAAGAATTAGCGGAGCAATTAGCCCTATACACCGACTCCATCAGAGGCATTCGCCAAAAGTATAATGTCTTCAATACGGAGTATCAGACCCAAGCGCTGGTACAACAAGTCATGCAGGCAGAGGGAGAGCTGGCCGCTAAGCAGGCAACTCTAAGATCTGTCCTCAAAAATAGCGGCGATGGGCCACAAGCAGCAGGTCTACGATTGGAGGTAAGTGCCCTACGAAGCCGCGTTTACAGTCTTGTCAATAAAAACAGTGGTTCTTCCATCAATTTGGAGTCCTTTAGAGAAGGGCTTGACCAAGTGCTCGCGCTCGAAGAGTTGTGCGAATACCTCTCACGGGACCTTAAAGATGCGCGTGAAAAAGTTGAGTATCTCCAGATGATGGACGAAGCTAACTACACTACCCTCTTTATTCCAGAGTACGCGCAAGCGCCTGACAAAAAAGCTCGTCCGATCCGTTGGCTGATTTTGGTGGCTACTGTATTGATTTCCTCGCTCGTGAGCGTGATGGGTGCCATCTTAGCAGATAAATTGACTGGGGACGAAGTAGAAGCCTAGACGTTCGATGGAATCGCTCCTCAACCAAATCACAAACCGCCAATGGCGCTGGGTCATCCTGATTGGCCTTGCCTTGCTGACTTTTGGGTCGGTCTGGTTTGCTTTGCGGATGCGTATCAATTTGCTGTTTGCCATTCCTTTGGTAGTGGTTGGGGCCCTACAGATCATTTATAACTACAAACCCATTTTCTACGCCTTATTCTTTTCCATTCCGCTCTCGATGCAGCTGGAGATGGGACCTTTGGCTATGGAAATGGTTTCTGAGCCTCTGATGCTCATACTACTTACCGTATTCATCTTCAATCTTTTACGGGGAGATCAATTTAGCCTCAAGGCCAAAATCAGGCCTTTTCATGTCCTGATCTTCTTGCTGATATTTTGGACGGCCTTTACCACTTTGACTTCTGAATTTCC
Organism: Bacteroidota bacterium; assembly: GCA_039024315.1. Taxonomy (GTDB): domain Bacteria; phylum Bacteroidota; class Bacteroidia; order J057; family J057; genus JBCAWW01. Next base: position 24,216 of record JBCCQN010000051.1, read on the forward strand.
CGGACGCTCGGCCAAGTTTCTTATCTCCAAAATCTGGTATCTAGTCGCTATTGTCTATACGGGAGAAAAGATCATTACCGAGCCTAAAGAAGTAAGGCGTTTATTCTGGTTGTTTTTCACCTCATTGGTTTTAGTAGCCTTTGGTATCACGGTGCGTCATGCGCTCGTAGGATTTTCTTTTGAAGAAGCGAATGGAATTGCTTTTCCGCTCTTCGCGAACGGGGTAATTTATGCGGCCACGCTGGTGCTATTCTTGCCATGGTGTTGGTACGCTAGGACCTGGTATACACCCAAGAGTTTGGAGTGGTATCTGATTATTATAGGTACTAGTATTTTGGTGCTGGCCACCATATTCACCTACAAGCGAGGCGCCTGGGCGGCCTTGACGCTATTGCCAGTCATCGACCTGCTGATTCGCTGGAAGATATTCGATAAATTTGTTTACGGCACCGTCATCGTGGCTGTACTGGCCTTAGGTTATCTCATTCAAGACAATCGCTTTTACGCTTTTGCGCCAAATTACCAGAAGACCATTTGGCACGAGGGCGATATTTCAGGCCACCTTTCGGCGACCTTTTCGGGTACAGAGATATCTTCGATGGAACGCTTCTATCGTTGGGTAGCAGCCAAGAATATGATTGCGGATATGCCGCTACTTGGCTCTGGTCCTAGTACCTTTAACCAAGTCTACAAACGCTACACCGACGATGCCTTTAGGACCTACGTGAGTGATAATCCCGAGCAATCCACGACCCACAATTACTTCTTGATGACCTTCACCGAGCAAGGCTTTCCGGGAGGCTTATTATTCATCGGGATTTGCATATATATGCTGCTCAAAGCAGCTAGGCTTAGGGGTGAAATCACAGACCCACTGCGGCAAAGTATCTTGATGATGGCGACGCTAAGTTTGTGTACGATCTTATTTCATAGTTTATTGAATGAATTGATCGAAGTGGACAAGATTGGCTCTATGTTTTGGCTAGCCTTGGTCCTCATCCACAAAAGCGAAGTTTGGCATGAGCAAGACGGATAAATACAACTTTTTTGACAATGTCTACGATGTAGTGCGCCTCATCCCCAAAGGGCGGGTAACTAGCTATGGCGCCATCGCCAAATATCTCGGAGCCGCCAAAAGTGCTCGCATGGTTGGCTACGCCATGAACAGTAGTTTTGAATTACATGATGTGCCTGCCCATCGGGTAGTAAATCGCCTTGGCATCCTGAGTGGAAGGCATCATTTCCCACCAGAACGCCCTATGGATGAATCACTTAGAGCAGAGGGAGTGATCGTAGAAGACAATCAAATTCAGAACTTTGCAGAGGTATTTTGGGATCCCGCCAAAGAATTAGAATTATAAATTTTAGCAGACAAGATGTAATTGATTAGGCTGGCGCGTCAATAGAGCAAACAACCTAATCAACGTATTGTCATGTATAAGTTTTCCACTCTATTATTGCTCACCTTTCTTTTTTCTAGCTTTCAGCTGAACGCTCAGGTCCAAGTATATCACCAGGGCATCAACCAAACCAACGTCAATTTTCGTGGCGCGCCAGTCGTCCTAGCCCAGCAGGATATTACTACTTCTCAAGCAGGAAAAGTAGTGGTTCGTTTTGATGGTTCAGGATGGGTAGATCCAGGAGATCGTCTGGTCTTAGCTGCCAATGACAACCCAGATTGGGAAGTCAACTCTGGTAACGTAGGCATTGAGGCTTACAATAGCGATCAAAGAGCGCGCTCCTTTTCTCATACTCGCACCTACGACGTAGGAGCCGGCAACCATTCGTTCTACGCAGTAGGTGAAAACTGGGTAGAAACCGACGGCAGTGGTGTTGCCTCTGTTTATGGTAGCCTTACGGTCAAATTTTACCCCAACAGTGGTACCATGGCCAAGGTCACCAGCGCTGAGATCGAACAGTCAGGCGTCAACGTAAGAACGGCCCCCACTAGCTTTGCGAGCCTAAATGTAAATGCCCCTATTGCCGGTACTGTTGTCCTTAACTTTGATGGTTCATGTATCTCTAGCCCCGGTGATCGTATTGTCCTCGCCGCAAATGAAAATATCGCTTGGCAGTCAAATAATGGCCAGTGTAGCGTAGAAGCCTATGACGGTGATCTAAACACCACTAGCTTTTCTCATTCTCGCGCCTATCCAGTCAGTGCCGGGAGCCATACGTTCTACGCAGTAGCGCAAAACTATGTAGAGACCAATGGCACCGGAGAGATAGCGATCTATGGACACTTTACGGCTGAGTTTTTTCCAGATACCATTGGAGATGCCTTCAGCCAGATGGCTCCTATTGTGAGCACCAATACGCCCATGCGAGGTGCTCCTGTTACGCTTAGCAACTTAAGCTTCGACGCTCCTGCAGCAGGTAAAGTGGTCGTACATTTCAACGGTTATGGCATCCCAGATGTTGGAGACCGTATGGTGCTAGCCGCTAGTGATCAGCCCGATTGGAGTGTCAACGATGGAGCAGTGGGGATCGAAGCGGTAGATAATGATCTCAATCGCATCTCTTTTTCTCACACTAGGGTATATGATGTTACCCCAGGGATGCAAACGATCTACGCAGTAGCCGAAAACTATGTGGAGACTGATGGTGATGGTGAGGGTTCTGTTTACGGCAACCTTACCTACCAATATTTCCCTAACACCGTTACTACCGATATCGAGGATCTGGAAACGCTTAATCTATTTGAGTCGGCAGTAGTAAGCCCTAATCCGAGCAATGGTTTGTTTAAAGTAAGTTTGTCAGGTGTTGCCAAAAGAGACTTTGCCGTGCAGATCCGCGATACACAAGGTCGTATGATTCAGCAGTCTTCTTTAGCGGCCGGGCCGAACGCTCAACTCGAGCTTGACCTGCGTCATCTACCGGCAGGCATTTACTTCTTGAGCCTTAATGACGGTCAGGGCATGCTTTCCCGCAAAATCATCATCGAATAAACTACTTGACGACGAACTTCTGGACCTGCTTTCCAGTTGCGTGTCGAACTTGAAAATAATATATACCGGCTGGCCATTGACTCACGTCAATGGCTTCGGTATGCATACCCTCTTCGATTGCAGGACGTGTCCAATGAGTTTTACCTAAGCCATTGATAATCGAAAGCTGCTTGCCCCTGGCATTGCGAAGCGTATATTGCGCATAAAGGCGCGTGTCCACTGGATTAGGGTATAAACTCACCACAACTATAGCCTCATCACTCAACGAAAGTTCGATCACATGGCTATGCTGAGGAGTCCCGTCTTCAGCCACTTGCTTGATACGGTAATAAGCAGCGTCTAAGCCCTGATCCATAATGCCTTCATCCAAAAAGCGGTATTCGAGATAAGTTTCTTGCGCCTGCGCTAATTCCTGATGGATGCTTTGAAAATTCACGCCATCAAGAGAGCGTTGAACTTCAAAGTGATGCGGTAGTTGGCTAGGATTGACCAAGCCCCATTTGATTTCTGCATCTCGTGCTTCGCGCTTTACTTCCAGGTGAATCATCTCTTGTGGATGATCAGGTTTTTCCCAAACTTTTTTAGGCTCGTAGGCCAAAAGTCCTCCTCTCATCCCGATTATCGTAAGGATCAGCAAACTGATGGAAGCTATATTAGAGGTAGAGGGGAGGATAATCTTCATAAAACAAATTGGTTTAAGTACTTAGACAAAAGTGTTGAGTATTAGAACCTTTAAAAATCGCCCTATTTGTACCTTGATATTATCTTTTGGGGTACTAACTACTCTTGTTTCTACTTTTGCTTAAAAGGTATTTTGGGTTTAGTTGATGATAAATTTGACCACTCGTTTTTCATGCCCAGAACTCAGTCTGATAAAATAGACTCCGTGCAAATATTCCCCCACAGGATGTTGCCAATAATTTACCCCTGGCTCTGGCATGAGGTTTTCGCTCCACATGATTTGCCCTAAGCTGTTGACCACAGTTAGCTCAGCCGCCTGCTTAGGATCAGCCGTAAACTCTACCTTTAACATATCCTTGGGAGGACTTGGCGCCAACATGAGGCTAAAATCAGAGGCCTGGGTAAGCAGGACAGATTCTATCTGACTATAGGTATAGCTACCATCCAAGTCGATCATTTTGAGACGGTAATAAATTTTAGGAAAATCTAGATTGGCAATACTTTGATCTTGCCAGTCGTAAAACTGTAGGTCTGTGGTATTGCCAGCCGCAGCCACTTGAGCGATGTTATTAAATAATAATCCATCGATCGAACGCTCTACAGCGAAGCTATGTGTATTTTCCTCTGAGGCGGTAGTCCAAGCTAGCTCAACACTTTGCTCCCCTTGTTTTGCCTCAAAGGCAATTAATTCGACTGGTAGAGAGCTAAAATCAATACTATAGTCTTCAATTTCTCCGCCAACTGCCCCCCCAGAAAAGGCAACGAGAGCCATTTCTGGTTCAGATTCAAAAAATCTAAAGCGGCTAAAATAAGTTTGGTCGAGGCTCGTACCGACTGGAATGTCAAAAGTGTAAACATTGCTGCCAGCATTTGCGACTTGATTGACAATCATTTCTCCCTGATCGAGGAAGTCCTGATCCTGATTAAAATCAATCCAACCTACCAGCCAACCAGTGGCTGAGGCGTCGATTTGGATGCCGCCGCCTTTACCTTGGGCAAGCGTACCATCCTGCCAAGAGCTAAGCTCCAAAAAGCTGACGCCATCGTCAAGATTATTGGTCACAGCATTGCCGTCGGCCACATAGCCAATCGTAGTACTGAGATTGACCGCTTCAGAGACCACCTGTTGGCCAAGGAAGTGATGATTATTATCATCGATTATATGATAAGCAAAACCGGTACGCTCATAATAACTCATCGGTAGATTACCCAAATCAAAGGCTACCGATAAATCAAAGGCAAAATCAACTCCGTTTAAGCTAGCAGACCCTAAGACAAGCTGTAAAGTAGTTTGCTCTGAGTTGCTCAAGATTTGGCTAGCAACAGATTGGCTGACATCCGTACTCAAAGTCGCTACATCTAAAGGAAAACGATCTTGCAGCAAAGAGACGTTATAAGTACCAGCATTGAGATTGGTAAAACTATAGTTACCATCAGCATCTGTTTCTCCCATTCCCAGATATGTACCATCACTATTGGTTAGGATGACGCTCAAGCCTTCAAGGCCTTGATCAAGGCTCGCATTGTCACAGCTCCCATCGATACTCGGATCGTCAATACAGACTTTACCGTTGATCGAATAGTAGCCCCCCACTCTAAGCCCGACATTTGCCTCCATATCGCAATCATTACAGTAAGTACGGCCAATCGCAATCACCTTACCACTACGAATATATATATAGGCCAAACCATTGATATCTCCGTCTCCATCATTGGTAAGTACATAACCCACCGGAGCCTTGGCAGAAAGGCGGTAAAAACCATCTGGAAGGCCATTGAAATTATACTCCCCATTTTCATTGGTAGTTTTGATTACGGCACGTCCTCGGCCTCCGCCGATATCCACACGACTCGGAGGGATCAAAGCAATTGTTTGATTCGCAAGGCCCTGTTCCCCTGCGTCCATCACCTTATTGTTGTTGATATCCAACCAAACAACTCCCCCCATAACGCCTTTAGCCTCATAGCCAAAATCAATCCCGTTTATCTCACGACCGTTGGGGATCTCGAAATGATATTGACTTTCGCAACTACCTTGACAAGTCGATCCAAAAGCAGCAGGACTAGCCTTCAGAGTAGCATTGGCAATCGGGGCGGTATGGGTTTTCACTCCAATCGTATAATCTCCTGGGCTTAGATCCTCAAACTTATAACTACCAATGGCATTGCCATCGGTTCCATCGCTAGTTGTGGTAGTCATGAAAGCATTAGCACTACTACAAGGATTTACTTCCCCTATACAAAGGCAGACTTCTACTCCGGCAATGCCTTTTTCCAGCGGATCTCGCTGTCCATCACCATCAAAGTCCCAAAAGATAATATCCCCCACACTAGCGAGAGGGCCAAAACCAAAATATAGCAGATCTCCTTCTTGCGAATTAAATGAAAATACCCCCTCATTGATAGTCGCGAGACTTTGAGTAGGATTGGTAGCTTGAAAAAGGGAGCCGCTTGCATTTTGTGGTAGATCTGTGTCTTGAGTGTCTACACTTACTTGGTAGGTGGCGTTGATGAGTTCCGCGAAGCGGAACGCCCCCTCTAAATCCGAAGACTGGGTCTCAAGCACTACAAAAGTACCATCCTGATTAAGGTCAACCGCTAGACTTATACTAATATTTTCTAGAGGAGCTTCTATCGCCCTCTGAGCTTTTTTGTCTCCGTTTTGATCCTGCCAAACTAGGCCGTCTATGCGATAATCACCAAGGGGTCGAAAATACCACTCAGCAGTAGTATTGGTGGGGCCTGCGGCAATCGTATTTTTGGCAATAGCATCACAAGTACTGCAGTTTGCGCCATTCTCGTCTGGATCCCCTATGAGTTGGGTCTGTCCCAGAACGCTGTGATCTTGGATTTGTACTTGGTGAAAATAAGTTCCTTCTTTCAATTGGCTAAAGAGAGCTTGGCCTTGGCCGTTGGTTTGGCTAGCAGCGACGAGAGGATCAAGCTGAGCATCAAATGCCCCATCTTCATCTGCATCAAAATATAGGCTGACCCAGACACCATTTATCCCTTCATCGGCTACATCTTGTTGCAAATTACCATTCCAGTCGGCTTGAACTTTGACGAGCAAGCTCGCCTCTCCCTGAATTTGAAAGCCAAAATCGAGCGAATGATGACCTTGATTGTGATTGATGGTCTCTTGTATGCTGCCGTCTATGGTAGCATCGGCTTCGGCAGTTTGTACAAAAGTATATTGATTGCTCAGCGGATGAGTACCCAAGCTGATGCTGTATGCTTGGCCATCTGCAAGATTAGCAAAACGGTAACGCCCCTCTGTATCTGTATTGACTACCGGACAATCCACCCCAGCGATACAACTATTGCTCAATAACTCAATCGGGAAATTAGAGATTCCCGTTTCAAGCGGTCCCCTGATACCATCTCCGTTGATATCCTGCCAAACTTGTCCAGACAAGCTAGGCGCATGCGCAAAGCCAAAGTTGATATTTTGGTAATCAGTACTTGCGTCTAGCAGAGGTAAATCCGCTAGTTTATCCAATGGATTACCCCAGCGAGCATCGCAGTTTTGACAAACTCCAGTTTCATCGGGATCGCCTTGAGCAGTACTACCCGCAGGCAAAGAGGCTTCCGCTACTGCTACATAGAAATAACCCTCTCCTAAAGCACAGAAATGGTAGGAACCATCATTTTGAGTATAGACAGAATCCAATAACACCCAAGTCCCGGCATTGATGCTAGTCGAACATCCTGCGTCCAGTTTGCTAGCATTGGCTGGAGTTAAGCGTTCTCCGGAGGAGCCCTCACAAACGTAAGCCATCAATTTTAGCTGCGGAAAAAAACCATCGGTGCCTTCAAATCCATTACTACCATACCAACCCGCTACACTGCCAGAGAAATCATTCCACACATAGCCGCTAATACTGCCACTGGGCTTGACAAGCTGCTGAAGGGTATCAGTCAGGGCGTTAAACTGGCGCTGATCAGAAAGTTTGATAGCTTCAACTTTTGACACTAATTGCACCAAATAATCTTGGGTATAACTCGTAGCAAGCGGACGAAATACCAATTCGATAGTTTGCTCTTGCCCAGAATGTAGCGCCCCCATATTCATCCAACTAAGACGTCCATTGGCTATATCGAGCTCGGTAGGTACCGGATTGGCCGAAACAAATTCTAATTGAGCCGGATTGTAAAATCCAGACCATTTTGCAGCTGTTAGCGAAAGACTAGTCTGCTCAAACATATGTTGTAGCGAAAGTTGGTAGCGAAGTAATCCCCCTTCAATCACCGAAGCTGGCCCCCTGAGGTCTGTTGCTAAATGGAGTAAGGGGCTCAAAGCAATCTTAAAATCACTCAGGTTACCAGCAGAGAGAGAAACTGCTTTGTGGGTAGAACCATTGGGGGCCATCCAAGCGTTTTTGAGCAGACTTGAATCAGTATCTACGGCCAAAATGAAGGTAGCAGCAGGCAAAGCATCAAATTGATAATTGCCATCAGCGTCTGTTGTTTGGGTGCGCAGGAGAGGCTCTGTGGCATCTAAAATCCCATTTTCATTGCTATCTAAATAAAGCGCCAGTTTGAGGTTGGCAAGCCCTGATTCATTCGCCTCTTTTTGGCCATTGGCATAGGCTTGAATTGATGCAGTATCAGCAAAAACTTGTCCGGCAAGCATCTGATTACCGGCAATAGGGATAATCTTTTGAGTAGTTAAAAGGGCCTCGCCTCCTTGCACTTGAAGCTTCGCCTCGCTAGCTACGAAACTTCCGCTGAAGTCAGGAGGGATGCTCAACTGATAAGCCAATTCCACTATCTCAGCTTGTGGTATACTTGACTTTTGCAACCACAGAATATCTGATACTAAACTAGCATCGGCAGGTTCTTCCGTTTGCCAGGTCGCCCCTTGGTCAGTCGAAAACAAAATATTTTGCAGACCCGTAACCGACCCAGCTAAATAATGGGTCCCCGTAGGGATTTTTGCGTGGACACTTATACCAGCCGCTATTCGCGGAACGCCTAAATCGTGAGGACTGGTATGCCCAAATTGGTATTGTATCGGGAGGGCATGGCCGAGAGGAACGCTATCAAGGGTATTTGCTTGTAGCGAAAATGGGTGCTGAGCAGCTTTTAGTTGCCCTACTGGATGGCCATAATTTTGGTTGAAACGTTCTTTTTCAAAAAAATTGGCTACTGATTGGTAGGGGCTTAAGTTAGACTCACACTCATTTCCCAAAACCATAAACTCATAATTGACCAAAGCCATGACGCTCACATTTTCTCGGTTGATATTGAGAAAATGGATTTGATCATTGAAGGGCACAAAAGAAATATTGGCGTTAGGGTCTTCTAGCAGTAAGACGCCAGAAGTGTGAATAAGGCGGAAACAGCTAGGATCAAAGGTCGCAAGGCGACCTACAGGCTGCAAAAAGGCATTGAAATCAGGCAGCAAATCCTCATTGGCATCAAAGCCTTCTTTTACTTGTCCCAACTGATTCCAAACGGGTACGACCAATTTTTGGCCGGCAATCGCAGGACTTGAGTTTTGATCAACTGTACCAAGGATGCTTTGCAACAAATCAGCATATTGAGGGGGAATGTTTTGAGCATTGGGCTCGTTGACCAAAATATCAGCTTTTCGTTCTTCTAATCTAAAATTGAGTTTTTGACTTGTATTGGCCATGAGCGCTGCCCCAGCATCTTGGGCGCTAGCCCAAACATCGTATTCCAGCCAGAGGTCATCCTCTATGCCTTCAGCCAAGGATACCAAAGTCCCATTTTGATCAGTTTGTGGATACTCCACTAGCCAATACTGGACACTGCTCTCACCTGGTGCCAGATCCCCTATATAGCGAAAAGCATCAGAAAGGGTCGAATTCGTACCGAGATGTTTTAGGGATAGAGAGCCATTCAGTCCCGCATGAGTCCGAGCAGGATAAACCCCTGCCGTTTGGGCATCAAAATCTCCAATATTTATGCTTAAGTCAGTGAGGGTGTTATCACCATTATTAGTAATTTTGGCTCCTAAGTAAACCAATTCAGGTCCATTGGCATTTGACTCAACCACTAGATTAGCCCCGCTTAGCAGTTGTATTGCTAAATCCCCATCAGGATTAGTGGCCATGGCGGTAACGAACCCCAAAAGGTTCACTAGCATTAGTGTCGAAGACATTAAGATTTTTCGCAAACATTTTTGACCAGACGAAAGAGGGGAGTTTGGAAGTAGATTTTGTTGCATAAGCATGGAGAACGAAATTCAACAAATGCAAATTTGTCCAAACGATAGGATTTTTTCATGATTATTTATTACGAAATATTGCACCAATATCATAAAAACTAACGCTTCCCAAGCGTGAGCCTCTTGGTTGCTACGAAGCTTCAAAGCGTCACCTAAAGCGATGCAAAACGGCTCTAAACCACCGATTGAGTTCAATCGACATATTTATGAGCTGAACGTATAATTTTACATTCTTATCGGTCGTTATGCTAGCAATAGTATTTTTATCAGCCGTGTATTCCAGCCAACAAAGCGTTTATTTAGTCGTAAAATAGGTGTAAATGATGAAAGGATTCACCGCATTTTGAAAGGAATATTGGCTTGATAATTGTCTCTTTTGATACAAATCCTAACCTACATGAAAAAACTTGCTTATTCCCTAATTTTGCTTAGTTGTATGTTGAGTATGGTGGCTTGTAGCCCTAGCAAGCAAGCCCGTAAATACGATTATTTGACTCGTGAAAGAGACGGAGGTAGTGTCACTAGCTCCTCCAATCCCAATAAAACGACGCCTCCTAGCAAAAGGAACATAAAAGGCAAAATGGACATTCAAAAAGTCGTTGCCGAAGCCCAAAGCTATATTGGCACTCCTTACAAATATGGCGGCACCACCAAAAGAGGCATGGATTGCTCCGGCTTAGTATTTACTTCCTATCAGGTGATAGATAGAGACTTACCAAGGACAGCGGCCCAATTAGCGCAAAGTGGCACCAAGGTCCGGCGGAATGATTTACGCCCCGGAGATTTGGTTTTTTTCAACGCCAAAGGCAATGGGACTAAAATTAACCATGTCGGTATGGTAGTTAGTGTCAGGGGGAAAGATGTAAGATTTATCCACTCAACTACTAGCAGAGGGGTAAGAGAAGACTCACTCAACGAAGGTTATTGGTCTAGTAGATTTCGGAAGGCGGTCCGTGTATAGAAGATATTGATGACAAAAAAAACGTTCTGCTTAGGCAGAACGTTTTTTTTTGCAAGGTTTTTCGCGATTAGATTAATACCCAGGAAGACTGACCTTTGATATTTTTTCAAGGCCATCAACCAAGATACCGAATTGATCTTCTTGCATAACTTGTTTCATGCGAGTAGATAATTCTCTCAAAAACTCAGCGTAGTCAGTAAGGAGTTTTTTGCCCTTAGTGGAGATGTGAACATAGATCGAACGGCGATCAGTCTTTGAGTTTACTCTTTTTACCAACCTTTGTGCTTCTAGGCGGTCGATAATATTGGTGAGATTACTCAGTTTGACACGCACTCTTTCGCCAATGTCCTTCATCTTTTTGTCCCCTTCAGCTTCCAACAGTTTTAAAATGTCGATTTCTACTGCGGAAACTTTAAAACGCTTTTGCACAATCTCCTGATGTTTTTGGATCACGTCGCTCAGCTGAAACAGACTCTGCTCTAGTCTAGCAAGTTTATCTGCTTTGGAGTCGTGGTTTTCATGCATAATTATGGGGAGTTAAACATGGAAATAATAAGGATTCACAATTTACACGCTTGGACTATTTTGCTACGAATCGCCCAACATTGCTACTTGCAAATCTTTCACAGAAACTTTTATATAAAAAGTTGTTTAGTTAAGAACGAAAATAATATGATGTAAGAATCATTACAAATGAAGCACAATTATTTCAAAAACGCAAACAGCGAAAGTTATTAGGAGGAAAATCTTTCCTCAATAAATTATTCTCGTATTAAATATTTCCTGAAGCTTGTTTAGCGCAGGGTTTTTTTCGCCCATTACTTTGAGCTTATCCTCAGGACTATAGGGTATACTTTCTTCAGGACGTTTCAAGTTATCGTCAACTACGATTTTTAGAAACAAATCTTTTATGCCCGTTTTGGTTCTTAAGTAAGGAAGAAGGTTTTTTTCCTTCTCAATCATTTGTAATGACAACTGATTTCCCACCTTATAATGCCAACAGTTATGCTCTAGACGCGATTCTCCATGTTCTAAAGCACTAGCAAAATTCATTTTACCTCCTGCTTTGAGCTGGTCAACAAAGCTGGTTAAAATGGTCTGAAACTGTTCAAAAGAAAGGTTAACAGCAGGGTTAATCGCATAGGTTTTAGGCTCTTCGTCTTGCTCTTTTTGAGGCTGCTGTTGCTTACGCTTTTCGACTACTTTTTGCAGAGCGTTAAGATCACCCAATCCTTTGAGCCCAGTACCTCTAAATCTCGGTTTTTCAGAATTATTTGCAGGTATCGGACTAGTTTTTTTACTAGTATCCGCCACGGCCTCAGCAATTGGCTTAGCATTTTGAGGCGTAGCATTTGGCGGCGGAGTATCAGTTTTTGGAGGAGGAGTTGTAAAATTATTGGCCGTAGTTATGGGAGTACTAGGCGTGTTCAGGCTTTTTTTTTTACTAGCTCAGCCGCACCGTTTCCATTAGCAGCAACCCGTACAGCGGAGGCGATATGGGCAAGTTTGATCAACACCAATTCAACCACCAAACGAGGATGAGTGGCGGTCTTACTTTTTTGCTCTGCTTCGCTACAAAGATGAAAGGCGTTGAGCAAAATGGTAGCATCAATCTCCTTGCTTTGTTGAAGATATCGCTCTTTTACATTTTCAGAGCTTTCGATTAGCTCAACAGTTTTAGGCTCTCTTGCTACCAGTAGGTTGCGGAAGTGTTCGGTAAGGCCGACAATAAAATCCTTGGCCTCAAATCCCTTCTCGATAATCTCATTTAGCGCTAATAACAAGCCACTGTGATCTTGGGCCTGGATCAGCTCCACCGCTTTGAAATAGTAGTCGTAATCAAGAATGTTGAGATTTTGCAGAACTGAAGCAAAAGTCAATTTACCTCCTGAAAAGCTCACCAATTGGTCATACAAGCTTAGCCCGTCTCGCAGAGCGCCATCTGCTTTGAGCGAAATCTGCTGTAAGGCCGAATATTCATATTCGATTTCCTCAGCTTTGGAGATGTATTCCAAATGCTTAGCAATATCATCGACCTTGATGCGACGGAAATCATGCTTTTGACAGCGAGAGAGAATTGTAGGCAGGATCTTATGACGCTCCGTGGTCGCCAGGATAAACAATACGTGAGGCGGTGGCTCCTCCAAGGTCTTCAAAAAGGCATTGAAGGCAGCTTGAGAAAGCATGTGTACCTCATCAATGATATAGACACTCTTTGCTCCGTTGACTGGAACGTAACGGGTCTGCTCAATAAGGTTGCGAATATCATCTACGCTATTATTTGAAGCGGCATCAAGCTCGTGAATATTGAGACTTTTGCCTTGATTATAAGCATTACATGACTCACACTCATTGCAAGGCTCTCCATCCTCTCGGAGATTTTGGCAATTAATCGCCTTAGCCAGAATCCGCGCACAAGTCGTCTTCCCTACCCCACGCGGGCCGGAAAACAAAAATGCATGTGCTAATTGATCCAGCAGTATCGCACTACGTAGGGTGTTGGTGATGTGGCTTTGGCCAACCACTGAGGCAAAAGTGCCAGGACGATACTTACGGGCTGAGACGATATAGTTGCTCATAGGGCAAAGCTACAAAAATTTAGCATGTATGGAAGCTAAGATTTTACCGGCATTACCTTGATTTAGAACCCAACATTATTGCAAGCCGTAAATGGGAATCGTAAATTAGCGCGCTGAAAATAAATAATCATGTCAGAACAAATTCAGATTAGCCTACCCGACGGATCCACTCGCTCCTATGGAAAAGGGACAACTGGGATGGAAGTCGCTCGCGACATATCCGAAGGTTTGGCTCGTAATGCCCTGTCTATCAAGTTTAACGGTGAAGTACGCGACCTTAATCGTCCATTAGAAACGAATGGAACAGCAGCGATTCTCACGTGGCGCGATGAAGAAGGCAAAGCGACGTTCTGGCATTCTTCTGCGCACATTCTGGCTGAGGCCGTCGAAGCGCTTTATCCAGGCGTTAAGCTTGGTATCGGGCCAGCGATTGAGCGAGGCTTCTATTACGATATTGATTTTGGCGACTATGAGTTTGGGGCTCACGATTTTGCCAAGATTGAGAAGAAGTTTATTGAGCTAGCTCGTTCAGGTGAAACTTTTGAACGTAGAGACGTTAGTAAAGCTGAAGCCGCCAAGCATTATGCCGATAAAGGCAATGAGTATAAGGTGGAACTGATCGAAGGATTGGAGGATGGAAATATTACACTTTACCATTCTGGCAATTTCACTGACCTCTGTAGAGGACCACATATTCCTAATTCCAAAGTAATTAAGGCTGTAAAAATCCTTAGTACTGCCGGAGCTTACTGGAGAGGGGATGAAAACAATCCTCAAATGACCCGCCTTTACGCAATTTCTTTTCCGAAGAAATCAGAACTCAACGAGTATCTCGAGATGCTCGAAGAAGCGAAAAAGCGTGATCACCGCAAGATTGGAAAAGAGCTAGAGCTTTTCACTTTTTCTGAGACCGTAGGCATGGGGCTTCCCTTGTGGCTCCCAAAAGGCACTCAGCTGCGCGAAACGCTCGTTGACTTCCTCAAGAAGCTACAAGAAGAAGACGGTTACCAACAAGTGATGACCCCTCACATTGGCAAGAAAGAACTTTACGTAACCTCTGGACATTATGAGAAGTATGGTAAGGATTCATTTCAGCCTATCAGTACTCCTCATGAAGGCGAAGAGTTTTTGCTCAAACCCATGAATTGTCCTCACCATTGTGAGATCTACAAAAATCGTCCCCGCTCCTATCGTGATCTTCCGATACGCTTAGCTGAGTTCGGAACGGTATATCGCTACGAGCAAAGTGGGGAGCTACATGGCTTGACTCGAGTAAGGGGCTTTACCCAAGATGATGCCCATATCTTCTGTCGTCAAGATCAGGTCAAGGACGAGTTTAAGAAGGTGATTGACATCGTGCTTTACATCTTTAAGGTGCTTGACTTTAAAGAATTCAAAGCACAAATCTCCTTACGCGATCCGCAAAATCCTGACAAATACTTTGGTAGTCAGGAACAATGGGATGCCGCTGAGCAAGCAATTATTGAAGCAGCAGCAGAGAAAGGCCTAGAAACCGTTACCGAGTTGGGCGAAGCAGCCTTCTATGGTCCTAAATTGGACTTTATGGTTCGTGATGCCTTACGTCGTGAGTGGCAGCTGGGTACCATTCAGCTTGACTATCAGCTACCTGACCGCTTTGAATTAGAATATACAGGTGCTGATGATAAGCCGCATCGTCCGGTGATGATTCACCGTGCACCATTTGGTTCTTTAGAGCGATTTGTAGCGGTGTTGATCGAGCATACTGCGGGAGATTTCCCACTTTGGTTAGCCCCCACTCAAGCAATTTTATTGCCGATTAGTGATCGTTTCAACGGCTACGCCGAACGCGTCCAGAAACAGCTAGCAAAGGCTGGATATAGAGCAGAGATTGACGGTAGGGCCGAAAAAATCGGCCGTAAAATTCGCGATGCAGAGATCGGCAAATACCCATACATGCTCATCGTGGGGGAAAAAGAAGTTACAGAAGGCACGGTTTCTGTTAGAAAAAGAAAGGAAGGCGATTTGGGAAGCATGACAATAGATGGTTACATTGCCCACTTGAAACAGGCGATAAGCGACTTATTAGCCCCAGAAATGGCCTAGATGTAACAAATTTTATCAATAGCGCGTTTGTCTGAGAAGGATGAATAGTTATATTTATGTGACTGAACATTCGCATTTATCAAAACGAAACATAAAAATTTAAAATTTGGCAAAAAGAGGACCTAGAAGATTCAACCGAGGTCGTAGGGTAGAAACCAGACCTCACAAAATGAACATGGAAATCCGTGCCCCTGAAGTACGCTTAGTAGGGCTCGGAGAATTTGAAGAAGAACTTGACGGCGCCGAAGATGGCGTATATCCTACCAAGGAAGCGATTAAGATGGCCAATGCCCTTGGCCTTGATTTGGTATTGATTGCTGACAGAGCGGTTCCGCCTGTTTGTAAGATTGTAGAGTACTCCAAGTTTCGCTATGAGCAAAAGAAACGTGAGAAGGCTAATAAAGCGAAGCAACACACAGTAACTCTTAAGGAGATCCGTTTTGGTCCCAATACCGATGATCACGATTTCAACTTTAAACTTCGCCACGCGCAGAAGTTTTTGGGTGAAGGCAATAAACTAAAGGCATATGTACAGTTTCGCGGTCGAAACATCATCTATAAAGACCGTGGACGTGACATGCTAGCACGTTTTGCTGAAGAACTCGACGAGATCGGAAAAGTAGAGATGGAGCCACGGATGGAAGGCCGTCGTATGATTATGATCATGGCCCCTCGCAAATAGTGAGTGGTAGAAATATAGATTGCGGTGTAGCTTTGCTACACCGCTTTTTTTGTTGGCTATAACTATTGCTTGACTATTCTGAGGCGTTGCGTTCCCCGCAGGGTACTCACACTCAACACATACAGACCGCTAGGTAGCTCGCTCATATCTAAACTTTGCTCTAAGCCTGCTACCCTTTCCTTTTTGAGCAACTGCCCCTGAAGATTATAAAGCATTACCTCTTCAATCCAAACTTCAGACTCAATGACTAAGCGTTCCCCGAAGGGGTTAGGATAAACCTTGATAGGCAAATCTAAAACCTCATCAATGGGAGTAGTACAACCCGTGGTAGTAAGCGTATCAGTAGGTCCGAAAAGACTACTATCACTGCCACAAATTGTCTGTACCCCTACCCCATAGCTCGTACACTTATTGAGGTTTTCGATGATCAAACTGGTATCAGAGACATCAAAATAAAACCATTCAGAGGTACCCAATTCACGGTAACGCAAACGGTAGCTATCGGTCGGATTTCCCTCCCAAGTAGCTAGCAGAGTTGTACTCGTATCTCCTGGGCTTAGATTAAGTAAACAAGGCGCCGCGCAGCTTTGATTGGGCACCACTATCGTAACACAATAATCCTCAAACTCCCCAAAGTCTGGCGACTCACAGCTTTCAGGATTATTGATCCCAGAAAAGCCCGCAAACTGCATAGCAATCCGCATCCGTGTAGGTCCAGCAAAAGCCGTACTGGGCACTGTCAAACTGCCATCAAGCACCGTATCCGAAGCTACATTGGGGTCAAACACCAACTCATCAGCATCTTCAAAATCGCCATCTTGATTGAGATCTATCCAGATGCGCCAGGCTTCTCTAAAGTTAAAAGAAGCATAGCCCGGCTCCAGTCGAACCGCATAAGTAGAGTCCCGATCTAGGCTAAAACATAAGTTTGGGAAGTAGCCATAACCATTATTTTGCCCACTTTTGTAGGCAAAGTCGCCTATTTGGACACTATCAATCCACTCCCCATTAGCAGAACCGAAATTGATCCTACAATATGCATCCCCCGTACAAGCGCAATTGCCAGTGTTAGCTTGAATCGGAGCTGAGAAGGCGTTTTGTATACCACCACAAGTGCTACCCACTCGGATTTCATAGGCAGTGCATTCACTAAGGCCCGTAAGGGTAAAGGTAGTATCACTAGCGATTAATAAGGTCCTATCACTTTCTCCAAGGGCTCGGTATTCAAAGCGGTAGTCGTCTGCGCCGAACACTCCGTCCCAGCTAAGGCTTAGGCTAGAATCTGTATTTGCGAGTAGGCTTAAGCCACTGGGTGCCTCGCAACATCCATCAGTACTAAATTGCTGCGTAAAGACGAAATTATCCGCAGGGGCGCAAGCGGGTGCAACTTGAAATTCATAATCGGTGCAGGCCTGCAAAGCATTGACGACTAAGAAGGTATCGTTCGCGACTAGCGAAACCCAATTACTACTCCCCAAGGCTCGGTAACGGACTTGATAAGGGCTACTAGCCGTAATAGC